>NZ_OY762614.1:2842500-3538915 GCF_963666145.1 uncultured Desulfobacter sp. | reverse complement strand
AGTATCCGACCGGCAAAAATTCTGTTTTTTGCGGTGGTGGGCACCCAGATCCTGGCCACGCTGATTGCAGTATACGGCGTTTTCATGGCACCGCTGGGATGGAACTGGGCACTGGCGGTATGGGGATATGCCCTGGTCTGGTTCTTAATTGATGATGCCGTTAAGCTGGCCGCCTATCGTATTTTTGATTCGACCGGCCTGCCCGAAAAACATCCCGCACGGACATAGTTGATATAAGGGTTATTTCATATATCTGACATAGGGCGGCTTGGATCTTTACTCGGATTTCCCGACCAAACCGCCCTAAAACATAAATCTTTACAAGCCCCAAATCCACTGATACAAAATCTGAAACGGCCCGCAGTTCAGGTCAATTTGCTTTTACCCATCATTAAAACCTGGAAATCATGCAATCGAAAAAAACGGCACACGAACCAACTGAGTATGAAGCAGAACAGATTTCCGCCATCCAGGCATGGAGAACCGAAGAGCCCAGTGTCATCAGCAAATCTTTAGGGACGGTGTTTACACCGGTATCCTGGCTGACCCAGAAACTCATTCCGGAAAAAGCGATCCGGGGCGCCATCTATGCAGCGATAAAAACCGCAGATAAACTAAGCGACCGCGGTGATATAAAAAAAGCGGGCAATATTTCTCAAATCCAGGAACTCCTAAACAAAGAACTGAAGTTTCTGGACAAGCTTGCAGCTAATGTACACCACTGGGCCATCGGCCTTGCAACCACCGGCGGCATCGCCACAGGTTTTGGCGGTGCGGTTACCCTGGCGGCGGATATCCCGGCAACGGTAACGCTGGCGTTGCGAACCATTTATAAAATCGGCCTGTGCTATGGATATGAACCAAAGACCGATGAGGACAGACTCTTTATTCTCGCGGTTCTGGCCATTCCCAGTGCCAATTCTCTCGGGGACAAAATGATTGCCCTTAACACCCTCCATGCCGTTAGGGCCAACACCGAAACAACCCCGGCTTTACCACCGGATGATACGGTCAAATCCACACCAGACAAACCAATCACCAAAAAAGATACGGACATTGCCATCGACCACCTCTCAAAGGCAATCGGACTGAATCTGACAAAACGAAAAATTCTTCAGCTCATCCCAGCCGTTGGGGCTGTCGTGGGCGGGTCGGTGAACGGGTGGTATTTAAAGGATGTCGGATGGTCTGCCCGCAGGGCGTATCAGGAACGATGGCTTGCGGATAAGTATTCCGGTAACAACTTGCTTTAGGATCGCACGACTGATAAAGATCAAGGGCTAATATATCTTTTAAACAATAAATAAGAGGAGTTTTATCAGATGATTGGTCCTATTGTTAATGGTGCGGCGGTGATTGTCGGCGGTCTCAGCGGGGCGGTGTTAGGTGAACGGGTATCCAAAGATCTGCGCCATCGGATGCCCATGATTTTTGGGTGTGCATCCATGGGGCTTGGTATTGCCATGGTGGTAAAAGTAAAATTTTTACCCGTTGCCGTACTTGCCCTGCTGCTGGGGTCGATTTTAGGAGAACTGCTTCATCTGGAGGCGGGCATTGAGAAAGTCGCCGGCGTTGTCCGTCAAATGATCGACAGTATGGTGACCCCGCCGAAAAATGGCTTGAGCCAGGAAGAGTACATGGAAAAATTCATCGCCATCCTGGTGCTGTTCTGTGCCAGTGGTACCGGTGTTTTCGGGGCCATGCAGGAAGGCATGACAGGTGATCCGTCCCTGCTGATTGTCAAAGCGTTTCTTGATCTGTTTACCGCAGGAATTTTCGCCATTGCTTTGGGTTTCCCGGTGGCCACCCTTGCCATCCCTCAGTTTATCATCCAGACCGGGTTATTTTTGGGTGCCGCAACGATTTTCCCATTGACCACTCCGGCCATGATTGCTGATTTTTCCGCCGTCGGCGGCCTGATCATGTTTGCCACCGGGTTTCAGATCTGCGGAATTGTCTCGTTTCCCATTGCCAACATGCTTCCGTCCCTTTTAATTGCCATGCCCATTTCAGCCCTATGGGTGCAGTATTTTGTCCATTAAAACTACAGAGCGTCTTTCACCCGATTCATGGCGTCTATAATCGCAGCCACATCCACGTGCCGTTCAAAATGCCGGGCCAGCATGGCATATTGCCTGTCCCGGCCCTGCAGGCCGCAAAATACCGGCGGTTCCAATTGGCTTAAACCCAACAGGGAAAGCCATTTTTTCAGAATGGGGGCGGTGTCAAAAAAGCCGTGCATATAGGTGCCCATGACCCGGCCCGAGTCGGCCACAGCCCCGTCAAAATCGTTACACGTCTGGCGGTTTCTCTCTTGTACATTAAGCAGGCCGTTGTTTGGTAGTTTGCCCGAGGCGATCTGGTCGGCAAGGGCTGTCCGGCCCATGTGGATCTCATATCCAAGTCCTGGGGTACCGTCCCACTCAAACCGGGACACGGTTGTGGTTTTGAGTGCTTTAAGAACGGTTTCAAGGGGGAGTAGCCCCAGCCCGTCAGTTGCGCCCGGAGATCCTTCAAGTCCGTGGGGATCATGAACTTTGGTGCCCAGCATCTGGTAGCCGCCGCAAATGCCCAGAACATGTCCTCCGTCTTTAACGTAATCGTGAATCCTATCGGCCCACCCGGTTTTGGCAAGCCAGTTCAAATCGCTGCGGGTACTTTTGGAGCCAGGCAGGATGACGGCTTTATAGGCAGACAACTCTCTCGGATTCTCAACAAAATCCACCGCCAATCCATCCACCTGGGACAGGGTGTCAAAATCGGTAAAATTGGAAATATGGGGGGTACGGACCACCAGTATTGTAGGCGTTTTGGCTGGATCCGTTTTTGCCATGGCGTGTTCAATCACCACGGAGTCTTCATTAGGGATGTGGTGGTTCACCCAGGGCAGCACCCCGAACACAGGTTTACCGGTCTTTTTTTCAATCCATTCCACCCCTTCTTTAAATAGCGAGATATCGCCCCGGAACCGATTAATCACAAAACCTGCAATGAGATCCTGCTCGGCCTTGCTCAGACACGCCAGGGTCCCCACAATCTGGGCAAACACCCCGCCCCGGTCGATGTCTGCGGTGAGAATCACCGGTGCCTCGGCATAGGCAGCCATTTTCAGATTCACGATATCCCGGGCCATGAGATTGACTTCAGCGCAGGAGCCCGCACCTTCCATCACCACCACATCATTGGCGGCACACAGGCGGTCCAGAGCACCGCAGGCCGTATGCCAAAATTTTTCCTTTTCCCGATGGTATTGTGCGGCAGACAGATCTTTATGCACCCTTCCCAACAGCACCACCTGGGAGCCGACCTGGGTCACGGGCTTGAGCAGCACCGGGTTCATGTCCACATGGGGGGCGATACGGGCCGCTTCGGCCTGAACAATCTGGGCCCGGCCCATTTCAAGGCCTTCCGGGGTCACCCCGGAGTTATTGGACATATTCTGGGCTTTGTAGGGGGACACCCTATGCCCGCGATCAGAAAAAATTCGGCAAAGGGCTGTGGCCACCACACTTTTGCCCACATCCGACCCGGTGCCCAAAACGGCGATACATTTTGCCTGATTTCCTTGAACGCTCATATGTCGTACTTTTTGCTGTATCCCCGGGGGGTGATCATCAGATCATTGTAAATAAAGGTGGTGCTGTTTCCCACAATCACGATGCTCTGCATGCCCACTTCGGCCTTATCCAAATCTTTAAGGGCGCACAACGCAACCTTCTGGTTATCCCGCATGGCACCGGTGACAATACCCACCGGGGTGGTCCCTGCCCGGTGTTTTAGAATAATCTCCTTGGCCCGGTTGAGCTGCCAGTCGCGCTGTTTGCTTTTGGGGTTGTAAATATTGATCACAAAATCGGCAGACGCTGCGGCGTCCAGACGCCGTTCAATCGTCTGCCAGGGAGTAAGCAGATCGCTCAAACTGACCGTAGCAAAATCATGGGTCAACGGCGCACCCAACAGCGCTGCACCAGCGGCAAGGGCCGGGATGCCAGGCACCACCTCCACACACAGGCTGTCCGACTCACCGGTATTGCAGGCAATTTTTTTAACGGCCAGCATTTCCAGAACCAATCCGGCCATGGCATAGATGCCTGCATCACCGCCTGAAACCAAGGCACAGACCTGGCCGTCAAGGGCAGCATCAATGGCGGCCTGGACCCGGTCCACCTCCTTGGTCATGCCTGTGGTCAATGTTTTTTTGCCCTTGATCACATCCGCAATCAGTTCAAGATAGGTCTTGTACCCCACCACAATATCGCAGGCGGCCAGCACCTGACGCGCCCTGCCGGACATGTGGTCGGCCTTTCCAGGCCCTGTGCCCACGATGTACAGGGTGTTGCTTTGCTGCATATATTCTTTACTCCCAATATGTTTTTTTATTTTCCTGACGTCCTTTTTCCCACGTCCTATTGATAGACCGGACAGGCATTGATGCGCTGACGAATCTCATCTTCAACCAAGGTATAGGCCTTTGAGTCAAAATCAGAATACCGCTTTTTAAACTGAAGCGCCATGATCCCTTCGGGCAGATTATCAATCCGGGGCATAAACTGATCTTCGGTTTTGACGGCCGCCATTTTCTGTTGTATTGCAGAGGCCTGTTGATCAGAGGCGGTGGCAAGTTCCGCAAACCGGACCCCGGCCCGGTCTGCGGCCAGATCAGCAAAGCTGAATCCGCTGCCCCCTCCTGAATCATCCACCTCTTTGGCAAGTCCTGCAAAATTGCTCAGTTTAGTTCCCCCGGACACGGCGATCCCGGCAGAGACAAAAAAATGTTTGACCAGATCGTCCCGGCCCCAGACGGTTAAAGAGATACGTTCAGGCGGTTTGATGTCCGAGGCGCGTTCCTTGGTAACAAAATGCTCCACCCCACGGCCAAGGCAAAACAGAGAAACTGCCTGCAGCAGTGCCCTGTTTTCTTCAACCGGCTTTTTTGACAGCCGGCTTTGCTCCAACGCCAGGTGGAACAACGGCCGGATCACCTGGACGATGCTGACGTTTTTCTCACCATACGCCTTAAATGTGCCGCATATTTCGGTCAATGCATTGGCGTAGACAATCAGGCGATATTGATGCTCCGGAGCTATGAGCTTGGATTTTTGGCTTTCATGCAGCAGGTTCAGGGCATCGGGGTTCCAGTCATAGGTAAATCGCAGCTGCTGTCGATGTATTGCAACCGAATGAACGGAATCCAGGATCTGCAAAACCAATTTATACTCATCCGGTGCAAGCAAAACCTGTCCCAAACAAGAGAGAGCCGCTGTGATCAGCTTGCCGGGCAGCGTAATGAAACCGGCACGGATGGAACTTAGCCGGAGTTTACCGTTTTCCGGCACCAGGACACATGCCGTGTTGACATATCCCCCCAAAGGGGTCCGGGGTATTTTCACTGTGGCGGTGATATTGATCGTGGCATCCGCCAAACTGATTCTTGGGAAAACCGCAACCTGCTCAACAAACTGATCGGCACCGTAAGTCACCATCAGGTTTAAATCCTGTTCAGAAATTCTCACCCGCCGGGACTGCCTGACCGACATGGAATATGGTTTGTAACGGTGGACCAGCTTCTCCATGCGTTTGACCTGATCAAATGACAACTCAGGCGGTTTTCCCACAACAGGCTGTTTATCAATCACACCAAACACCAAAAGAGCCGGACAGACGACCATTGTAAGAATAAATAAAACGAGAAAACTTTTGACAATAAATTTCAACATAGTGTTTTGCCTTGTATCCCGGGAGTTGAACCGCAGGCGCCTGTGCTTATGATGTTGAGGACATTGCGGCCAGAGCAAGGGTGACCGTCCGTCCGGCCGTTTTCGGTATCAACAGGTCCGCGCTGCCCGTTGCCAGCATGGCCGCCGCCTCGCACACACTCTTTACCCCGATATGTTTATTCACCAGCAAAGAGGGATTGGGGACGGTTTTTACCTGGTCCAGTTCGGCTCTTGTATAAAATTCAATGGGCAGGTTTAAAATTTTGGCAAGTTCCAACAGCCCGGGCTCATCGGCCTTAAGGTCCACGGATACGATTTTGGACAAACTGTTCACACTGATCCTGTGGGCCTGGAGAACCTGATGTAAATGATCTTCCAGTTCCTGCCGGGTCACACCCCGTCGGCATCCCATACCCGCCACCAGCATCCTGGGCCGTAGCACCAGAACTTTTTCCGAAAGGTCACGGACCGTGTAATCCACCCATATGCCCGGTGTATCCGCCGTAAACATGGCGGAATTATTTATAAGGGTGGGCGGCAGGTATGGCAATACCAAATTGAACGGGTCGTGAACCGGCAAGGGCTCCCCTTTGATAAATGCCATGCTCACATGTCTTATGGACTGTTTATTTTCAATATAAAGTCCCTGATCCCGGGCAATCACATCAATGGCCGGCACCTGGTTGACGTCCGTGGCTGTGGTGATCACAGGCGTTGCCCCTAAAGCATCTGAAAGCGTGCCGGCCAGTTCATTTGCCCCGCCGATATGGCCTGACACCAGACTGATTACAAAACGACCGGCCTCATCACCGCACACCACGGCAGGATCTTTTGTTTTATCCTGGATTAAAGGGGCAATGGTTCGCACGACAATGCCCGTGGCCATAATGAAATAATGGGCATCATAATGGTCCCAGGCCCGTTCCAAGGCATTGGCCAGCGAGGAGAATCCGGTATAGGGGACGTCCGGCCCAAGCGTTTGCGAGGCAAACAGATTCGAATGGGGGAGAGCCGATTTCACCTGGTCTGCCAGGGCCATCCCATGGGGCGTCAGTACCCATACCGCAAGTTTTTTTTCACGCCAATCCATCATGCCCTTTTCTTTTGTTATCAATGTAACCATAACGATCACCTGCTATTTTTACAGAGTTTAGGCCCAAAACTCAATATGACGGCAACAAGGTAAAGCAGTTAGACGTGTTTCATAAAAACACAACACTGCAACAGTTGTAACACAAAAATGTATCATTCCGACTATATGGAAATATTTTTGACACATTTGAAATAATCATTTTAAAAACGACGCCCGACTAAACTTATAAATACAAGTAGTTGCCCATATCGTTTCATTTCACCCCTCTTTTTTGACATTTCGGCATCATTTTTGATTATACCTTAGCAAAGCGCTGAAGAACGACTTGATAAAAAGGGCAGCAACAACTATCAGGGAGCGATTCGTAAACGCGGCCACCAGCTCAAGTTGACGACCGACTTGGGTTCCATAGAAAAACAACTGTCACATTGCAAAGGAGTCACTATGAAAAAAGCAACACTGGAAAAAATTTTTGAATATGCATCCATGCCCGTCCACGGTACTTTGTCCCGGAAGCTGAGAAAAGATATCCAATGCCAGGTAAACGACGGCACGATATATGATGGCGCCACCTTCTTTCTTGGCGAAGAATTTGTCCGCATTACGGAAGAAGACGGCGGGCAAAAGATCAATACCTATTATGACTGGGAAAGTATCGTATCCGTCAGGACCATTGCAAACAGCACCAAATAACTGATGCGGGCTGAACAGGATTATCAACACCCAGACTTTATTACAAAAAGAGGAGAGATTGTGGCCCAGGTTACATTTTACGAAAAACCCGGTTGCATCAACAACACCAAGCAAAAAAAGTGGCTCGCAGCAGCAGGCCATGATGTCACCGAAAAAAATATTTTGGAAACCCCGTGGACCCGGGAGGAACTGCTTCTTTATTTTGGAGACAAGCCTGTTGCAGACTGGTTTAACAGAACCGCACCATTGGTGAAATCAGGAGAAGTAACCCCGGACTCTACCAGCAAAGAAGAGGCCCTGGACTTGATGTTAAAAAATCCCATACTCATCAAGCGCCCGCTGATTCGCGTGGGAGATGAGAGGATGCAGGGATTTGCCACCGATGCGGTTCACGCCTGGATCGGACTTGATGCATCAGAGGGCAACGAAGCCATTGTTGAAGAGCTTCGCAAGGACAATCTTGGCCTTTGCCCGATGCTGGCAAAAGAAACCAGTTGTGATGAACAGAAACCAAGCTGATCCACGCTAAAACACGACAAGCCATTAATGAACGCCCGGGCAGATATCCTGCCCGGGCGTTTTTTGATGAATCAATCCTTGTTTCGGTATCCATGGACAAAGGTCCGGTCATACAGCAGAGATCTGGCATCCGTTTCCGTCTCTAAAAAAGGACCTATAATAATCAGTGCCAGGCGATTAATTTTTTTCTCCGCCATGGTTTCAGCCAGACAAGAAACAACCGTAACAAAAATCTGTTCTTCGGGATGGCTCACCCGATAGGCCACAGCCACGGGTGCGTCGGGCCCGTAGGTGCTCGATAAAATATCTTGTACCTTTTCGGCCATACCAGCGCTTAAATAAATGACCATGGATGCTTTATGGGCCGCCAGACTTTCCAGGGACTCTTTTTCCGGCACCGGGGTCCGGCCGGAGATCCGGGTAAAGATCAGGGTCTGGGATTGTTCGGGCACCGTGTATTCAATTTTGAGGGCAGCAGCCGCGCCAAAGGCCGCCGTGACACCCGGAATCACTTCATATGGAATCTGCCGCAGATCCAGCAACCGCATCTGTTCGGCAATGGCCCCGTAAAGAGATGGATCGCCGGTGTGCAGCCGCACCACCTTCAGCCCCTTGTCCCAGGCATCGGCCATGACATCCACCATCTCGTCCAGGTGCATACCGGCGCTGGATACTTTTTGAGTTCCATCCCCGGCCCAGGTCAAAACAGCTTCGGGGACCAGCGACCCTGCGTAAAGAATATAATCAGCCGCCTGCAACGCCTTCATGCCCCTTACCGTAATCAGGTCCGGTGCCCCCGGCCCTGCCCCGGTAAATAGAATCGGATATTTTTGGGTATTATTCATCATATATTTCCTTTTTGCGCTGCGATGATCCACACAGGATTCAATGCCTCCATGCGCCGCCCCCAGGGCATCTTTCTGGATTTGCTGATCTGGGCCTGGGTTATCTCCACCTCAAATTCCTTTTCCTCCAGCATCGATACCGCCAGGTGCAAGGTTTCCATCAACACGGTATTTATAACAATTCTTCCCAAAGGTTTCAAAACGCCTGCCACCACGTTGAGCACCTGATCCAGATCTTTGCCGGAGCCGCCGATAAACACCCGGTCAGGTTTTGGCAAATCTGCAATCCCATCGGGAAGCTGCGCCTGAACAACAGACAGATTTTTCACGGCGAAGCGCTTAACATTGGATTTAATCTGTTCGATACGATTTTTATTTTTTTCCACGGCATAGACAAACCCATCCGGCAAAAATAAAGTGGATTCAATTCCCACAGATCCGGACCCCGCCCCCAGATCCCACAAGATATGGTCCGTCGCCAATTCCAGAGCGGCCAGGGAGAGCACGCGCACCGGTGCCTTGGTAAGCAGTCCCTTTTCATGAACAAACCAGTTGTCTATGCAGCCCAGCCGCAAAGGACCTCCCGGGGCTGCCAATTCACCTTTTTGAAGGATCACCACATTCGGCTGGGCAAAGGCCCGCGCCTCGTCCGTGTGTTCATCCACAGAGATGATTCTCTCATCAGGAGCGCCTAACTTCTCAAGCACCCACATCTGCCATGCATAGGCATGGGAATCCACCTGTTTTTTAACGACCCAGGGATCATTTTCAGGATCAGTAAACACACATATCAATTCCTTATCATCCATGACCTCTGCCAGGGCCGACATATTGTCCCGGCCGTGCAGGCTTACCCAGGCGGCATCCTGCCAGGGCAGCTTCAGCCGGGCAAAAGCGGCGGCCATGCTGGTGACATTTGGATGAATGACCACCTGATCCGGTCCCAGGCGTGTGACCAGAATTTTGCCGATACCAAAAAACAAGGGATCACCCGAGGCCAGTACCACCACAAGCCCAGTCCCCCTATTCGATTCAATGAAGTCCAGCACCCTGGTTAAAGGGCTCGAAATCTCTTTTTTCAAGGCCGGTGTATCCTCAAAATACGACAATTGCCGTTTTCCGCCCACCAGGACAGCCGCCCGTTCAATCAAATCCAGATGGGCCGAGGTAAGATCGGCCCGGCTAAGCCCCAGACCGATCACATGAACCGGTTCATTCATGAATGTATTTCTCCCTGATCCTGCTGCCCCGAAAAATTGGAGGCATGTTTTAAATTGCACCATTCTTGCTCATGAGGTGCCGCACAGTCTTCCTCATAAAAAAAATATTAATGTATTTATAGACGCAATGCAAACAGGCTGAAACTGATGCAGTCTTGGGATGTCAGTGTGGCAGCGCTGCCTGAAATCCGCCAGGGCAATGAACTGATTGAAGAGGCCATCACCGCCGCCCCAATGCACTTAACCTGGAAGGCCTCAATATTCCCTAAGGGGTAAGTCCGGAAAGCTACGGCGAAGAACGGCACCAGCGGGCAGTGGAGAAAGGCGTTACACTGCTTGGCTGCATGGTGTATGCACCGGGCATGGAGAGCCTGGTCTACACACGCCCGGACCTGAAAAACGGCTACGAAAAACCCATCCGCTGTCTTAGATTTGGCGCGATCTGAATGTATCGGTATCGTGCCGATGCTGCTTGCGCTTGCCCCGGATCGTTTTGGGCTTGACATATTCATGGGGAATTTCTATGGACATGGCAGGAATCCGGTTTTTTTATCATACCTTATTTAACGGCTGTTTATACGGGTTGAGAATGAGAATACCGAAAAGGCGGAAATGGGCCCATATCAAAAAAATTTACCAATTTTTAATATTAATACTCATCCATACCCACAAGAGCGTATTTACCCTATTCAACCCTACCCTTTTAGATCAGATGATTACACCGGGCTGCCATCCCCCGCATTCAGACAGCTTGTCTCCTGCTATCACCAGATGTGGATGGGCAACAATAATCCTGACTCAAAAATTTATCCGTCACAGGGCTGTGCCATTGTGTGGGTCTCCGGAAAAAGTGTAACCGATTCATTCCTGGTCGGAGCCCCCACTTTCCCAAGGGACGTAGAATATATATTTCCGGAATGCCTCTGTTTTGTTGCCATTTTCTGGCCGGATACCGGATTTTCAATCTTTTCCCATTCGATTGAAGAAGCGGTTGACACCCATATCCCGCTGGATATGATTTTTCCTTCCGCTGCTGATTGTTTTAATGAAAAAATGGCATCTGCCAAAAATTTTCTCCAGCGAATTAATATTTTTGAAACCTTTTTGAAACAAATTTTAGTTGATTATACTTCTATCCCGGTTGAGCATAAAAAGATGCTTGATCAAATTGTTAATCATCCGGGCTTGCCATTGGCAATAGACCGCCCCAAAAAACCGATTGCTCGGGAGCTAAGCAGACGCCATATTCAAAGGCTGTGTATCAAATATCTGGGGATTGCACCCAAACTAATCGCCCGGATCAGCAGATATCAACAGGCGCTTCATATACTTAACGTAAATCCGTCCGTCAATATGGCCGATCTGGCAATATCGACAGGGCATCATGATCAATCGCATTTCATTAAAGAATTCAAAAGGTTTCAGAATATGACACCCATTGAATTTCTTTCCCAATTCTCTGTTCAGTAAAAACATACGACCTCCTACCTGTCCACCAGGCCGACCGCGCAATGAAATCAATGTCCGATTTTTACAATACGCGGCTGCCGTAACCGATTAACGTTCCCCATAAAATAAGCCGGGCAATTTTGCAGGCATTAGTGAAAGAGGAAAGCCAACCGCAGACAAACGCCAACTTTTCCCATAGCGTTTGTCTGCATGAAACCTAATAAAACAAGTTTAAGGAGGTAACGCTATGAAAAAAATTAAACAGTTATTTATTTTACTTGCAATGTTTGCGGCCCTGTTTTTTTATTGTCCGCTTGTCCTTGCCGTTCAGTCAAATTTGTCGGCTCCGATATCCGTGGTTGTAGTATCCGGATCCAACTATGAAATGGGTGTTCAGTACGGTGAGCAGGCGGCCGGCCTTATTGCTGAAAATCGTGCCGCCGCCTGGGAATTGCTCAAACCGTTGGGGTTGGAAATGGTGAAAAAAGATATCAAAGTCTGGACATATTACATTGAAAAATACAACCCGATGCTTGTCCAATGGCTCAATGGGATTTCAGACGGATGCAGCAATAAAGGTGTGGAAGTCAGCTATGGTGATCTGATTACCCTTATGGTTCTGCCCCAGGAAATATGGTCGCGGCCTTCAGATGCATATCCGGAGGAGACCGGTGTGCTCCCTGCGGAATCAAGCCTGACCGAAGCTTCAAAGCAGAAAATCCGGACACATCTGGCCCAGGGGCGTACAGACACCCGTGCAATGGCATCCTGTACGGCCTTTGCCGCAACCGGAACGGCTACGGGCGGAGATCCCATGGTCTCTCTTACATTGGGTTATATCCCTGAAATAACACAATATGTTATTTTATTTGCTTACCCGTCGGACGGCGAAGAATTTGTATCTCTAACCATGGCCGGAAAAGTTTCGAACAATACAGGGATGAACAAACATTTCGCATGGGCAATGACGGCAGCTGTGACGCATCCGCTAACGGATTGTGCCAGCAGTTGGGGCGTGACTTCGGAGGCTTACCACCACTATATCCAGCAGTATTGCACGTCTCCTGAAGAGGCCATCGCCTTTTTGAACAGCACGCCTACGGGCGGGGTTACCGGTATCTTTCTTTTTGCAGACAAATCCGGCAAGACGTTTGCCTATGAAGTAGGGGCCTGTGAATCAGCAGCCAGATACCCGGGAGACTTAGATGAGCCGACCGATTTTGTTGCCTCAGCAAACAATTACAACAGCAAGGCAATGGCACCCTATGCCATACCGGCCGATTTGTTTGGCGATACGTATATCCGGTATGCGACAATTTTTAAAAAATTATCCGAAGCCGGTACTGGCGCAATCGATCTGGATTTTGCCAAACAATTCTGGCTGTCCAATGACTGGTATGATGAAGCCGAAGGGAAATGGAAAAGCGTTCCGATTCCCAATGACCCCGATGATCTTAATACGTGCAATGTCCCGGGCAACAATTGTGAAGGCGGTGAATCACAGGTGATTCAATTTCCCAAACAAAAAACAGCTTATCTGCAGTCCGGAGGACCCCATGGCACTGCAATCCAGTATTACTGGCCGGAAAATCCCAAACCGACCGGGGAATATACCAAATGGAGACTTGCCGGCACCATTGATGAGACAGCCCGGGCGGCCTCCCGGGATACCCTGAGAATGCTCAAAAAGGCCTCAAGGTCGTTCCGGCACCAGAAAAGCGATTTATCGCCAGGTGATAAAGCAGAATGTGAAGATTTGCTTGGAGACGCCTGGGAAGCCTGGGACCGTGCAGAGCAGTCCATATCCAGCCCCAGGGGGCGAAACCATAAATGGAAAAGACATTACCAGGGATATGCCCGTCGGACAGATCGATTCAAAGCAGGCAAAAATAGACTGCAGACAATTGAAATGGCTGATTGGGGGGCTGCATATACCGATTATGCAACCGCACAGCTCTACTCTCAAATGGTGTCCACAAAGTTAGTGCGCTTGTCCGCAGACTGATGAATAAATCTAAAAAGGTGACCTATATGAAAATTATCAAAACCACTGCCATATCAGGACTGGCAGCACTTATTCTACTGTTTTGTGCCGGGCTCTCCTTTGCCGGGTCCTATGATCTGGGAGCAGAGGCCAATGCGGAAATTGATTGGGATACCGTCAGCATAACTTTTACGGGAACCGGTGGCAAATCCCTGGCGCGGTTTGAATCGGCCGCTGAGATGACCGGCTCCCAGCTGAAAACTGATCCCCTGGAGGCTTATTATGAAAGTGCAAGCGGTTGCGCCTGGGGCGAAACCAATATCAATGACAGCTCCATGGAATATCAGGATATATATGCCGCAGCAGACACATTTGCTCCGGTTTCTTTTGAATTCGGCTATGCAGATGCCGGTTATTATGGTCAGTACCAGGCGGTAACGGATGGTGTGCTGACCATTTCAATGGAATATTCGCTTTATGCCTATGCTGAAGCCGGCACCGGGGAAAAGGCCTATGCCGAAGCCAGTGCAGAGATCTTTATTCGAGACCAGACGGAAGACGATTTTTTGATGTATTATGCGATGGAAGACGATTTTTTCGAAGACGAGGTGCGGTGGGAAACGCTCTCTCTTTCTGTTGGCCTGGAGGCCGGGGAAACGGTAAATTTCGGACTGGCTGCGATCGTTTATGCCGATGCGGCTCCGGTTCCAGTGCCAGGTGCAATCTTTCTGCTGGGATCCGGAGTTCTTGTTTTGGCAGGTATTGGAAAAAAACGCGCTTAATTCTTTTTTAATTCATATTTTACCTGGTGATGGCCGGCGGAAGTTCCGTATATCTGCCGGCCTGTCCCAAAACGCCACGTTATTACCTCATTCTAAGAAAACCCGCCTACGCATTTATCTTTTTTCGCCAGCCCGGCAACGGGCAGGCGTTTTTTTATGCCAAATGTGAGAAAAGATTTTGAAACTCACGTCCCCGTTCCCAATCAATCGTCCTATTTCTATAGTGTTACCGGTTATTTTCAATACTTTGGTTGACAAAAAGAAGGCTGCTATCCTAAGTCGTCATCTTCCGGGTAGAGTTTTTCTAAACATTCGTCGCAGATAGAATGACTGAATTGGACTTCGGAATGTTCAGATATATATTTTTCAAGTTTATTCCAATATCCTTTATCATCTCTGATTTCTTTGCAATGCATACAGATTGGTATTATACCTTGCAAGGTTTTTATCTGCTCTTCAGCAAGCTTTTTATCTGTTAGATCCCGGACAGCGGTCACTCTGCCCTGCTGTCCTTTGTAGGTAATCATTTTGGCACTAATTTCTATAGGGAAGATCGAATTGTCTTTACGCAGTGCAAACGTCTCATACGTTTGTTCTGAACCGGTCAATACAAAATTCTCAACTTTCTCAATCTCTTCAGGGGGAACAAAATGGGTCAACCTCTTACCGATGAAGTCAGAAGGTTGGTGATTTGTCATACGGCATACTTCTTTGTTGACCTCCAGAATTATTCCGCTCTGGCTAATTATAATTCCTTCAAAGGCTGCATCAGAGAGGCTTTTGTACCTGGCTTCACTATCTTTTAATGCATCATTAGCTTCGGATAGTTCCTTGGTTCGCTCCTGGATTTTTTGTTCCATGAGCTCAAAGGATCGTTCCAGTTCATTTGCCATGCTATTGAAAGAAATTGCCAGGTCACCAACCTCGTCATTTCTGTCAATTTCTATTTTCTGATTAAATTCGCCATTTTTTAGTCTACCAGCATGTCTTGCCATTTTACTTATCGGCTCGGTAAAATGTTTTGAGAGGATGTTGCCGACAACTATAAAAAAAGCAAGGGCGATACTGATCCAGATGAGCAGAACAATTGCAAGATTGTGCATTTCCTTTGAAAAAAATGACTTAATTTGTTTTGAGGCTTGTGCAATAATCCCCCTGGGAGCAATAATACCTAATCGCCATTTACTTCCTTTTATTGGCGTATAGGTTATTAAATAGTAACTGTTTTGTAACACTACTTGTTCAATATTTTCAGCACCCAAGGCCATCTTCTCCAAAACAGCCCCTGCTTCTGCTACACAATATTTTTTCAGATCAATAAGCGAGCGTTGACCGGCTACCGACGCTTGAACCAGTTTTATCCGTGCGTGGGGCGGGGCTGCCAAGAGAATTCGGCGATCATCAAGAATAAAAGTAGAACTGCCGTGTACAGGTTGTTTGGCGCTGAAATAGCCAATGAGCCGAGGCAGGGAGATCGACACCCCTATATGCCCTATAAAGGATCCAGATCGAAACACTGGACTATAAATATCCTGTACAGCTTCTTTGGTAGGTCCTACTGGATCAAAATGAGGGAGAGGCTGGTCATGATTTTTAGCTGCAACTGGGAAGATATATTCAGATGGCACAGGCAACAGGGGAGGTCTGCCTGAGATATACATTTTCTGCTGATCTGTCGGGATGAAAAATGTAAATTTACAAAAATCCCCCCCCTTTAAAAGAAGACTGTTGAGTATCTCGTCAAATGTGGCTTGCTCAAGAAGAGGCTCTCTGCTTAGAACGATTGCTGCCAGTTCGACCGCTGAACGCGCTTGATTGATCGCATAAGATACCGTTTCAGCCTGATGTGCAACAGTTTGCTGGAGATAACGCTCTGCCTGTTTTGATACAATAGCCTCCACCTGAGTTGCGATATTATGGCTGCTTCTGGAGAGAGGCTCAAGAGATACCAGGATCATGGTCGATGTGAGAAACAGAATGATCATGCTAATAAAAAGCATTAACTTATGACGATACTGGAGTCTCATTTAATCCTCGGCAAGCAGCAGTCTATAGTGGACCCCGAAAACTGGACAAGATGTTAAGATAAAATATAACAGTCCAGAAACCAGAAAGGGATTCATTTTGAAACGGAAAAACTACAGTAAAGAATTAAAAAGTAAGGTCGCATTGGCAGCCATAAAAGGGAATCAAACTGTCAATGAGATTGCCTCTGAGTTCGGTATTCATACAAGCCTTGTAAATAGATGGAAAAAGGAAGCAATAGAAGCCCTTCCATTGGTATTTGGCAATAGCCAGGCAAAACAAACCAAAGAAACAGAGATTGAACGGGACCGTTTATATCAAAAGGTCGGCCAACTCCAGGTAGAACTGGATTGGCTAAAAAAAAACAGCGGGCACCTCTGATGAGTATTGAAGAGAAAAGACAGCGGATTCAACCCAAGAACTCCAAACTCAGTATTCAAAGGCAATGTGAACTGATAGGGCTCCCACGTTCTATCTATTACCGTAAAGGCCTGACTGGACAGGAAACGCCTACAAATTTGGAATTCATGAGGTTGATTGACAATGAATATACCGCCCATCCTTTTTATGGCACCCGCCAAATTCGTAATGCCCTCAGGCGTAACGGATATAAGATTAACCGCAAACGGGTTCAACGACTGATGCGGAAAATGGGAATTCAGTCCATTGCACCGAAACCAAATACCAGCAAGGCTCATCCCCAAAATAAAGTGTATCCATATCTTTTGAGGAACGTTGAAGTAACCAGATCAAATCAGGTGTGGTGTACGGATATAACATATATTCCACTTTCTGGTGGCTTCGTTTATTTGACGGCGGTCATGGATTGGTATAGTCGTCATGTTCTCTCCTGGGAACTATCAATAACCATGGACAACGAGTTTTGTATATCCTCTTTGGAGAGAGCGTTACGATGTCATGGAACACCCTATATATTCAACACGGATCAAGGATCTCAATACACAAGTCACGAGTTTACAAAAGTATTGAAAGATAAGGACATTAAAATCAGCATGGATGGAAAAGGCCGATGTCTCGATAATATTTTCATCGAACGACTGTGGCGCAGTGTGAAGTATGAAGAAATTTATGTAAATGAATTTCGTTCTGTTGAACAGTTGCGCAACTCCCTGAAAAAATACTTTGATTTTTACAACAATGAACGACCTCACCAAAGTTTTAACGGCCAGACGCCTGCCGAAGTGTATTATGGCGAAAATCAGTTAAGTCTTGTGGGATGAAGAAGCCAGAACCCGCTCCAGCGGAAGCCAACCCCTTCCGACGGGCAGTTTTTATGGTGCCCATTCTCAGGACCTGGCTTCCACTTCCGCTGGGCACCGAGAAAAATCCGACTATGACGCTTAAATTTAAAAAAAACTGTCTTGACATTGGGGTCCACTATAGTCCCCACTCTTGGTTCGTCTTCTCTAAAGCAATCTCGGGGGTGAGGATTCCCTCAAGTGATAGATGAATGTATTTGGTTAATATAAACATCATCTCAGGCATCTGGGGTATGGTCGGCCAAGCCTTTGCATGATGAAGATATTTTTTTTGCAACTGACTTACCTCCGGTGCAACTTGGGCATACTCCTTTGAATTTATTGTAGAAAAACGTACCGGATCGACGCCGCTGCTTCCTACAATTAAGCTGAGTTGTTTACTTGTGGCCGGTGAGGTGGCATAGAGCAGGAATTCCTTGGCTAACTCTTTATTGTTTGATTTCGCTGGAATTCCTAATGAATACCCTGCATTCAGAGATAAGATGGGGGAACTTTGCTGCTCCCCCATCGGCAATGGCAGCACCCCCCATTGTCCCTGTATAAGGGACCTGGAATCATCTTCTGCCATGACCCCCAGATCAGTCCATTGCTCTACCATGGCAACCTGACCAGTGAGGAAGGCATCCAAGGAGATTTGAAAACTTGTCTCCATGGGGGTTGGTAATGCATATTTTGACTGTTCCATCAAGTCTTTGAGGGCCCTGAGCGCCTCAGGAGAAGACAGGAGCGATTTATTATCAACATCCAGGAGTTTGCCCCCATAGGAGCTCAGGCGATTCATAAAAGCTGATAACAGTATTATCGGAGTCGGCTGTGCCATAATGGCACTTCCGTACACTCCGATATTTTTTCCCTTTTCTGTGATCAATTTAGAAATATTAAGGTATTCTTCCCAGGATTGAGGGGGGAGGAGCCCATACCGTTTGAGGATTGATTTATTGTAGAAAAGGGTATGCGTGTCCCCGTCAAATGGAAGTCCCCAGCGTTTGCCGTCATACGATGAGTATGCCTCGTAGATTACTGGAATAAAATCGTCTGGCTCTATTTCCACTCTGTTGGTGTCGATAAAATCAGTGAGGTCAAGTAAAATTCCAGCTTTTGCAAGACGCCCGAGGTAGACATACCAGAACATGGTAACATCTATCTGCGAAGAATTGGAATTATGGTTGGCAATGATACGCTGCTCTAATTCTTCGTAAGGAACGATTGTTATTTCTACGATTGCGCCAGTTTTATTCCTATATGTTTCTGCGAGATATCTGCCTGCGACGCGAAAGGACTGGCTTACCATTAAAGAGAGTTTCTGGCCTGAATATTTTTTTATGTCTTTTATGGAGTGCGATACTGTTTTTTGGGTGGTGTCTTTTGAGGATTGAAAAATTGTTATCAACGCAATGCCGACAATGAATATCAACCCCAAAACGACAAGATGTTTCTGTTTCATGGCAATACTCCCGGATGTAAATATCTCTGAGATTGAGCCCTATATCGTTCTCCAGACTAAACCATCACAACGTTACGATTCAAGGCTCCTGTGCGTATAATTTAATATATTATATCACTGCTGTCTAAAATAAGACAGAGTTGAAATCTGCAAGTCTCAGCATACCGGCTTGGGTCAATGTTGGTAGACCAGGTCGGACCATGGCCTTTATTCATGCAAGGATAGGGTTAACGCTCCAGTACCTGCCCAACCTTGACAGCCAGCTCCCTTTTTGAAAAGGGTTTTTGAATAAAGTGGACATCTTCATCCAGTATCCCCTGGTGGGCAATGACATTGGCCGTGTACCCGGACATGAACAGCACCTTTAAATCCGGGACTGTTTTTCCAATTCGCCTGGACAACTCAAGCCCGTTCATTTCCGGCAGTATTACGTCGCTGATCAATAAATCAAATGCTGTATTTTTGTTTTCTACCAGATCCAGGGCTTCATCCGGAGACTGGGCGCTGATCACCTGATACCCCAGGGACTCAAGCACCTGCCGGCTGATTTCCAGAAGCTCCGCCGCATCTTCAACCAGTAAAATGATTTCTCCGCTGCCCTCTGTCACATGATCGCTGAAACTTGCCTCGTATTGGACGTCACGGCCTTTGTACCGGGAAAAATAAATCTTGAATGTGGTTCCCTTGCCCGGCTCACTGTAAACATTGATGAATCCCTGGTTCTGCTTGACAATACCATAAACGGTTGAAAGCCCAAGTCCCGTGCCCTCCCCCTTTTTTTTTGTGGTGAAAAAAGGATCAAAAATCTTTTCCAGAATGTTTTTGTCAATGCCCGAACCGGTATCGCTGACCTCAAGACAGATAAACTCTCCGGGCATAAATTCCGGATGCTCCATGCAATACTCTTCATCCAGTTGGGCGGACCGGGTCTCAATTCTGATTTTTCCCTTGTTTCCCATGGCATCCCTGGCATTGATGCACAGGTTCGCCAGGATCTGATCCACCTGCACCGGGTCCATTTTCACAAACCCCAAGGTTGGATCTGGAACCCATTCCAGTTCAAAATTCTCCCCAATGAGCCGCTGGAGCATTTTGAGCATGTTTCCAACCTGCCGGTTCAGGTCGATTACCTTGGGGGAGATGGTCTGCTTTCTTGCGAATGCCAGGAGCTGCCGGGTGATATCCGCTGAGTGCAGGGTCGCCTTGATGATTTCCTGGACATCGCCGCCCATGGAATCTTCGGGATCAAGTCGGCCTAAAATCAATTCGGAATACCCAAGAATCACGCCAAGCGTATTGTTATAGTCATGGGCCACCCCGCCGGCAAGCCGCCCCACCGATTCCATCTTCTGGGCCTGGAGCAGCTGTTCCTGGACTTTTTCATGTTCTTTTTCCCTTTCTATTCTCCGGGTAATGTCCTCGGTGGTTCCCATGATTCCCACAATGGCCTTATCGGCATCATATATGGGAGCCAGGGACAGTGAACTGAAAAACACTGCGCCGTCTTTAGTTTTTTGGCGAAGTTCGTAGCCCATGATCTTTTCACCGTCAAAGGCCCGTTTGCAAAGAGATTCAAAGACAGGCCCGTCTTCTTCAAACACCGTGGGAAGGACCTTGTTTGTCACTTGTTCCGCCTCCCATCCAAACAGGCTCCGGGCGGATTCAGTCCAGATGGCCACCTTCCGGGATTTATCAACGCTGAACAAAGCCAGGGGGGAACAAGCCACCATTGCCTTGACCTGCTGATTTTTTTCTTCAATATCCAGCATGTTCTGGCGAATGGCATCCCGCATGCGTGTCAGGCTCAGGGCAAGGTCTAAAAATTCCTTGGTCCTGGGAACGCTGATTTCCCGGGTCAGATCACCGTTGGCAAAAGCGGATGTTGCCTGGATCAATGCGTTCACAGGCTGCACCACCACTTTTCTGACAAAAAACCAGGAGATCAGAAAGGCGGCTACAAAAAGGATAAAAAACATATTCACGGCATAACGCACCCCATTCATGACTTTTTTATCCACCACGGATTTCGGAAACCCCACATCCACAATGCCAAGCAGGCGGTTATCCTCAGATTCGACGGGTATCAGGGTGTGATACACATCCCCGGAAAGGATGGTGGCATCCGTTCCTTTTTGAACAACGGAATCAAGCCCGGGCAGGGGCATCTGTTTTTTCCACATTTTTTTATCATTATGGATAATAATCGTGCCGGACCTATCCAGAATACAGACAAACGAGACATGCATATGCAAGTTGGCGTCATAAAGCTTACGGCATTCCAGATACGCTGATTCCAGGAGAAGATTTAAATCGGTCAGTTTCCCGAAATCCGAATACCTGGAACGGACATAAATCCGGACACTCTGGGCCAGGGTCCTGGAGCGCCACTCAATGGCTTCAAGATAATTCACCTTGAACCGGTGAATGTAAATCAGGGAGCAGGCACAGACGGTGACCAGAATAATCAGGCCCGAGAACAACATTACCTTAAGATGCAGGCCCTGGCCGATACTGCTGATTTTCAATCGCTTCTGGTTTTCCGCGTTCAAAAAAAGACTTCCTTTTATTTGATTCAAATGGTTTTCAACGCCTGTAGCCCAGCTTTTTTTCAGCATTTTGCGTTGCCGCAAGAACTTTGCTCACCCATTCATCCCCGACATTCTGCCTCAGCCATTCCACAGCACTTTTTCGGGTCCTGTTTTTAAACATCTCCATCTGATCCGGCGTGGGAAAATAGATGTCCACGCCCTTGCTTTTAAGATATTTAATTCCTTCACGCTCGTTGGCCACGCAAAGACCACGGTTTGCAGCGGCGGAAACCTTTTTAGCCTGGGCCAGGATCTTTTTCATATCCTCTGGAAGCTTTTGGTACCAGGCGTCATTCATCAAAAGGGTGTAGGTCCCGTAGACGTGGGCATCCATGACAATGTATTTTTGAATATTTTCAAAGTGAGGAATCATGAATGTCCCGATGGAGTTCTCCTGGCCGTCCACAATTCCAGATTCAATGGCTTCATATACCTTGCCCCATGAAATGGGAACGGCCTGCCCCCCTAAATCGGAAACGATTTTCATGTGAACAGGGCTTTCCATGGTTCTGATTTTCAATCCCTTCATATCATCCGGGCTTCGGATGGGTCGCTTGTTGTTTGAATAGTGCCGGAATCCGCCGTTCTCAATCCAGTACAGAGGCCTAAGACCGGTTTTTTGGGCCATATCCTCGATCAATAGCTGCCCAAACGCTCCGTCCAGGACCTCCCAGGCAATTTCCCGGTCTGCAAAAAGATAAGGGATGGACAAGACCTGAAGCGGCGGATAAAGGGTGGAGACATGGCCGTCGGCAAAATCCCTGGCATGAACCGGCCCGTCCAGAACCATATCCACCATGTCCAGGGATGACGTTCCCATGCTCTGGGAATAGAGTTCAATCCTGAAGCGACCGCCGGATCTTTCCTCTACTTCCTTTTTCAATACGGAAAAAGGAGTCCAGCTGAAACTGTTCGCCTTTTCAGGATTGCCAATGCCGATTCTCATCACATGGGAAGCGTCCTGGCAAAGGCCATTCGCAACAGGGCTGAAAAGTATTGAACAAAAAATGATACTGATCGTTATTTTCCACATGATACATCTTCTCCCTGAATCTATCATCTGTTTTTTCCCAATTACATATATCTTTAAAAGCGTTTGCCGCCAGGATATGCTGAATTGGGGTTGATCACAAGATGGGACACTCAAAAGAACAGATTTGCGACGACATTAACTGCTCGTAATAACATCGTTATTTCCCATCATCTAAAAAGATGAACGCAAACCGGCCAAAGTTATGATCAAACCCGTTTTGTCTTTTCTTTTTTATGCAGATTGGGATTTATTTATGACACATTTTTTCGCAAATGAAAAGATGACCATCAATTCAGCCCGCAAGACTAAAAACGAAAAAAAGCGTACTCTCGGGCTGCCGTTTAATTCACAGGTACGACAACGCCCCTGGCAGCCCGGGAGGGCTCAATTTTAATCCCACAGCAAGGAATCAATCATGGATGAATCCGCTTTGTCAAAAAAAATCCCGGCGGATGAAGATCTGACCCGATTATTTCACCTGGCATCAAAAATGATGATCCGGATGCACCACTGCATGAGAAGGCCTGCGGCAAAAAATGTAAATAGATCGCCCCAAAGACCGTCGTAACGATTTTTAAGGGGCGATTATAACCCGGCTGTGGTGCCGTAGTCCATGGAGAGCGTAGCGCCGGTGATGGGCCGTGCGGATTCCGAGGCCAGATAAAAGATAAAAGAGGCGATCTCTTCGGGTTTAATAAACCGCGCCTGATCTTTTTGGGGATAACGTTTCAACAGATCCTTGAAATAGGCTTGGGTATCCCCGTTGCCGTATGTGTCGGCCTGGTACTGGAGCATGGGGGACATGATATCCGAAGGGCACACTGCATTGATGCGCACCAAATCCCGTGCAAATTCCAGGGCCAAAGCCCGGGTCAATAGATTGACCCCGCCTTTGCTGGCGCAATAGATGGCCGCCCCGGTATCCCCGAGCACGCCGGCATCGGAACTTAAGTTAATGATGCACCCTCGGGTCTTTTTCAGGGCCGGGATCGCCTTGACGCACATGAAATAGGTGCCTTTAAGGTTCACGTCCATGACCCAGTCCCACTCTTTTTCGGTGCTTTGGGTGCTGTCGCCCTCCACCCAGACCCCTGCAGTATTCACCAGGACATCCAGACCGCCAAAGGCCGCCACTGCAATGTTCACCGCATCTTGGCATGCTTGCACGTCTGTTACGTCGCACAGCGCGGTTTTTATCCGTTGGTCGGTATCTTCCAATTCCCGGGCCAGCCGGTCCCGGGTGTCACTAAGTCTGTCTTCGTTGATGTCCAAAAGCATCACCCGGTGGCCGTGGGAGAGAAACAGGCCCGCTGTGGCCGCGCCCACCCCGCCGGACCCGCCGGTGATCAATATGCTTTTGGATTGATTCTTATTATTATCCATGAAAATTCCTTTGGAAAGCCGTCGGCTTAATAGTATTGATCACTTGGCCCCTTATACTCCTGAATGGTATTACCCCCGTCAATTACCATCACCTGCCCCGTGATATAGGCGGCTTCATCCGATGCCAGAAACGCAATCAGGTCCGCCACCTCGTCGGGGGTACCGGCCCGTTTCATGGGGGTATTTTCCGCCGCGATTTTCTCCTGGGGCGTGGCAGAGCCCGTACCGATCCAGCCCGGGGCCACATTGTTCACCGTAATGCCTGAGGCGGCAGTTTCAATGGCCAGGGCCCGGCTCATGCCCACCATGGCGGCTTTGGCCGCACCATAGGGGGCCTCGCCGGGATTGCTCACCAAAGGCCCTGTCACCGAAGAGACATTGACAATTCTGCCGTAACCGTTGACAATCATAAAGGGAAGCACGTTGCGGGTAATGTTGAAACAGGTGGTCAAATTACGGTCAATGGCCTTGTCCCAATCCTGGTAGTTTAAACCTGCCAGGTGGTCAAAGGTTTCGCCGTCCCCCACCTGGGCCATGCCGGCGTTGTTCACCAGGATATCCAGCCGCCCGAAATCGGCTTTGACGGCGGCAGCCAGCTCTTCGGTTTCATTGCGATTGGTAAGGTCCGCCACATACGCCTTGACCCGCGCTTTGCCAGGGTCAAGTTCCGCCTGTCTTTCCATGATACGCGAAGTGGTGGAGGTGATCGCCACCTTTGCCCCGCCTGCCAGAAGATTTTTGGCCGCAGCAAAACCAATGCCGGTGCTGCTGCCGCATCCGGTGATCAGGGCCGTTCGTCCGGCAAAACGGTTGGGGTTCATGACAACGCCGCCATACAGTCATCCCACCCGGAAATCAGGGCGTTTATATCGTCGTCAGTGGCCATGGGGGGGACCAGCATCATATTGTGAAAGGGGGTAATCATCAAACCCCGATTGACCAGGAACAGGTGGGTATAATAGATCATGGGCCAGTCGAAGGCGGCTTTGGCCTGGCTGCCGCACACGGGCTGATCTGGCACGAACTGCAGTTCAGCCCGGGCGCCGCACCGGGTGACGCTCCAGGGAAGCCCGTGTTTTTCTATAATTGCTTCAAGGCCGTCAGCCATGAGGTTGCCGCCCCGGATCATTCGCTCAAACGCCTCGGGGGTGGCCACATGTTCCAGGGTGGCTTTCATGGCGTTCACGGCAAATGCGTTACCGGACAAGGTGCCGCCGATACCCATGGGGTCTGCCACGCCTTTGTGTCCAAAGGATCGGTTAATATCTTGGGCCACCTGGGCCGTAAATCCGTAAACCGCCACGGGGATACCGCCCGCAATGCATTTGCCCAGGGTGACAAAATCGGGCTCAAGGCCGTGGGCTGCGGTATAGCCCCCCGGACCCGAAGACTGGGTATGGGTCTCGTCGATGATTAAGAGGGTGCCCGTGCGGGTACAAACCTCCCGCAGCTTTTCATGATAGCCCGGTGCAGGCAGCACCATACCGCAGTTGGTCATCACAGGCTCGGCCAGCACACAGGCCACATCTTCATGGCCCAACGCCTCTTCCAGTGCCTCAATATCGTTGAACTCCACCACCCGGGTCAAGGCGTCCTTGGGAATCCCCGGATTAATATCATAGGGTGAACGCAGGGCCAATTCACCATCGGGCCCCATATGAACCAGGGCTTCGTCAATGCTGCCGTGGTAGCACTCGTTAAACACAAGAATTTTAGGCCGTTTGGTCAGGGTGCGGCAGATGCGGATGACGTATCGGTTAGCTTCAGTGGCCGTCATGGCCACCTGCCAGAAAGGCAGGCCGAACCGGGATTTAAGCTCCTGTCCCACCCATGCGGCATCTTCGGTGGGCAGCATGGTGGTGATGCCCCGCTGGACCTGGCGGGTAACAGCTTCAGCGGTGGCTGCCGGACTGTGTCCGAACATGGCGCCGGTGTCACCCAGGCAGAAATCAATATATTCATTGCCGTCAATGTCCGTGATCCGGTTGCCCCCGGCATGAGACATAAACAATGGATAGGCGGTCCCCCAGTCACCCATCCAGGGCATGGGCACCCCGTTTAACAACACACTGCCTGCCTGGTCAAAGGCCTTACGGCTCTTGGGGGTTCGGGATTCATAGGTTTTTACTTCCCGTGCCATCAGCGTATCAAGCCGGGATTGACTGATCACCCGTTCAAAGGTCATTTATTATTCTCCATAAAATTTAAATATTACAAACTGACTATACGTATATTCAGTTAATTTTGATTGACTATACGTCCGTTCAGTTGTATATGTCAACCACAAAGTGAAATACAAAACAGGGATCTACAGACGAACCTTTTTAACCTAAAAAACCAGGAAATAATGGACCAACCCCTTGAAAAGCGCCCCGAATCGGCAAGAGCCAGACAAAAGCAGGCCACACGCCAAAAACTGATCGACACCACCATTGAACTGATTGCCCAAGGCGGTCTTGCACGGGTGACCCTGCCCCGGGTGGCAGAAAGTGCAGGACTTTCCCGGGGGATCTGCAACTACCATTTTCACACCAAGGAACAGCTGCTCTTAGATACCTTTATGACCGTGTACCGGGAACATGAAACCGCCTGGAAAAAAGCACTTTGTGACCAGGACACCCCTGCCCCCCTGCGCCTTAAGGAATTCATCCGCATTCTGTTGGTCCCGCCGGTGGCAGACACCGACAAAGTGGCGGTATGGATGGCGTTCTGGGGAGAGGCGGCCGGCCGAAGAACCTATCTGGATCTTTGCACAGCCAGGGATAAGGATTTTGAGAAGGCTGTGGCCCGGGCGCTTTATGAAATTGATCCCACCCCATCTCATCAGCATGCCATGTCCCCCGAAGATATTGCCGTTGCGCTCACCGGCATGATCGACGGATTCTGGGTACAGTATCTCATCGCACCGGGCCGCTTAAGCCCGGAACACGCCATATCGGCATGTATAGCCTATCTGTCCCATTTTTATCCCCAAATGTTGCTGGATATTTAGGGCAGAAGGATTTTACGGATTTTCTTCACCAGCATCTTGGAAAAACGCGCCAATAGTTTCGATGCATCCGCCCACCGCTCCGGTCTGCACCTCTAATTAATTGACCCACCGGGATACCGCAGGCGGGGGATATGTGCAGAACCCGGGCCACCTTTTCAAAATCGCCGATGCGAATCAAAGGCAACGGTCCCTTGGAAATCATAAATCACCGCCCTGAACCGACACGGTGCCGGGCAAAATTTTTCGGCAGATCGGATCATGGCAGCGCCTACGTTTTCCAGCACCTCCGGGTAATCGGGCCAGACCATCCCAAAGGCATGCCGGGCCGTGTTTGCGGTTAAAACCTTGCGAGTCAAGTCCGTGTTGCCAGTCTCTTTTTTAACCACCTCCGCCAGCCAGTCCATGGTTAGATCTGACTTGGCGGCATGGGTATGAACAAACCCCTGGGCCATTTTCAGGGCTTTGCCAAAAAACACAGCCAAGGTGGCGTTAGGAATCTTGTGTTCAGCCAGGCATTCCATGGACATGCCGAAAAAATCCCCGATCTGTATGAAAGCCTCTGGGTGTTCGTTGTACAGGTCGGTAAAAAAATTTTGGGAAAACCGCTCGGATCGCCGTCCCGTGGTCAAAACCACATGTTCGCACCCGCACGCCCGGGACACGGATAAGGCGGACCGAATGGTGGCAGTGTAGGCTTCGTGGGACAAGGGCTTAACAAGCCCTGTGGTGCCCAGAATGGACAAGCCCCCTTCTATGCCCAGCCGACGGTTCAAGGTTTTTTCGGCCAGAACTTCGCCGTTCTCCACAAAAATTTCAGCGCTCACACCAGAATTGGAGCTATATTGACCGAGTACCTGAAGGACGGCTTCACGGATCATTTTCCGGGGGCCTTGATTGATGGCAGGCTCACCCGGCGGCACTTCAAGACCCGGTTTGGTGACCACACCCACACCTTGACCTCCGGTGATCTGAACCGTCCCCGGATCATCTGTCAACCCCACCACGGCACCGATTCTTGCCCGATGGGTAATGTCCGGGTCATCCCCGGCATCCTTTACCACCACGGCCCGGACAAAATCATTGCATGAAGATACCGAATCGACAATAACCTCAAGCGTCTGCCCGTTAAGCAGGTTGATGTTTACCGATCCGGGGACCTTACCTGAAAACAGGTACACCAGGGACGCTTTGACAGCCGCAGCAGCAGCCGTACCCGTGGTAAATCCCTGGCGTAAATTATGTTTTTCTCTATCCGACAAACCAATATACCAGTCCCACGAAAACAATACTTGCCACCCTGAATGCCTGGCCCATCAACAGCATGGAAAGTCCCATGCCCGGTGAAAAAATGCCCATGTACCGGGGCAGCTGATGCCGGATGGCCCGAATGGGAAACGCGATGATATTGCCTAAAAGCAGTGCGATCACGGTCTGCTTCACGGTGATGGTGCCGGCATCCATCAAGGCACCGGCCGCAGCAAACCCTGCGGTGAACTCCGAGGCAAAACTTAAAACCACCACGCTCAGAGACTGAGCCGGGACAAACTGTTGCACGGCAAACCGGGTCATAAAGGTCTCTATTGCATCAAAAGCGCCTGCCGCAGTCAGCACATAGACCACGGTGTAAACCGGCACCACAAAGGCCATCACCCGTATAAACCTGGCGGGCAGTTTTTTTTTTAAAGTCTGTATCAGCGGTTTCTTCTCGTTTGAAGATCCCTGGGCCTTTCCGGCCTGAACATCATCACCCTCAACCGCCCCTGAATTTGGGGCTTTTACAAAAAAGCGACCGAACAGGACAAACAAAAACGTGCGCACACAGGTGGCCAGAAATGTTAAAAGAAAATAGAGTAACCCTGCTGTCTGGGTTAATGGCACCACAATAAAAAACGTCATGGGCAGGTGCAGAAAAAACGCCGGAAACTGATTGATAAAATTGGTCAAAAAGAGCTGACGCCGGGTGATCTGCTTTTCCTTGTAAAAATCCAGAAGCATGGCATTGGCCGACACCCCTGAAAAAAAGGCGGCGGTAAATGCCGCAGAGCAGCGGGTGCCTAAGTTGGCAAACCGGAATACCGGAGCCGCCAGGGCGCCAAGTTTTCGGGTCCAGCCCGTGTCATCAATGGCCTGGGCCGCCACAAGGCCGATGCAGACAAAGGCCAGCATCCGGCAAAGGGGCAGCAGCAGACGTTTCGGCAGCTTCGCCGCAGTGACGCCATCCACCCAGGCAAGGCCTGCACCAAGCACGACGACCGTAATCAAAAAACCGATTAAAAGCGCCAGGCCATTATTCTTTTTTTTTCTAGGATTCAACGCAATGTCCGTTTTTCTTGGATATGATCAGGGTCCAGTAATCGGGTTTTTTCCCGGCAAACGTATTCACATCGCTGACGATCTGCTCATCTTCAAGCCCGCATTTAACGATGCCCACACTTTTGCCGGCCCTACCGGCCTCATCCAGGGCCTTGGCAATGTCTCCGGCATTTTTATACGCTTTGAGGAAAATCACATTGTCCGCATGGTCGCTGATCTGCCGGAACTTGTCCCCGCCCATGACACCGGAGAAAAGGACCATGGACTCTTCGCCTTCCACCAGAGGCGTGTTGATGCGGGCCGCTGCCGCCTGGTAAGAGGTAATGCCGGGAATGGAACAGATCTCAATGTGGGGGGCCAGACGTTTAATATATTTAATCAGATATCCGTAGGTGGAGTAGGTCATGCAGTCCCCAAGGGTGATAAATGCCACATGTTTACTCTGTTCCAATTCCCTGATGACGGTTTCGGCGTTATCCTGCCATGCGGCTTCCTTGGCCTGCTTGTCCCGGGTCATGGGGAAAGGAAGCCTTTGAATGGGCACCGACGCCCTTAAATGGGGCTTGGCGATCTGAGCCGCCAGACTGTGGGAATTTTTTGTGGAGGATGCGGCAAACACCATGTCCACCTTTTTTAAAATTTCAACGGCCTTTAAGGTTATGAAATCCGGATCACCGGGCCCCACACCAATACCGTATAAAATACCCTGGTTCATATTACCTCCTTTCACCTGCAATTAATGCCATGGCATTAATCACACTTGCCGCCACATTGGAGCCGCCCTTGCGGCCCACATTTGAGATATACGGCACCTTGGTCTCCATCAAAGCGGCCTTGGATTCCGCCGCATTGACAAATCCCACGGGAAGCCCCACAACCAGTGCAGGATGAGCCTCTTTTCTGTTTATCATCTCCAGCAGATGCAGCAGTGCCGTGGGGGCATTGCCCACCACATAAATACCGTTTTCCATCATGGGTGCAGCCTTTTCCACCGCCACCCTTGCCCGGGTCACTCCCCGTTGCTTTGCCAAAGCCCCCACCTCGGGATCTGCCATGAGGCATTCACACCGGCCGCCAAATCCTGCTAACAGATCTTTGCGGATTCCGGTTTTTGCCATATTGGTGTCCGTGATCACGGTGCATCCGTTCCGGATGGCGTTTACCCCGGCCGCCACGGCATTGTTGGCGATCCGGACCATATTCATATATTCAAAATCCGCTGTGGTATGAATCATGCGCCGCACAATTTTCCACGCATCCGGATCAAATTTATGCGGCCCTGCCTCCGCATCAATGATGGCAAAACTTTTTGCTTCAATTTCATGGGGCTTCATTTACGAGAAGTTTTCCTTTCTTTCTGGTATTGCGAACACGCCTGTACAAAATGGATCGGCACGTCCGAATTGCTTTTAAAATGCAGGTGCAGGTAGCTGCCAAGGGTCCGGTTCTTTTCGAATCCCGGCACGGTTCGTGTGCGGCCGGTCCTGTCACTACCATTATACACTGTTTTTTCCATATGGTCATCCAGGCTGGAGTAATGGAATTCATGTCCCCGGGCGGTGACACCGGCCGGCCCCAGGATTGTATCCCGGCCCAGGGTGATTTCCCGGTATCCAAGGGCCCGCAGCCGATTGGACATACGGCAGGTAAAGTCAAAACAGCCGACCATGTCGTGGCTCTTTCCGTCTAAATCTTCCAGGGTCCGGCAAAGGGTCATGAACCCGCCGCATTCGGCGTAGATGGGCATATTGTTTTGGCAGGCCGTCGCAACCGCCTGGCGAAATCCGGTATTTTGTGCAAGAGTTGCTGCATGCAGTTCCGGATATCCGCCGCCAAGGTATAGGCCGTCTATATCGTCCGGCAAATCGGCGTCCGAAAGGGGCGAAAAGTAAACGATTTGGGCACCGGCCTGTTCCAGCAGCTCTATATTTTCGGTATAATAGAAACAGAATGCAGCATCCCGGGCCACGGCGATGCGCACAAATGGCGGTTTCTTTTTTGGGGGCGGCGGCGTCTCTGCAGGCACATATGGCAGTGACGCAATCAGACCATCAAGGTCCATGCAATTTTCAACCAAATCGGCCAGGGCATTTTGCATCTGGTCATTCAGGCCATGGTCGTCGCTGGTGACAAGGCCCAGGTGCCGGGAAGGTATTTCTACATCCTGATTCCGCCCCACACCGCCCAGGCACGGCATTTTCACATTGCCTTCCAGAGCCTGGGTCAGATAGTCCAAATGGACGTGGCTTCCCACCTTGTTAAACAGCACCCCGGCAAATTTAAGGTCCGGGTCAAAATTTTCAAAACCCTGAACCAGGGCTCCTGCACTTCTGGCCATGCTCCGGGCATCCACCACCAAAATTACTTGCAGATCCAGCCATTTGGCCAGCTGGGCCGTGGAACCGGCCTCGGTTCTGCCGTCATATCCATCAAACAGCCCCATCACCCCTTCCACGACCGCAATGTCGGCTTCACCGGTATTTTGCCTGAAAATATCCAGGTTGGTCTGTTTTTCCAGCATCCACCCGTCCAGATTACGACCGGCAACACCTGTGATGGCCGTGTGGTGTCCCGGATCAATGAAATCCGGTCCGGCTTTAAAGGGGGCAACCCGCAGTCCCCGGCGTTTGAATGCCGCCATCAACCCCAGGGTTATCGTAGTTTTTCCGCATCCGGAAGAAACGCCTGCAACCACAATCCCCTTCATTGCACACCGCCTTTTTCAATGATTCCCGGATAGAGGATCTCCGCAATGGTGTGAATCCCTTTGAGCAGATCCATGGTGGGCCGGGATACGATTTTTTCATCCACAATGAATATCTGATCGTCCTTTACCGCCCGGATCACATCAAATCCGGGCTCCGCTTTGATCATATTGATTGTGGGCTGGTTCATGGCCCCTTTCTGGGCCAGGAAAACATCAATTTCATGGGCATGGGATAGAATCCGCTCCTTGCCGTAAAAGGCGATATTGGTGCCCCTCACGGACGGGGCGTCCTGGGCAATGTTTACCCCGCCGGCCGTTTCCAGGGCAAAGATGGGCATGCTGCCGTGTGTAAAGGTTTTCATCCGGTTATGGATGGCTTCAAAATAAACGCGTTTTTTATCCGGAAGCTTTCGAGTCACCGACAAAATTCCGGCAACGTCTTCCTTGAACGTTGTGATCATCTGATGTGCCTGATCCGCTTTCCCGGTCAGGGTTCCCAGAGCCAGCCAGTACTCAAACATCTCGTCCACGCTGCCGGGCTGAAGGGAAACAACAACAATACCCGATCGTTCCAAACCCTTTACCAGTGAGGCATAGGCCCTGTCGATCATGGGTCGGATCAACACCAGATCCGGCCGGGCCGCCAGAAATTTTTCAAGCCCGTCATGGTATGAAAATGTGGATTTTCCGGCCCACTTGTCCATGGGACAGATGCCAATGATTTCGTCGTCAAGCCCCAGGGTCTGCAAATTCCGGGTATGGGCACCATAGAGGCTTATAATCCGGGTAAAAGGCTTATCAACCTGGATGCTGCGATCGGCGGCATCGGTGACAACATGCCCTGCATAACTTTGCACCGGCACAGTCCAAAACAAAAAAACTGCATAAAATACTAAATTAAAGTGCTTCATTTACGCCTGTCCGAAATTAAAAAATTTTGTTCAAGTTCAAATCGGATGACTCTAAACAGGAACCCGTGCTTGGACGCAAAGTTGCCCAGATGCAAGGCGCAGCAAAATTTGTAACCGGAGCAACCTTCTGGTTGTGAGGATTGCAAATTTTGCTGCAACGCGGCAGGTGGATGACTTTGCGTTCAAACACATTCATAAAAAGATCACTTGCTTACACTGAATGGTTTCATCGAAATAGACTCTGGACGGTACATCAAAAACCTCTTGGATCACCGATGCCGCGAACACCTGGTCAGTCGGGCCATGGGCGACAACCCGTCCATGCTTTAAAAACAGCAGGGACTGGCAGAACCGGGCGGCCAGATTAAGATCCTGCATCACGCTGATCACCGTCAAGCCGTTGGTTTTAACCCTTTCCGCCGCCAGGCTCATCAGCGCCAAGGTATGACGAACGTCAAGATTGGATGTGGCTTCGTCCAGGATCAGGCAGGCGGGATTCTGGGCCAGGGCCCTGGCAAACACCACGCGCTGGCGTTCTCCGCCGGACAGTTCCGTCACATATCGATGGGAAAAACCGCTGATTCCCGTGGCCGCCATGGCCTGGTCCACCCGTTCCCGGTCCTTGAGACCGGGCGCACTGAACCGGCCCAGATGGGGATATCGTCCCATCATCACCACCTGGGCCACGGTAAAGGGAAAGTTCACCCGGAAATCCTGAGGCACCAGTGCACATTTTTTTGCCAGGTCATTGGCGCCAAACCTCCCAAGGCTTTCGCCGTCCAACAGGATATCGCCGCTTCTGGGTTTCAGGTGGCCAGTGATCAGATCAAGCAGGGTGGTTTTCCCGCTGCCGTTGGGCCCGAGCACCCCATGAAAGCATTGGGGCCGTATTTCCAGGCTGAGTTCTGAAAAAATGGCCTGGGATTCATAGGAAAAACTGACGTCTTTTAAGGTATATCCCATGGGCCTTAACTCTTTGACTTTCCGGAAAACTGCCGTTTAAACACATAACAAAAAAACGGTCCACCGATCAACGCGGTGAGCACCCCGATGGGCAGTTCCGACGGCAATACGGCCCGGGTAAAGGTATCCGCGCACAGCAGCAGCACGGCACCTGCCAGAAGGGAAACCGGCATCAGCCACTGGTTATCCGCCCCCACAATCCCGCGCATCATATGGGGCACCAAAAGCCCCACAAACCCGATGATACCGGATACGGAGACACACACGGCCGCCATGAGCGATGCTGCAGCCAGAAGAATCAGACGGGATTTTTTCACATCCACGCCAAGGGAGGCCGCCGCCCGGTCGCCCAGGGCCATCAGATTCAAGTCCCGGGCCAGGCACAGGCACACCACAGTGCCGATACTCACAAAGGCAAGGCAAAGCCCCACATCCGTCCAGGTTTTGGCGGCAAAACTACCCATGAGCCAGAAGATAATCACCGAGACCCGTTCATCCGCTGCATATTTAAGAAAACTGATCCCGGCCGACAATATGGCGGCAACGATAATCCCGGAAAGAATCAAATTGTTGGATGAGTACCCGCTGGCAGAGCCGCCGGACAGGTAAAGCACCACAACCAGGGTGATCAGCGCACCGGCAAAGGCGCACAGCCCCACACTCAAGCCTTGAAAGTAGCTCATGTTAAACAAAAAGGCCACACAGGCCCCAAAGGCGGCCCCGGCTGAAATGCCGAGGGTATACGGATCAGCCAGGGGATTTCGCAAAATCCCCTGGAACACCACCCCGGAAACCGAGAGCCCTGCCCCCACAACGGCGGCCGTCAAAATCCTGGGGAGGCGCACATCCCAAACGATGGCCGATGCCAGAGCATCCGCGGCCTCCCGGCTGAAGAGCCTTTCCCAGATCACAGCCAGCACCTGTGCAAAGGGCAGGCGCACCACGCCCATGGCCGCAGACACAACCATAACCCCGCCCAGCAGCAAGGCAAGACCGATCGCCACCCGGGCAGGGGTGTTTTTTATGCCTGTCACAACCGGCATAGTTAAAAATGTCCTTTTTTACTTGAAATGAGCCATTGCCTTTGCCAGTTGACTTACCCAGATATCGACAAACGCATCATATTCAGCCGTACCTTTGAGTACGGTTTGACAAGAGAATCCCACCTTGGTCAACTGGGACTTCCAGGAATCGTCTTCGTCCCCTGCCATATCATTTTTGGCGTGGTCACCGGCAACGGACATAAAGGGAATTAACCAGACTTTGCCAATCTTTTTTTCCTTAAGCCAGGCAATGACATCACCAAGATCAGGATATCCCTCCACGGTGCCCATAATGATGTTGGGGTCTTTTTGCTGAAGCTGCCAGTTCATCGCGGAGTAGTAAATATTTCCAGGATGATGGGTGCCGTGCCCCATGAGTACAACCGCTTCGTTTGCCTTGCGCACCTTGGGCAGTGTGGCAATCACAGCGTCAACCGCCCTGGCAACCGTGTCCTGGGCCCCCAGCATCGGAAAGCCTAAAATAAGCCTGTCAAATCCGCCGGGTATCGCCTTGAATGCATTCACAGTCATGGTCAGTTCATGGTACTCCTCACCCGGAATGGTGTGAAGGGACTGCACCGCCACATGGGTATATCCCTCATCCATCATTTTGGCCAGAGCCTGGGCCGGGGAAAGAATCATCTCACCCTGCCCGGCCAGTTTATGCCGGATGATATGGGAGGTATAGGCCCAGACCACATCAACACCGGGAAACGCTTTTTTTACTTTGGCCTCAATGTTTTGAAAAGAGACCTTTGCCGAGGCTTCACTGGTGCCAAAGGCCACCAGCAATATGCCTTTTTTCATCTCTCTTGCTTCTTTGTGGGCATATGCATTTACTGCGCACAAAACCATGGCTAAAACAACTGCTGCGGGAATCAACTTTCGCATAGAACCGTCTCCTGATTATCCTAACATGTTAATAAAAATTACGATGTAAGCCACACAAAACTCACACCGTTCCTACAGCGGTCCCGCAATAAAGACAAAGAACCTCCTGAAAAACCCAAACAGCCCTCCAAGCCGTTAATAGCTTGAAGGGCTGCACCCAGTTTTCTTGGCCCTGTAATGTTTATGTCTGCGCCGGCAATTCCCTTTGCATAAAGCACATCATCAGCTCAGGCAGGTCTTCTGGCTCCCGGATCATCCAAACGCCTGCGCCTTCCCATACGCCTTAAAAAAACGAACAGTGGCAATGTGCAGGTTTTGTCCCCGGTTACAGCGGCGGGACCGCTCCCGATTTTCACGGGATTCCCTGTTAGGCCCAAACGGGCACCTCAACACAAGAGGCATCATCGCGCAATAAGACCGCCCTGTCAAGCAGGGGGAATTGAACAGATCAACGTCCGAACAGTGTTGTCGTTCAAGTCCATGGTCAATTCATCTTTTTTCATCTCTTTGGCTTCTCTAATAATTCGGCTACGTTTCGAATTAAATCCGTAATCAGGAGAGGTTTATCTAAAAACCTTAATACCTTGAGATCCTTTGCCCTCTCCTTGTCTAATTTTTCGCTGTACCCCGAACAGATAATAATGGGGAGATCAGGACGAATTTCCAATAGTTTTTGCGACAATTCCGTCCCGATCATCTTTGGCATTGCCATATCCGTAATCACCAGATCGAAACCATCCGGATCGGCTTTGAATAAATCCAAGGCTTCAGTACTGTCTTTCAGACCGGTCACACGATACCCATAATTTTCAAGTGCCCGCTCTCCCAATTCGACAATGGCTTCTTCATCGTCCACCAGTAAAATATGGTTGTTCCCGGGGTTACCTGAAGGACGAACAGAATCCTTTTCTTCGATATCAACCGACTGATCAGTAATGGGCAGGTAAATATTAAAGAGCGTTCCGGTTTTATGACTGCTTTTTACATCTATCCCACCATTAAAATTTTGAACAATGCCATATACAACGGATAAGCCCAGTCCGGACCCCTTTCCGACCTCTTTTGTGGTGATGTAGGGTTCAAAAATTTTATCTTTTATACGTTCGGGAATGCCGCCGCCATTATCTTTGACGCTTAAACACAAATATTTTCCCCCGGGCAGGTCTAATTCCTGGGGCGGCACCCCTTTATCCAAACCGATAACGATGTCGCCTTGATCGTCGGCGATCGCATGATAGGCGTTTGTACAAAGATTTAGAATGATTTCATGGACTTCAGAGCCATCACACAAGACAGCATCCTGACCGTCATAAAGTTCACTGGTTAAATGAATATTTGCCGGAAGCGTGGATCTGAGCAATTTCAGGGATTCCTGAATCACGGGTTGGAGCATCGTCGGCTTTAACACCGGTTCCTGCTGTCTTGAAAAATGGAGAATGCGTTTAACCAGATCTCTGGCACGTTTTGCGCCATCCAAAATAACGGCTAAATTTTCCTGTACAGGATGATCATCGGGTAATTCAGTCTGGGATAATTGGGTAAATCCGATAACCGGGGCAAGTATATTATTAAAATCGTGTGCAATGCCGCCGGCCAATTGCCCGATGGACTCCATTTTCTGGGACTGCTGGTATTTTTTTTCCATCTCTTTGAGTTCGGTGATATCCGTGGCAATCTGAATTCTGACCAGCCTGCCGTCCGTCCACTCAATTGCACGGTCATGGTTGACATACCATTTTCCGGTCACAGGATTTCTGTCCTGCCATACACAGCCGCCGGCAGGTTTTCCCTGTTCATCAACCAGTTGCGCATTGTTGCAATACGAACAGGGCTGGGCCTCACCTCGAAAGGCTTCCCAGCATTTTTCGCCGGTAAAATCTCTGCCAAAGCTGTTAATCATGAATTTATTCATAAATAACACTTCATATGTATCCATATCAGCGACATAGATCGTGGCATCGATACTGTCCAACACCGTCAAAAATCGTTCATGGGACGCCCGAAGCGCCTCCTCTGCCTGTTTGCGCTCGGTAATATCCACAAGGGACCCGACAATGGCCGTCACGGTACCATTTTCAACCAATGGGGCTTCCCGCACTTCAACAATCATTTTCCGACCGCTTTTATGCCGCATCTCAAGTTCATAGGTTGGTTGCCGTTCGCCGGTTCGAATGGCTTCCCGGGTAAATTCAATCGCCTTTTTATTCATGGGATGATCCGTAATGAAATCGGCCCAGTGTTTCATCACCTCTTCGGGCTCATAGCCAAGGTATTGCCTGACCTGGGGACTGACGAATGTCATTTTGTGATCGGAGGTGTGCGAATAAAAAAGGTTGGTGCTGTTTTCAATAATACTTTTCAACCGGGCTTCGCTGATTTGCAGTGCTTTTTGTGCCAGCTTCCGTTCTTTGATTTCAAGGGTAAGTTTTTTGTTCCAATGGGACAGTAACAGTATGATGAGGGTAAAAACAATACTGAGTGCGCCGATCCATCCGAGAACAACGACCCAGTTTATCTTTTGTTCAATCTGAACCCTGAACCATTTTTGCATGATGGCATCTACATCTTCTTTGGGGAGCAGCCTGATCGTTTTATCCAGGATACTGACCAGTTCAGGCGATAAATGGCTTACCAGATAGCCATACGGTTCCGGGGGGATGCCCACAGGCCCTAAAATTTTCAAAGTAGGATGTCGCGGCAGAAGATGCCCGACCATCAGAAGCCCCCCCATCAAGGCATCCGCTTTTTTCGACACCACAACGTCTATGGCTTCCTTGAAAGAATTCACCGGGTAGGTCTTTAGGTCGGGATAGGCGTTTAAGATCTTATTGAAAATCTTTATCCCACGGACGGTTGCGATTGTTTTGCCTTTCATCGTCGACAGATCGCTGATGACAGGCATGTCGTTTCGGCCGACAACGACAAAATTAACGTTCATACTCGATAAGGTATGAAGCGCAACGTTTTCCCGTTCCGGAATTTCAAAACCGACGGCCATGTCAATTGTGCCGTCCCTTAAAAAAGGGTCCAGCTCTTTTGCCGGGATGGTCATCATATCGAATTTCAAACCGGAATAGGTACTGATCAGCTTAAGATGATCCGGACTGATCCCTTTGAGAACACCCTCGTCGTTATAGAATAATGGCGGGAAATTAGACGGAAAACCCACCCGGATCTTTGGGTGCGCTGAAATCCATGATCTTTCAATATCGGTCAATCGTATTTTGTACCCATCATCGCTGTAATATCGTTTTTCAGGGTCAGATATCCAGCGCAGCTCAATCTGCGCCAGTTCACTGTTGGAAATGGCATTAAACCCGTCATCCACCAGCTTAAGTAATTGCGGGTTCTGTTTTAACACCCCGGCATGGCATGTCCGTGTGAAAACCTGAGGGCTGGTCTTAAACTGTCCGGACATCCCCAAACGATTAAGAACGGCTGTCATGCCAGGGCCTTCGGCCAAAAGACAATCCGTTTTTTTGGATAGCACAGACCGGATCATTTTTTCCAAGTTTGGAAATGAGACCGTGACGGCGTCAGGATATTTTTGCTTAACATATTCCTTTTGAAAGGAGTCATTCAAGACAGCGATTCTTATGCCTGACAGTGTATCGTTGATTTCAATGTTCGGTGAATCGAAGGGATAGAAAAAATATGATCCAACACCCCAAAAGGGTTGGGAAAACGCCATCCACTGGGACCGCGAATCACTGTAAAACAGACCGGAATGAATACTTGCCTGCCCGTTTTTCAGATCACGCAGCGTATCTTTCCACTCACCCGGGATAAAGACAATCTGTTTGCCGGTCTTCTTTGACCATAGCTTCCAGATATCAATAAAAAGCCCGGCAGGATTACCATCCACATCCAGCAGGGTCAACGGCGCATAATCTTTATAAATAGCAATGGTTAACGGCTCATGGATGTCACCGTAGATATTTTCAGCCGCGTCAATGGACACGCTCAGTATGAATAGAAACAAGACAGTAAAAAATAAAATCCGGTGTCGCATTTAGTCGCTCCAATATTCAGGCAAAAGGATTGATGAAACCAAATTTAAACGATACGAATTCGCTTTTATGCAATTGCCGTTCAAAAGGCCGGCAATCAGGGAATTTGCCGGGTGGCTTCCTTGTTGAAAAAACTTTTTATTTTCACAAAAAGCAATTTAATCCCCCGCCATAATTTAGGCAGCAGCCACACAATCAGACAAATAAAGCCGACCAGAAGCGCTAAAAACAAAACGGGATTATGAAGCGCTGCCAGAATACCGCCGATGACGGCCACATCTTCGAGCACCGAGGCCGCCCAGTTGGAAAAGGGCTCAGGAGAGGTATTGATCAACAACCGGGAACCCGATTTTGTCAGATGGCTACCCGTGGCAAGGCCGCCGCCCAAAATGCCGGTGGCAAGGGCCAGGGGCGGGTTGACATCCCCCACGGCGCCTGCGGCAATCATCACACCGGCAGGGATTCGGATAAAGGTATGGATGGCATCCCATCCCGAATCCACCCCGGGGGTTTTATCCGCAATAAACTCAACACAATACATGAACCCGGACGCCCACAGTACAACCGGGTCAGACAATATTTCAAGATTCTGGGGCAGCACCAGATTGCCGGTGGCGCCCAGAATGCCCAGAACGAATACCGTGGCATACAGGTTGATTCCGCTAGCCCATGCCGCGCCCATGCTCAATGCAATGGTTTTAATAATCTGATCAAAGGACTCCACGGTCTAAGCTCCTTTCTCCGGTAACAGATCATCCGGTCTGTCTTCTCTTTCTTCTTAAAAGCCAAGTATAATGAAAACGATTATCTCAAACACTATCACATCACCCCGGGCAACGCCATACGGCGCCTCTATTTTGAAAGATAAGCAAAACAGGAATGAACACATCCGTGATACATATTAATTTTTTCCCATCCCCCGTTTGAATTGCAGCGCCGCTCTGTTTATTTCACCGGGATAGTGGTAAATATTGCAGGTAACATAAACCATTTAAAGGAGAACACAGGCAATGGCAGAGAACACAGCCCAATATGGGTGGGACGCATCAATGGGTATTTCCCTCTATGATAAAATCCGGCAGGATATGAAAACCTCCATGCTTAAAAAAGATACCGCCGTAAGGGATACCATGCGGCTGATTATGGGTGCCTTTCCCGAAATCACAGTTCCCATAACCCTGGAGAGCGGAAAGAAATCAACCCGGGCCAAAACACCCGAAGAGATTACCAACGAGGATATCCATAACATCATCCGAAAGTTCGTCAAATCTGAAAAAACGGTGCTGGAAATAAAAAAAGAGGACTCGTCGGATTATCTGGAACTTCTGGAATCCTATCTGCCCAAAATGGCGACCACAGAAGAGATTGAAACCTGGATCAAAAGTAATGTGGACTTTTCTGCCATGAAAAGCCCCATGCAGGCAATGGGCGATGTGATGAAACATTTTGGAAAACTTGCCGACGGCAACCAGGTCAAGGGAGTTCTCCAGGGAATGAGTGCTGAAAAATAATCCATTGTGCGATGAGCCTTTCAACACTGAATTATTACAATCGAAATTCCCCGGACATTGCCAAGAGATATGAATCAGCAGATGTCAAACCGCTGCATGATTTTCTTTTGTCCGGCCTGGAACCAGGCGGCAGACTGCTGGAGCTTGGGTGCGGCTCCGGCAGGGATGCCGCCTTTATGGTCAGTCAGGGGTTCAGTGTGCTGGCAACGGATGGCTCCGGGGCAATGGTTGAACAGGCAAAACGACACCACCCCGAACTTGCGGATCAGGTGATTCCGCTTGAACTGCCGGATGGATTATCAAATAAATCAGGTTTATTTCACGGCATATATGCCGTTGCGGTATTGATGCATCTATCTGTACAGGACATCGAAATCACGTTGTCTGGTGTCAACGCGCTTCTGGCACCAAAGGGCCGGTTCATATTCTCAGTCCCGGCCCGGCGTGATGATGTCATGCCAAATGGGTTTGATTCCAAAGCCAGAAGATTCACGGCGCTATCACCGAATGAGTGGACAGATTTATGCCTGAAATGCAACCTGCAGATTGTTCGCACCATGATCTGCCAGGACGGTATGGGAAGAGGCGCAATTGCCTGGATGAACTGCCTGGCCCAAAAGCCCTAAACTTGATTACAGTGATTGAAAATCACTGATCTTCGTTGTCCACAGCAAGCCCTTCATCTTTAGCCCGCTGGGAGATATCCTTGAGCTTGGCCTGTTCCTTCAAGACCTTTTTATTGGCCGCTTCGGCTTTTTCCTGCAATGCAATCTTTTCTTTAAGGTGAGTCAACAGGTTCGGGTCATCAAACTGCCGATCATCAACATCCTTGATATATTCCGAGGCTGATTTTACAGCCTGTTGAGCCCTTTTCTTAGCCATCTCCACCCTTTTTTCCGCATGCTTGAGTTCGTCAAAAAGATGCGCCAGTTCACCGGCCCTGCCCTCTTCAGGAGATGAATCCAATTCAATTTTCTGGGCTGCCATAACCAGGGCCACCGTTTTCAGACCCGGCAAAAGCTGCTCAGGCGACAGATCGCCGAACATCAGGGCATCATCTTTTTTCAGGGAGACAGGGATAAACACCAGATCTGCCTGTCCAGATGTTTTCAAAAATACCTTTTCATTGATCCCCAGGATAATCTTGGGTTCGGCCTGGATACGGAATTCGTCAAGGGTATCGGCCAGCATCTGCATGATCTGTTTGTTGTCCCGGTCAAGATAACAGGCTAAAAGCCTGATTCTGGCACCACCCCAATTGGGATCTCTTGTGATCAGATAGGCAAGAAGCAGCATGAGGCGGCTGGTGTCATCATCCTGCCACCAGACATCAATGGTCTTGTCTTTGCCTGAACTTTCAGAGTCCGGGGACAGATTTTTCCGGTCCAGAAATATGGGATTGCACCCGGCCTGGGCCACCAAGCGTATCAACTCCTGATAACTGCTGAACTGAACAGGATTATCCGCTTTAACATATTGCTCATTCCAGCTCATGAGCACGGTGTTCGCCCTGACCGGCCCAACGCCAAAACTTTGGCACAGTGCGGACAGACCATTGGCCGCATACTCCGTAGAGAACACAAGGGAAAAAGCCGAGCTCTCTTGTTCTGAAATCATTCGGGCCAGATCCTTTTCGGCGTCGGCTTTCAACTTCACAGCCCTGTACCCGCGGGCCTGGAGGATTCGAACCGCCGTTGTAATACCGCTTTTTCCCTCAATGAGCGAAGAAAAATCCAGCAACAGCTTCATCTGCTCTTCATCGTTGGACAACACAAGGACATAGGGTCGCCAGTCCCTTGAATGGGCAGGGATCTTTTGTGCCTCCACCAGATTGTCCCGGACCAGTTTCAGACAGTAAGAGCGCCGGCTGTCGGCCCACCTTGCAGGAGCCGAAACCCGTTTAAGATACTGAAAAACGGCAAACAAAATGGCCACGGCTGCAATCCCGGTCTTAAAATCAATGGCCAGCATCACGCCCAGACAGATCAACGCGCCCACAAGACTGATCTTTTTGCTGTACCACCGGAACCGGGGCCTGAAAGACGGGGTTTCGGCAGCTGCTTCAAAATAGGTGGCATAGTTGAGCAGGCCGTAGGAGATCAGAAAAAACATGGAGACCACCCCGGCAATCAGATCCAGCTGCCCCACAAAAACAGTGGCCACAGCAATGCCGAAGGACAGCAGCACGCCCCTGCGGGGATTATCGCAAGGCCCGTGGCCTTTGGCAAAAGGGATAAGAAAAGAAAATATCTTATCCGATGCCAGGGACTGCAAAATTCTGGGTGCCCCAAGAAACGAAGCCATGGCCGAAGAGAGGGTGGCGGCAACCACACCGGCATTGATCAGCCAACCATACATGGAGATCTGCTTCATGGCCCCGTAGTCACCGGCCAAGGTTTTCAAAGGGGTGGAAGCCGCAAACACCACCGCCACGGAGAAATAGACCAGTATGGAAATAAAAACCGCCGCAAAGGTCCCCGTGGGCAGGCTTTTACCCGGGTCTTTAAGATCTCCGGACATGCTGACCCCTTGGGTAAATCCGGTCACCGCCGGAAAAAACAGAGCAAAAAGAATCCAAAAGGAGGCGGAGCCTTCCCCGGCAACCCAGTTTTTCACCAAAAGTCCGGTATTCCACTGCCGGATACCGCCAATGTAGAAAGACGAAAGCGCCAGAACCAAAAACACCATAACCACATACTGGAATTTGGTGGCCATATCCGCACCGATCCACGCCAGCAGAAAAAGAAACAGCAAGGCCCCACCGGCAATCAACTGAACCGCCATATGGCCGGTCAGCCCGAGAATAGCAGCCAGGGCCTCCCCGAACCCGATGCAGTAAAAGGCGATGGACACGGACTGGGCCAAAAACAGAACAATACCGATGGCCCCGCCGAACTCAATGCCAAGGGTTCTTGAAATCAGGTAATAGTCCCCCCCGCCCCCAACTTTCATATTGGTGGCAATGGCGGCCAGGGAAAATGAGGTCAGAACTGAAATCAGGTTGGCCACTGCAATAATAATCAACGCTTTACCAAGCCCGCCGGCACCCACCACATACCCTAGGCGCAGAAAAAGGATAATCCCGAGGATGGTCAAAACACTTGGCGTGAAAACCCCGGCAAACGTCCCCAGCCGACCGGAGACGGCCGCATTGCTATCTGATGACATGAACTTTTCCTTAAATTATCGCCCGGTGGGCGTGCGGATATCTGAGAGGACGTTACTATACTATTCAACGAAGGTAAACAACTGAAACCATGGTTCCCAGCCATACGGGACGTTTTCAAGCAACGTTCCGGCATTGCTGAAATCCCTGGTTAGGCCCAGAGTCGGAATAACGGCCATCGGCCGACCTGATCTATCGACACCCAGGCTCGCCCCACAACAGAACATGAAAGATCTGAGTAACTTGCCCAGACTTTCTTATAAAAAATCTTCCCCAATATGGCGCCGATTTTTTGAGCCTTATTAAAGGCGCTCGCTTGGAAGCATATTGAAATAAGGCCTAAAGGAGCAACGAAGAAGAAGGCCAAAAAGGCAAGCCATATGGGAGAATTTATTTTGATCATGGGCCTTATCCCTGGGATCAGCAATAAGGCGTTTTCAACATTTATTGAAAACGCCTTTTAAATTTTTGAGTCCTGTTTTTGCTCTATCCCTTAAACGCCATACGTGATTCGGGCTTCTCCCTACCTGACGAATTTCACCAGAAAGAAAGGCCCCCCCAAAAAACATCGAATCAGGAAAATTCGCCGTGCAGGTAATCTTTGGTCAGGTCTTGCTGGGGATTTTCAAACAGGTCTTTGGTGGGACCCATTTCAACAAGGTAACCGGTACGACCGCCTTTGGAGATGTCCACGGAAAAAAAAGCGGTCTGATCCGCCACACGGACTGCCTGCTGCATATTGTGGGTTACAATGGCAACGGTGAACTGTTTTTTCAAAGCCACCATCAGCTCTTCTATCTGGCGGGTGGCAATGGGGTCCAGTGCCGAGCAGGGTTCGTCCATGAGAAGCACCCGGGGCTCTGTGGCAATGGCCCGTGCAATGCAAAGACGCTGCTGCTGGCCGCCTGAAAGGGAAAGACCATTGTTTTTAAGTTTATCCTTGACCTCTTTCCACAGGGCCGCTCCCCGAAGCGCCTTTTCAACCTTTTCGTGCATGTTCCCTTTATACCGGTTAAGGCGCAGGCCAAAGGCTACGTTGTCAAAGATAGACATAGAAAACGGGTTGGGCTGTTGGAACACCATGCCGATATTCCGGCGCACCGACACAGGGTCTATATTGCTGTCATAAATATTGATACCGTGGAAATGAACATCACCAATAAACCGGAACCCCCGGATTAAATCATTCATTCGGTTGATACTTTTGAGCACCGTACTTTTACCGCAACCGGAAGGCCCGATAAAGCCGGTGATCTGGTTTCTTTTTATGGGGACATGACTATCCCGGACGGCCAGGAAATCACCGTAAAAAATCTGCTCTGCTTTGCAATCCAGTGCCACATCCGCAGGCAGGTCGTTTTCATAGGCTTCGTTTGCATCAACTTCTTTTAATGCTTCCATGAGTATGTATACTCCTTTTATAAAAAAACCTGTGTCACCAACACAGATCTTGAAAATTACAGTTTGGTTTTGCCGCCTATGGCGCGGCTGACAACGTTGAGGACAAATACCAGCACAACAAGGATCAGAGATGCAGCCCAGGCCAGTTCAATGAGATTTTCGTATGGACTGGACGACCAGTTGTAAATCAACACGGCCAAAGATGCTGTGGGGTCGTTGGGGGCCAGCCAGCTTTCGCTGAAAAGGGCTGTGAACAGCAACGGTGCCGTTTCTCCGGCAGCCCTGGCCACGGCAAGAACAACACCCGTGATGATGCCCGGCATGGCCACGGGCAAAATAATCTTGACCAGGCTCTGGGCAGGGGTGCAGCCCATACCGTAGGCGGCTTCACGCATGGGATTTGGCACCATTTTAATGGCTTCTTCGGCGGTGAGCATGACGGTGGGGATCATCAGCAGGGAAAGGGCCACGCCCCCGGCCCAGGATGAATAGTGCCCCATGGTCAAAACAACAATGGCATAGGCAAAAACACCGGCAATAATAGAGGGCAGACCGGTCATGGTTTTTGCGCAGAATCTGGCAATTTCGGAAACCTTGCTGTGGGGGTCAAACTCTGCCAGATAAACCGCGGCCAGGATTCCAAAAGGAATGCTGATCACACCGGCAATGCCCACCATAAATGCGGTACCCAGAATAGCATTGCCGAAACCGCCGACACCCGGGGCGTCAAAGGCGCCCGGAGGCAGGGAATAAAACAATTCAAAGGTCAACCGCTTACCGCCACGATACAACAGCATGAAAAGGACTGAAAATAAAGGGATGCAGGCGGTGACTGCACAGACGATGGTAATGGCGCTTAAAACAATTGACTTAAGCGCTCTTGGCTCCATGGGCTGACGTTCCAGCTTCGGTAATTGAAGATCGGTCTGCTTCATCTTTTACCTCCTCCCGGTGTTGCCTTGGCAACAATGACGGCACCGGCAACATTAACAATCAGGGTAATCAGCAGCAGCACACAGGCCGCATACATCAGCGCGCCGGTTTCAAGCCCGACTTCTGCTTCGGGAAAGGTGTTGGCTAAAAGGGCCGCAATGGTGTCTGCCGGGGAAAAGAAGGACAAGGTAACGGTGGGCATACTTCCGACCAGCATGGCAAGGGCCATGGTTTCACCGAGCGCCCGGCCAAAACCCAGAACAAGGGCACCGAAAATACCGCCCGAGGCGGTGGGCAGCATAACGCGCAGAATGGCTTCCCAGCGGGTGGTGCCCAGACCAAAGGCGGCTTCCTTGGTTTTATGGGGAATGGCTTTAAATGCATCCTGGGAAATAGCGGCCACCGTGGGCAGGATCATAATAGAGAGCACCAGTGCTGCCGGAAAAAGGCCCAGACCCGAAAGCCGAGTGGAAAAAAAAGGAATCCAGCCCAAATACTCGTGAAGAAAATCCGTAAACGGCCGGATCAGGGGGATCAGAACATAAATGCCCCACAGCCCGTAAACAACGCTAGGGATGGCGGCAAGCAGTTCAATGATATTTTTTAATGCAAATTCAACTTTATACGGAAGAAAATCCTGGGTAATGAATATGGCAATGATGATTCCGAAAAATCCACCCAGAATAAGAGCAAGAAAGGAACTGTAGAGTGTGCCCCATATCTGGGGAAGGATACCGAACACTTTCTGGCTTGAATCCCAGGTAGATGTGAACAGGAATTTAAGTCCCAGTTCGGGAAACGCCGGCAGTGCTTTACCGCCAACTTTAAAGACGATGAACGCCAGCAGGAAAATGGTGGCCCAGGTAAAGGCCCGGGTCAGGAACCTGAATGCTTTGTCAAAAAGAATGTCACCAGGGGTGGGCGGTTTGGATAATGTTCTGCCACCGACATTACCCAAAAATTCATTGTCGGCCATTTTTTATCTCCAAATAAGAGACAAGGGCACTCCCATTTTACATGAAAGTGCCCCTGATCAAGAAAGAGGATTGATTTACTGAATATTCTGCGAAGCGGCTCTAACTTTTTCTACGACACTTTCAGGCAGGGGAATATAACCGGCTTTGTCTGCAATTTTCTGGCCTTCAGCCATGCAGTATTCAACCATCTGGCGAAGCGCTGCGGCCAATTCAGGTGTTTTGTTCTTTTTGTAGAACATCATCCAGGTAAAGGTGGCAATGGGGTAAGATGTATCGCCGGCAGGATCATTGATGAAGACAATCATATTTTCAGGCAGAACAGCGTTGGCAAGGGCAGCAGCACCACCTTCAGGTCCGGGGCATACAAATTTACCGGCTTGGTTTTCCAGGCAGGCGGTGGGTAGTCTGGTCAATTTTGCGAAACCGTATTCGGTGTAACCGATGGCACCTGGGGTCTGACGGATGGCGGAGGCTACACCATCGTTCTTTTTGCCTTTTACCATGTTGGTGGCAGGCCACTGAACCATTTTTCCCTGGCCAACAGCAGAATTGAAATCAGCAGAGATGGCGCTTAAATGTCCGGTGAAACCAAAGGTGGTACCGGATTTATCGGAACGGACAACAACAGTGATGGGGGTGTCGGGCAGGGTTACGCCGGGGTTGGCGGCAACGATCTTGGTATCATTCCATTTGGTAATTTTGCCCAGGAAAATTTCCGGGTATACGTCCCGGGGCAGTTTAAGGTTGTCAATGCCGGGCAGGTTGTAGGCGATAACAATCTCGCCTGCGGTCATGGGCAGCAGCTGAACGCCCTCGGGGACCTCATCGATTTCGCTTTGTTTCATGGCGGCGTCACTGGCACCGAAATCCACAGTATGGGCAATAAAATTTTTGATGCCGGAACCGGAACCGATGGACTGGTAGTCCACTTTGAGATCACCATTGGTTTGTTTGGCAAGATCTTTGAACCATTCGCTGTAAATTGGTGCAGGAAAGCTCGCGCCGGCTCCTGTAATTTTCATTGAACCTGCAGTTGCAGATCCCGCAATTATGAAGGATGCCGCAACAGCTGCGGATAACGCAACATTAAGTAAAGATTTGAATTTCATTTTATTCTCCTGTTATTAACGTTTTAAATTTAACTTTTCGTTAGGATGTAACATGACCAATATTTCTACTATTGAAATGTTATAATTGTGTTAAGATTTGATGAGCGGCTTGTAAGTCATGAAAACAAGAGAAGAAATGTCGCTTTGGGCAGGGCTTTTAAAACTCTGAGAGCAGAGATGTAGAACTTAGGGAGCCTTGATCAGCAGTTCCGAATTGGCTTGGGCTTCAAGAAACTTTGCAAAATTTTTTTTGATTTTCGGCAATTTATATAATTTACCCATAAAATCCTTTTTTGTGGCCTTTGCGAGGCTTGACGGATCAAAGTAGGCTTTGGCATTGTCCACCGTCAGTACAAATGGGGGCTTGCCGGCGCGGACAAGAATACTGCTCATCAAAAGCGCGCCGGTTCTGTGGTTGCCTTCAAAAAAAAGCTGGGGCTGACTGACATGCAGGATATATACTCCGGCGGCACGTTTCCAAGGCGTGACATGCTTATGATCCTTTGCCCAGGAACGCAGATCCTTGATGCAGAACTCCTTTTGACCATAAAACCGGTCGCTGGTGGCCAGGATGTGCTGCTCAAAATCCTTTCTTTTTTTTAAGTCCTCCCCGCACAGGACAATATGATTAAGCTCAAGAAAGTGGTGCAGCCCGGTCTGCTCCAGCATGCTTAAATCCTGGGCAAGCAGTTTGTTAATATACCGATAGCCGGCGAGCATGTTTTCAACAATTTCATCCCGCATGGGTTCCCGGCGCATATCCAAACAATCATTGATTTGTTCAAAATTTTTCTGGACCGTCCTAAGATAATATTCCACAGCCTCAAGATCAATCCTGAATTTAGCTGGCATTTTTCCACCAAATTTAATGGTCAACAAATACGGGCAAGCAAAGTTGTTTCACCTGCTGCGGCAATTTTAAACCAGGCATACATTAGAGCAGGCATGCGTTTTTTGTCAAGATGCTCAAAAAATTCGAACATAGAGGACGGATATATTGCTAAAAACTTAATTATAGTCGACATTGAGCAGTTGAATTTTAAAAAATTTGAATATACCCTCTTTACACTATCATAATCAACAAAAGCAGAGGGCCAAACACCAAACATTGGAAACTGTTAAAGTCGAACGTATTGACCACTTGGGTATTGTTGCCGGCGTTATCAAGGATTTGAAAATCATCGAAATGATTGACTCTCGCATACCAAAAGATGAGAAGGAAAATATCAGTGCCGGAGAAGCTATTGCCGGCATGGTTCTCAATGGGCTGGGTTTTTCCAATCGGCCGCTGTCGCTGACGCCTCAATTTTTCGAAAACAAGCCGCTGGATGTTTTGTTCCGTCCCGGGGTGCAAGCCTCGGACTTCAATCACTACAAACTCGGACGCAGTCTTGATGGGGCGCATTCCCATTTTCCCGGTCATGCCGCCGGCATTGGATTGTGCGTGGTTGCCATGAGTTTCAAACAATCCCAACGCCCTGCTTTAAAGTATGATCGTAGCATAATCATTTTTTCTGCATTTTCCCGATACCAAAAAGAGCATGGACCTTTCAGACGTAAATTCACCACCCTACGAATTGAACTTTCAATAGCACCGCTGCCAATAGGTAAATTCAACGCTTTTACAGTGGGGAAATCAAGCCGTCTTTCATTGCGTACAAAATAATCCCGTTCCGTCTTAATCGCTTTACTGTTTCTGCCTCGACAAAGTTTCTGGACGGCCTGGACTACCTCCGCGGCTTTTCCTTTCAGCAAGAAATCCCGCTGTTTTGATACCCAGCGTTTGCGCTCTTTGGATGACCAAGTCTTCTTTAGGCCTGAGACTGTACCCAAATGCTCCACTGCATGGTAAAAATCAAGAAGTTCATATACTCGCTGCGGAGCCAAACCCAATGCTTTGATCAGTCCGGGGATTCGGTTCCAAATCCAATGTGCTCCATCTGCAACAAACAGGATTTTGTCGGACTTCTGAATATGAAGGGCGTTTAAATACCCCTTTAACAGGAGGAATACGCCATCCGGACCGCTGAAACTGCCATCAATAAATGGTGAGAAGCTTTTTTCTTGTTTTCCCTGGGCATCCACCACATAAATAATCAAAAGTTTGGGGTCTCGCCACGCCCCACGAAATCGGGTTCTATTTTTGGGGGTTTTGGGACCTCTTTTCTTCTCTCTTAACCGTGTGCGTCCACCATCGGTGCTTATAACCACCCGTCGCCCTTCAAGTGAATCTCTCTGATTTATTGGAATTCGACCTGCTTGTTGCTCGGCTCATTGTGGTCGTGGTCGTAATAATCTAAACAAAAACAGTCCGGACACTATTCCCATACATTTTCAGACTGGTTGTACGTCCCGTATCCCCCCGGTTGAATATTCATATACCGGACTGGTGCTGTCGCCGCCTTTGTTGCTGTTATTCCGGCACTTGCCGTCAGCAAACTGGTCCACCCAGGGATGAATCATTTGGGAAATAAGTCGCTCGGGCCAGTCGTCGCTTTTAGCGGCCTGGTCAAGGCGGGCCTTTAATACGCCTTGTATATGAGGCAAACTTCGGTGCAATTTAGCCTACTTTATTTCATCTGCGATCCTTATTCGCGTTTGCGCCACTGAGACAGGGAGCCCAGTCCAACCGGGCGCCCTGTTTTTGTCCGCTTCATGGTTTGACACACTACGACCGCGGTGCTACAGTCCGTTTCAACTGCATAGTCAATGGAAGGCTGGGGGCGCCGAAGGCATTCGGCTGAGAGAAAACAGATAACCCCTGTTTTGACCCTTGGAACCTGATCCGGATCATACCGGCGAAGGGAAGCTTTTTTTCCCCTTCCCCCCTGCCACCACCACCCATGCGGCAATGGTTAACAACAAGAGCGGTGGCAACGTATGCTTGAAGTCCTGGGTCTTGCCAAGTCATTTGACTTGCAGGCCGTTTTTAAAAATTTTTCTCTGACCCTGCCCCAGGGGTACTTTACAGTGCTGGTGGGCCCGTCCGGGTGCGGGAAGTCCACCCTGTTTGACTGTTTGACCGACATAATTCCCGCTGACCAGGGCCGGCTGATCTGGCAGGGCAGCACCGTTGACCATCTTGGCAGCCTTGCCGCGTATATGCAGCAAAAAGACATGCTGCTGCCCTGGCTGACCCTGGAGCAAAACAGTCTGTTGCCGGTGCAGGCAAAGCCCCGTGCCCAAAGAGACATAAAACAGGCAAAACAGACACTTGCCCAAATTTTCGAAAAAATCGGGCTCACCGGATTCGGGAATCACTATCCCTACCAGGTATCCGGCGGAATGCGCCAGAGATGCGCTTTGGCCCGCACCCTGATGTTCGACCGGGATCTGGTGCTGCTGGACGAACCCCTGTCCGCCCTGGACGCCATCACCCGCCGGGAACTGCAGAAGCTGCTGCTCATGCTGCAAAAGGAGTTCGGCAAGACCGTTCTCATGATCACCCATGACATTGAAGAGGCCCTGACCCTGGCCGATGAGATCATTCTTTTAAGCGCTTCTCCCATGACCATGTTGGAACGATTCCAGCCCACGGCATCCAAACCCAGGGATTTCAGCCGGCCGGAGTTTATGGAGACCAAGGCCCGGATTCTCTCCCGGCTGTTGACCGAAAAGGAGAAGATACAGCAATGAAATGGTCAAGTACGCTTTTTCCGGCAGTGCTCACCCTGGCCATATTAATTCTTTGGGAGGTACTTGTACGGGTCATGCACATCCCGGCATTTATCCTGCCCCCGCCGTCAGTCATCGGCCTTTGTGCGGTAACAAAAGCCGCATTGATATGGCCCCATACCCTGACCACGGCCCTGGAAATTGTACTGGGCATTGCGCTCGCCCTTGTGACCTCCATTCCGCTGGCCATATTCATGTTTGCCCGGCCGGGTATTGAAAAAGGACTTTCCCCATTTCTGGTGGCCTCCCAGGCCGTGCCGGTGTTTGCCCTGGCGCCGTTGATAGTGATCTGGCTGGGGTACGGCATCTGGTCCAAGGTCTTCATGGCCTGGGTCATCATCTTTTTCCCCATTACCGTAAGCCTACTGTCCGGCCTTAAAAGCTGCGACCCTGACTTTAGAATGCTATTCACCCTGATGGGGGCAGGGTTCTGGATGAAACTGCGCCGGCTCTACTGGCCCTGGGCGCTGCCCCAATTTTTTTCAGGCCTTAAAGTGGGCGTTACCGTGGCCACCATCGGCGCAGTCATCGGAGAATGGGTGGGCGCCCAGAAAGGGCTTGGGTATCTGATGATCCAGTCCAATGCCCGGTTGAACACGGACCTGGTCTTTGCCTGCATTCTCTGGCTTTCGGCCATGGGGCTTGGGTTGTGGGCGCTGGTCGGTTTTGCTGAAAAACGAATGGTGACATGGAAGAATACTTAAATTCTTAAGAAGAGAGGATAAACTATGAAACGTTATGTTGTTCTGCCACTGATAATCTTTTTTATGCTTTGCAGCACGGCCCTGGCCCAGAAGCTGACACTCATGCTCGACTGGTTTCCCAACGTGGACCATTTGCCCGTCTACCTTGCCCAGGAATCCGGTTATTTTACAGCCCAGGGACTGGACGTTGAGATCGTCGTTCCCTCGGGGACCTCGGATGCCCTGAAACTTGCGGCCGCAGGCAAGGTGGATCTGGCGGTGTCCTATCAGCCCCAGACCATCATGGCGGCGGATACAGGACTCAAGGTGAAAGCCGTGGCACCCCTTGTGGTAAAACCCCTGACCACCTTGATGTTTCTGGATGAATCCATAAAGACACCAGCGGACCTGGCCGGAAAAAAAATCGGATATACCGTACCCGGACTGATGGACATGCTGCTCAAGGGGTTTGCCGATATCAACGGTATCACGGACTATACGCCTGTGAATGTGGGATTCACCATCCTGCCCGCCCTGGCCTCAAAGCAGGTCGCCGCCGTCATGGGACCCTTTAAGACTTATGAAACCGTCACCATGGCCCAGCAAGGCGTTACCGCCCATTTTTTTGAACTGGAAAAATACGGTATCCCGGAATACGAAGAGCTGATTTTCGCGGCGGGTGAATCCACCCTGAAGACAAAAAAAGAGGCGGTACATGGATTTGTCCTGGCGGTCCACAAGGCCCTGGCCGACATAAAAAAGGACCCTGAAGCCGCCCTGACCCTCTACCTTAAGGCCCTGCCCGAGGTGGATAAAGAGACAGAAACCAAAGCCTTTGCCCTGACAGAACAATATTTTGCAGCCCCGGGGCAGCTCAGCGATCCAGGCAAATGGCAGCATTTTATTGATTTTGCCCTGAAATACGGATTGATTAAAAACCAAATCAATCCCCAAACACTGATTTACAACTGGGACAATTAAACCTATGAAAACATACTATCGCGCATTAACCATCGCAGGGTCCGACAGCGGCGGCGGGGCCGGCATCCAGGCAGATTTGAAAACCTTCAGTGCCCTCGGGGTATTCGGCATGTCCGCCATCACGGCTCTCACCGCCCAGAATAGCCACTCGGTCACAGGTATCTTTCCTGTTCCTCCTGAATTTGTCGGCGAACAAATTGATGCGGTGATGTCGGATATCGGCACCAATGCCGTGAAAATAGGCATGCTGCATTCTCCTGAAGTCATTGAAGTGGTGGCAGGCAAACTTGAACAATGGCAATGCCCCAATATAGTACTCGACCCGGTGATGATCTCCAAATCCGGCGACAATCTGCTGCAGGATGATGCCGTGGCGGCACTGAAAACTCGTCTGCTGCCCCTGGCCACGGTGATTACCCCCAATCTGCCCGAGGCCTCGGTGCTTTTGGACAGAACCATCGACACCCCGGAGAAAATGGAAGACGCAGCCGTGGCCCTGGCAGATCTTGGCGCAACCAATGTGCTGGTCAAGGGCGGGCACCTGACCTCGGGACCGGGCATTGACCTGCTCTATGAATCCGCATCCAAACAGACAACCACCTTCACAGCGGACCGTGTGGACACCAAAAACAGCCATGGGACAGGGTGTACCCTGTCATCAGCCATTGCCGCAGGTCTTGCCCGGGGACTGGATCTGAAAACAGCCGTAGCCGAGGCCAAAAATTATATCACTGAGGCATTAAAGGCCGGGGCCGACATTAAAACCGGTTCAGGACATGGACCGGTTCACCATTTTCATGCGTTGTGGAAAAAGAACGCATAGCTTTGCCGTGCCCGGATTGTCCGGGCACACCAGTCAAGTTCCGGTCAAGTTTTTAGAAATTTGAAAAAACAAATTTTACATGGTGCCAAGTTTCTTATTCACCGCCTCGTGGAATGCCGGAGCCCCTTCGTATCCCAGGGATGAAGCGGTCTTTAAATGAGACGCAGCCAAGGGAAACTGCCCAAGGGCATAATGGGCAAGGGCCTTGTTATAATGGCAGAGTGCGAAGTCAGGCTTAAGGGTTAATGCCCGGTCATACGCTTCCAGGGCCTGGTCATGCGCCTTTTTAAGATAATAGGTGTAGCCCATGGAATTAAAAAGAGAGGCTCGCTTCCCGTCAACGGCAATCCCCTGTTTGAATATGTCAATGGCTTCGTCCGGCTTGCCGTCCCGGGAAAGACTTATCCCCAGCATTTCATATGCCGGGGCCAGACCCGCGTTCAACGCGATGGTTTTTCTAAGGTTTTCAATGGCCCTTGCATGGTCTTTGCCCGTGAACTGCCGGGCCAGATAATAATATCCCGTATAATCATCGGGAAACAGCCTGACCATCTCCTCCATGGTGTGAATTGCCTGGTCGGGCCGGCCGGTTTGGTTAAAACAGGCGGCTAAATATTTGAACCAGTCAATATCTTTCGGGTCAATATTTTTCTGAACAATGGCGATGGCTTTTTGCAGGTAAGAAATGGCTTTGGGATACGCTTTCATCTGGGAATAACAGATCCCCGACCATCCCAGGGCCTTTGCATCGTCCGGTTTTTTTTCCAGCACCCGGGAGAACGCATCAAGGGCAAATTGATACCAACCGCTTTTATAATGGGCCACCCCTATATTAAACATATACAGATAATTGTCGGGGTTCAGGTGATATGCCTGCTGCCATGCATTTATAGCCTGATCAAAACGTTCAACCGCAAAGTAACCGTCTGCCATCAGGTTATACACTTCGGAAGCATTCGGCGCCTCGTCCTGTGCGCGCCGGTAATATTTTTCAGCGGCATCGGGTTTACCGGCCTTCAAGAGGTCATTACCCTGCTCGCAAAGCGACTGGGCGCACCGCTTAAAGACACGGTTCTCTTTAAACTGCGCAAGACGGGATTGGCACACCGGACAAAGATCATCGGATTTAGCATCGTGCTCCTGAAGGGAATGGGGATACGCCCTGGCACAAAACGGTGTATTGCACCTTGGAATTCCCAGCATGAAATTGGCGGTGGACAAGGCCTGTTTCAAAAGCCGTTTAACCAGGCGCGGCCGGTTATCCCCTTCATTATTGTGTGCGGCCAGAAAGCCATCATAGGAGATAACGCCATAGGCCCACTCTGCGCTTCCGTAAAGGAAATTGCATGTGGGACAATACAGCCCTCTGGAAGTCACCCCCATGTATCCTTTAATCTTATTATTTTCCCCAAAGGGAACGGTCGCTCTTAAACGCTCAATCAAATTTCCTGCCAGGTACTGCGGCATATTTTCCCGAAGCTGCAACCCTTCATAATATGCCTCCCGGTATTTTTTCCCGGTATCCCCCAGCAAGGAGAAGTATTTCCATATATAACGGCTTTGCCCCTCCGAAGCGGCCAGCGCCTCATCTGTGATACCAAGGTCGTTAAGTATGGCCTGGTGCTGGGTTTTGGAAAGGGACTTGCGAATCTGTTCGCAAACGTTTTTCAAATACGGTTCCGATCCCATACGGTCCCAGGGCCCGGGATCAATATTCCGGTCCAAAAGTGTGATGTTAAGTCCCAGTTTTTCCTGTAACAAAACACGTAATTCATCAAGAATCTGCATGTTCACATCGCCCATGGGCACCATCACAATCTCAATATCCGTATGGGAAAAAGCGGGTTCCGGCAGCTGGGGCAGCTGGAAATTATGATCTTTTAAAAACTGCCCGGCCTGGGTGATGAGTGTTTCATCTTCTGAGAAATTATAGACCTGCAGAGCCTTTTGCCGTGCTTTTGTCCCATGTCCGTTTTTTGCAAGAAGGGTTGCCAGTTTAAACTGGGTGGACAAATCCGTGGCATCCGCCTCAAGAATTTTTTCAAGGATGGGGATAAGATTCTCGTCGGAACCGGAGGCTTCATATTTTTTTGCAAGCATCTGCAATTTTTCAATATTTTTTCGTATTGTAATCGTATCCCCGGCCGCCAGTACATCCCCCACTTCCTTTTCAAGGGCTGCGGTATCAGTGGGTTCACCGCCTTCTTCCGCCGGTCCGCCAGATACCGGCTGCGAGCTGTTAAAAACGGGAGAATTGACCTGGAAACCGGTGATATACCATTGTTCATTGTCCATAATGCAGGAAATATGGATCACGGCTGCCCCGTTCGCATACTCGGCTTCAACCTGGTAGGTACCGGTGATTGTTTCACCGCTGTCCAAGGTCCGGGTGATCGCGGCCTGGCCCGTAATATCGTTGATCTGATGAAGGGCGCCCAGCTTTTTATAAAGGAAAAAAACCTGATTCACGATTTGAAGCTTGAACGCGTCCCGGACGCCGGGATAGACAGATGCCATAAGCACACCCGGCTGCCAATCGGATGAAATCCGGGTAACTTCGCTTTCAACGAAATTTTTAGCATCCTTGTCCAGTTGATCCAGATCCGGTTTACATGAAAACAAAAAAAGAACCGTCAATAAAAATAAACACAACTTTAAGACCCCATGAGAAGAACAAGCGTGCGCCATTTCCACCTCCCCTGTAAAAGTTCGTCAAAACGTACAAACATAAACAGCAGCGGTCAAGTCGAATTTTAATCAGGGCGGAATATGCGTTTTAGGAAAGGGTGTGAAGCTTCATCTCACATTTACTGCAGTCAAAGGTCACCTGAAAACGGTGTTTGCCATGGGTTAAAAACAACGGCCCGGCAGAAGGACGGGGGCCATTGTCTCTGTTTTCCTTTGTTTTTGCCGGACACCACCCAAGGCTGCGGCGGATGCAGTGTTTTGTGGTCATGACGGGGATACCCGGTCCCGGCGGGGCGCTTTCAAAGGCCGGAGCAATGGACGTTACCCCCCTTTTTTCATAAAATTGAACCGCCAGATGACTGGCTGCATTGGCCCGAAAATCAAGATCGGTTCTATAAAACGGCACAGGTGTCGGCCTGGGAACGGCAATTGGTCGAGAATAAGCCTTTAACCGGTTCTGCTCCAGACGTGCCACCAGGTCCCGGCGCAAACGGTTCAGCTCTGCGGCGGGCAGAAATACAGGTTTGGAAAGAATGTCCAGGCGGTTGAGTTCAAAACAGCTATTTCCCAATTTACCCAGCTGCCGTTCAATGGCCGCCTTGGCCGTATCGGGATTGCGGGCGGGCTCCCCCGGCACACGCAGCAGGATCCGGGCCTGGATATTGTCCTCATCCACACAAGAGAGTTCAAACCCGTCGGGGTGGTCACGAAACGTCATATCCAGGTAAATTTTTCTTTGGGCCGTCGGGCCTGACATCAGACGGGTAAATCCCTGGTCATGGTTCCGAAATACCAGGGTGCCTTTGGGCAGATCCTTTTTATGAATCGGTGTTTTTCCGGACGCATACACACGACCATTTTCATCCACCCGGTTGACATAAAACCCTTTGAGCTGGCCCGGGGCGTTGGGAAAACAGATCCCGTCACCGGCCCGCAGATCATGCTTTCCGTCCAGTTCCAGTGCCTGGTTTTTAATCTGTTTCACCTGCCCGAGGGGTTCACCCACAGATTTGGGCGTATCAAAGGCGTCAATGGCGAAGGTTTTCTTATCTGTCTTATCGGGGGAACCGGAAAGAAAATAATCGGTAAAACCCCGGTTAAAGGTTTTGCAGGGCTCGGGTGTAAAAGAAAACGTTGTCCGGCCCGAAGAGGCTTTGGTATAGGAGGAACCGGTGTTTATCAGGGCATCAAGCCTTTGCCGGTAAAACCCCGTGATATTTTTCACGTAGTCCAAACTTTTAAGCCGCCCTTCGATCTTAAACGAGGTGATTCCGGCCCGGACCAGATCCGCCAGGAAATCTACACGATTCATATCCTTTAACGAGAGCAGGTGCCTGTTTTCACAAAGTAACCTACCATCTTTGTCTTCAAGGTTCCAGTCAAGCCGGCAGGGCTGGCCGCAGGCACCGCGGTTGGCGCTTCTGCCGCCAATGGCCGCACTCATGTAACACTGCCCGGAGTAACAGACGCACAATGCCCCGTGGACAAATGCCTCAAGGTCCACACGCGTGGCGTTTCGGATCTGCTTAATGGCCGGCAAAGAGAGTTCCCGGGCAAGAATCACACGGGAGAATCCCGACTGTTCAAGGAATTTTACCTTTTCAACGGTCCGGTTATCGGTCTGGGTGCTGGCAAACAGAGGGATAGGCGGCAGGTCCATCTCCAACAGCCCCATATCCTGGATAATCAGGGCGTCCACCCCGGCCGCGTATAGCTGTTCGATCAAATCCCTTGCCGGTTCAAGCTCATCATCAAAGAGCAGGGTGTTAAACGCAACATACACCCTGGCGAAATAGCGGTGGGCATAACGGCACAACGCCTCGATATCCCTGACACTGTTACCGGCCGAAGCCCTGGCACCGAACCGTTCGGGGCCGATATACACGGCGTCTGCCCCGTGATCGACAGCGGCCTTGCCGAATTCCATATTTTTCGCCGGTGCTAAAAGTTCCAGGCAGGACATGATCTCTCCTCAAAGTGTTTTTCCAAATGGTTCAAGAACCATTTAATACCATGGCTGTCAATCTTTTCCTGTTAAAATGCGCTAAAACACAAAAAAACTGCCCCATTTTAATAAAAACAATTGACGACCCCTGTAAAAAAACAGCACAATCGATTATAAAGAGGAATGAAAGGAAAAAAATCATGCCCCAAACAGTTTTAATCGTAGACGATGATGCCAAGCTAATAGCACTTTTAACCGAATATTTCGGGGAAAACGAATTTATTTCCCATGCCGTCATGTTAGGTGGTGATGCCCTTGATGCCATACGGGATAATCATCCGGATATTGTTATTCTGGATATTATGCTGCCGGACACCAATGGCCTTGAGGTACTAAAGCAGATCCGGACCAAACATGCAATACCGGTCATCATGCTGACTGCCAAGGGTGATGATACAGACCGGATTGTGGGCCTTGAGCTGGGGGCGGACGATTATCTGCCCAAACCCTTTAATCCCAGGGAGCTTCTTGCCAGAATCCGGGCCATTCTCCGGCGCCAGGACAGGACTTCACCCGAGGCCGATACCGTCATTATCCGGGCCGGGGATCTGGAATTGAACCGATCCACACGGACCCTGATGGCGGCCGGCGAAAACGTGCCCTTATCCACCACGGAATTCAATGTGTTAGAAGTGTTGATGAAACATCCGAACACTGTACTCAGCCGGGAGCAGATCACCAACATGGCCCAGGGCCGAAGCTTTATGGCTGATGATCGCAGTGTGGATATTCATGTATCCAAGCTAAGGGGAAAAATCGAAAAAAACCCCTCTTCCCCGGTGCGGATAAAAACAATATGGGGCACAGGATACATGTTCATCAATCCCGATTCATAAGCAAAATCCCGTACCATGCAAATCAAACGCCTTTACCTGAAAATTCTTTTCGCTTTTCTGGGCATCCTGCTGATCACCATCCTGCTGACCATTGGTTTGTTCATGATGACGTCAGGACGTTGTTATAAATCAGACCTGGATCATAAAGCGCTTGCCAAGCTTAATGTATTCAAGGTCATGGTGCAAAAAGAGGTGGACCGATACAAGGATCTGCCGGCGGAAAAGAATCCGGACCTCATCCAACTTTTAGAGCGTTGCACATCATTTTTTGACGTCAAAGTCTGGATCACCGAACCCAATGGGCATATTATCTTTCAGAGTTTTGAAGGACCCATGGATTTTCTGCCCTATGAGCCCCACCAGCAAACGAACCAAGACAGCGGGATTACACTGTATCATTACCTGCTTAAATGGAACAAATACTATGCAGTCATCCCCATCAACGATCAAAGCAGGGGCTTGTACCTGCACCTGTTTATGGACACCGCAAAAAACAGCCGAAACGAAGGTCTGTTTTTACTGGGGCTCATCATCATAGGTGTTACCGCCACCGTGATGCTGTTTCCTGCGATTTCATACATTACCCGCCGTATAAACCGGCTGAACCAGTCGGCCCTTGAATTTGCCGGCGGAAATCTGTCCGTGCGAACGGATATCAAAGGTGATGATGAGATTGCCAAACTTGGGGAGACATTTAATCGGATGGCAGATCGTTTGGAACTGCTGGTCCGAAATTCCAAGGAGCTGACGGCCAATGTATCCCATGAGTTACGCTCTCCCCTGGCACGTCTGAGGGTTTCCAAGGAACTCATCTTAGACAAGCTGGAACAGAAAGGGGCTTCGGATGATGCGATCATACGACTGTTGAACAACATGGATTCGGATATCGGGGATCTTGATACCCTGATCGCAGAAGCATTGGCCCTGTCCAAAATTGATTACCAGGAATCGACCCTGGAACCTGAAACGTTCAGGTTTTCCGAATATATCAGATCCATGATGGAGGCATACTATCCGCTTTTGGACAAAAACGATCTGACACTGGACCTTGACATCCGGGACTTCGGCAAAGCCCGCCAGGATAAATCAGTGGTGAAATCGGTTTTTTCCAATCTCATGGACAATGCCATCAAATATTCTCCGCCCGGCAATACCATCCGTGTATCCGTCGGAACGGTATCCCCCAAGGGGCTTGAATTTTCAATCACCAATACCTGCGGCCCGATGAGTAAAGCGGATCTAGACCGCCTGTTCAATCCGTTTTTTCGAATTCCCGGGCAAAAAGCATCGGGAACAGGACTTGGGCTGGCCATTGCAAAAAAACAGATCACACGCTGCAAGGGCGACATCAGCGCGGATCACAACGGCCGGGAAATTTGCCTGACCGTTTCCATTCCTTAGCAAACCGCTAACGGTTCATAACCAGCCCATTCCAAGGACAATAATAAAGAAATTACAGAATGATGTTCAATATCCGCCGCAGGGGTTCTGCAGCACCCCAGAGCAACTGATCTCCCACGGAAAATGCCGTGAGAAAATTTTCACCCATATTCATTTTCCGGATTCTGCCCACAGGAACGTTCAAGGTGCCGGTGACGGCGGCGGGTGTCAGATCCTTTATGGAAGCTTCCTTATTATTGGGGATCACCCGGACCCAGTCATTATTGGCCGCCAGTGCGGCATTGATCTCGTCTAAAGGAACATCCTTTTTCAATTTGATGGTAAACGCCTGGGAATGGCAGCGCATGGCCCCGATACGGATACACTGGCCGTCAATGGGAATGGGATTGTCCGAGCGCCCCAGAATTTTATTGGTTTCCACAAAGCCTTTCCACTCCTCCCGGGTCTGGCCGTTCTCCATGGCCCGGTCAATCCAGGGAATCAGGCTGGCTGCCAGGGGAACGCCCCAGGTGTCAACAGGATAAACATCAGAGCGCAAGGTGTCGGTAACCTTTCGATCAAGATCAAGAATTGCGGACGCAGGATCATCCAGAATCGATGCGGCCTGGTCGCCAAGGGTTTTCATCTGTGCCACAAGTTCCCTCATATTTTTGGCACCGGCACCCGAAGCTGCCTGGTAGGTCATGGAACTCAGCCATTCCACCCAGTCATTTTCAAAAAGCCCGCCCAGGGCCATCAGCATCAGTGATACCGTGCAGTTGCCGCCGATAAAATTTTTAATTCCCTTGGATATCGCCGTTTCAATCACCGGCATATTGACCGGATCCAGAACAATAATGCTCTGGGCATCCATCCTTAACGTGGATGCGGCATCAATCCAGTACCCCTGCCAGCCGCGCTCGGCCAGTTTAGGACGCACGGCTTCGGTGTAAGAACCACCCTGGCAGGTCACCACGATATCCATTTCCATGAGTGTATCAATATCAAAGGCGTCAATAAGTTCCGACGAACCCTGCCCCACATCCGGTGCAGCCTGTCCGGCCTGGGACGTGGTGAAAAAAACCGGCGTGAATTTTTGAAAATCATTCTGTGCAGACATTCTTTCCATGAGCACAGACCCCACCATGCCCCGCCAGCCAACTATTCCGACTTTTTTCATACCCCGAATCCTTTCAGCTACTCAGCTACAACTATGTAATTTAAAATTTGAGACTTACTGCATAGCTCCTTTTTTAACAAAAAGCCAGAGTCAGATGAAAAAACCTGCGAAATCAAGAGGTATTTCCATGCCGGAAATATGGAAAAAATCACCCAATCGCTTGTGTAAAGAACAGTTTCATATCGTGCGATTCAGGGCCGCAAAACTTTGTTTCAGTTTTTATTTACTCTTTGGAATTATATGATATAATCTTAATTTAAATCTTAAAAAGCGCTCCATTTTTAAGTCCAACTTCATTTTTAAGGCAAGACCATGGTCAAAGAAAATCAAGAAAGATTCTTGCTCGCCCAAAGTCCGTCCCCGGGAACGGCACGGATTTCATTCTGTGGGGATGTCATCATGTTCAAGCTCACGGTCTCCCCTGACGAACCAGGCCGCGCCTTTGTCAGAACCAACCTGGGCAACGCGAATACGGTCCGCAGGGAAATCATTCGCCGGGTGGAAAAAAACGAAATCAAACTGGGTGAAGCCTGGTATGACCTGCCCATGCAAAAAGATGACGACGGCAATTTTGCCATCCACCTGCCCCTGTACCAGACCGGCGCGTTCCAGGCCAAATGTTTTTTTAGTCCCCAGGACAGTGATGTGCCGGTATGGCCCGATGGGGAGAACACCAAAATCAGTGTTGAACCGGCCGGGACCTGCTGCGCTAATATCATATATAACGCCTTTGTGCGGCAATTCGGCCCCACCAAAGATGCAACGTTCCAGCCCCCGAATCTGGATTCCGTGCTCATGAAGCTGGATGACCAAGGATTTACGGTGATCCCAAAATCAGGTAAATTCAGGGAGTTAAAGGAACAGTTAAACTTTATCTTTTCCAGGATGGGTTGCCGGGTGCTTCATCTTTTGCCCATCCACCCCACCCCCACCACCTATGCCAGGATGGGCCGATTCGGCAGCCCCTATGCCGCCCTTGACTTTTCCGATGTAGACCCGGCCCTGGCCCAGTTTGACCCGGCCGCCACCCCCCTTGAACAATTCATGGAGCTGGTGGATGCCGTGCATGATCACGACGGCTACCTGATTCTTGATATTGCCATCAACCACACCGGCTGGGCCGCCCGGCTGCACGAGTCCCATCCCGAATGGCTGGATCGGGAAGACGACGGCAAAATCCGAACCCCCGGGGCCTGGGGGGTTGTCTGGGCGGACCTGACCAAGCTGGATTACCGGCACACAGATCTGTGGCAGTACATGGCGGATATTTTTATGCGCTGGTGCCGCCGGGGCGTGGACGGCTTCAGGTGCGATGCTGGATACATGATCCCCGAAGCCGCCTGGGAATATATTATCGCCAAGGTGAGACGCCAGTATCCGAACACTGTTTTTTTCCTTGAAGGACTGGGCGGTCCACCCGATGCGACCCGGGACCTGCTCCAGCGCGCCAATTTTAACTGGGCCTATTCAGAGCTGTTCCAGGAATATACCCTGGAGCAAATATCCCGGTACCTGCCCCATGCCATCGACCTGTCAAATACCTGTGGACACTTAATCCATTTTGCCGAAACCCATGACAATGACCGCCTGGCCAAGGTATCCCAAACCTACGCAAAAATGAGAACCGGTCTTTGCGCCCTGTTCAGCGTCTGTGGGGGATTTGGATTTGCCAACGGCGTGGAGTGGTTTGCCACGGAAAAAATAAATGTCCACAACGCCCCGGGCTTGAACTGGGGTAGTCCCGAGAACCAGGTGGATTATATTACCCGGCTTCATCTTCTTTTGCGGGAACACCCGGCATTTTTCAGCGGCGCACAATTGAACCTTATCCACGATCAAGAGAGCCAGGCACCGGCGTTGCTGCGATTCAATGCCTATCATAATTCCCGGGTGCTGGTGCTGGTCAACCTGGACTGCGACAGTCAAGTTATGGCCGTGTGGCCCACCGGGGCCGAAGGCGGCGTTGCCTTTCCCTGGACCGATCTGATTTCAGGCAGCACTGTTCCGGCCGAAACCAGAAAAGGCAAAAACCGGATTCTTTTAAAGCCGGGCCAGGTCCTGGCCCTAAGCCCCCAAAAAGAGGATTTAAAGCGTTTAGAGGCCCAGCCGGCCGGTCATCTGTTCATGCCTGACAGGGTGTTGATGCAAAAACGGCGGGCCCTGGCCCTTGAAGTGATTGCAGCGGTGAAAGGCCACATGGATCTGGCAGATCTGGATGTGGACCGGGCCGCCATGGATCTTGCCGGCGATCCCGAAACATTTATCCGGGAACTCTACGTGGACAAGGGCCCCTGCCAAACGATCCTGTTTGATGCCCACAAAGATATCAACCGCAGGGTAATGGTACCCCCGGGCTTTTTCCTGCTGGTCCGGTGCAACAAGCATTTCAGGGTTCAGCTTGATGAGGCAGGGGCCGACAAAAAATGCCTGGGATTTCACGAAAGCCTTCCCGCAGAAGGCCAGGATGCTTACATGGCCGTTTTCATGCCCCTTGAGATAAAAGACACGCACAAAGACTGCCTGCTCAAGCTGCGCATATCCGGCCCCGAAGGCACCAAAAAAATCAACGGAAATGTCCGGTATCTCCCCCCCTTTGATACGCTTACCCTGCGGCTCTCCTTTACCCGCAAAGAGATAACGTCTGATCCCTCCATCAAGCAGCTGTCCACCACAAGCCTGGGTGCAATGATGCGCTCAGGGGCAAGTTTCAGCCACCTGGAGAGCCGTTACGATGCGCTGCTGGGGGCCAATCTGAACCCTGTACTGCCCGAAAACAGATGGATGCTTTTGTCCCGGTTCAGAATCTGGGGTGTATTTCAGGGTTATTCCAGGGAACTTGGCCCCGACTGCCTGGATGCCTTCTGGGCCTCCCATGGCCAGGGCGGGAAATGGCGGTTCAGAGTACCCTCATCCGAAGGCCGGTATTACGTTATTGACCTGTTCCTGCAGATGGACCCGAAAACCAACCGGGTGACCCTGACCCTGCACCGGGAACCCGCACCGGCCGATAGCCCCCGGCGACTTCAACCCCACCGCGACGTCACCCTGGTCATCCGGCCGGACATTGAAGACCGAAGTTTCCATGACACGGTGAAGGCCTTTAGCGGACCGGAGCAGCAATGGCCGTTTCGGGTTTCGGCATTTGAAAACGGATTTTTCTTTCAATCCCAAACGGGACATATACTCAGGCTGTCAAGCAGTCAGGACTCATTTTCCGTCAAACCGGAATGGCACTACATGGTCCACAGAAGTGTTGAAGCCACCCGGGGACTGGATGCCGACTCTGATCTGTTCAGTCCGGGCTATTTCAGCATCAATGTGAAGGGTGGAGACACGGTAAGCCTGGAAGCCTGCGTCATGAACAAAGAGACAATGCCCGAGACTTCAAGCGGCAAAAAAATCCCCCTGCCAGGGCCTTTTCAATCAACCATCCCCTTCTCCCAAGCGATCCAGGCAAGCCTTGACGCATTTATCGTGGACCGGGGGGACGAAAAAAGTGTGGTGGCAGGATACCCATGGTTCCTGGACTGGGGCAGGGACAGTCTGATATTCTGCCGCGCTTTAATTGAGCTTGGGCGAACCCGGGATGCCCTAGCCATACTCTCTCTTTTTGGGAAATTTGAAAAAAACGGCACGCTGCCCAATATGATATGCGGACAAGACGCAAGGAACATTGAGACCTCGGATGCGCCGCTTTGGTTTTTTGCCTGCTGTCGACAGCTGGCGCAAACCCTGGGAATCCCAGAGGTACTCACCCAACCCATCGGGCAGCGCACCATGATCCAGGTGCTCAAGGAGATGGCGTCATCCATGATCAACGGCACCCCCACCGGTGTCAAGGCCGATCCGAAATCCATGCTGCTATACAGCCCGGCCCATTTCACCTGGATGGATACCAATTTCCCGGCAGGGACCCCCCGCCAGGGATATCCCATTGAAATCCAGGCGTTGTGGTGCCATTCCCTTGAATTTTTATCCCAGGTGGATGATCCTGAAGACCAAGCGACATGGCAAAGGCATGCCGACACGGTCAAACGCAACATTGTTGATCTCTTCTGGCGGGAAGAGGACGGATTTTTCAGTGACTGCCTGCACTGCAGGGAACCGGTTGACCCAGGACATGCCATTCCTGATGATGCCCTGCGGCCTAATCAGCTGCTGCTGATCACTTTAGGGGTTATCGACGATCCCAAAATCATGGCCCGGGTGGTGGAAACCTGCCGGGAACTTCTGGTGCCGGGCGGTATCAGGAGCCTTGCAGACCGGACCTTGACCGTTCCGTTGTTCATTGAGCGGGACGGCCGGCATCTGGTCAATCCCCATGCGCCCTATGCCGGATATTACCAGGGGGATGAGGATACCCAACGCAAACCGGCCTACCACAACGGCACGGCCTGGACCTGGCAGTTCCCGATATTCTGCGAAGCCTGGGCCACAGCCTTTGGCCCCCCGGGTATTCCGGCGGCCCTGGCATGGCTTGGCAGTGCGCTGCCATTGATGCGCACGGGTGCGGCAGGGTTTATACCCGAAATTCTTGACGGAAATTTTCCGCACACGCCAAGAGGGTGCGATGCACAGGCATGGGGCTGCAGTGAAGTTGCCAGGGTCGCCCATAAATTGACCCGGATTCAGCAGACATAACGTCTGAAGATAAAGGTCGCTCATATTTAGTTTGCATATGGGCATTGAGTGATTAATTATATGGTGTCAGCTTTTTTTTACATAACGTCAACGTTTATACCCATGGATGTCAGTTATTTTTACATGGTGTCAAAAAGCCAAAAGAATCATCCGGTTTTAAATATAAATTAAAAGGTAAATATAGATCCCTTTTTTGCCGTGATCATAAAAACCGGATATTATCCGAATGCGTTAACAATACGGCCGGTTAAAAAGCCGGCAACTTGCGGTTATTTTAAAAACTATCGAAAAACTAATTATTTTCGGCATAGAAAATGCTATATAATTCAAATTTAATTGTTTACGACCCGTCAGCCCATTATGGACAGCGCTGGCAGCGCTCGGACAACCAGGACGTGGGAGGTGGATATGCCTAATAGACCAAGAATCCTTATAGTAACCCCGGAAGTCACATATCTACCCGAGGGTATCAGCCCTGGTGCCGATGATTATTCCGCCAAGGCCGGCGGTCTGGCAGATGTGTCCGCTGCGCTGATCTCTGCATTATATGATCTCAACTGCGATGTTCATGTGGCCATCCCCGACTACAGATCCATATATCATGGCGAGAATGAACCCAGGCATCACCGGGAGGTGGAAAAAATACGCCAACGCCTGCATGAGGAACGCATTCATTTTGCCACGGACCGGGTATTTCTTTATAAAGACGGGGTCTATTCGGGCTATTCGGACAAGGACCTCAAGGTCTCCCTGGCGTTCCAGCGGGAGGTGATCAACCACATCATTCCCCGGGTCAAGCCGGACATCATCCACTGCAACGACTGGATGACCGGACTGATTCCGGCCATGGCCAGGCGATACGAAATTCCGTGCCTGTTTACCATCCACAATATTCATACCATGACCTCCACAATGGCCGAAATTGAAGACCGAGGAATTGATGCAGCCGCATTCTGGCAGTGGCTCTACTTTAAATATCCTCCCTTTAACTACGAGGAGAGTCGGGATACCAACCGGGTGGATTTTCTGGTGTCCGGGGTGTTTTCCGCCCATTATGTAAACACGGTCAGTCCAACCTTTTTGCGTGAAATTGTTGAAAACCGCCACGCGTTTGTGGAACCTGACCTCAGGCAAGAGTTGACCCACAAATGGAATGCCGGATGCGCCACCGGTATTTTAAATGCGCCTGAGCCCGAATTTAATCCAGCCGTGGATGATATGGTCCAGTTCAATTACGGGCCCAAGAACCACCGATTCCAGAAAAAAGAAAACAAAATTTTTCTGCAAAAATCAGTGGGGCTTGAAATTAATCCCGATGCGCCTCTGTTTTTCTGGCCCTCCCGCCTGGATCCTGTGCAGAAAGGATGCAGACTTTTATTGGAAACCATGTATGATATTATCTCCCGTTACTGGGAGACAGGTATTCAAATTGTATCTGTGGCAGACGGGGCATGCCAGAAACACTTCCACGATATTGTTAATTTCCATAGCCTGCACCGGCGAATCAGTATATGGGGGTTCAACGAGAACCTGTCCCACCAGGCCTTTGCCGCCAGTGACTTTATCCTCATGCCCTCATCATTTGAGCCGTGCGGCCTGCCCCAGATGATCGGCGGAATTTACGGCAGCCTGCCCATTGTATTTGACACAGGCGGCCTGCATGACACGGTCAAGCAACTGGATGTAATGCATTCAACGGGAAATGGATTTATTTTCAATGTCCACGATGCAGAAGGATTGAAATGGGCCGTAGACCGCGCCATGGAGTTTTTCCTTCTGGACCCGGATGAAAAAGAAATTCAGATCCGCAGAATTATGACTGAATCGGTACTTCAATTCAACCACAGCCGCTGCGCTGAAAGCTATATTGAACTCTATGAAAAAATGCTCCAAAGACCATTTTTGGTCTAATCCGTCATGGACAAATGATCCGTATCTGTCACCGTTTAAGCCCATTATCCAATCGCGGTTTGAAAAGGCCCTGGCAAAAACGAAACTGCTGAAAAGCAACAGCACCTGGACAAAGGTTGCCGATTACCATGATATCTTTGGCCTGCACAAAGACAAAAAGGGCTGGGTGTTCAGGGAGTGGGCCCCCAATGCAAGGGCCATGTTTATCCTCACACCGGCCAACGGCTGGGAAAAATCCTCAGACTGGCAAGTAAACGGACCAAACCCAGACGGCATATTTGAGGCCAGGTTTCCCGAAAGTTTTTTCAGCCATGAACAGCTTTACCGGCTCAAGGTTGTGTGGGACAACGGGGAAGGCGACCGGATTCCAACGGCCGCCACCCGGGTCATTCAGGACAACGCCACCTATATTTTCAATGCCCAGGTCTGGGCGCCGGACAAAACGTTCCAGTGGCAGGCGGAATCCCCCGACCTCTCCACAGAGCCTCTTTTGATATATGAAGCCCATGCCGGCATGGCATTGGAGGAAGGCAGGGTGGGCACATGGCGGGAATTTGCCGATCACATTTTGCCCAAAATCGTTGATGCCGGATACAACACCATTCAGATGATGGCGGTTCAGGAACATCCCTATTATGGATCTTTCGGGTACCATGTTTCTTCATTTTTTGCACCCTCTTCACGGTTCGGCACCCCGGACGATTTTAAGTATCTTGTGGACAAGGCGCACCAGGCAGGCATCCGTGTACTCATGGATATTGTACACTCCCACAGCGTAAAAAATGAGGTGGAGGGGCTGTCGCGGTTTGACGGTTCCATATACCAGTTTTTCCACGACCAGGGCAGAGGAGATCATACTCTCTGGGATTCCCGGTGTTTTGACTATGGCAAACACCAGGTTCTGATTTTCCTACTCTCCAACCTAAGATATTTTCTGGAACAATTTAAGGTGGATGGATTCCGGTTTGACGGTATTACCTCCATGCTGTTTGCCGATCACGGATTGGGACGTGCCTTTACAGGCTACCAGGATTATTTTGGCGATGATGTGGATGAAGAAGCATTAAGTTATCTTTATGCCGCCAATGATCTGGTGCATGAAATCCATCCCGGGGCAGTAACCATTGCAGAAGACGTGAGCGGGTATCCCGGACTTGCGGCGCCGTCAGAAATATGCGGTACGGGTTTTGATTTCAGATTTGCCATGGGGGTACCGGATTACTGGATCAAACTGCTCAAGGAGGTCCCTGACGAAAATTGGCACATTGGCAGTCTGTGGTATGAACTGACCCGACACAGGGACGAGGAACGCACGATCAGTTACGTGGAGTGCCATGACCAGGCGTTGGTGGGGGACCAAACCGTGATGATGCGCCTGATGGGCGAGAAAATCTATGATTCCATGGAAAAATCCAACACAAGCATCACCACCCACAGGGCCGTCTCCCTTCATAAGATGATCCGACTGATCACCCTGGCCTGTGCCCACAAGGGGTATCTTAATTTCATGGGCAATGAATTCGGGCATCCGGAATGGATTGATTTTCCATCTCCCGCCAACGGTTATTCCTACCACCATGCCCGACGCCTGTGGTCCCTTAAATATGATAAAAATCTCTATTTCACGGACCTGTATACCTTTGACAAACAGATGATAGCCCTGGCAAAACAGACCCAATTGTTCGCATGGAACCATCCCCAAATTTTACACATCCACGAAGATGACAAAATTCTGGCATTTGAACGGTCTGGCCTTCTCTTTGTATTTAACTTCCACCCGGAACGCTCTTTTTCAGACTATCTGATTCATGCCCCGGCAGGCAAATATGAAATGCGGCTGGACACAGATGAATCCCGTTTCGGCGGCTTGGGTCGACTAAACCCGAATCAGGAACATTTCACCATTCCCCAGGGCGCTGAAGCGGAAAACGGCCACGCCCTGAGCCTCTATCTGCCCAGTCGGTGCGCTCTGGTTCTGGCGAAAACTATCCAGGAAAGGAACGAATCCCCCAGATATCATCCGCATATTCCTGAATAGACCGGTCGCTGGAAAAAAATCCGGTGCGGGCAATATTCTTCAAGGACATGGAGAGCCATTTGGTTCGGTCTTTAAAATCATTCCCGATTTTTGACTGGGTTTCAACATAGGTCTTGAAATCGGCCAGGTGAAGATAATGCTCCCTATTGCCCATGAGCTGACTGTAAATTGGTTTGAAAATACCCGGTTCGTCGGGACAGAACCGGCTTGAGTAAATGGCCTTGAGTACCCGTTTCAGGTCCGGATCTTCATCGCAAAAGGTTTTGGGCTCGTAATTGGGGCGAAGCGCCTCCACTTCGTCCACGGTGAGACCGAAAATATAAATATTCTCCTTGCCCACCTGTTCAGCGATCTCTATATTGGCCCCGTCCAACGTACCGATGGTCAATGCGCCGTTCATGGCAAATTTCATGTTTCCGGTCCCCGACGCCTCCATACCGGCCGTGGAAATCTGCTCGCTGACATCCGCAGCCGGAATAATCTTTTCGGCCAGGGTGACCCGGTAGTCGGGAAGAAAAACCACCTTGATCATGTCATGGATGTCCGGGTCCTTATTGATCACATTGGCAACTGAATGAATCAATTTGATGATCAGTTTGGCAAAATGGTACCCCGGTGCAGCCTTGCCGGAAAAAATAAAGGTCCGGGGATGCCCGATATCCTTGCCGTCCTCTTTGATGGACAGGTACAGATGGATGATATGAACGACATTGAGCAACTGCCGTTTGTATTCATGAATCCGCTTGGCATGGATATCAAAAATAGAATGGGGATCCACGGTCAAAAACAATTTCTTGCGAATTAACGCAGCCAGCGCCTCTTTGTTAGCCAGCTTGATCTCTCCCAGACGATCCATAAATCCGGGATCATTTTCAAATGTTTCCAGCTCCCAAATCCGCGACAAATCCCCCACCCATCGGCGGCCGATGGCCTCGGTGATAAATGCTGCAAGACCGGGGTTACAGGCTGCGATCCAGCGCCTGGGCGACACCCCGTTGGTCTTGTTGTTGAATCTTTCCGGCCACAGTTTGTAAAATTCGGGGACAAGCTGTGTTTTGACCAGATCGGAATGCACCCGTGCCACCCCGTTTATCGAATGGCTGCCGATGATGGCAAGGTTGGCCATGCGCACCTGCTTGACAGCCCCTTCCTGGATAAGGGACATCTTTGCAATGGTTTCGGTTGTGACGTCGTGATCTCCCACGGTTAAATATTCCAGGAACCGCTGGTTGATTTCATAAATCAGCTGCATATGCCGGGGGACCACCCGTTCCAGGATACTCACCGGCCAGGTCTCCAGGGCTTCGGGCAGCAGGGTGTGATTGGTGTATCCAAGGGTTTTTTTAGTGATCTCCCAGGCCGTTTCCCATTGTATGCCCTTTTCATCCACCAGGATACGCATCAGCTCCACCACCGCCAGAGCCGGATGGGTATCATTGAGTTGAATGGCCACTTTATTGGGAAAATCGTCAAAGGAATCATGGGCCATTTCATACTTTCGGATAATGTCCTTTAAGGAACAGGCCACCAGAAAATACTCCTGGACCAGCCGAAGTTCCTTGCCCGACTCTTTGGAATCAGAAGGGTACAGAATCTTGGAAATGGTCTCGGATTTGATTTTCCGGCCCACCGCCTTAAAATAGTCCCCTTCATTAAAAATATCGATATCAAAATCCTCGGACGCCTCGGCCGTGAACAGCCGCAGATAATTGACAGTGCGTCCTTCAAACCCTGCCACCAGGATATCATGGGGGCGACCGATGAGCAGCGCCCAGTTCGACCATACCGGGTTATACTCCCCGTCCCGGTCCACACTGCCCTCCACCCGTCCGTAAATGGGAACCATATACCGCTCTTCGGTTCTGCGAATCAGCCATGGCGATCTGCGGTTGGGCCAGTAATCAGGCTTTTCCTTTTGGTATCCGTTAACGATCAACTGCTTGAACAGACCGTAGTCATAGTTGATCCCGTATCCGAATCCGGGCATATTCAAGCAGGCCAAAGAGTCAAGGAAACACGCGGCCAAACGCCCAAGCCCGCCGTTACCCAACGCCGGATCACGTTCTTTTTCGATCAAAAACTCAAGGTCAATGCCCTTTTTTTCAAGAAACTTTTTACAGCGGTTATAAATACCGAGATTCAACAAATTATTACTCAAAAGGCGTCCAATAAGAAATTCCAGGGAGAGGTAATGCAGGCGTTTGGCATCATTGTCCTGGTAGCGCTTCTGGGTATCATAACCAATGTCAATAAGGTACTTGCCAACAGCATAGGAAACGGCATTCAACTGATCATTTTTCGAGGCATGCTCGAGTTGCTTGCCCAAAATATACTTAATGTAGTTGTTAAAGGAGAGCTCAAATGTTGAAAAATCGAAATAGGACATGCGTTGACTCCATACCGGCCGCCAGGGCCTTTAAATTGACGAAACGTTAAATCGTAATCACTGAATTCTCCTCCCCATGGAAGGGAGACGGCAGATAAATATCCGCGCTGTCATCATTGACCCAACGGGAATCATCCACCAGGTAACGAAACTGGTAAGACCGATCCAGTTCAAGATCCAGGACCGTGGAAAAATCCCCGCTTTTCAACTTTTTCATAGTCCCGGCATTTTCATCCCAATCGTTGAACTCACCAACCAAATTTACTTTTTCTGCGTTACCGATCACTTTTTTCTGGACCTTAAATCTGACCCGGCACACATCTTTAGTTTTAAGATATTGTTTTTTAAACATGACGGCCTCCGGAAATACGTTGTAAATGATCTTGAAAACATAGAAGCTAAGCTAACGGATTTATTTTAATTTTTTAAAATTGCAGTGTCAACATCTTGTTCAAATTTCCAGAGAATCGACTGTAATCAGCCTACAAACGCGTATCCACTGCGAATAATTTTTTAAACGAGAACGCTCTTAACCGCTATTGTAAGGGACTTGTCTTAAAAACATATGCTGTTTTGCTTAACAAAAAACGTTACGCTTTTTCCAAAAATCGGATTGTGTCCTGCACATATCCATTCAAGGCCGAACAATGAAAGGCCTTTTAATCATTTTCTCATACAGTCCGATATAGCTTTCAGCGCATCGGCTGTGGTTGAATTCCATGACAGACTCAATCATGATTCTCCGAATCTGAACTTCCTTTTCATCCGGATCAAGGGCAAAAAAATCCATGGCCTGATCCACAGCCCAGTTCAGTCCCTGGGCATCGTATACGGTAAACACAAAACCATTGCCTGTTGAATGTTCCAAATCAAGAGGCCTTACGGTGTCATGGAGGCCACCTGTGTCAAATACAATGGGCAGGGTACCGTAAATGGTCCCGATGATCTGCGGAAGTCCGCAGGGTTCAAAGGAGGAGGGCATGAAAACAAAATCACTTCCGGCAAATGCCTGGTGGGAGCGGTATTCGTCAAAACTAACAACGCCTATCCGATGCTTTAAATCATGGAATTGAGCAATATCTTTAAAATGCTTATAATATTCTCCGTCGGCCACAGAGACGATCTGTATCCCGGTCTCCCAGTAGCGTGATATGGTATCGTACATAATCTGGGCCAACAACTGGCATCCTTTTTGGACCGGATCCAGGCGAGAAGGCCAGAAAAACAACGGCGCATCCGGATTTTGTTCAAGACCAACGATTCTTTGGATAGAGACCTTATTTTTTTGTTTCATCTCACGATGATTTTTAGGCCCGTAATTAAACTGAATTAATTCATCTACGGCCGGGTTGAATTCAGGTTCCGGCGCATTCAATATCCCCGCAGCACAGCCGGCTTCCCATTTGTGGGTAAGTTCGGTCTGAAGTGCAGGTTCCACAAAAGGATGACGGTTTTCAACGATCTCTTTTAAAAACGCCGGACTGACCGTATTGACATAATGTGCTGAGAACACGCCCGAGCAAAGGAAATCCACCCGGTTATCTTCCCGGCTTTCCTCATAGCTTTCAGGCGGCCGTTTAAAGTAAAGCCACTGCCAGAAGGAGGCGGCATCAATTCCCCGATCCTCTATCTCGGCCAATGTGGAGGTCATGGTATGGATATTGTGAATGGAAAACAGACAGGGAATTCCATACTGCCTTGCCATGGCCGGAATCAGGCCTGTCATCCAGTCGTTACAGTGGATAATGTCCGGTTTTACCCTGGGAATGATGTTATTGATCACCTCCCGCTGAAATGCCAGGGACACCTTCAGATTTGCTTTATAACTTGAGGAATATACTTTTTCTTTATAAAGAAACGCCCGGTCCGCGGCAAAATGAATCCGCTCCTCATCCAGGCTTTGCCTGATTTTTTCCACTTCTCTGTCATGCTTTTCGGTTGAATGATCATGATAGATGGAACGATAATCGGGGATGGCGACATGGACATCGCAGTTTAAATCAAACAAAGCGCTGATCAAGGCGGCTGAAACATCGGCCAATCCACCGGCCTTCGCCGAATAGCCTGCGCATGATCCCATTTCTTCAGGCAGATATGTCACCTCCGGGGTAACAATCAGAATTCTTGGTCTATCAGGCATGTGCGTCTTCCCTTCAATAGTTTGCATATATTCTACTTTTCATTTGCAAACTGCATCTTTTATGCCCTCAATATACCTGAGATCCTATCCCATTGACACACAAGGCATGGCACCGAATCACACCGTCAAACACGTCTAAAATTTTTTTAATTGTAGCCAATCACCTTTACAGATTGTAAAAAAATCAGACACAGCCTCCGAAGCGTGAAGAAAAAGAGGCTTCCCCCCCGGGTCAAAAAAATAAGCGACTTGATCACGGCCTATCTTTCTATTATATAAGAAATGCCCGACCCAAAAAGCGTAAATTTATCGTTCTGATACGATACACGGATGTCAACATGCTGTTAAGGAGCGACTATATCATGACATTGATAGACGGGAGCCTGGATGAACTTGAAACTCAGATTATACTGGCACTGCAAGAAGATGCCCGGAAATCGTATAAAAGTATTGCAAAAGAACTAGGTGTTGCAGAAGGAACGGTAAGCAACCGGGTAAACCGCCTGATCCAGCAAGGCATTCTCAAGCTTGAAGCCCGGGTCAACCCCTTTGCCATGACCAATAAAGTGGCGGCCATTCTCGGCATCAACATCAAGCGCAGTCACCATGCCAAGGCTGTTGAAGAAATCATGGCCCTGTCCAATGTCAACGCCATATGGGTGACCACGGGAAAGTACGATATTTTTGTTGAGGTACTGGCCGACTCAATCAAAGAACTCAATGTGTTTATCTTTGAAGAGGGGCTGAGTAATATTGAGGGCATAGAAGCCACTGAAACCCATATTATGCTTCATTCGGATTCAAAATTTTTTAAAATAGCGCCCTCCGATGCATCGGTCTGAACATCAGGCCTGTTCACTGCTTTTTTCTGTTCCCGGCACAACAGCCTAAGGATTGGCCGTTCTCGGGTATTTTGAAACTTATCAGGTCATCATCTTTAACGATTCCCGCCCATTGAAACAGTTCAAGCAAACATTGTTTTCTAATTGGTTATAATGGACATTATTCAATTGCTTTTCAGCAGAAAATATGGCATCGTTCATAACTAAAGGCTAATAACGACCTTAACTTTTTTTGGCAGTTGAAATTAAAAAAGTTTTCAAAAAAACAACAAGCAAAGAAAAAGAAAAAATGGATCGTGAAATAAAAAAAGAATTTGCCAAAATTGCCATGACAGCCAGTTTAGGTGTTGCAGTAATCACTGCCCCTTTTCTAAAAAGAAACAGAACAATGAAAAATATTCATACCGGTGCCGGTTTGTTGCTTACGGGCACTGCCCTGTGGCACCACTTTCTATACCAGTCTGAAAAAAAGGCGCCCAAAACGCTGCCTGCACCTGACAAGCCTCAAGCCTAATCAATGCGTGTGTGGCCAGACCAAGATCCTAATATCTCAACATCTCATTTACCTTCCACCCAATTGCTTTATTTCCCGGAAAGTATATAGAGCATTGTTTTCCATGTCGCCTGGAAGAAAATTAGCAGTCACAAACATCCGTGCGTAAATCCTTTAAGTTAGCATACATAAAAATATGAAACAAATTTAACAGGTTGACAACCAAACTTGTTAAACTTACCATAAAAAAGTGGAAAGTAAATATGATAAATATTTTCTACTTAATAAAAGACACCTAAGAAAGGAGATCGTTATGTGCTACTTACCATTAGCGGCGCCCCCCCTTGGTTGGGTCATACTTGGTGTGGGTGGATATGCCCTTTATAAAGCCGGCAAAAAAAAGGGACAAAGCGAAGTCGCCGCCTCCACGGTGGATAATGCAAAAACAATCAAAGGAGAAAAATAATGAGTGTACCATTCGTTGCACATCCATTAGGATGGATTATTCTCGGTGGCGCAGGCTATCTTGCCTATAAAGCTGGAAAAAAATCAGGAAAAAACACGGATGAGGACAACACCAAAACCAGCCTGTCTGACCGGGTTGTCAAAGGAACCATGAAAGCGGCTTACAAAGCCCAACAAGGTATTTCCGAAGGCCTGGACAAAGCCAAAGAAAAATGCAGCACCTTGTGGGCAGAGGCAAAAACAGAGACCAAGGCAACATCAGACAAAGCCTAAGCCAAACCCCTTGTTTGAGCGAAACGTCACTGCGAAATGGTGATGTTTCGCTCAATCATAAGAATAATCTGCCGGCCGGACCATATCAGCACCTTCAAGGGCCATAATAAAATCCAAGACAACGCAAAAAACCCCTCACAGCCACCTGGCGATACCCGCCCCGCCGGGAGCAGGCCTTGCTCTCCGCCCCCTTGCAAGGTTGAAAAATTAGTCCGTCAAGCCATTCAGACAATGGCTTGACGGACATGGTCAAATTAAAACTACAACGGTTTTGGGGCCTGGCGAAGGTCAGGCAAAGGCCCGGGCTTTCGCTTCCAGGATTTGAACAGGCCCGCACAAATGGCCGTCATGACGACGGCGGCGTAAAACACACCCATCATCTGGATACCGGAAAAATTTAAGAGGCTGCCGCCGGTGAAAATCAGGCAGGCCGAAATAAACCCCAATGCGGTGGGGAAAAACATTGAAAAGACCATCCATTTGTATGAACCGGTCTGCACCTTGATCATGATGGTTGTTGCAAGACAGGGCGGATACAGGGCAAAAAAGACCATGATGGCCAGGGCGTGTAAAGGAGAAAAGCCTCCCTCCCCGGCCTCGGCACCCATACGGTCTTCAAGACTCTTGTTGTCATCAGCCCCCTGCTGATAGAGCACACCAATGGTGGCCACCGAAGATTCACGGGCAGCAAAAGAGGAAAGAATAGCCACATTAATTTTCCAGTTGAATCCGGCCCACTGGGTAACAGGTTCCAGGGATCGGCCCACCATACCCAGGAAGCTGGTTTCAATCTGTGCTTCCTTGATCTGACGCCGCAGGGATTTACGTGTGGAGACCAGGCCGCGCAGGGCCTTGTTTACTTTTTTGGCGTCTTTATCTTTTCCGGGTTTAAGGAACACAAACTGTTCGGGATAATCGGCTTGGAAGTTATCGGTTAACCGCTCAGAAGCGTCCGCCCCTTTTGTGTTCAGCCGCGCGGTTTTAAAATCATTGTACACATTGATCATTGACACCAACGCGGCTTCATCCTTAAACCGCTCCGCATACTGGGTCTGGGCGATTTTGGTCTGAAAAGTATCCACGGCTTTGGCCATTTCGCCTTCAAAAAAGCTCTGCTTTTCATCGGAAATACCCGGAAACTGCAACAGGGTAAATACGCACACGGAAACGGCTACAACAATGGAGCCAACTTTTTTGATGTACTGCCAGGTTCGTTCAATGGCCCGTTGACCCACGCCAAACAGCGTCGGGGGATGATATTTGGGCAATTCCATGACAAAGGGTGCGGTCTCCATGGATTTAAGCACTGTGGAGGTCAAAAGCTTAGCCACCAGCAGAGCAACAAAAATTGTTACCGTGGATAAAAAAAGCATGGCCCAGGATTTGTACGGCGCAAAAAATACATTGATGAGCAGGGTATAAAAGGGGATCTTAGCCAGGCAGTTCATGTATGGCACTGTAAGGATTGTGGCCATACGGGACCGTTCATCCGGTATGCCCTTGGTGGACATAACCCCGGGCACGGCACACCCCCCTGCAAACACACCGCCCAGGATATAGGGCAATGTGGACTGGCCGTGAAGGCCGAATGAATGAAACAGCTTGTCGAGAATAAAGGCGATCCTGGCCATGTATCCACTGTCTTCAAGGATGGCGATCAGGGAAAACAAGATCAAAAATATGGGAATATAGTTCAGAAGGGCATTGGCCGAATCCACCATCCACAGCCCCATTGAACGGATATAGGGATCTTCCAGTATACCGGCTGCGGGCAGCACACCGGCAACCATGGCCCGTAATTTTGCCAGAACAGGCCACCAGTAGACCGTAAGCTCGTACCCCTTGACAATGGAAAGCTGGTAGATCACAAAGACCGTGGCAATAAGGAAAATGGGAGCGGCAAACCGATTCAGGACGATTTTATCAATGGTTTCGCTGACCCGGTCCCGGCCATCCCTGGTTTCCGTAACGCAGGTGCTGATGATATCCGTTGCCAGACGGTCCCGGCAACCCACCATGTAATCGGGGACATTCAAGTAATGATCTTCTTCAAACTCCCGGCGGATGGTTTCGGCCATTTTTAGTTCTTCACACTCTTTCCCAAGATACTCACCGGCAATACGCTCGGCTTCGCTATCGCCCTCAAGGAGTTTGACGGCCAGCCATCGGGTGGAATAATTTTCAACCAGTGTACTCTCATCCAGCCGATCGTTAAGACTTTGCACCGCCGGTTCAAGTTCTTCATAGTTGATACGAAGGGGATGATGGGCTTTACGGTTCGCCGTGTCCAAAATCGCATCTCGCAATTCGGTCTTGCCCTGGCGCTTGCGGCCAATGGTCGGGATAACGCTCACCCCCAGGCGATGTTCCAGGGCGGCGACATCCACATGTGTGCCGTTGCGTTTGGCCACATCCATCATGTTCAGGGCAACCGCGACAGGAAACCCCATTTCCAGAACCTGGAAGGTAAAATAAAGACTGCGTTTCAAAGAAGAGGCATCCACCACGTTGACAATGACATCAGGCTTTTCTGTAATCAGAAAATCCCTTGCCACACGTTCTTCAAGGGAAAAAGAGGTCAGGCTGTAGGTACCGGGAAGGTCCACGGTTTCCACCCGGACGCCCCTGTGGCGGAAAAAACCGGTTTTTTTGTCGACGGTCACACCGGGGTAGTTGGCAATGTGCTGATTGGCCCCGGTGAGCATATTAAATGTGGTTGATTTACCGGCATTCTGCTGGCCGGCCAGGCCCACCAAAAGTTGTTCCGGACCCGAATCAGATGGTTCATTCATGATTTATTTCTCTGTATCCATGTATAATTTTCTTTTAAAAAAATCTGCTTAAGGAACACAGATCTTTCAACACGCATTGTGGGTCAAGATAGGTAGCGATAGAGCAAGTCAATCCATGACTGTCAGTCACACTCAACCTCAATGAGGTCCGCTTCAGATTTCCTCAGTGCGACGGTATAATTGGCCACACAGCATTCAATGGGATCGCCTAACGGTGCCTTGCGGATCACCTCAACTTCGGTTTCCGGGACAAATCCCAGGTCCAACAGGCGCTGACGTACCGCTCCTTTTGCATGATGGCAGCGGATTTTAGCCCGCCGTCCGGGTTTGATGTCCCTGAGCATATTGCAGTTTTCCCTGCAGTGTTGTCTTCTTTTAGGTCCTGGCATGTTTATCTCCATTTCACAAGAAAGCACCCTATTGAATGACCTTCTTATCACTTTTCGGACCTGCCCGGATATTCATAAACCCGGCAGTCCCTGGCTGTTATGTAAAGAAAGACTGTATAGCCGATACAGATCTTTCAATTTACGTTTGTGGGTTTAGCCTGGGCACTCACAGGCCGGCCCATGGGTGTTACATTTTTGGTGAGCCCCATAGTCCATTAAATAAATTTAAATTACAACAATTAATTTTAGGTGTATCTAAAAAAAGCTGGCGTTTCTAAAAGCCCATGCTATCAATTTTTTGTTTTCTCAATAAATGAATTGTTACGTATAACTGTCTTTAGTATCCAAAAACCTTCCGCCGTTATCATTAGATCTGCTTATCTTTATTTTCATGGCCGGCCACAGATTCAGCTATTGGATAATTCAGGCAAATCTTTCGACCGGCCCGTATTTCCCGGCAATCGGGCGGCATTGGCCACCGCACCCAGAGTGATAAAATTATGGATGAATGCGCCGGCAAAGGGAGAAAGGAGGCCAGAAAGCATCAGCATCAATGTCACACTATTCAGCCCGATGGCCAGGGTATAGCTTTCCCGGATTACGGACAGGGCATGTTGCCCCAATTCAAGACTCTGGGCCACCTTGCCAAGCCCGCCCTGCTGGAGCACAATATCAGCGCATTCAAGGGTCAAATCATCTCCGGCATCGCCCACGGCAAAACTTAAATGGGCGCGCGAAAATGCAGGGGTATCGTTGATTCCGTCTCCCACCATGCCAATCACGGCTTCGGGAGTCTCTTTTCTCTGCCGGTCAATCCAGGCGGCCTTATCTTCGGGGGACATACCCCAATGCACCTCATCAAAGGAAAATTGTTCAATAAGATCAAGGGTGCCCTCACGGGTATCGCCGGTAAGCAGCACAATCCGGGAAACACCAAGGTGCTTCAACCGTGCCATGGTTTCCGGACCGGCATCGGATCTCATGGTATGAGTCAAGTGGATACAGCCCAGAATATGGTTTTCAAGGGCTACAAAAACAATGGAATCGGACCGGTTGCCTTTGCCGCCCCGGCCACGCTGTAGTTGGGTATCCGGAGGCTGCAGGCCCTGGGCCGCCATAAATTTTCTTGATCCGGCCAAAAGGGTCTTCACGCCGGTCCCGGTTTTCACCCTGGCCTTTACCCCCTGCCCCACAACCATTTTTCTATTTTTACATGCCGGCAGTTCAAGGCCAATGGCACGGGCTTTTGAAACAATAGCCCGGCTCAGGGGGTGATTCAAGGGCCCAAGAGCAGCCGCAGCAAGTGTTAAAATCGTCTCGTCCTTGTATCGACGATCCATATTTTCCACCCAGGTGACCTGGGCTGCATTCCGGGTCAGGGTACCGGTTTTATCCAGCACCAGGGTATTGACCCGGCCCGCTGTTTCTACGTGGGTGCCGCCCTTGATTAAAATACCCCGGGCCGCAGCCTGGCCCATGGCAACGGATACGGCCGTGGACGAAGAGAGACGCAGGGCACAGGGGCAGGTCACCATCATGGTGGCAATGGCCAGAAACAGGGAGCCGGTCATAAAAAAAGCAATGCCGGCAAGGGTCAAGGAGATTGGCACCATGTACTGGGATATTTTCAGACTGGCCCGGCCCGCATCCCCTAAATCGGTGCGCGCAGACTCAATGAGCCGGATAATGCCGGCCATCCGGGTCTGGTCCCCAGTTTTTTCAACGACGACCCATGCAGACCCGTCTTCCACCAGGGTCCCGGCCAAAACGGCCTGATCCTTGTTTTTGACAACGGGCATGCCCTCCCCTGTCATGGCGGACTCGTTAATCAACACCGTACCCTTGATCACCCGGCCGTCCACGGGCACGGTATTGCCGTGGCCCAGTACAATGGTGTCCCCGGGGATCAATGTATCTGCGCCCACGCGGACCTCCACACCGTCCACAAGCTTCCAGGCATGGGTCTGACGCCCCATGAGCATATCCTTGACGGCGTTGCGCGTATGTTCTTGAATCCGGGATTCCATCCACCCCGACAGGTTGTACAACCAGGCCACGGCCAAGGCAGCCACGATATTGCCGGTGAACAAAGAGACATAAAGCAGGCCGGTGGAGATAAACCCCATGTCCACCCGGCCGGTTTTTTTATAATTCTCAATGGCCTGGCGCTGAATCGGTATGGCCAGCCACACCGTTAAAAGAGCGGGCAGGCTGACCAGCCGGGACACAAGGGTGCCCAGCGCCGGAACAGGCGCAAAAACCCGTTTGAGCATGAGCCAGCCGATATACAGGCCGGAAAGTAACAGTGTGGGACCGGATACGTGGGAGAAATTGCAGGTGTCACTTGAGCGCTGCAGAACGGCAGCCGTGGCTGTTTTTCCAAGTGACATTTCAGCCAATATTTTTTCATCAAGGACAGACTTGAAAGACAAAATAAAGTCCAAAAGTCCCTGAAAATCCGGAGGGCCCTGGGGATGAACCAGGATAATGGAACCCGATGCAGGTCGGACGGTCACAAGGTCAAACCTTGCCAATGACCCAAGCCGTTCCTGGACATAAGCACAACAGGCAGGCCTGAGTCTGAGACCCGGAAACTGAATACGGGTCCTGAACGGTGCCGCCTGCCTGAGTTTATATTTCATATTTCAAGTTATTTTTTGCCCGCAGCTTCGGCTTCCACCTCTGCTTTGGCGTCTTCAAATTTTTCCTTGAATTCCTCAACACCTGCGGACGCCGCAGCCATGCCTTTGGAAACGGTTTTTACCACAGCTTTCTGCACGGTTTCACTGGTCACTAAAAGCGCCACGCCTGCACCGAGGATGGCGCCCGTCCAGAAGGTGGATGAACCGACATTAAGGCCTAAAAAAGTGGAGGGGACAGGCGGGACGACAGCGTTCTGGGGCACAGCTGTCGCCGCCGGGGTGGTTTCATTCTGCTGGGCCGGGGCCTGGTAGTACATCTGCTGGGTATTGGGGTCAACGTAATAAGTCATAGCAAGTATTCCCTTTAAGATAAAACTTTATTAAGCATATAGCTGACACCTGTGGCAGCTGCGAGGGTGACGGCCAAACCAGCCACGCCGCCGTTGGTCAGGGTGGCGGATGCCGCAGTTGCACATGCCGCTGCCGTACCGCCCATGGCCCCTTTGGTCAGGCTGTCTCCGGCGGCCTGGGTCATGGTCATATCTCCGTCGGAAACCTTGACCAGATTGGCACCCATAACGCCCGTGGAAACAACGATAAATCCGAAGAGCCCGGCACTGACGGTTTTGGACACAGTGGGGGACGGTGTTGTAGATTTTACCGGATAGGTCTGCACCGGAACAACCTGGACCGTGCTGTACTGGTGCAGGGGAGTAGTCGTACTTGATTGAGTCTGGGTATCTGTGGAAACGTTTTCCATAATTTGAATTCCTTTTTATATTTTTCTATTTTGTTTTCGGATCAACTTCAGGGCCGGGAGTCGCAGATGCTGCGGCACCTGCGCCATTTTGCCCAAAAAGGCTGCCAAATGTTTTGCCCATGGCCCCACGTACGGGTCCGCTGGTCAAGAGGACGGCTGCGGCGGCCCCCACAACAGCGCCTTTCCAGAACTGGTCGTCCTGGGATGTTTCGGTCCACAGGGTTTTCACCACATCCGCCACCGAGGCATCGCCTTCGGCAAAATCCTCAACCGATTTGATGATCTGGGCGTAATCAGGCTGACGGGGGGCGGGGGGCGGCTCAGGCGGGGCCTGGGTCGTATAGTAAACAGATTGGCCGTTCTGTGGCATCGGCTGCACAGGTTGCCCCTGGGGTATGGCATAGTAGAGCTGTCCCGTGGCCGGGTCCATGATTACATTGGCATTGGGCTGAAACTGGGGTTGCTGTCCGGCTGCCTGGGCAGACTGAGAAACGGTCTGCCCTTGACCCGGAATCGCTGTATAGGCTGACGGATCAACGGAAGCGGCCTGACCACCGATGGACTGGCCGGGCATGGCCTGGGCAGACTGCGAAACGGTTCGGCCCTGCTGATCCTGCATTGCCGTACGGATTGATGGATCAACGGGGGCTGTATGTGCGGCATCTGTTGGCGAGGCCTGGGCCTGTTGTCCAACCAAAGAACGGTCGGACATACCCCGGGGGGCGGCTTCGGGTGAAACAGAGGCCGTTCCCGGCACCTGGGATGCCATATTTTCTCCTGTAGCGTCTAACGATGGATGTGCCTCCACCGGCGACTGGTGGTCATGGGTTTCCATATATTTCTCCTGAAAGGGATGTGAATCGTAGATGACTATAAGTGTCAATAATTACAAAAAAAAGCATACATCATCAAATTCTTTTTAACTGACCTGAGCAACCGGCAAAAATTTTCCCTTGCCTGAAATATCCACAATATCTCTCACCGTCAGGAACAAGAGCCTAGGCGCCTTTAAGCCATAGGCTTTAAATGACCATTTATAATCCAGATCAATGGAAAACCCGTGGCCATCCCGGATAATACGAAAATCAACGGGCAATTGACGGCGCTGCCCCATAAATTCCAAAACAGCCAGGGCATTTATCTGGTAGCGGGTATCATCCAGCCGGTTGAACCGCTTTACTTCGGTCAATTCAATACTTGACTCCGGGTATTCCCGGATTTGCATATAATCGGCCATGGCTTTGTTCCGGTCGTAAAACCCGGTGTCAAAAAAACTGGTCTTTGCACTGGCCCTGGCATATGAAATGGTTTCGGCGTCAAAATTGATGCCCATTTGCGCTTCAACGCCCTGGCGGGTCCAGCCTTTAAAGGTATGCAACGGGGCATACGCCGTAAAACCGACATCATAGTTGTCGGTTAATTGATAGTCTTCAACTGCAGAATTCATACGCGTCTTCTTCTTTATCATTCATCATACTTGCTTTGGCATTCATCTCACTTTGCTGCTTTTTATCATTGCCGTTGTTATCCACGTATATATCTCCATTGCTATCTATTGACCGGCAAGACGGATCCCAGGATAAAAGGCGGCTGGAATTCACTAGTATTCCAGCAGTATGGAAAATATGGATCATACCGGCCATGACCGGGGAAAGCAACCCAAGCATGCCTAGCACCGCTCCTCCGAGGTCTGTAGATATAGCAAAATAGTGGTTCTGGTCAATGACTTTTATGGTCTGACGGCTTAAATTCCTTACTTTTATCAAACCGTATAGATTAGAATCCGCAAGTGCGATATCCGCTGCCTCCAAAGCCACCTCCGCACCGCCGGCACCGATTGCCACGCCGATATCCGCACGGGCCAAGGCCAGGGCATCATTCACCCCGTCACCCACCATGACCACTCTGTGGTCTTTTTTCAGTTCCTCTACCCGGGCGGCCTTTTCCTCGGGAAGCAGGGGCGCTCTGCAGTCATCAAAGGGAAAGATATCCATCATGGTCTGGGCAACTTCTTTATTGTCTCCGGTTACCAGATGAATGGCCTTTACACCATCTGCTTTCAAATAGTTCAATACGCCGACGGCTTCAGGTCGAATTGGGTTGGCGATCCCCATCATGCCTGTGGCACTGCCGTTTTTGGACACAAAGATAACCGTTCGGCCAAGGGCCCTTTGTGCGGCAGCTTTTTTATCAAACCAGCGAAGATCCACCTCATTTTCTTCCATGAACTGCCGGTTGCCCACCAGGATCACTTCCTCGCAGCCAATATTGCATGACACACCCCGGCCCGCTTTGAACTCGCAAACGGCATGGGGCTGAACGGACAGATTGCGTTTCTCGGCTTCGGCCAGAATGGCCCGGGCCATGGGATGCTGGTTATGGGACTCGGCTGTGGCGGCCATGGAAAGAATCGCATTTTCGGAAATGGACGGGGTCCTGCCCACAATGGTCATAATCTGGGGCAGATCCTGGGTCAGGGTTCCGGTTTTGTCAAAGCAGAAAACATCGGTTGTCCCCACGGTTTCCAGATAAAGACCGCCTTTGATGAGAATGGAATGTTTCGCCGCATTGGCCAGGGCGGCGGTGACAGCCGAGGAGGCGGCAAGCACCGTAGCGCATGGGCATGACATGACCAGCATAACGGTCAGGGCACGCAGGGGATCAAGGGTAACGGCAAAGGTGATCGCCGTGGCAGCCAGCCCTATTTTCAGCAGCCTCGATGCCAGTTCATCTGCCTTCTGTTCGGCCGGGGCTTTATTGGCCAAAGAGTCTTCCACCATACGCACGATGCCCGCAAGATAAGTATCCTGGCCGGTTTTCACGGTGCGGATAAACAAGGTGCCCTGGGAAATAATGGTCCCGGCATAGACCTTGTCTCCGATATCCTTGAACACCGCTTCCGAACGGCCGTTAATAGTGGCTTCGTCCACCAGGGCGTCCCCGTCAAGAATGATGCCGTCCACCGGGATCTTCTCCCCGGTATGGGCGGCGACCACATCATCGGGGCGAATGTCCGCCACAGCCGTCTCAACTTCCATGCCGTCCCGCATCACATATGCCATGGCCGGGGCTACTTCCAGAATATTGCGTATGGCCTTTCTGGAGCGCTGGGCCACATAATCTTCGGTCAGTTCAGCCACATTGTAAATCCACAGGATCTGCACAGCGGAAAAGGCCTCTCCCATCAGGATCGTGGCCAAGGACCCGGCTGCCAGAAATGGCTTTACCGTAACTTTTTTCTTTTCTGCAGTGTCCCGGACGGCTTCCTTGATCAAAGGAACAGTGCCCGCAATGGCGGTTATACCCAGAAAGCTTAAAGGGCTCTGGACCAGTGCAAGGCCGAATATCCATCTGCGAACCAAGGCAAACACCATGACGGACGAAAGCCAGGTCACCCGCCTGGCCTTGACTTTAAAGGATTTGTCATCAGGGGTCTCACACAGGCAATCCGTACACGCCAACCCGTCAAGATCGGCCGGCGTGTCATCAGGAAATATCTCAGGATCAGATACCTGGGCCAGGACAGCCTGAATCAGTCCGGAAAGATCCGTTTTTTGCGGATCGAACAAAATGATGACTGATCCGCTTTGGACCCGGGCATCTGCCCGGGTAACCCCGATCTGGCGGGTCATAAATTCCTGCATCCAACCGGCCTTTTGGGTATCTTGGCGGCAGGATTCAACCTGGATCCGCATCCTGCCGGGGATAAATTGCCGTATCCGAATGCCTTTTTTTTTCAAGCCGCTCCGGGTGAGTCTCTGGGAACTGCCGTTTATTTTTCCATTCATAATTTTCTTCGCCTAAGTTAATTAATTGAAAATGTCAACCTAACACAATTCATTAGGCTATTCAAACTTTTAATTGCATTCGAATTAATTTTATTTAATCAATTTTATATTGCAAGATCTTTAAAATACTTATAGACATATAAAATTAATCATTGACTATAAAATTAGTTTAAACTAATATCAGCTTCCAATTAAGCATGTTCAATAATATTCAATTAATTTTCAGGAGGATATATGTTAGCATTTATACCCATAGCCTGCGGACTGGCAACGGCTTTAACCTGTGCTTTGGCCGTGGAAACAGGAAAAGGGACCCAAAAAACAATTAAACGAAGAAAACGAAGAAGTACCCGAAAAAACAAATCTTGAAGTAGAAAACAGGTTACCAAAGTCATAAAGAGACAAAACATTGAAAAACGCATACAGGTGCCGGGGTGTGCTTGAGGGCACTGCCCTGTGGCACTGTTTTTCGTTATACCCTAAAAGAAACCAATCTAAAAAGAACGTCCGGCATTTTGCGTTTTCCGGTTGCCCATAGGAATTTTCCATCCGAAACCAACGGACCTATTAAAAATTACTAATTTTTAAAAAAGACAGCAAGAAATCCACACAATATATCCACAAATGAAGTAAATAAGCTTTCATTTTTTTTCCTAACTGTTATAACCAATATATACTAGTAATTACAAACTTTTTTCAATTTGCACCCCAAGTTAGCCTATATTAAAATAGTCAATAAAATTAAATAGTTGACAATTAACCCCTCCGGACTTATATTAAAATTTGTTGAGAATTATATCTAAATATACAATCCCAACAGTTAACAACAATTTAATAATATGAAGGAGAGCATTATGTTCTATCTGCCATTGACAGCATCCCCTCTTGGTTGGGTCATTCTTGGTGTGGGCGGATATGCCCTGTACAAAGCAGGCAAGAAAAAAGGACAGGACGAGGTTGCCGCCTCCCAGATTACAGAAGCCCCAGGCGCTGAGGATAAGGCAAAAACAACGGCGAAAACCACAACAACAAAAACAACTGCATAAAGGAAAAACTAATGGGTGTTCCAATGAGTGCGCCTTTAAGTGCGCCGTTAGTTGCAAGCCCCGCTGGATGGATTGTCCTCGGCGCCGCAGGCTATATTACATATAAAGTAGGAAAAAAAGCCGGCAAAAAGGCAGAAGCGGATATTACCAAACCAAGTTTGTATGACCGGGTTGTCAAAGGGACCATGAAAGCCGCTTATAAAACCCAAAAATGCGTTTCCGAAAACCTGGGAAAAGCCAAAGACAAATACGGCACCCTGTGGGCGGAAGCCAAAACAGAGGCAAGCGCAACATCAGAGTAACAGACACATCATGTCATTGTCCGGACGATGACTGCACCGGCTTTTTCAGGCGTAAGAAACAGGCGCAGTCCGCCCGGACTTGAAATGGTAACCGGCGTGCTTGCCGGGCCGTGTTCCTGCAGGGAATTGGCCTGATCAATGGATTCCAGGGTCAGTTTGACACCCTCCGTCACCCCATGGGTTTTCAGATGCTTAACACCCCTTGGGCCGCCCATCACTTCGGTAACCTCAAAATCAAGATCTTTTTTGGCAAAATAGAACTGGGTCGCCTCCTTTCCGGGATAATGCCCCCATATCCTTGCGGCCTCCCCTTCGGACAGCCGTGTCCTTTCCCGTCGATTGATCAGGACCAGATAGTCCATATGGGGCAAAGCCCGGACAAAACGAATATTACCGTCCACGGGAATACCTAATTTCGCAAGAGATTTTTCAATAAACGGTCCGCCGGAATGAATCTCCACATGCCCTTCCTGGCCTTTTTTCATCTGGTTCAAAGGGATCTTTTCCCCGGACTCCAGATGGATATACAGCTTCATCACCATGCCTGCCGGGATGACCACATCGCCATTTTCTCCGCGCACACGAACTGTATAAAAATTAACGTCTTCGTCCTGCCGGATAATGTGTCCGCCGGTGAACAACCCCATGCGTTGCAACCATTTTTCCAGAACAGGATTGGTGACCTTGAGCAATACAAGTTCAGTATTTACCGGTGCATCAAGCAATGACGAATACATTTTTCCCTCTTTTATTTTATAACCGCGGAAGACACGAAAAAGCACTGAGCGTCAGAACGCGAAGCGTTCTATTTGTACTTTTGGGTGACTTCAAAGTTGATTAGTAATCCTAATTTCAAACTTGTTGCGTCCAGGACCCCGCAACCTATCTCTTTACAGGTCTCAAAGATAGCACCACAAATCACGAAAGTCTCGTCCTTAAAAAAAACAACCGCACATCCGTGGCTTAAAATTTCAGGACACCTCGCCCGCTTCAGGGGTCTCCTGGGCATGATCAATAAGCTGTTTTTCCCGTATACCGGCATACCCTATAATTCCCACGGTGGAGAGATTATGAAGGATTGCTGCTGCCACGGGACGGAGCCATCCCAGGGTGGCCAGTAATAAAAATGAAGAATTGAGGGACACGGCGGAAACAAAGGCCTGTTTTATGGTCTCCTGGCAGCGCAGGGCAATCAATCGGGCAATGAGCAGGGTGTTCAAATCTTCCTTGAGCAGGATCACCTGGGCAGACTCCTTGGCCAGGTCCGCACCCGATGGCAGACAAATTCCCACGTCAGCAGAGACCAGGGCCGGGGCATCGTTCACACCGTCTCCGGTAAATCCCAGGATACAGCCTTCATCCTTGAGCCGGGCCACAATTGCCGCTTTATCCTCGGGCCGCAATTCGGCATACACCTCGTCCACTTCCGGCAAAGACGCGGCCAGGGCATTGGCGGTGCGTTCCGTGTCCCCGGTGAGGATGATGATTTTCTTAATACCGGCCGCCTTAAGTCCGGCAAGCACGGCCGATGCCTCGGGCCGAAGCTCATCCCGCAGCCCTAATACACCTTCAAGCTTTCCGTCCCGGGCCACATAAAGCAGACTTTTTCCCTCGCTCTGAAACGCCAGGGCCGCTTTATCTGCGCCGGAACAGTCAATGCCTTCATCGTCCTCTATAAAATGCCGACTGCCCACCAGAACGTTGAGATCGTCAATATAGGCGGAGACCCCGTGGGCCACGATAAAGTCCACCTGGCTGGTGGGGGACAGTGCCAGCGCCCTGTCCCGGGCTGCACCCACCACGGCAGACGCCACGGGGTGGGCATAATGCTCTTCGGCCGAGGCGGCCAGCACAAGAAGCTGGTCCTCGTCGAGATCCCGGGCACTGAATATGTCCGTCACCTGAAGCTCACCCCGGGTCAATGTACCGGTTTTGTCAAATATAAGCGTGTCCACCCTGGCCAGACTGTCCACGGCCTGGGCACCTTTAAGCAGTACACCCTGCAGGGCTGCGGTATGCATGGCCACGCGAACGGCAACAGGGCTGGACAATTTGATCACGCAGGAATAATCCACGGTAAGCACGGCCGCCGCTTTTTCCAGATCACGGGTCAACGCAAAGAGCCCGACACCCAGACCAAAGGTAAGGGGCACCAATTTATCTGCCAGTTCATCACTTTTCTTCTGGGAATCGGATTCATACCGCAACGAATCTTCCAGGAACTTGGAAATCCTTGCCACGGATGTTTCAGCCCCCACATGGAGTGCCTCGAAAATAATGCGGCCGTCTTCAATGACGGAACCTGAAATGACCTCATCCCCGGGCTTCACATGGACGGGCACAGACTCTCCAGTCACCGAACTCTGATTCACGGCAGCCTCCCCGACCACCACCCGGCCGTCCACGGGAATCATTTCTCCGGGGCCGCAAACCACCCGATCCCCGATCCCCGCCTCTTCAAAGGGGATCTGGATCTCCTGGCCGTCCTTCTCGATCCAGATTTTATCGTTCTGGGGTTTTAACAGACTTTTAAGCAGGCCTGTGGTTTTATTTTCACTGACTTTTTCAAAATATTCGCCCAGGGAAAGCAGGGCCACAATGGTGGTGGCCGTAAAATAATCCCGCCGCCACAAGGAAAATGCCACGGCAGCCCCATCCAGCACCTCCACCTTAAGCTTTCGGTGCCAAAGACAGTACAGGCCGTCCATAATTACAGGGGCGGACAGCACCAGGGCGATGGGCGCGGCAAATAACGCAGGCAGAAAAAAGCAGGCAATGGACAAGGCCCCTTTCACTGACAGGCCTAAGAGCGAGGGCGGAGATTTTCTATCGTTCTTTCCTTGAAACACATCCAGGGGCAGGTCCTGGATACACCCCAGTACCGCATCCCGGATTTCTGCCCGGCCGTCATACTGAACAATGACCGAAGAGGCCCTGCCGTTCAAGCGAGCAGACTCAACACCCGGAATGGCCTCCAGGGTAGCTTCCAGGTAATCGGGGTCCAGTTCCGGGTCCCGCAGGAATCTGCCCTTCAGGCGCATCCGGTTGGGCAGCTCACTGACGATGGTAATTGGGGAGGTGGGGCATGCGGTCATGGGGTTTCCGTTTCCCGGGTGTCACATATGGTGTCCGGACCTTTTTTCATTGCTTTGTCGATCAAATATCCGGCCCCGGCAAGGGCTGCGGCTGTTATGCCGATATCGACCAGGCTTTTTTTATCGGTCAAAGAGAGGATCAGCGACGCGGCAGTCCCTTTAAGCAGGCCATTGATCACGGCCCGGGGTTTACTCATGGTGCCGTTTTGCACATCCACCATGTTTGAGCCGATGGTGGCGGCAGAAGCAACGGCGATGGTAACCGCAGCAAATTCCAAGGGGGTATATGCATCCTGGGGGATCGGGATAGGTGCAAACATGGGAGGCCCAGGCACCTGATCCATAGCCCCGAATGCAGGCTCCGCAGGTTGAGTTACTGAATCCTGCACACCTAAAATGGGATCAAAAATATTCATTGTGTTCAACCTTTTTCTTGAGTCTTTCAGATTCTAAAAAGAGAATCTATTTACCGGACGCGATAATGCCAGACTAACAGATAAAGCACAAGATAATTTTATCTAAATTTAAAATATTGTTGCAATCAATCAACTCTCATACACGCATTCGCATAACCAATGACGACTATTCAGATATGCCATGACCAGGAGGATTCTAAACTATGATGCAAATTTAATTTTAGACGCCGCTTAAAGACTATGGGATCAAGAAGTATGGCCTGGAAAACGATTCTTTCATCTTTTTGTAATATTGCCATAAAACAAGCGCCATGTTAAAAAACAAAATCAAATCTTCCCCAAAAAAACATATTCCATCACAAGACTGATTCAAAAAAAGAGGGCAAAACCATTTGCACCCAAAAAGGAGAACAAAAATGAAAGAGACGTTGAAGCCCGGTATCCGATATAAACACAAATTCACAGTTCCCGCGTCAAAAACCGTTTCGGCGCTCTATCCCGAAGCTGAAGAGTTTCAGATGATGCCCGAAGTCTTTGCCACGGGATTTTTAGTGGGGCTGCTTGAATGGACATGCATAAAAGCCGTCAATCCCCACATCGACTGGCCCCGGGAACAAACCGTTGGCATACACATTGACGCAAGCCATGAAGCGGCAACGCCGCCGGGGTTGGAGGTCACGGTTGTCGCGGAATTAACAGACGTTAAGGGGAAAAAACTGGTCTTTCATGTTGAGGCCCATGATGGTGTTGATTTGATTTCAAAGGCCACGCATGTACGATTTGTGGTGAATAAAGAGCAGTTCGATGCAAGATTGTCCAAAAAAACAAAATAGTGTTTGGCGATCACTCTTTTTCGGTAAATTTTTTTTCGATCATGATTTTCAGAATCGTTCGATCTGTCTCAATCATGCCTTCCCGGGAGAGGGTGCCAATGTTCTGCATTGTTTTTTCAGGTGACAGGCCGGTGATACCGTTGGCCCGCACCCGAACCCCCTGCAGGGCAAACAGGGCGGATTGAACTGCGGTGCCGGCGGCTGTGGCAAGTTTCAGGGCACAGCCGGGTTTGGCGCCGTCACAGATCACCCCGGCCAGGTCTTCGATGAGGTTGGAGATGGCCCCGGCAATGTGCGCCGTGGTGCCCCCTAACAGATAGGCAACGCCGGCGGCGGCACCGGCTCCGGCTGCCACTGAACAACCGCAGATGGCAGTCAGTCGGCCGGTATATGCCTTGATATAGGCTGTAATCATATGGCTCAGCCCCAGGGCCTCGATCACGACATCCTCGGGGCAGGTCACATGATCTTTGACCGCCCAGATGGGCAAAACAGCTGTCAACCCATGGTTGCCGCTGCCGGCTGAACTCATGGCCGGGAGATTGACCCCAGCCATTCTGGCATCTGCTGCGGCAGAGGCCAGCATCCGGGCGGCAAGCACCATGTCCTTGCAGATCAGATTCTGTCGAATCAGCCGTTCAAAGGCCCTGCCGATGCCAAGCCCCGGGCCGTATTTCAATCCGTAATCCGCCAGGCGCATATTGATCTTTACCCCCTCTTTGAGAAACTTCCGGTCCTCGTCGTCCAGCTGGTCCACAAGGGCCACAAGTTCGTCCAGGGTCAAACCCTTGATCCAACTCTCCACATGGGCCCGATCAGGCTCGTTGTCTTGCCGTATCTTAAACAGCAAGGGATGGGTTTCAAGATCTTTTCCATCAACAGCCAGCCGGACAATCTGGTCATGATAATCCCTGATTTCCGCTTCAGCCTGACGGCCGCCGACCGTAATGCGCACCCGCACACAGATGCCCTGGACATTGTCAAGCAGATGGACGGGCACAGCGGGGGTTCTACAGAACGCAACCACCTGATCCAGGACGTGTTCAGGAACGGCGTCCAGCACTTCCAGACCCCGTGTCGGGTCGCCGCCGAATGCGCCCAGGGCTGCGGCCCTGTCCAGGCCGGACAGATTGTTGGAGCCGGGGATGGTCACGGCCATGCCGTTTTTGTAAATATTGGGGTCTACCCAGGCTTCAATGGCGTCAAAAAGTCTGTCGGCAATCAGGGCGGCGGCAGCAGCCGCGGCCAGCGCAACGGCCACGGGCTCGGTACACCCAAGGGCCGGCGCAACCTGGAGCCTTAAAATATCTTTCAATGAAAACACCATTGAGCACTCCTTTTTATAAATTTTGGGACTCCGCCCTCCCCCGACGATTACGTCGCGGGGCGTGCCATACGGCCTTATCAGGACATATTGTCCCAGAACGACCGACTCTGGTCTTCCATGGTTGCGCCCCCGGAATGATCCTCTCTATTTCCCCCGCCGAAATTACCCGGGAAATTACGACCGGACGGCCGTGATCCCATAAGCTTGGCCACACGGTCTTCAATGGGCGGATGTGTGGAAAACAGATTCATCATCTTCCTGCCGGTCAACGGATTCACAATAAACATATGGGCGGTTGCAGGATTTGCATCAACCTGGGCATGGCTGCGGCTGAAGCCCCCCAGCTTTGACAAGGCGGATGCCAGGCCGCTGGGGTTCCCGGTAATACTTGCGGCAGTGGCATCGGCCAGGTATTCCCGGGATCTGGACACGGCCATCTGAACGATCATGGCGGCAATGGGCGCCACCATGGAGACCACAAGCACACCAATGAATCCAAGGCCGCCTTCCTCATCATCCGAACCGCCGAAAAAGGCAGAAAACCTGGCAATGGAAGCAATCCACATGATGGCCCCGGCCAGGGTCGCCACAATGGTGGAAATAAGGATATCGCGGTTTTTCACATGGCCCAGTTCATGGGCCAGCACCCCTTCAAGCTCCTCCTGATTCATCAGGTTCATCAGTCCCTGGGTCACGGCCACCACGGCATGCTCGGGGTTCCGCCCGGTGGCAAAGGCATTGGGCGCGGATTCGGGAATCAGATATACCTTTGGCATGGGCAGGCCCGCCTGGCGGGCAAGGCGGGCCACGGTATCAAACAGCCCCGGGGCCTGGGAGCGGTCCAGGGGCTGGGCCCGGTACATTTTTAAAACAATCTTATCCGAATACCAGTAACTTGAAACGTTCATCACCCCTGCAAAAATCAAGGCAATGAACATGCCGGCCCGGCCGCCTAAAAGATAGCCGAGCACCAGGAACAAAGCAGTCATCATGATCAGCAGCATACCGGTTTTAAATTGATTTGCCATAATTTTCCTCCACACTTATATGGGTCATTTTCATTTACAGCTCATGTTCGCCAAAGCGTGCAAAGAATATAAATACCGCAGTAAAAAAATCAACCGCTGCACATGGCTCATTTCTCTACATAATCAGGATAATGCGTTTTAATACATTCCGGGCAGATCCCATGACTAAATGTGGCGTGGGAATGTTTATCAAGATATGTTTCCAGGTGGTTCCAATACCCTTTGTCATCACGGATTTTCTTACAGTGCGAACAGATAGGCACCAGGCCTTCCAGAGTTTTTATGTCCTGGAGCGCGGTTTTCAATTTCACAATCGTCTCTTCCTTTTCGTGTTCAAGTTTCTTTCTTACCGCAATTTCATCATTTAAAACGGTGATGGTGGTATCCAGCTCCTTGAATATTATTTTGTACGGCTCTCTGATACCGGTCATGACAATGGCTTTGTAAATATAGTAAAATGAAAAAATTTTAAAATAGTGCCCAATGAGATTTGAAATTCCATAGTTGGATATGTAAAATGTAAACGCCAGCTCAGCGACGATGGTACACCCCATCGAAATCAGTATCCAACTATAAATTTCGCCTTCAAACAGGTGCCGATTTTTGTGCAGCAGTCCCATGGACACAAGAAGAATGGCACAGATAATATATTCACTGTTCTTTTTGAAGGCGGTCAGGCCGGTTCCATCTATAAAGCAGACAGGAAAAACCCGCCACACAAAAATACTTGCCACAAGCATTACGGTGATCACCGTATAAATAAAAAACAAAAGTTCGGGATTAAACCGTTTGCTGGTGTTCAAAAAGAAAAAAGCGGTCAAAAGGGTCAACGCTTCCATATACCGGGCACCAATCCACAATTGATTGGCATAAAAGTCATAGTCTGTGAATATCGGCATCCCTTTGTACGAAAGCGTATGAAGCAAGTCTAAAAACGCGATGAAAAGATATGCAATCCCAATGAACAAGAGATAGGGATTTTTTATATACTTTTGGGAGTTCCAGGTGATCATGAAAAAGGACGCTGCGACAATGATACTGAAAAGTTCCGCCAATGTGTGAAAAAGCAGATAATTTACAAAAGTTGTGAAGAAAAGACCGACAAGGAGTACAAAATAAAAAAATTTTTGCCCCATAACCCAACGCTCCTTAACTATTGTATATGTAATAGCGAAGATATGCGATTAGTTTAACATAATGCGCCGGATTGACACAATCATCTTTACAAATGAGGCGATTGATGTGTTGTAGATTCGCATAATTATCACATATGTATTCAAAAAAAAGGTGCATCAAGACAGAGTTGTATGATAAATTATCAGTCAAAATTTCAGAGCTAAAAAATGGGCACAAACAGGGCAATTTTCGGCGAAATCTCTGTTCTACAAATAAGCATCTAATTATGAAAACACAGGGAAAAATTTATTTTTCGTCAATCATCATCCTGGGTATCCTAATTATCCCGGGATATCAAACCCATGAGATTTATCCGGGGCCCCGGTACAGCGCTGTAAAAAAAACAAAAGATAGACATATCCACCACTTTGCCGTTCACCCGCTGTACAATCCGGCCAGGCTCGTTGAGGCCTATCAGCCGATGATCAATTACCTGAACAGACACTTGGACGGCGATCAAATCCTTCTTGAAGCGTCATGGGATTATGCCGATTATGAGGCTAAATTCAAGGAGCCAAGAATCTCCTTTCTGCTCTCCAATCCATGGCAGACCCTTCAGGGGATAAAAAACGGATTTGAGGTCATTGCCATGGCAGGCGACGCCCGGGACTTTAAAGGCATTTTCATCGTCCGAAAAGACAGCCCAGTCCAAACCCCTTTGGATCTTAAAGGTCAAAGCGTGTGTTATCCTGCACCCACCGCCCTTGCCGCCTGCATCATGCCCCAACTTTTTTTGTACCGCTCAGGACTCGATATCAATACCGATATTGAAAATCATTATGTGGGTTCCCAGGAATCTTCCATTATGAATGTATGGCTCAGGCAGCATCCGGCCGGTGCAACCTGGCCGCCATCGTGGCGGGACTTTCAAAAAAATTTTCCTGAAAAAGCTGAACAGCTTAAAGTCATCTGGGAAACCCCACACCTGGTGAATAACTCTGTGATGGCCAGAAAAAGCCTGCCCCAGTCCCTCAAACTTCGGATCAGGGCACTGCTGGTCAGCCTGCATGAAAGCCCTGGGGGCGACGCCATTTTAAGCGCCATGGAAACCCGCCGTTTCCACAACGCCGACAACAAAAGTTATGAAGAGGTGAAATCCTACATAGATACCTTTGAAAAAAAGGTCCGCAAGGTAAAAACCCAATGAGTTTTATTCAAACCCGAAAATTTTATCCGAATTCTTTGCGCTGGAAGCTGATTACCGGGGCGGCGATTATCCATGCCGTTTTGATGTCGCTGTTTATCTGGGATCTGGTGGTTCGCCAGAAAAAGGTGCTGTTTGAAAGGCAGCAGGAGCATGCCCATGCACTGTCTCAAACCCTTGCAGTCACCTGCGCCCACTGGCTTGTATCCTATGATATTGCAGGACTTCAGGAACTGATCAATGCACAGCGAATCTATCCGGAACTCTCCTTTGCCCTGATCACCGATATCAATAACAAGATACTGGCCCACACGGAGCCGGACAAAATCGGACAACTGGTTTTGGATATGCCAGAATATGCAAAAAATGCAGCCATCTACCTTCTGAACCAGATGGTGGACGTGGCAGTTCCGGTAAATCTTGCCGGCACGCATATCGGCTGGGTCAGAATCGGCATCGGCAACGTTACTTCAAACGAAAAGCTCAAGGCCATCGCATCGGATGGCGTATTCTACGCACTCAGCGCTATTTTTATCGGCGCACTCATCTCCTGGTTCATAGGCACCAAACTTTCCAGCAGATTGCACACGATTCAAAAAACCGTCAGACAAATCAAAGCCGACGGAGAATTTTCACCCATAGAACTGCCTGGAAATGATGAAGCGGCTCTTGTGGCCCACGAATTCAACCGCATGTTTGAAAAGCTGCAGCGACACCAACAGCGATTAAAAAACCTCAATGAAGACCTTGAAATTCTTGTTGACGAACGGACAAAAGAACTGCAAAAAAGCGTTGACGCCATCAAAACAAAAAATATGGAGTTGACGGAAACCAAGGAAGAGCTGGAAAAAGCCAACCTGGCAAAATCCGTTTTCCTTTCGAATATGTCCCATGAACTGCGAACGCCCCTGAATGCTATTCTTGGTTATGCCCAGATTTTTGCCGACGATCAAACCCTGAATGAAAAACAGCAGTCCGGCATTAAAACCATACATGATGCAGGGAATCACCTGCTGATGCTCATCAATGACATTCTTGATCTGTCTAAGATCGAAGCAGGCAAACTTGAACTGTTTACCCAACATGTTGTCCTTAAAAAATTCCTGCTGAGTCTGTGTGATATTATACGCAACCGGTGTGCCCAGAAGAAAATCTTGTTTCGATACGAACCGGACAAGGACCTGCCTGACATCATCGTGGTGGATGAGGTAAGACTTCGTCAAATCCTGCTCAACCTTCTTTCCAATGCAGCCAAGTTTACCGACAAGGGGTATTGTCTTTTTGCAGTGAAGGCTGAATCCCTTGCTAAAGAAAAGACAAGATTGACATTCATTGTAGAAGACTCAGGGCCGGGCATCGCCAAAGAATCTCAGAAAGAGGCGTTCGAACCGTTCAAACAATTGGGAGAACGCCTTAAATATGCAGAAGGAACCGGTTTGGGCTTGAGTATCAGCCTGCAACTGGCCACGCTTATGGATGGAACCCTGTCACTGATCAGTCCGGTCCATGAGGATGACGTTCCCGAATACGGTTCTGGAAGCCGGTTTGTCTTTACGACGATTGTTGAAACCTGTGCCATGCATTCCCATGAAAAACACCTTGAACCCGATGCCGTATACAGACTTGGGGAATTTGAGCCGGGAGCCAAAACAATTCTGATTGTCGATGACCGGCCAAGCAACCGTGCGGTGCTCAAGGATACGCTTGAGCCCCTCGGCTTTATAATAAACGAAGCCGCGGACGGAAAAGATGTTCAGGCGGCCTGTGAAAGACAACAGCCGGATCTCATCTTGATGGATCTTGTCATGCCTGGTGTTGACGGTTTCACGGCAATCAGAGATCTTCAGAAAACCGATCAATATGCCCAAATCCCGGTTGTGGCCGTTACAGCGTCACTTATCAACCAGGCCAGTTTAAAGCAACGATGTAAAAAAGTAGGGTTCAAAGGTTTTTTGCCCAAGCCCTTTCCAAAGCCGGAATTACTTAAAATCCTTGCAGATCTGCTTAACCTGAACCTGTATCAAGGCACGCTAACGGCACCTGTTGATGAGAAAATTGTTATCCCACCGTCTGAAATTATAGACCAGCTGCAAAATCACCTGGCAGACGGAAACATTGAAAAAATAGAATCCATGGCAGCGGACATAGCAAGTATGGACTCAGGACAATACAGCACATTTGCCCGGCACCTGGGTCAACTGGCCGCCGATATTCAGCTTACAAAAATTGAACAACTTTTGGATCAATCATCTGAGGATATATGATAAAAACCCAGAATGGATTTGAAAAAAAGGCCATGCAAAAAATAAACGCCCGACGGACGATTTACCCACTGTTCATTTTTTTTCTATTAATTTTCTGGTCTGTATCTTTACAGGCACAAGTGTGTGCAATGAAGCCCAATCAATGTCCATGTCTGATGTTGACCCATGAGGAACGGGCATATTTACAAAAAAATCCTGTGCTGACTCTGGGCTACGCACTTGGCTTTGAGCCGTTTCTTATAGAGAATTCATCAAATGAGTATACGGGAATAATAATTGATATCTACGAACTGATTGCCGAAAGGTTAGGCGTTACCTTACGCCTTGAACTGGGGGATTGGAAAACAACGATTCAAAAACTCCATGATGGTGACATTGATGTTATTCCCCTCATGGACGGCCGGACAGCATTGCGCAACGATGCGCTTATCAGTGAAGAAGTTTTTGAAATTCTCACCCAGGTTTACGCCCAAAAAAGAACACATATACCCTTTTCTTCGATGGAGGATTTAGAGCATCGTCGCGTTGCATTCAATCAAAATATCCTTGTCATTGATCGTTTCCTCTCCCAATATCAGACGCGTATAGACCTGGTACGGACCCAGACAACGCTGGATGCGCTTACCTTGCTGGAAGATAACCAGGTTGATGCTGTGGTATCCTTTAATTCCGGAAACTTTTTTTTGGCAAAGCACTTTTTAACCAACATTGAACCTGTTTTTACGATCAGAGAAATTACGATTAAATCCGTTTCGGCCAGCCGTCCGGATGCCCCGATTCTCAGGGACCTTTTGAATAAGGCCATACACGACCTGAGCACAAAGGAAAAACAGGTCATCAGCGACAAATGGCTCAACATAGACAAAAAGCCGGTTCTGACCCGGGAAGAAACGGCCTACCTTCAGAATAATAAATTCAACATCTATGTCACGAACTGGGAGCCTTTTTCCATTCTCACCAATTCCACAGACAGCAAACTGCAGGTTCAGGGAGTCAGTATCGATTTCTGGAGGGCCCTGGTACAAAATACGGGCGTTCAATATAATTTTATTAAGGTCGATACCTTTGAAGAAATATTGGAACGCATCAAAAATGATCCCAACGGATTGAATCTGTCTACCGGGAGAAGTCCGGACAGAGAGGACTACGGGGTGTTCAGTGAAGTCTATGATTCCTATCCTGTCGCCATTATGACCAACCTGGATGCACACTTTGAAAAATCACTGGGAGATCTAAACGATAAACGGATTGCCGTGGGAAAAAATTTCACGGCCCAGAGAATACTTGAAAAATATTATCCGAACATCACCCTGATACCGGTAAAAAATACCCTGGAAGCCCTGGATATGGTTGCACGGGATCAGGTATATGCGGCCGCAGACATTCTGCCTGTCCTCAATTTTATTCAACACAAATATAACCACAACCATCTCAAGATCAGCGGCATCAGCAAGCAGAATTTTGATATCCGCATGATGACCAATAAAAACAGCGAAAAGTTAATTCGTATTCTCAACAGGAGAATGTCCGTCCTTGCACCGGAAATCATGACCGGCATCAAGCACAAATGGGAACACGTTATTGTCAAAGAAAAAATTAACTACGCGTATGTGGTTGTCCCAGTGGTCCTGATCCTTTTGATACTGCTCTGGTACTACCAGCGCAGCCAGCTGCTGAAAATGAAAAACAAAGAATTATTACAGAAAAATTTTGAATTGACGGAAACCAAGGCGGAGCTTGAAAAAGCAAGACAATTAGGAAATCTGGGTGTATGGGAGTTTGATCTTATCAATGACCGGTTGAGCTGGTCCGATGAAATCTACAAAATTTTTGAGCTGGACAAAAAGGCCTTTACACCATCGCATGAGGCATTTTTAAAGATCGTTCATCCGGAGGACCGAGATAAAGTCTGCACGACCTATGAGAACTCACTGCGCACCCGGGAAAAATACAAAACGGCACACAGGATTGTAAGCGGGTCAGGCCGGATCAAATGGGTTGAGGCGCAGTGCCGTGCTGAATTTGACGAGGGCGGGAAACCGATTCTTACACTGGGAACCATTTACGACATCACTGTGCAAAAAAGGGCCGAGGAAAGGCTGAAAGAGGCCATGGTGGCAATCAAGGCGGCCAATTTAGCTAAGTCCATTTTCCTATCCAACATGTCCCATGAACTACGAACGCCGCTGAATGCCATTCTTGGCTATAGTCAAATTTTTGCCGACGATCGAACATTGAATGAAAAACAGCAGTCCGGCATCAAAACAATACACAATGCCGCCGAGCATCTACTGATGATCATCAATGAGATCCTTGATCTGTCCAAAATTGAAGCCGGAAAGCTTGATCTTTATCCCCATGAAATTGTTTTAAATAAATTTCTGCAGGGACTCTGCGATATTGCACGGAACCGTTGCACCCAGAATAAAATCTTGTTTCGTTACGAAGCGGACACCCATTTACCTGATATTATCGTGGCCGATGAAATGCGACTTCGTCAGATTCTGCTCAACCTTCTTGCCAATGCAGCCAAGTTTACCGACAGCGGCTATTGTTTGTTTCGGGTGACGGCGCAATCTCTTCCTGAACAAAAGACAAAGTTGACATTTATGGTGGAAGATTCAGGACCCGGAATTGCAGAAGATCATCAAAAAGACGTCTTTGAACCGTTCAAGCAGTCCGGAGAGCGCCTAAAGTATTCCGAAGGAACCGGCCTGGGCCTGAGTATCAGTTTGCAGTTGGCGTCACTCATGCAAGGCGAACTATCCTTGATCAGTCCGGTTCATCGCGATGACGAGGCCGGATACGGGCCGGGAAGCCGGTTTATCTTTACGGTGGTTTTCGGCCGGCGTGATTTGACAGCGTCTGAAAAATATTTCGAACCGGATGCGCAGTTCCTCCTTGAAAAATTTAAGCCGGGCACCAAAACAATTCTGATTGTAGATGACCAGCCCACGAATCGCGCCGTGCTAAAAGACACCCTGGAACCTCTCGGTTTTTTAGTTACTGAGGCCCCGGACGGAAAAGATGTTTTGACAGCGTGTGAAAAACAACAGCCGGATCTCATATTCATGGATCTTGTTATGCCTGGTGTTGACGGATTTACCGCAATCAAAGGACTCCAGAAAACGGATCTATATGCCCGGATTCCGGTTGTGGCCATTACGGCATCGCTGATCAACCAGACTAATTTGCGCGGGAAATGCCAACAAGTCGGTTTCAAAGGTTTTCTGCCCAAGCCCTTTGACAAACCGGATTTGCTTAAAATCATTGCAGACCTGCTCAACCTGAAGCTGCATCAAGACAATTTGACGGCAGTCGTTGATGAGAATATTGTTGCCCCACCGGCTGAAATTCTTGGACAGCTCCAAAATCATCTGGCGGACGGCAACATTGACGCCATTGAATTGATGGTCTCCAATATCGCAGAAATGGATTCGGGAATATACCGCTCTTTTGCCGAGCGGCTTGGTCAGCTCACAGCCGATATTCAGCTCAAGGGGATTGAGCAGCTCATAAACCAATTCCACAAAAAAGAAGGATAATCTTTTATGCAAGACCCAATGATTCTGATTGTTGACGATCAACCCAACAACATCAAGGTGCTGATCTCTTTTCTCAAAAGCCAAAATTTTCAGACCCGCATTGCGGAGTCAGGTGAGCGGGCCATGCAATTGCTCGATCGATTCCTGCCGGACCTTATTCTTCTTGATGTGATGATGCCGGGAATGAATGGCTTTGATACCTGCACAGAAATTAAAGCGGACAAGAAAAAGGCCGATATTCCGATCATTTTCATGACTGCGTTGGACAATATTGAAGATAAAGTACAAGGGTTTAAAGCCGGGGGCGTCGACTACATTACCAAACCCTTTGATCAAACAGAAATGCTTGCCAGGATTAATACCCATATTGAGTTAAGGCAAAAAACCATTGCCCTTGAAACAGCACTTGCCGAGATCAAAACGTTGAGCGGACTGCTGCCAATCTGTGCCAGTTGCAAAAAAATCAGAGATGACAAAGGATATTGGAACCTGCTTGAAACATATATTGAACAACACACACAGGCAACGTTCAGCCACGGTGTGTGCCCGGAATGTATGGACAAACTTTACGGCAAGCAGGACTGGTACATCAAAAAAAAGGAACAACGCCTGAAGTGAGTCCTGGGCAACGCCTGACGCTAAATTTTTTTAACCATCTTTTCAAGGATCATGCCGAATAACGCCTGCTCTTCATCGGTTAGATCCGCCACAATCTCCTGGGTCATCTTAATATGGAAATTGTGGTGCTGCTTGAAATATTCCTGGCCGGCAGCCGTCAACTCAATAAGATAAGACCGTCGGTCCGTTTTGCACGGCTTTCTTTCAAGCAGGTTTTTATTTTCAAGTTTATCCACCGCCACGGTCAAAGTCCCGGTGGTCACGCCGATTCTATAGGCAAGATCTTTCATCTTGATGGGGCCTGAATGCCCGATGATTTCTATGGTATGCGCCTGGGCCGTTGTCAATCCGGTATCCCTGACCACGGCATCCTCCCAGGACGACAATTTCTCATAAAATTCCACAATTGTTTTTGCAAGATGATTCAAATCCATTCCAATACCTGCCCTTAAAGAAAATAATATCCAATTCGTGTCTATCATGGGGCTGTGTATTTGACAACTAAAAGTTTGATTTTCAAAATACTTGACAACCAACACAAATAAAGATATTTGGCACATAGATTGATTGGCAAAATATTTGAAATTCAAGCAAACGGACGATAACAATGATTAGAAGGCATGCAAATTTAAACGTATACAAAGAAATATTTAGCTCAAAAGACTTTATCAGAACGGCCATAGGCGCTTTTTTGATACCTGCGTCATACCTGGCAAAAGGCATTGATCTGCAAATCCTGCCAGCCGTCAGTACAATCAATATTATTCTGATGATATCAATTCTGATCAACGGGGTGCCCATTATTATTGAGGCGGTTAAAGGCATTGCCCAGCGGCAGGTAAATGTGGATGAACTGGTATCCATTGCCATTGTCGCCTGTATTGTCACCGGTAATTTCCTTGAAGCGGCCGTCGTTTCGGCTATTATGGTGGCCGGAGCCCTGGTCGAAGAGGCGGTGAGCGATTCGGCACGAAACGCCATTGAGGCGCTGGTAAAAATGACCCCGGACACGGCGATTCTTGAAGAAAACGGGGAGGAGCGGACGGTCAAGGTGTCGCAAATTGTGCAAGGGGATATCATTCTTGTGAAGACCGGCGGGATCATTCCAGTGGATGGCACTGTGGCAGACGGTGCCTGTGCCGTGGATGAGTCTGCTGTTACGGGAGAATCCGTGCCAAAGCCCAAAGCCCAAGGGGACGAGGTGTGGGCCGGCACCTTGAACACCGACGGTTTTATCCGGGTTCGCGCAGAACGGGTGGGCCGGGATTCAACCATAGGAAAAATTATAGAGATGGTGACGGCGGCAGAACAATCCAAGGTCCAATCGGCCAAAATTGTTGACCGGTATGCCGGATGGTTTACGCCGGTTATTCTCTCATGTGCGTTGCTGACCTTTATCATTACCCGGGATATTGAACGGGCCATTACTGTGCTCATCGTGGGATGCCCCTGCTCTTTTATTCTTGCAGGTCCGGTGGCCACGGTGTCGGCCATAGGCAACGCCTCCAGGCAGGGTATCCTGGTCAAAGGCGGTATCTATCTGGAAAATATGGGCAAAGCGGTTGGAATCTTTTTTGACAAAACAGGCACCTTGACCAGTGGCGATCCGGTGGTCAAAGAGATTGTTTGCGCCCAGGCCGACATGAACAAAGAAAATTTGATACAAACAGCCGGGGCACTGGAACTGAAAATGAATCACCCACTGGCACGGGCCATTGTCCAAAAAGCCAAAGATTGGCAACTGACCCTATCGGATGCCCGGGATATCGTCAATATTCCGGGACGGGGTATTCGGGGAAACGTGGCGGGACAGGCCGTTGAAATCATGACAACGGACAAATTTTCCGAAAAAGGATATACCTGCGTCGAGGTCACGATTGATCAGCAGGCCGCAGGCTGGATCTGTATGCAGGATCAGCCCCGGACGGCTGCGGCAAAGGTAATTGAACGACTAAAATTGCTGGGCATCAAAGACCTTGCAGTAATCTCAGGGGATCAGGATGTCCCTGTTCAAATCCTTTGTGACCAGATCGGGATTGAGACGGTCTGGGCCCGGCAGTCTCCGGCGGATAAACTGCGTCTCATCCAGGATTATGGCAGGGGCATGCTTGTATACGTGGGGGACGGTGTCAATGATGCCCCGGCCCTGAAAGCGGCGGACACGGGTATTGCCATGGGGCTGAAGGGATCTGACGCAGCCCTGGATACCGCTGATATCGTACTGATGAATGACCGCCTGGACAATCTGGTCTATCTGTTTTCACTGGGGCGCACCATGCGCAGAACCATTCAAATGTGTATCGGCATCAGTTTTCTCATTAATCTGATTTCTGTTTTCGCAGGATTCATGGGATGGCTGACACCGGTTTGGGGAGCCGTGACGCATAATGCAGGATCTCTCATAGTTGTGGGGTTGAGTGCTTCAATCGGCTATTTCGCCAAGAAAACACTGGATACTCTTTAAAAATATCTGATTTCGGTACACAATGCCCTATTTAACCAAAAGAAGGAGAATCAAAATGAATGTAATCATTGATCTTTGTGTCGTTCCTTTGGGCGTGGGTTTGTCCGTATCCAAATATGTCGCGGCATGCCATGAAATCATTACAGGGGCAGGGCTGAAATCGAACCTGCACGCATACGGCACCAATATTGAAGGCGAGTGGGATACGGTATTTAAAGCAGTGAAGGATTGTCACGAAAAGATCCATGATATGGGCGCGCCCCGCATAACAACCACCATAAAACTGGGCACCCGGACCGACAAGAAGCAAGGTCTGGAGGACAAGATCAAATCCGTTAAAGACAAACTGTAGTAACCAGACTTATCCCGGCCTGCACGCCTGATATGGTGATTCGGGTACTGGCCGGGACAAAAAAAATCAAATCCTAAAGCCAGATCAAAACGGCCATTTATATGTAAAAATTACCATAAAAAATAACATATTAAATTCACATTTCTTATTACAAAAATTTCTTAATATCCATCAAAATATAACCCATCGCCCTCAACAAAAACCCAACACTACACATATCTCTATTAAATTCAAACCATTACAAAACGAGAGTGACGTTTTCATCTATAGGTATGGATATTGCTCATACAAAACCCAAATAAAAAAATTTTACCGAGTTTGAAAAGGCAAAACGCGCCTTGGAAGATCTCGTTTGATTGCCATGGCGATTTATAAGAGGAGTTATAAATGAAAAAATTAATCTCGTTTTTATCCGTTTGTTTGTTTGTTGTGGGTACAGCACCGGCATTTGCCTTAACCATTAATGTCTGGGACGTTACGACTGAGCTTGCACAAATCAATGCTTGGAAAGCGGCTCAAAAGGGCTCTGTTCATGTTTTAGAGGATTTTGAAGACATTGACACGGGATGGTACACCGAAAAAGAAACCGGTGTGGGAACGTTTACGGCTGGAGGATTGATAGGAGAAGGAGCCACTTCATATAATAAGGACAATGATAATGAGTTTTCAAGTAATCCTTATTTCTCAATTAAAAGTGACGATGATTCAAACGCCTACGGCCGGAGCAATACAACCACAGGCGGCGAGGCAAGTCAATGGTTGGATTCCGGAGATATTACACTGCTCACGTTGACGCTTAAAGATGATTCTTTAAAAAACTTATTTTTTTACATACAGGATCCGGCTGATTCCGGTGCGCTCACCATGTTGTTTGTAAACCACGTCAGTAACTATAGCATTTTTGCAAGCAACCAGAATAAGGCAAGTTTTTTTGTTGGTATTACATTGGATGATGATGATGAGCCCCTTTCCTCGCTTGTCTGGTTAACAACTTCACAGAGTGATGGATTCGGTTTGGATGATTTTTCAACCATCCACAACCCGGAACCGGCAACAATGCTTCTCTTTGGATTCGGCCTGATCGGAATTGCAGGTATCACCAGAAAATTCACCTAAGCAACGTCAAATTTTAATTGGTGAGCAGCAGGGATCTTTGAAAAAAGCCCTGCTGCTTTTTTTTGGGGGGAGAGGGGATTACCGGCATCGGACAAGACACGATCGGCATACTTGGCCAAACAAAGAAACTGCCGGTTAAAAACTAAATGGCGTCGTAAAAAGTTTTACGTCTACAAAGTAAAGGGGCCTGGTCAGGGAGAGAAGAGCCAAGGGAGAAGAAGGCTTATATTCAAGCATGTCAAGCACCTGACCAAACCCCATAACCCAGTAGACGTAAAACTTTTTACGACGCCATCAAATGTGAAAGATCATTTTATAAAATACAGCTCTACTGCCTGGTACACAACGTCCTGCGATAGATAGATTCAAGCAGTTCCGGGGATACAGGCTTATTTAGTGTGGCAGCAGCCTTCCGGACCTGGGGCAGCAATCTCTGGGCGGCAGCGGCGTCAATACTAATATTGCGGTGGGCCAGGGCATGTTTGATGGCCGCCGACCCGGAATGGCCGCCTAATACCATCTGTCTTGTGCTGCAGCGCCCCACCTGCTTGGGATCGTATAATTCATAGGACCGGGCGTTTTTCAGCAGGCCGGCACAGTGGATCCCGGACTCATGGGAAAATATCCGCGATCCCACAATAGGTTTTGCCGGGTGGATCGGCTGTCCGGAATAGGTTGCCACGGTGTTGCACAGCTGGGTTAGCCCGGACAGATGCATGTTGCTTTTTTTGGCTCCGATACCGAACAGTGCCATGGCAGTCTCTTCAAGGGGGGCGTTGCCTGCCCGTTCCCCGAGTCCGTTCACTGTCACGCTGATGGCCTTGGCGCCTGCATCCACAGCAGACACGGCATTGGCCGTGGCCATGCCAAGGTCGTTGTGACCGTGGAACTCCAACGCCAGGCCGGGCACCCGGATCAGCAGGGTCTCAATCATATCCATGAGGGCGGACGGGGTAATCATGCCCACGGTATCGGCAAGGCGCACCCGATGAACGCCCAGTTCCATAGAGCGTTGACAAAATTGTACAAGAAAGCCCATGTCCGTGCGGGTGGCGTCCTGGGCGCCCACGGAGACCTGATCAAAATATTGGCGTGCAAACCGGACCGTGTCCTCCAGGGTCTCAAGCACCCAGTGTTCATCTTTTTCAAAGGTCTTGAGCAGAATGGACGAGGTGGGAAAACTGATGTGGCAGCCGGGGGTGTTGCACCCGATGGCCAGCTCAATATCCTTTTTGACCGCCCGGCACCAGCTGGTGAGCATGGTGGGCAGATTCAAATGGGCAATGGCTTCAATTTCCCTGCAGGCCAGTTCGCCCATGGCAGGGATGCCCACCTCAATCTCGTCAACGCCGCATTCGGCCAGCTGACTTGCGATGGTCAGTTTTTCCAGGGGACGGAAAAAGACACCCGGGGCCTGTTCCCCGTCCCGAAGGGTGGTGTCCACCATCCAAACCCGCTGATCATGGGTCTTCATTACAGTAGATAATCCTCTGCGATCTCGCCATCTTCCATGGCGTCTAAAATAGCATCAATGGCTTCTTCGTTATCCACGTGCCCGTACCAGATATTATCCGGATAAATCACCATTACCGGACCGTCATCACACTGTTTCAGGCAGCAGGTAGAAGAAACCAGTATCTCTTCAAGACCTCTGTCGATCACTTCGTTTTCAATATAGGCTAAAAAATCACCGGAACCTTTTCTGTGGCATTTGCCCTTGGGCTCTCCGCTGGGACGAAAACTTGCGCATACGAGGATGTGTTTTTCGGGCTTGTTCATTTTTTCTCCTTAAAAGTTTATTTCTTAATTGGTTTTATAATCAATTTAGTTTTGTATTACATACAACCGGTGCCTGTGCCCCGACACTCGCCGCAGGAGGTCTGGGACCGCACAATCAAATGGTCCAGGGACTCACCTTTTTTAATGGCCAAAAGTACCAGATCAATCATGCCGTTGACCTCATGGATGGTAAATCCCATGTTGCCCAGCACTTTTTTGGGGGCTTCGCCCACACCGGACACCAGGATGGTGTGGCAGTCTTTAATGGTCCGGGCCAGGTTATTCCAGCGGGCATTGCCGGCACCGGGTTTGGGCACGGTTCTGGTTTCCACAAATTTCGGGGTGTCCCCGGTCAGGTCGTAGATGTGAAGTTCTTCGGCTTCGCCCAGGTGCTGGTTGATCAGGGCGCCTTCCCGGGTGGCCAGGGCCACATAGGGTCTTGGGCCGGCGGCATTGAACGCATACCCATCATCACAATCCTGTTCGTGGCAATACTTGGGCGCACTGGGCAGGGCAATGGGGGTCGTGGCGTGAAAGGTCAGCCGGTCCATGAGTTTCTGGTTCAAGGGATCATCCAGCAGGCCTACGGCATCAGCTCTGCAGCGTTTGCAATGGGTCATCTGGGGCACAAAGACCTTGGCGGCCTCTCTAAGTTCTTTAAGCTGGCCTTTAGAGGGTTCCGGCATATCTGCAAAATTGGAACCTTTGGTGGGGAAGTACGGCATGATGTTAAAGATATCCACACCCATCTCGCCCATGGTTCTGGCCACTTCAACCATATGGTCGTCGTTGATGCCGGGCAACAGAATGGAGTTGACCTTTACCATGATATTGCGTTCTTTGAGGCCTTTGACTGCAGCCATCTGGCGTTCCAACAGTATTTTGGCACCCTCTTTGGGGCCTACGGACTTTTTGCCTTCCCGGACCCAGGAGTAAATCTTGGCGCCGACTTCAGGATCAACCGCATTGACGGTGATGCTCACATGGGTGACGTTGATCTCTTTAAGCTGATCCAGGTAAGGATGAATGTTCAGGCCGTTGGTGGCCACGCACAAGAGCATTTCCGGATAGGTGGCACGCACCTTGGTCAGGGTGTCCATGGTTTTGTCGCCGTTGGCAAAGGGGTCGCCAGGGCCTGCGATACCCACAACGGAGGTGTTGGGTTTGGCCGCAACCACCTCTGCCAGGTAGGCCATGGCCTGGTCCGGACTCAAAATGGAGGAGGTGACACCGGGCCGGCTTTCATTCACACAGTCAAACTTTCTGTTGCAGAAATTGCACTGGATGTTACAGGCCGGGGCAACCGGTAGGTGAACTCGACCGAAATCCTTGCAGGACTTTTTATTAAAACAGGGGTGGTTATCTAAATTCATCATAATTCATAATTTCCTTATTTAGTTTCTGCAGAAAAATGGTCGATTTTGTTCGAGTTCGAGGCGGACAAAAGGGGCCGTTTTTCTGCGACAACTATTTACATATATGAGTATCCTATTCTGGATTCGGTCTGTTTTTCAGTTAAAATTGCGTTGACGATGGTGTCATACAACTGCTGGGCCCCTTTGTAGCCCACATGCAGGATACGCGATCCGCCGATGCGATCGTGGATGGGGAAGCCCACCCGGACCATGGGGATTTTCAGGCGTCTTGCCATGGCATAGCCCTTGGAGTTGCCGATAATGATTTCCGGCCGAACCTCTTCGGGCATGGCGGCGGCGGTCTCTTCCATGCAGGTAAAATCCATGTCATTCTGGATAACGGCCTTGTCAATGATATGTTCGGGCAGGGTCTGTTCCAGGGCCTTTTTAAAGGTTTTGCTTTTGCCGCCGGAAGCGCACAAGACGGGGATGATGCCCACTTCGGCCAGGAACCCTGCCATGGAGACCACAAAGTCCTCTTCGCCGTAAATCAGAGCCCGTTTTTTGGCGACATATTTATTGCCGTCCACATAGGTGTCCACCAGGCGCCATTTCTCTTTCCTGTACCGTTCCGGGATGGGCCGGCCGGATATCTTGGACAGGATATCCAAAAATTTGTCTGTTGCCTTGACCCCGATGGGGATGGGCAGGCGGGTGCAGGGCACGCCAAAGCGTTTGCTTAAAATTTCTCCTGCGGTCTTCTGGCCGGCTTCGGCGGCCAGGGCCAGCACAGCGCCGAACTCCATGGTGTGAACGGCCACATTCATCTTTTCAATGGCGGCAATGGTGGTGCCCCCCTTCTGGATGGCCTGATATTCCTGCCAGGACGGCCCTTCCAGGCGTTCGGAGTAATCGGGCAGAATGGTCACAGGGGCATTGAAATCTTCAAAAATATCTTTTAAGTGCCGCAGGTCCTCGTTGGAGAGCATACCGGGGAACAGGTTCACTTTTTTCTTTTTCTTGGGCCGGTAAACAATGCGTTTGCCTGCGGGGTTGAACCGGTCCACCACGGCGGCTACCGCACCATGGAATCCGTCCACGTGGGTGCCTGAATATGACGGTGTGGAGACATGGACCAGGGCAGAACCGTTGATGTTATTGCCCATGCTGTTCAAGATCAGCTGGACATCATCGCCGATGGTTTCGGACAAACAGGTGGTGGCGATACCGATCATGGAAGGGGCATACTGGCGGGCCACGTTTTCAATGGCAAGCTTGAGGTTGGCCCCGCCGCCGAATACGGCCGTTTCCTCGGTGAAGTTGGAGGAGGCAATATCCACGGGTTCTTTGAAATGGGAGATCAGGTAACGCCGCATATAGGTGGAACATCCCTGGGAGCCGTGCAGCAGGGGTACGCAGCCCTCAATCCCCTGGAACACCAGGGTGGCCCCTAAGGGGGTGCACATTTTACATGCATTCTGGGTGGGGGTGTATGAGGGGGTCTCTTTATAAGATCTGCTTGAGGTCATATTGCACCTTCCTTTCCGGTTGGGGTCTGCCGCCTGGGTACAAGATCCCATACCGGGCTTGTAACGGTTCCGTGCACTTCTTCTGCAAAATTGACCATGCCTTCAAAGCCGACCAGGGGGATTTTGCGTTCATGGTTATGGTCGCAGAACCCGATGCCCATCTTATAGGCAATGGGGCGTTCCTTGACCCCGCCGATGAACAGGTCCGCATCCTTTTCCACGGCATACTTGGCAAGCTCCAGGGGGTTTGAGTCGTCTAAAATCACGGTGCCCTCGTTGCACATCTGCCGAAGCACCTCATAATCTTCCTTGGTGCCGGTCTGGGAACCGGCCAGGATCACTTCCATGCCCAGGGTTTTCAATGCCTTGATCAAGGAGAAGGCCTTGAACGCGCCGCCCACGTAGATGGCGGCCTTTTTACCTTCAAGATCTTTTCTCATGCCCTCCAGGCGGGGAACAATGGCCTGGACCTCTTTTTTGATCAGCTCCTGGGTCTTTTTCAAAATCTCAGCGTTTTTCTTAAAGTGAACGGCCACCTGGTACAGGGCCTCGGAGGTGTCTTCGATGCCAAAGTAGGAGACCCGTATAAAAGGGATGCCGTACTCTTTTTCCATCTGCTTGGCCAGGTGGGTCACGGACCCTGAACACTGAACCACGTTCAGGGCGGCATTTCTTGCCTGCTGGACCTCTTCCACCCGGCCGTCACCGGTGATCACCGAGACCACCTTGACCCCCATGGCTTCATAATATTTTTTAATGATCCACGTCTCTCCGCCGATATTGAACTCTCCCATAATATTGATGGAATCGGGGATGGTGGCCTGGGGGGCTTTGTTTCGTTCGATGAGACTGAACAAGGCGTCGCATGCCGCCTTGTATCCGTCTTTTTTAGTCCCTTTAAACCCTTCAGAGTGGACAGCGATGACAGGAATGAGGGTCTCTTCTTCGACCTGGCGGCAGACCGCGTCCACGTCATCACCGATAATGCCCACAATGCAGGTACAGTAAATAAAGGCAGCTTTGGGCGAGTACTTTTCAATGAGCTCAAGCAACGCTTTTTTCAGCTTTTTTTCTCCGCCATAAATGATATCGGTCTCTGACAGATCGGTGGAAAAACTCATCCGGTGGAGCTCCGGGCCCGACGATTGGGCCCCTCTGATGTCCCAGGTATAGGAGGCACACCCGATGGGTCCGTGAATGAGATGCAGGGCGTCGGCAATGGGGTAAAGCACCACCCTGGAGCCGCAGAACACGCAGGCCCTCTGGCTGACTGCGCCGGCCAGACTCTTGGTTTCACATTCCATCTCAAAGGGCTGGCTGCCCTTCTGGTAGATCTGTTTTTCTCTCTGTTTGAGTACCGATATGGAGGTCATTTTATTTATCCTTTACTGCTTTAATTGCGCAGATACTATTCTACCAGTTCAAAGGCCTCTTCTGAGGCATCCCGGTCCTTGCGGTCCATGAGCACGCCCAGGATTTTTTCCAGAAGACGCAGGCCGCCTGCGTAACCCACCGACGGGAAGTAGGAGTGGCCGATGCGGTCCAGGATGGGGAATCCGTGACGTACAAAGGGGATGTCTTCGTCCCGGGCAATGTACTTGCCGTAGGTGTTGCAGATGAGCAGGTCAACCGGTTCATTCTTGATCCACTGGTGCATCAGGAACATGTCGGCGGGGTTCCGGACATTGATATCATCACCGAACTTGGCGGTGATCTCTTTGATCCGGTTGGTAAAGGCCTTGCCCGGGGTGCCGGTAACAATGTGAACCGGTTTCATGCCGATGGTCACAAGGAATTCAACCAAGGGAATGAGCTGATCCGGGTCACCGGCAATGGCAACCTTTTTGCCGTACAGGTGGGGCTGCATGTCTGAAATCACGTCCAGGAGCTGTCCGCGTTCCTGGGTCACAGAATCGGGAACGCTAACGCCGGCTACGGTGCGCAGGGCATCAACGAACCGGTCTGTGGCCAACAGGCCGATGGGCAGATCCAGTACCTGGCCGGGGACCTGAAACTGGGACTCAAGGGCTTTGACGGCATCAGTCGTGGCCCAGGCACCCAGGCCGATGGAACCGATGCTGTCGCCGGTGCTTTTCAGGTCTTCAATGCTGGTTCCGCCTTTGGGGTACATATTGAATTTACCGGTGAGCGGTCCGTTCACAATACCGGAAGTGTCCGGAAACAGGATGGATCCAATGCCCATCATTGCGGCAATTCTCTTGATCTCAGCCATATCCGAAGGTTCTACAAACCCAGGAATCAGGTTGACCTTACCGTTGGATGTGCCGGTCTTTTCGGCCATCTGTATGGCAATGGACTTCACCATATTGGCAAAGCCGGTGACATGGGACCCCACATAGGATGGTGTTGCCGTATGAACGACATACTTGCCTTCGGGGATGGTGCCGTCTTTTTTGGCCTTTCTGACAATCTGGTTCACGTCGTCGCCGATGGTCTCGGACAGACAGGTGGTATGCACCGCAACCACGTCGGGGTTGTAGGTGGTGAAGATGGTCAACAGGGCCTGAAGCAGGTTGGCCTGGCCGCCGAATACCGATGCACCTTCTGTAAAGGAGGAGGTGGCCGCCATGATGGGCTCACGGTAATGACGGGTCAAGGTGGATCTGTGATAGGCGCAGCAGCCCTGGGAACCGTGGCTGTGGGGCAGGCAGGCGTGGATGCCGAGGCCTGCATACATGGCGCCGATGGGCTGGCAGGTCTTGGCCGGGTTAACTGCCAGGGCTTTTCTTTCTACAATCTCTTTGGGGGTATGTCGAAGCAGCATAAGTTTCTCCTGTTGCTTTTTAATCTATAATTTAAATGATTATTCCGTAGCTTATTCGGCAGAGGCTTCAGCCTCTTTCTGCCAGGGGGCTTTCAAGTAATCCCAGATGTTGGCGTTGAGCATGCGGTCAATTTCTTCATAAAAGTTCATTGCACCTTTGAATACCGCATAGGGTCCACCTGAATCATAGGAGTGGAGCTGCTTCATGGGGATACCGTTTTTCTGGACTGCGTACTTTTCCTTGATACCGGCACAGAAGATGTCAGGTCTGTACATTTCAATCAGGGTTTCGGTTTCGTGCTGGCTGATGTCATCAATAATCAGGGAGCCTTCGACCATGTCAGGCACCATACCCTCATACTCTTTGAACGGGAATCCCTTGGCTTCCAGGGCTTTCATCTGCTCTTCGGTCTTTCTGGGGCTGTACCGGGTCTCGTCGGCTTCGATTTCCAGCTCTTCAATATTTCTGGAGTCGGCGTCAATCTTGATGTCCGGAATCACGTGGCGTCCTTCATAGTCATCCCTGTGGGCAAACTCGTATCCGGCGGAGAGGACTTCCATGCCCAGATCCCTGAACAGTTCCTGGTAGTGATGGGCGCGGGAACCACCAACGAACATCATGGCGGTTTTGCCTTCACAACGGGGTTTAATCTCTGCGATCTTGGCTTCAACAGGGATCATCTCTTCGGCAATGACCTTTTCTACGGTGTCGATGAGTTCCTGGTCTTCAAAATAAGCGGCGATCTTACGCAGACTGCTGGCAGTGGACCGGGGTCCAAGGAAGCTGATCTTTATCCAGGGGATGCCGTATTTAATCTCAAGCATGTCTGCTACGTAGTTGATGGATCTGTGGCACATAACGGCATTGAGGTCCGCGGTGTGGCAATTGGCAAACTGGTCAACGGTGGAGTTGCCGGAGAAGGTGGACACCACGCTGATACCGCATTTTTCCAGCAGGTCGTCAATGATGAATGCGTCGCCGCCGATGTTGTACTCACCCAAGAGGTTGATCTTGAATTTGGCGTCGGAGATGGTGTCATCCAGGCCCACAACATGGGTAAAGATGGCGTTGTTGGCAATATGATGGCCGGCGGACTGGCTTACACCCTTATATCCTTCACAGGAGAAACCGAATATATTGATGCCAAGTTCTGCTTTCATCTCCCTGGCCACGGCGTGAATGTCGTCACCGATCAGACCCACCGGACAGGTGGAGAAGATGGAGATGGCCTTGGGTTTGAAGATGTCATAGGCTTCCTGGATGGCGGCCTTGAGTTTCTTTTCTCCGCCGAAAACAATGTCCTCGTCCTGCATGTCCGTGGAAAAGCAGTAGGTCATGAAATTATCTGCGTCGTCTGATGGCGGCCGGGTCTGGTTACGACGGGTCAGCCAGGAGTAAAATCCGCAGCCGATGGGGCCGTGGGTCAGGTTGATGATGTCCCGGGTCGGGCCCATGATAACGCCCTTGCAACCTGCGTAGCAGCATCCTCTCTGGGTGATGATGCCCGGAACGGTCCGGACGTTGGCGCCTACCGAGAGGCTGCTTTTTTCTTCTTCGCTGGAAACCGGTGTGATCTGCTTGCCGCGTTTCCGGGCCACCTTGGGCGGATACTTGGCCAGTATTTCTTTTTTTACATCTTCCGGGTTAACGGTAGTGTTTCGTTCGCCTGTCATATGTTTATACCCCTATCTTATCTCTTGTGTTGTTTTGCTTTAAATTCATCAAGAATGGTGTCTTTGCTAAGTACCCCCCTCAGGGTCCTGCGGTTGTGCGGTTTATGAAGCGATGCCGTATTCAATCAGCAGGCTTTCGAGCTCTTCAATTTCCAGCGGTGTGGGAATAACAAACATTGTGTTTTCATCCATTTTTTTGGACAGTGCCCGGTATTCGTCGGCCTGGGGATGTTCGGGAGCAAAATCAATTACGGTTTTTCTGTTGATCTCTGCCTGCTGAACCATGTTATGCCGGGGAACAAAGTGGAGCATCTGGGTGCCCAGTTTTTTGGCCAACTGCAGAATCATCTCTTCCTCGTTGTCAACCATACGGGAGTTGCAGATCAGGCCGCCGAGGCGGACGCCGCCGGACTGGGCAAATTTTACGATACCTTTACAGATGTTGTTGGCTGCGTACATGGCCATCATCTCGCCGGACACAACGATGTAGATCTCCTGGGCTTTACCTTCACGAATCGGCATTGCAAAACCACCGCAAACAACGTCGCCGAGAACATCATAAAATACATAGTCCAGGTTCTGTTCTTCGTCATAGGCACCCAGCTGTTCGAGCAGGTTGATGGAGGTGATGATACCGCGGCCGGCACAACCAACACCGGGTTCGGGTCCGCCGGACTCTGTACAAAGAACGCCGCCGTATCCTTCTTTTCTTACGTCTTCAAGTTCGACATCTTCGCCCTCTTCTCTCAGGGTATCCAGAACGGTCTTCTGGGCCAGGCCGTTGAGCATAAGACGTGTGGAGTCGGATTTGGGATCGCAGCCCACGATCATGATTTTTTTGCCTGCTTCCACCAGCCCTGCAACTGTGTTCTGGGTTGTAGTGGATTTGCCGATGCCGCCTTTTCCGTAGATAGCTACTTTTCTCATTATTTTCTAAAGCTCCTAAATTAAGGTTGGTTTATTTTTTAAAATCTTAACAGGCAAAAGACCTGTCCGCCGTCGTGATGTCTTTAATTGCAACGGGTGGACCACTATGGAATAAAAAAATTAATTTTTTTTCTAACTTCTTAAAATCACAAATTGTTTTGGGTTGAAATTTTTTATAGAGCGTGTCGACAAATTTTGCAAGCAGAGAAGATAATACAAATATGAAATATATCTTGATCCAAATATGTAACTTATTGCTTGAACATAAATTATTGATCAGAAGGCTATTTTTATGCACACAAAAAAAGAAATTTTTTGGCGAAACATAAATACAAACAAACAAGATTTCAGCAAATATGATCTATTTAAGATGAACACATAAAATAGTTTCTAATTTGTAATTATTATCTCAGAGCTATTTTTGCCGACAAATTTGTGATGATATTTTCAGAGGAATGATTTTAGGCGCACAACAAGACAACGAAGGAGGGATTTGAACAAATTTTTTATCGGTATTTTAGGAAGGTCCTTAATCCAGAGATTTGACCAGGCAGATCAACGGCGTAGATTCCCAGGCCTGTGTGTTATAAAAATCAATACGCTCCTGATCGTTTTTATCCACAAGCAGGGAAATTGATTTTATTCCTTTATTCTCAGCCCATTCTTCAATGGCAGACAACAGAAGCGCCGAGACACCTTTGTTTTTATGCCCACGGTCCACAAGCAGGTCTTCCACCACGGCATTGATATTGCCATGCACCATTGAAATCCGGGCCTGGGCCGTACAAATCCCGACAACAGCATCATCTGCACACGCCACCTTAACAGTTCTGTGCTTTCCGCATCCATCCAACATCAACCGCAACCCCCGGGTCTGATCCTGGACATCAAAATCACTCCGCTGGGAAAGCAGGGGCAATATCTGATCAACATCAACCGGGAGCGCATCTTTAATTATAATATCCATAACCTCTCTCCTTATTAGTAAGCCATTCAGTATCGACAGTATCACAGAAAAGATAACAGGTCAGAATATTTTCTTAAACGCCGAAGCTTTTATTGCCGCTACCACCACAGCACCTGGCTCAATACCCAGTTCACTCACCGATTCGGGAACAATCTGGGCAATCAGGCGTTCGCCACCGCAGGCCAGCTCCACACGCGCACGATTGCCGCAACTGTAGACATCAGCAACCGTGCATTGCAAAAGGTTTCTGGCGCTTGTGGCCTCTGGATGCCGCTTGAAAAGCAAAATATCCCGGGAGTCAAGCTCAAAAAGATTATCCCCGCCTTCTGCCGGCTCAGTGAGAATTAAAAGATTATCTCCCCAATTGTAACAAAACAGATCCTTACAGGGCGATGATTCCCCCAGATGTATTAAGTTGACATAGCTTTCAAGGCCGCTGCCCCAGGATTTTTTCACCAGTTCCTCGGCCGGACTGTGCTGTTGGATACGCCCTTTTTCGATCACCAAAACTTCATCGGTCATCATCCGCATTTCCAGCACCGAATGGCTGATAAAAATCATGGGGATGCCGTACTTATTAAAGACCTTCTTCAAATATGGAATAATCTGAAATTTATGCCCCTCATCCAAAGCAGACAGGGGTTCATCCATAAGAATAAGCCGGGGGTTGGACAAGACCGTCCTCGCCAGAGCAATGCGCTGACGCTCCCCGCCGGACAAGGTGGAAACATTCCGGGACAAAAGCTGACTGACCCCCAGAACGTTAAAAAGACCATCTGGATCAATCTGTCTATGCTTCGCCTTTACCCGCTTATATCCATAAAAAATATTTCTTTTCACACTCATATGGGGGAATAAATGGGCATGCTGAAACACAACACCAACATTGCGTTGATCCGGCTTTAAATTAATTTTTTCCCTTGCGTCAAAAAGAACGGTATCCCCCAATTGAATAAACCCGCTGTCCGGCAACTCCAGGCCGGACAGAAGGTTCATGATTGTTGATTTACCGCTTCCTGACGGACCAAAAATCCCCGTCCTTGGTGAGGAGAGGCTGAAGGCCACGTCAAGGGTGAAATCCTTGAAACTTTTTTTCAACTGAACATCTAACTGCACTGCTACACCCTTTTGAACCTGCGGTTTATGCCTTCACTGATGAGAAGAATGACAAAAGAAAGACAAATAGAGACCAAACAAAGGGTCAGCGCCATCCGATCACCCCCCGGCACAGAGGTATATTCATAAATTGCCAGGGGAATGGTCTGTGTCACCCCCGGGATATTACCGGCAAGGATAACGGTGGCCCCGAACTCTCCTAAATTTCTGGCAAACATCAAGGACATTCCGGCAAAAATCGCACGTCCGCTCAATGGCAGGACAATGGTAAAAAAACTATCCCACCATCCGGCGCCAAGGGTCCGGGACACTGAAATATAGGATTGATCCACCGCCTCCATCCCAATGCGGATGGAACGCACCATCAGAGGGAACCCGACAACGGCCGAAGCAAGCACCGCACCGGTGAGCGAAAAAACCACCTGGATACCCAAAAGATTCAAAAACTTACCGATAAATCCGTTGGACCCAAAGGAGAGCAGCAACAAATAACCTACCACAACCGGTGGCAGCACCAATGGCAGACTGATAATTCCTTCCACCAGAGCCTTTCCCCGGGTTTTCCCAAAGGCAAGAAAATAACCGCAAGCAACACCAAAGGGCGTGGAAATCAAGGTGGCCGAACAGGCAACTTTCAAGGAAAGCGCAATGGCGGAAACATCCTGGTGTGACAGTGTCAACATAGCAACTTCATTTATTCGGGCAGTGTAAAACCAAGGCGGACCATCTCCGGATGGGCTGCATCAGAAATAATATAATCATAGAAAAGCTTGGCATCGGCATTACCGGCACCCTCTTTTGTCATTGCCACCGGATAGGTCACCCGGTTGTAAAGCTCAAGGGGAACTTCAAACAAGACCTTGGCACTGACAGCAAGCATGGCATCAGTTTTATAAACAAACGCTCCGTCCGTTTCCCCCCGATCGGCATAGATCAGCGCCTGGCGGACATCCTTTGCCATGATCAACTGGCCCTTTTGAAGCATCGCATCATATATACCAACCTTGTCCATGGCCTGTTTGGCATACTGACCGGCCGGCACACTGCTGGGGCTTCCCAGAGCCACACGCGTCAGTTTGGTCAAATCCCCCATGGACAGCGCTTCTGTAGCTGGTTTACCCACAAAAACCAAAGCGTTGTGGGCAAATATTTTTTCGGTATCGGTGTCGATCTTACCAGTTTCAATCAAATGCGTCATCCATTTTGGATTGGCAGAAATATAAATATCTGCAGGCGCGCCCTGTTCGATCTGCTTTGCCAAAGCACCGGATGAGGCAAAATTGGGCACAATTTTTACATCAGGATGCTGTTCCTGAAACTGTACGATCAAATTATTACACAAATTGCTCATACTCTTTGCCACCGACACACGAACCTGCCCGGCCTGGGCCTGGGCACAGAACAGCATCACTATAAAAACAACAAAAATGTTTATTCCATACTTCTTACTCATTTCAAATACTCCTTTTTTGTATTTATCTGTTTCAAATGAAAATCACAACACGTTATTGCATGACCTTCATGTGTTATTTTGGGCGGACTTGGAGATCGGTCTCCCGGATCACCCTCCGGCCGCTGTTTGAAATACGGTTACCATCGACAACAAAACAATGTCAAGTTATATTTTTAAGCTACTATTGCTATTTAAAAAATACTAAAATTTCAATTTATTCAATGTTGAACTAAATATATAAAAAAAATTTGAGCGTTTTTTATGTATTCAACCGATTATTGGAACACCATTTGCATTCAATGAATAATTATTTAACCCAACCAATAAACGAAATGGAGAATTCAAATGTCACAAGAAAACGTTCTGGCTTTTTTAGACAAAGGTGCCGATGACCGCAAATTCCGCGTAAAGTACGACAACTGTTTTTCAGAAGAAAAATTTTGCGAGATGGCAAAAGAAGATGGTTTTGAGTTTAGCGTGGAAGAGCTGCTGGCCGTATTAAAAATGAATGGAGATTCTTTCGATTCATATGGAAATCCGCCCAAAAAAGGCATTTGGGTATAACACCCATGGGCTGAGCGGGTTTCATCAACACCCAACCCGACCTCACAACACGACATGAAAGCCATTTAATTACTAAATTGAAACTTTTATGTAAAAATCAAAAAAAACGGTGCTGCCAATCAACAGCGCCGTTTTTGTATTTTTCTTGATCTCCTGTTCAATCCTTTCACAAAATAGACCAGTCCCAGCACAGTACAGTTGACGGGCAAATGTAAAGCTAAGTATTATAGCAACATTTAACCCTTTAAAGAAATAAATCCCCATGCCCCACACAATTTCCCTGGGCACCAGGCACCGGTTAAGACTGCTGCTTATATCCGACGTTACAGAGCAGTCGCTGATCCATGAAATTAAAAACAAGACCCTGCCTCCCATTGACCTGACAATCTCCTGTGGTGATATGGCACCCGAATATTTAAGGTTTATCAGAAACCGTTTGGATACACCGCTTTATTACGTTAAGGGCAACCATGATATCCGGTACACCCCTGACTCGGTGCGCGGATGCCAAAACCTCCACGGTCGGGTAGTCACTGTTGGCGATCTGAAAATTATGGGGCTGGAGGGTTCCATGTGGTATAATGGCGGCCCAAACCAATATACGGAAGCGGCCATGAGAAAACAAATTTTCAGGATGGGATTTACCCTCTGGCGTAAAAAGCCCATCCATATGGTCATCACCCATGCACCTCCCTTGGGAATCCATGACAGCGAAGACCTATGCCATAAAGGCTTTGATGTGTTTAACCGTCTCATATCCCGGCTTCGCCCGGACTATTTCATACACGGGCATATCCACCAGGCCTACGAACGGTTCGAGGACCGGATGACCCTTTCGGGAACAACAAAAATTATCAACACATGCGGACATACGATCATTGAAATATAATATGATGCAATTTATCAAAAAATTATTCGGCATGGATAAGGGCGCCAGTACCTCTGATCATGTATCCTCTTTTAATGAAGAGCATGCCAAAGAAGAAGACGTTCAGTTCATTGATCATGGTGTTCAGACCATACCCGTTGAAAAAATCACCGGCAGCGTGGGCAAATATAACGATTTTGATTCCAAATTCAGGCCCAAACAGCATGTCTCCTCCAAACGATTTTCCGATATAAAAAAAATCATGCGCCAGGGGGGTAATCTGCCCATGGTTAATTTATATCAAATCCGAAATGACTATTATGTTCTGGACGGAAACCACCGTGTCGCTGCAGCAAAGGCTCTTGGCCAAACGGAGATCCGCGCCAAAGTGGTGGAACTTTTATCCGGCGTTAAAACCTTTGAGAATATGATCTATATTGAAAGAAAGGAATTCCACGAACGAACCGGATTAAAAGAATATATCGAACTGACGGAAGTCGGCAAATACAATCTCCTGGAAAAACAGATCAAAGAGCACCAAAGCTTTCTTACGGATCGGTCCGGTGACAACTGCGACCTGCCCAAGGCAGCCCGGGACTGGTTCAATACCATTTACAAACCATTACTTGGGATCATTGAAAGCGCAGACCTATTACAGTATTTTCCGGAAAGGACCATTGGCGACCTTTATACCTATATCACGTATCACCACTGGACCCAGAGCCCGGAGCGACGTTACGGCATCGGCATCAGCCGAGTCATTCCCAAAACCATGGAAGCCTTTAGGACGTCCATGCTTGAGAGGGAGTGCCCAGGGTATCCGGAAATGAAGCGGACGATCACCGCCTTTGTCTTCATCAATGTGGGCATGGAACCCGAGGATGAAATTCTAACCACCCTGTACGCCCTGGATGAAATCCAGGAAGTACACGCAGTCCACGGAAACATTGATATTCTGGTAAAAATGGTTTTGAAAAGGGATTTTCTTGCTTCGGATGCGGAGACCATCGCAGAATTCGTGGATCAGAATATTCGCAGAATTAAAGGCATCACCCGGACCCAAACCATTATTCCGGGAGTATCAAAGGTGAAGGATTATCTTAGGATATAAATAACGGACTGTCGCTATCGGGATCGAAACATACATTGTTTTCTATCCCGATAGCGATAATATTTTATTACAACATACTTACTTTAGGTAACGCCTTGAATTACAGTAAAGCGTTACATCAAAGGCGTATTAGGAATCAATTCCCAAATACCGCAGGGGCAAGCCCCCTTGCAGAATCCACATCCAATACATTTGGATTCATCCACCACATATTCAAAGCCGGCGGCCTTTTCCTGGCGGCTGATCGCCCCTTCAGGACAAACAGACACGCAGATGCCGCAATCCCTGCAATTACCGCAGGAAGCACAGTCCTGACCACATTCTTCCAGGTTGTCGGCATCCTTCCTGGGGTTATAATAGGTCAGACTAACCCGCTGGGTATCAATCATCGGCGCAAGGCTAAGCCCGGCCATATCAGGTGCCTGACCACTAAGAAGCTGGTCAATGACGGTGGCTGTTCTTCTGCCTGCTCCGATGGCATCAGTAATAAGACCCGGCCCCACGGCATCGCCGATGGCAAAAACCTTTTCATCCGAAGAGCGGCCCGCGCCGTCCACTTTGACAAAGCCCCTTTCAAGATCAATGCCCTCACCAAGAAAGGAAAGGTCAGGAACGTCGCCAATGGAGATCACCACTGTATTGGCCTCCAGGGTTTCACCATCTTCAAGCAGAACGCCTTTGGCGTTAATCTCTTTGGTGAACAACGGCCAGCGGAACTGTGCGCCGCATTTTTCGGCATCTTCTCTTTCCTTGCCGAATGCAGCCGGTTTCTGAACATCAATCAGGGTGATGTCAACCGCACCCAACCGATGGGCTTCGGTGGCCACATCACAGCCCACATTACCGGCGCCGATAATCACGACCTTTTTGCCCGGCTTTATTTTATCTGCCTTGGCCTGTTCAAGAAAATCATTGGCAAAAACAGCCCGTTCAGCACCTTTAACCGGAAGAGATCTGGGTTTTTTGGCACCGGCCGCCACCACAACATAGTCATGGTTGTTTTTTATCTCGGCGAATTTCTCTGCATCAATAGCCTCACCCAGTCTTATATCCTTTATGTAGGACTTGATCCTATCTATTTCCGCATTCAGGGTCTCTGCCGGGATTCTGGATTCGGGAATCACAGCGGAAATTTTTCCGCCGATTGTCTGCCCGGCTTCAAATACCGTTGCCGTATGGCCTTTCATAGTCAGCTGCCAGGCCGCAGAGATACCACCCGGCCCTCCGCCAATGACAGCCACCTTCTTCTGGGTCTTCTTGGCCGGCTTTGGCGGTTTGACATTCTGTGCCGCCTGCCCCAGAAGACGAACATTAATGGGTGTCATATAAGACATGTTCCGGGTGCAGGACGCCATGCAAGGGCTTGGGCACAAATGACCGCACACAGTCGCCGGAAACGGAGAATACTCAAGACCCATGGATATGGCTTCGTCGATGTTATCGGTCCGAACCATGGCCCAGCGCTGCTGGACAGGAATTCCGGTGGGACACGACGCCTGACAGGGTGAAATATATTTACCCTGCTCCCAGACGGGAACATACCTTCTGTACTCGCCTTTTGTAATGACAGGAACCGTACCCTTCTCCGTTTCCTGAAGATCTCCGATCAGACCACCGCGACCAAGTTCCTTATCCCAGACCTGCTCCCTGAACCATGACATGGATTTATGATCCGGTCCGCCGGCCTTTTCCTGGGGAGTTTTGGATTCAAACAGCCGCCACTCTTTTCGTACGGCCAACGTATCAATCAGTTTCGGCTGTTCGATTTTTTTAAGAAATGTCTTAAGACCTTGGAGCAGCCATTCCCATTCCTGATCATCCAGCTCCACTTCCTTGGCATCTTTGTCTGAATAGGTCTTGGCTTCACCACGAACAAAAACCTTGCCGCCCACCATGCCCACAAGGGGTCTGTAGCCAAGGGTCTGTTCCGGGTTGGCGGCGTTTACACCACAGATCACGGCGATACCGCCCGCCATAAACTCACCAAAGTAGTCGCCGGCTGATCCCAACACCCACAATTCAGGGGGTTCAAATCTGGGATTCCGCTTGGTCATGGTCATGCCCCGGGCACCAATGGAGCCCCCCACAAAGACCTTACCCTGGGCTGCGCCGTTCATGGCCCCGTTGGAGGCAGATCCATGCACAACAATTTCAGCACCGGCATTGAGCCAGCCGATATCATCCGAGGCCGGACCCATGATCTCTATTTTTGTATTGGGCGTACCCAAGGAACCGGTACGCTGGCCGGAATGACCAATAATACGGATCTTCATTTTGTCAGGAGCAGAATCCCAAAGCCGTCCGCCAATGCCGTGCTGACCAAAGGCCTGGACTTCGAGCTTTCTGTTGCCCCGTTTGACGTGCTGATGAATCGTCTCTTCAAGAATCCGCGAAGAGAGCCGCTTTTCATCTCTTTTACCTGCTATAAAAATATAGTCACTCATTATATCCCGTCCTCCTTTAGACCACGTACTTGATACTGAGACGGTCAGCAATGTTTTTATCATCAATTCCCAGTGCATCGGACATACCGATGGGAAGGGAGGTGGAACGTCCCAACGGCGCTACAATTTTTTTCAGTTGCGTGTCAAAAGAGACATAAATATCCACCAGGCGCTGGGCCACATCTTCGGGATCAAGGCGGCGGTAAAGTCTGGGGTCCTGGGAGGTAATGCCCTTGGGGCAAATACCCAGGTTACATACGTTACACCGGTCTTCTTCGGTGCCCACACAGCCGGCGGCTGCCTGCATCGCATATTTTCCGATCTGAACCCCGGATGCCCCCAACATGATCAAGGCTGCTGCATTGGCGGCAATGTTGCCGTTTTTACCAATACCGCCTCCGGCAAAGATGGGCACTTCATTCTGCTTGCCCAGGGTTGTCAGATTCAAATAGTTGTCCCGGACACAGCTGGCGATGGGGTGACCCATGTGGTCCATTGAAACGGCGTATGCCGCCCCGGTTCCACCATCTTCACCGTCAATGGCCAGGCCGCCCGCAAATTCGTTACGCGTCAGGTTGTTCATCACCGCAAGAGAGGTGGAGGACGCTGAAATCTTGGGATATACCGGTACCCGGAATCCCCATGCCATGGACATGGAAAGAATCATCTTGGCCACGGACTCCTCAATGGAGTACTGGGTCTGATGGGTCGGAGGGCTGGGCAGACTTACACCCTGGGGGACTCCCCGGATGGCTGCAATCAGCTTATTCACCTTGTGCCACATCAAAAGGCCACCGTCACCGGGTTTTGCACCCTGACCATATTTAATCTCAATGGCACAGGGATCTTCTTTCATGTGCGGAATGGCGTGGATGATCTCATCCCAGCCGAAATAGCCGGAAGCAATCTGCAGGATGACATACTTAAGGAATCGGGAGCGCAGCAACCGCGGCGGGCAACCACCTTCACCGGTACAGATACGAACGGGCATACCCAGTTCTTCATTCAGGTAGGCCACACCCATCTGCAAGCCTTCCCACATGGTTGGAGAAAGTGCCCCAAAGGACATGCCGCCGATAATCAACGGATAAATCTCCCGGACCGGGGGAATCCACCCCTTTTCCCGAAGTTGTTTCATGTTTTCTCTGGGGGGAAGCACCCGGCCGAGCAGGGTTCGCATCTCAAATTCATGGCGTCCGGCATCCAGAGCCGGGTCCGTCAGCATGGAAATTCGGGTGAACTTGATTCGGTCAAGCACTGATCCTGAATCGTTACGCCGACCGCCTCTGCGCCGGGGAATACCATGCTGATTGATGTGAAATTTCATTCTGTCCAGGCCCGGATTTTTTACAGGCCGAATAGCATCATTGGGACAGACCAGGGTACACATGGCGCAGCCGATGCAGGCATTTTCAACCCGGGTGTCCTGGCGGATACCGTAAAATGTATCATAATCATTACTGTGCTCGATCTTTTTACCCACAGATGTTTTTATGATCCGTTTCTGGAACGGATGAAGGGATATGGCCTTAACCGGGCACACAGCCGTGCACTGGCCGCACAACGTACACCGGTCATTATTATAGTCGATCTGCCAGGGCAGATCGTTCAAACTTAAAGAGGAAGGTTCAAGGCTTCTGTTTGACGACATATTTTTACCTCCTGACGCTCAGGGCTTACAGTAACTGTATCTAAGTGCATGGGCTGAAAGTCCATGGTTTTATCCCGATCCGGAATAACGGCATCAAGTCCGCAGATCTCGGATGAAAAAGCAAACATACCGGGCTTGCCTCCAACCACACCAGGCCGCAGTTTCTTGCGGTCCTGAACCATGAACATGGAGTGATCCGGCAGGGTGCCGATGACCATATTGGGGCCGTCGATGATTAAGGGACGGCAGGTCTTTTTCAAATGATTCAAAAATTCGAAGTTAGGGTGCGCTTCAAGGGCTTCGCGCTGAAGCGGCGTGATCACATGCTTATACCCGTCAATACCCAAACCCAGTTCTTCCATGGAAAAATGAAGTATGTGAGCAAACACCTCTGAATCCGACTGATACCCGGTGTAGCCGGGAATATCCCGTGAGGAGAGAAAATCCTTGATGGGAATAAAGGCGGTATTCTCACCATTGGTCATGGTGCAATACCCCTTAATAAAAAACGGATGGCAGGCATACAGATTGATGGCATAGTTGGTATTCTGCCGGCCCTGGGCCATAATCACCCGCGCTTCAAGTTCTTTTCTGTCAAGGCCCAGGTACTCGCCCAATTTCATGGGATCCCCGATCTCCTTGAGCATGATGGTGTCCGGCCAGAAGGAAAACACGATCATGTCGTTTTTCTCTTCACCCATCTCCCGGATCTTCAGGCGCACATCCAAAAGTCTTGTGGCAAGTTCTTCCTGGGACAGGGCATCCCATCCTTCGGGTAATTCATAGGCTCTGATCAGATAGACATGTCGTCTGGGGATACCTTCTACCCGGGTTTTAGGTGGTTTCAAAGAGACTTTATGCTTGGTCATGAAACCAAGGTCCATCATAAAAAGGTCCAGACGGCGGATGCCTTCTTCAGTAAAGATCCCAGACAGAATCGGGGCATCTTTCATCTCTTCAAAAGTGCCACCAAGGTCCTGGAGCAAAAGCCCCACGCCGGAGCCATCATGCCCTTCCTTCATCACGTCAAGGGCTTTGATGGCCAGCATCGGAGACTGAGGGTCCTTGCTGGTGAGTGCAAACAGACGACACATATTTTTCAACTCCTTATGGTCTTTATTTTAAGCAGCCCAAAAGACTGCGGGTCCAAAATTTCGAAACTTAAACACTAAAGGCACTTGGTAATGCTGTCAATCTTTATTTTATTAGTAAAGAGAAGGCCCCGACCCAAAGCGCTGCCTCCAAATACAAATAAAATCAAATAAATATAAAGAAAATTCGGCTTTACGTATATTTTACCCCATTAGACATCATTAAATGTAAATATGCAAAAGTGTTGCTGTTAGGTATTTTTTTTGCAACAAATTTGCAACAAATTAAAAGTTTATAGAAAGAATCGCTTGCGACGAACAAATGGATTTTGTTATCCGGCCATTAATCCTGATTTTACCCCCGCTCAATATTCGAAATCAGCCATAAACCTTTCCAAGCAGGGGCAAAATCAAGATATATTATTCATTTACGAAGCACTGAAGCTGTTCCTGGTTTGGGTAGGAATTGAAAATCCGGCGCGATTATAAAGCGCTGCTATTTTGTTCAGGTCCTGCTCCAGACTATCCCCGGGATGTATTTTGCCCAGCCAACGGGTTCTTTTGCCTTGGTTGTCCAGGTACCAGCAGATGATGGGAACATCTGCGCCCTTGGCGATGTACCAGAATCCGGTCTTAATTGTTGACACCGACTTACGGGTGCCTTCGGGCACCAGCGCCACCACCAGGTTTTCATTTTCTTCAAATTTTTTAACCACGGCATCCACAAATCCATGGGATTTGTCCCGATTTACCGGAAGCCCCCCAAGGCTTTTTAAGAAAATCGACATGGGAAAAAAGAACCATTTGGATTTGATCAGCAATTTGGCATTGATCCCGACCATTTTGATATAGGTCATGGCCCGAACCGTGTCCATGTTGCTTGTGTGGGGAAACCCGATGACCACACATCTGGACTCCCAATAGGACGGCAGCGGATCGTAAGTCCAGCCCATTCCCGCATAAATTAATTTACCCAGGGCACTCAGGGAAAATGGGGACGTCTTAATATCCATTGCACCCCTCTTTATTTCCCGCCATAGGAATCTCTTTTATAAAAAAATCAATGATCATATTTTTCCACCTCCTATTATTTTATCCATTTTCCTTGCATCATTAATATAAGGCCCATGTTAGATAATGTTTTTTGTACAGAATCGCAATACCGCAAAAAATCGTGGCACACTAAATGAGAAAACAGATGCACTTTTCGTTTACTTTAAAATTGGCCCATGTTATTTTTTTTTAAAAGATTCTAACATATCGTCAATCAAGACATAGCGCAGGTATTCATAACTCCAGGTTATTCTTAATTCTCTCTAATCCTGTGTGAAGGAGAACTTAAATGAAGCTGAAAATAGGGCCAAAGGTAAACATTCTTATCATTTCAGCCGTCATACTCGTGGGGGGGGCAGCTTTAATCTTTTCCATATCCGCTCTAAAACATGAGGGACAGGTTGCTATTGAGAGATATGGCACGGATCTGATGGAAGTAAAAAAAAGACATGTTAAGGATCTGGTCTTTTCTGCGTACACGATTGCCAAAGCCCGTGTCGATGTGGCAAGGGACAAAAATGCCATTCGAAAGGCCTATGGTGATAATGTCAAGGCGGTTGTCAATCAGGCCATTTCAGTATTCGAAGCCAACAATATGCCCGGCGATGTCAGGTCCCTGGAAGAACGTCAGGCGGCCGCTGTCAACGTTATTGACAAAATGCGCTGGGGATTAGACGGTAAGAATTATTCTGGATACAGGACATGGCCCTGCACATGGTTCATCACCCTTTAAGCCAACATTTAAACGGTAACTCCCTAAAAGACTTTAAAGATCCTGACGGGGTAAAGCTCTTTGTGGAAATGGATCGTCTTGTAAAAAAAGACGGCGATGGATTTGTGGATTATAAATGGCCTAAGCCAGGCTTTGATAAGCCCCAGGATAAAATATCCTATGTCAAACTGTTTACGCCCTGGAATTGGATCATTGGTGCCGGCGTTTACCTTGAATCCACCGAAAAAGAGGCCCAACAGGATGCCCTTAGAAACATCGGTTCCATCCGTTACGGGAAAGACAGCCTTGGCTATTTTTTCATTTATGACTCCAAGGGTAATTGTATTCTCATGCCCAATCGCCCCGAAGCGGTGGGCAAAAATGAATGGGGTCTAAAAGACAGCAAAGGGCTATATATTATCCGGGAACTAGTTAAAAAAGCCGACGCCAGCACAGATGGAGATTTTCTTTCGTATTTTTACAACAAACCGGGAGGCAGTGAAAATATCAAAAAGATATCCTATGTGAGAAAATTGCAGGAATGGGATTGGTACATCGGTACCGGCACCTATACCGATGATGTGGACGCCGCGGTTGCCAATGAGCAAAAAGAGATAGGACATACAGTTAAAGCCGCAACAATAAGGACCCTTTCCATTGTCCTGGGAATTATGACCCTGTCAGTGGTAGTATCTTATTTTGTTGTGGCCAAAGGCATTGTGGCACCGTTGCGTAATATCATAAATATGCTCAAAGATATTGCTTCAGGAGAAGGCGATCTCACCAAACGGATTACGGACAACTCGGGTGACGAAACCCAGGAACTGGCAGAGGGGTTTAACCTTTTTATTGAAAACATCCAGACCATGATTGCCAAAATAAAAGGCGATACCGGGGAGCTTAGTAACTCGTCCACAGAGCTTGCAGACATTTCCGATCATTTAAATTCAGTTGCCGTAGAGACTTCGAATCGGGCAGAGTCCGTGACAACCGCATCTGAGAATATGAGTTTGAATATGGGCTCCATGTCTGCGGCCATGGAACAGGCCGCCAAGAATATCGACACGGTTTCAGCCGCATCCGAGGAGATGAATTCAACCATTTCGGAAATCGCCCTGAATGCTGAAAAAGCCAGGAACATGACGACCGGGGCCGTTGGTCAAGCCAAGCATGCCAGTGTCCAGGTGGAAGATTTAGGATCGGCGGCCAAAGAAATCTTTAGCGTGGTGGAAACCATCACCGAGATATCTTCCCAGGTCAACCTGCTGGCTTTGAACGCCACCATTGAGGCCGCCAGAGCCGGTGAGGCCGGCAAAGGTTTTGCGGTGGTGGCCAATGAGATCAAGGACCTGGCAAACCAGACGGCCGAAGCCTCCAGCCGGATTAAAGAGCGCGTGATCGGAATTCAGCAGTCCACTGAAGGGACTACGGCAGAGATCCTCTCCATTACAAAAGTAGTGGGAGATATCAACGAAATAGTTTCAACCATTGCCGCGGCTGTGGAAGAACAGTCGGCAAGCACCGGAGAGATTGCCCAGAATATGTCCAAGGCCTCCGGTGGTATTTCAGAGGTAAATGAAAACATCTCCCAAGGGTCTGTCATGGCCAAAGGGGTGTCCGATGATGTGGCGGAAGTAACCACGGCAGCATCCCAGATTGTGGATGCCAGCCGGCAGGTGAAAGAAAAGGCCGCCGGACTATCGGGTTTGGCGGAAACCCTTGCCCGGATGATGTCCAAATTTAAAGTATAAAAGCGTAAGGTTAGGGGCCGGTTATTGAAAATTGACATCAGACGCTGTTTTGATTAAAACCAGATATTGTTTTTAAACAAGCACGAACTTCTGTCCGGCAGACCGCCGGGTAACTGGAACCCAATAGAAACGAAATAAGGAATCTACCTTTGATTACAGCCAATGAAAATTACAACAAACTGAATGCCTCATATTTATTTGCGGATATAGCCAAACGCGTTCAGCTATACCAGGACAGCAATCCTGACAAAGAAGTGATCCGCCTTGGGATCGGCGATGTAACGCTTCCCCTGCCGCCTGCCGTTATTCAGGCCTTTAAAAAGGGTGTGGATGAAATGGCCGAGGATGCTACCTTCCGAGGCTATGGCCCCGAGCAGGGATATCAGTTTTTAAGGCAGGCCATTGCAGCCTGTGATTTCCAGTCCAGGGGCGCGGATATCGACGCAGATGAAATTTTTGTATCCGACGGGGCCAAATGCGATACGGGCAATTTCCAGGAACTGTTCTCCAATGACATTACCATTGCCATTCCGGATCCGGTTTATCCGGTGTATCTGGACACCAATGTCATGGCCGGCAGAACCGGTGCGTTCAAGGATGGACGGTATGAGGGTATTGTCTACATGGACTGCCTCAAAGAAAACGGTTTCATGCCGGAGATGCCGGAATCGCCGGTTGATTTGATCTATCTTTGCTTCCCCAACAATCCCACAGGATCGACGGCCACCAAAGAACAGCTTGCCGCCTGGGTGGATTATTCCCGGGAGAATAAAGCCCTGATCCTGTTTGATGCCGCCTACGAGGCCTTTATCCGGGATGAGAGCCTTCCCAGAAGCATTTATGAAATCCCCGGCGCTAAAGAGGTTGCCGTAGAATTTAGGAGCCTGTCCAAGACGGCCGGTTTTACAGGCACCCGCTGCGGATTCACGGTGGTACCTAAAGATTGCATGATCTATACAGCCGACGGGACCAAGGTCTCTTTACATAATATGTGGAACCGTCGGCAGTCCACCAAATTCAACGGGGTTTCCTATCCGGTGCAAAAGGCTGCCGAGGCGGTTTACAGCCCAGAGGGACAGGCTCAGATCAAGGCAAACATAGACTATTACCTGGCCAACGCCGGCGTGGTTCGCCAGACCATGACCGACCTTGGGTTTGACCATGTGGGCGGTGAAAATTCGCCATACATCTGGATCGACGGCAACGGCCGTGATTCCTGGGAATTTTTTGACCTGCTGCTGGACAAAGCAGGCGTGGTCTGCACCCCGGGACAGGGTTTTGGCCGGTGCGGCGCGCAATCCATCAGAATTTCCGCATTTAACAGTCCTGAAAATGTAACCAAGGCCATGGCGCGGGTAAAAGATGTTTTAAAATGAGCGGTTTTTTCAAAGTAAAGACCCTGGACGAAGTTCTGGGGATGGCACAGCTTTTCCCCCCGGTGGGCACGGAAGATTTGCACACCCGTGATGCCTTTTCACGGGTGCTTGCCCAGGATCTTGTTTCCGGGGAAAATCTGCCCGGCTTCAGGCGGTCGTGCATGGACGGCTATGCGGTCAATGCCGCGTCTACCTTTGGGGCATCGGAGTCGGGTCCGGCCTGGCTGAACCTTAAGGGTACCATCGCCATGGGAGATATCCCGGACTTTGATTTGGCACCGGGGCAAGCCGCCCGGATCTCCACGGGCGGTATGCTGCCGGCCGGTGCCGACGCCGTTGTCATGGTGGAGCACACCGAGGCGGTGGACGACCAGTCCATTGAAATCTATAAATCCGTGGCCCCGCTGCAGCATGTCATTGACGTCACCGAGGATTTTGCCAAGGGCCAGACCGTCATTGAAAAAGGCCGTTTAATGCGGCCCCAGGAGATCGGTCTGGCAGCAGGACTGGGACACGAACGGATCCAGGCGTATCGGGTACCTAAGGTCGGCATCATCTCCACCGGGGATGAGGTAATCCCCGTTGATCAAATCCCTGCCCCCGGCAAAATTCGCGATATCAACTCATACTCTTTATCTGCCCTGGTGACCCAGGCAGGCGGAGAGCCTGTACGGTACGGCATCGTCAAAGATGATCCCAAGGCGTTGGAAAAAATGTGTAAAAAAGCGCTGGCCCAGACGGATATGCTCCTGCTGTCAGGCGGCTCCTCTGTGGGCACAAGGGATTATACGGTTGACGTATTGGCTAATCTTCCGGATACGGAAATTCTTGTCCACGGTATTTCCGTAAGCCCGGGGAAACCCACCATCCTGGCGCGATCCGGTCACATCCCGGTGTGGGGGTTGCCCGGCCAGGTGGTCTCGGCCATGGTGGTGTTCCAGGTCGTGGTAACCGCATTTCTCCACCGGCTAAGGGGTTTGTCCCGTCCGCTTCTCCAGGTAAAAACACCGGCCCGGCTCTCCCGGAACATCGCCTCTTCCCAGGGCCGACGGGATTTTGTACGGGTGATGCTGGAACAAGACGACCAGGGCATTGTGGCACGTCCCATTCTCGGCAAGTCCGGTTTGATCCGCACCATGGTCCAGGCTGACGGACTGCTTGAAATCGGAGAGCATGTGGAAGGCCTGGAAAAAGGCAGCATGGTAGATATTATTCTTTTAAGTTAGAAAGAGCGGTATGGAAACAAAACGTAATGTATATTTAAGTATGGTGGGAATCGAACAGGCCAAGGCTTGCCTGTTTGAAAATTTTGGTCATCTTGAAACCGGCGTAGAGATCCTGGATGTGGTCCAGGCCCGGAACCGGGTTTTGGCGGCACCGGCAGTGGCTGCCATCTCGTCACCCAACTTTCATGCATCGGCCATGGATGGCGTGGCAGTGGATGCCAAAACCACCTTTGGGGCAAGTGATGAGGCCCCAAAGTCATTAACCATTGGAAAAACAGCGTTCTGGATAAACACCGGACATGTACTCCCTGACGAGACCAATGCTGTGATCATGATCGAAAACCTCAATATCCTGGATGACAACACCATTGAAATTGAAGCGCCGGCGTTCCCCTGGCAGCATGTCCGTAAAATGGGAGAGGATATTGTGGCCACCCAGCTGTTGTTTCCCAGGGACCAAAAAATAAATGCCTACGCCATGGGCGCACTGCTCTCCGGCGGAGTGTTTCAGGTGTCGGTGAAAAAACGGCCCCGGGTGCTTATTATTCCAACGGGATCGGAACTTAAACGATGGCAGGATGTGGCACCGGAAACCATGAAATCCGGAGATGTGGTGGAATCCAATTCCACGGTCATGACCGCATTGTGCGCCGATCACGGGGCGGATGCCACGGTAAATCCCATGCTTGAAGATGATCTTGAAACCATTCAAAACGCCGTAGCCAATGGCGTGGACCATGGGTATGACATGGTCATGATTATGGGCGGCTCCTCTGCCGGGTCCAAGGATTATTCAAAGCCGGTGATTGAAAATTTAGGACAGATTTACGTCCACGGTGTCACCATGATGCCGGGAAAGCCCATGATGTTCGGAAAGATTAAAGAGACCCCCATTTTCGGCATCCCCGGCTATCCGGTATCGGCCATTGTTGCCTTTGAAACCTTTGCAGGCCCCTTGCTGCTGGCCATGCAGCATCTGCCCCCGTTAGAGCAGGAAATCGTGGAGGTTTCACCGGTCAGAAAAGTGGCATCAAAACTCGGCCAGGAAGAGTTTTTAAGGGTAAAAATCGGCTCCGTGGACGGCAGGCTCATGTCTTCCCAACTGCCCCGGGGCTCAGGCAGCATCACCACCCTGACAGAAGCCGACGGCATCATACGAATCCCCCAGCATGTGGAGGGCATTGAGGCCGGCGAAAAAGTAGAGGCACACCTACTTCGCTCCCGGTCATCCATCGAAAATACGGTGGTGATCACCGGCTCCCATGACAATACCCTTGACCTGCTGGCGGACCAGATCCGGCTTGCACATCCGGGCATGGGAATATCCTCCAGCCATGTGGGAAGCATGGGCGGACTGATGGCCATTAAAAAGAGCGGCTGCCACATGGCCGGTTGCCATCTGCTGGATCCCGACGACGGTTCCTATAATATCTCATACCTTAAAAAGTATCTGCCCGATGTGCCGGTGCGCCTGGTTAACCTCGTGATGCGCCAGCAGGGACTGATTCTGCCCAAGGGCAACCCGGACAAGGTCAAAGGGCTCTCGGATATTGTTGAAAAAAACCTGGCCTTTATCAACCGCCAGCCCGGGTCCGGCACCCGGATCTTATTTGATTTCAGTTTAAAGGAAAACAGCCTATCTGCAGCAGATATCCCGGGATATGATAATGAGGAATACACACACATGTCCGTGGCTGTGGCCGTATTATCCGGCCGGGCGAAGGCCGGACTTGGCATCAAAGCTGCCGCCCTGGCCCTGAAGCTGGATTTCCTGCCGATCGTCACAGAATCCTACGACCTGGTCATCCCTGAAGCGTATTACAATCTACCGAAAACCCAGGCCCTTCTTGAAGCCATTCAATCCGACGAATTTAAGCAGCGGGTACTGGCCCTGGGGGGATACGGTGTAGAAAAAACCGGAGAGGAATTGTTCCGGTCAAGCTAATAAGTTAAGTGCGAAGCACTAAAACCTCTGTGCTCTCTGTGTCCTCTGTGGTTAAACAAAACCCGTGGGCGAAGCCCACCATTGCTTTTAAACCACAGAGAGCACAGGGGTTGGCTGTCGCCAACTACACAGAGCCAAACTGAACTCATAAAAACACTTCTGGTAACTTTTCTTTTAACGTTACGCCCGCCATCAATAGAAAAAACAGTAATCTAACACCCTTATAATCCCTTCTTAACCCGTGTCCGGTAATAATTTCATGTATTTTTTCTAAACTCTTTTGTCATGGAGGCAAATACAGAAAATGACGACACAGGTTTCGCAAGTATCTTTAAACAGCTACGATTCTTTGGATAACGAACCCTACATGAGTGAAGGACAACTCGCTTACTTTAAGGGCAAATTGCTGCAGCGAAAAGACGAGCTGCATAACAGAATTTCCCAATCCATAAAAAAAATTAAAACCCTAGAAGCCGCCCAGGCCGATATTCTTGACCGGAGCAACTCATATATTGATCTGGAACTTGAGGTGAAAAGTTTTGAGCGCCATTCAGATATGATCGTACAGGTGGATCATGCCCTGGCGCGTATTGACGACGGCAGTTTCGGATACTGTGAACTGACAGGTGATGAGATCGGACTGCGGCGACTGGAAGCGATTCCCTTTGCCACCATGTCCATTAAAGCGCTGGAGGCATTTGAAGCGGGCCTGGCTCATATGTTCGTATCCAATTGATCCTGCCCCTTGAATCCGGGCATGAGCAACAAATAAAATCTATTTACTGTAAAACCATTAAAAAATCCCCGTAGAACCAATGTTCGACGGGGATTTTTTTTGACTTAAATCGTCTTGGCGTAACCGCTGACTTTAAGATTTAGTAAGGATGAATTTCAACCCTTCTGTTCAGGGAACGGCCGAAGTCTGTGCTGTTCAGGGCAACCGGTTTGTCAAAGCCAAAGCCTGTGGTGGCCAGACGGTTGCGTGCAATACCTTTATCTACCAGATATTTAGCAACGGCATTGGCACGTCTCAGGGACAGAGCCATGTTGTATTTCTTGGAACCGATATTATCCGTATGACCCTGCAGTTCAATACTCATTGCGGGATTCTTTTCTAAAATTTCATACACGGCATCAAGCTGAGCAAAAGTTGCAGGTTTGATGACGGCTTTGTCAAAATCGAACAACACGTTGTCAAGCACCCAGCAGCCAACTGCATTTACTTTTGCACCGGCAGGTGTTCCGGGGCACTGATCATCGGGATCAAGTACGCCGTCACCATCGCTGTCCATGGGGGAAGGTGCAGGAGTAGGGGCATCGGCTGGTGCCAGGAATACCTTTTCAACAAATGCGCCCATTTCCGCGGTGCCCATAAGATCCTTGGCATTTACCAGACTTGCGCAACCGCCGATCTCTGCGACCTCAGTAAGAAATGCAGTACCTTCTTCGGCATCGCCCACCTGAATGGGGTAAAAGCAGATTGCATCGCCATACTGTTCTTTAACTGCTTTGGCCTGGGCGGTATCTTTTGCCATGTCCAAACCGTCGGAAACGATAATTACAGCGGTTTTTCCGGAAAGGGTTTCAAGATCTTTACCCATAGCTGCCAGGGCGGAGCCAAGAGGGCTGTAGCCACCGGCTTTTGAAACTTCGCCAAGTTTTTCAGCCAGGGCAGCGGAGTTGTAACCTGTCATGCCGTAAAACAATTCGGTCTCTTTTTTAGAAATGGAGTCATCATGCCCAAACGTTCTCAACCCGGCAGTTTGTCCGAGTTCAGGAATAGTCTGGTTCATATGTTCTACAACAGCTTTGCCGATCATGAATTTAGGATTGCCCATGCAGTCATCGTTCATGGAGCTGGAGGCATCCAGAATAATAACGAAATTATCAACTTTAGACTGATACATGGACGCATCAAACTGTTTAGCCGAAAACGACGGAAGCCCGACGGGTTCCTTCGCCGCGCAGCCAAACAGAAAAACAAAGGCGGTAATGGTTAAAAGGGTTTGCACGAAACGTTTCTTGTTCATCTGATCTCCTTTTTTTCACAATTAGTATTAAATTCTTGTTAGAATTGCTGAATAGCCTACAAAGAATTTGGAATATTCTACAAAAGAAAATAGATGAAATCAACTGTTCTTTTTAGGTGCACCGTCCGTGTGACGCCTTTCGGAGCCTTGCAATTTTGTGCAAACAATTATATACGTCCAAAGCTTAAACTATAACTTTCTAATAGTTACAACCACACTCAATTCAGGAAAAAAATATGGAAATCTATCAGGGTATAATCCTAGGCATCCTCCAGGGACTTACAGAATTTTTGCCGGTGAGCAGTTCAGGACACCTGGTCCTGGGGCAGGTCTACTTTAATATTACTGAATGCGGTCTTATTTTCGATGCGTCCGTACACATGGGCACCCTTGGCGCGGTATTTATTGTATATTTCAAAGACATCCGGGACATCATTAAAAGCCTGGCGATCTTTGCCTGGACCCGGAATACATCAGGGCATGAAAAGAATCTGGCACTGGCCACCGCCATCATTATCGGCTCTGTGCCCACGGCAATCATCGGACTGGTGCTCAAACGGTACGAAGACATTCTGTTCACATCATCTTTACTCGTCGGGTGTATGCTTATCGTAACAGGGCTCCTTTTGTGGGTCTCCAGAAACTACTACAGGGTTGGAAAAGGACAGCCGCTGACCATTGCAAGGGCGCTGACCATCGGCCTTGTCCAGGGGATTGCCGTTGTGCCCGGCATCTCCCGGTCCGGATCCACCATAGCCACCGGCTTGTTCATGGGCCTGGACAGGCAGGCCGCTGCCCGGTTCTCCTTTCTTTTATCCATCCCGGCCATTCTCGGTGCCCAGGTGCTCAGCATAAAAGACGTGATAGAATCCCAGGGGCACATTGACCCAGCCACCATTTATGGTACAATCGCTTCATTCATCGTTGGGCTGGCAGCTCTGAAACTTCTATTAAAACTGGTGAATACCGGTAAATTTCATCTGTTTGCACCCTATTGCTGGCTGGCCGGCATTCTAGCACTTATTTCAAATTTTATATAGAGGAGGAAACTATGCATCCTGGAATCTTCAGGGAATATGACATCCGCGGCATCGCAGGAGAAGAAATTTCTGAACAGGACGCCAATGCCATAGGAAAGGCATATGGCTCCATGCTTATGGGACAGGGCCGCAAAAAAGTATCTGTCGGCCGGGACTGCCGCATCACGTCAGAGGCCTATTCAAAGGCATTTATTGACGGAATATTGTCCGCAGGCTGCGATGTGGTGGACATTGGTGTCTGCCCCACCCCGGTTCTCTATTTTTCCATTCACCAATTCAATCTTGAAGGCGGGGCCATGGTTACGGCCAGTCACAATCCGCCTGAATATAACGGATTCAAATTGATGAGCGGACTGGATTCCATCCACAGCCACGGGTTGCAGGAAATCCGCAAGATCATTGAAGACCAGGCCTATACCCAGGGTCAGGGTACGTTAATAAAGGAGGATGCAATTTCTCCCTATATGGCCATGATCCAGGAAAATATCACCCTGAAAAACCCCATCCGGGTCGGCATTGATGCCGGCAACGGCACCGGCGGCATCACCGCCTTACCGGTACTCAAAGGCCTGGGATGCGAGGTCCATGATCTTTACTGCGATCTGGACGGCACCTTTCCTAACCACGAGGCAGACCCCACCCAGAAAAAAAATATGACCGACCTCATTGCCCTGGTCAAAGAAAAGAAGCTGGATCTTGGTATCGGCTATGACGGGGATGCAGACCGCATCGGGGTGGTGGACAAACACGGGAATATCATTTACGGGGACCAGCTCATGGTGATTTATGCCAGAGAAATTCTGTCCCGCAATCCCGGCGCCACATTTATATCCGAGGTCAAGTGCTCCATGGTCATGTATGACCAGATCGGCAAAATGGGCGGCAACGCCATCATGTGGCGCACAGGACACTCGTTGATCAAAAAGAAAATGAAAGAAGAAAATGCCGCCTTGGCAGGGGAGATGAGCGGACACATGTTTTTCAAGGACCGCTACTACGGATATGACGATGCCCTGTATGCCTCCTGCAGGCTTCTGGAAATCATGGACAGCACAGGCCTGGGTGTGGACGAATTAATCAAGGATCTGCCCAAAACATTTACCACACCTGAAATCCGGGTTGACTGCCCCGATGCCGTCAAGTTCAAGGTTGTGGAAAAGATAGTGGCATTGTATAAAGCCCGGCAAGAGGTCATTGACATTGACGGGATGCGGGCCATCTATGAAGACGGGTGGGGCCTTGTTCGTGCCTCCAATACCCAGCCGGCCCTGGTGCTCCGCTTTGAAGCCCTGACCGAACCCCGTCTGGAAGAGATTAGAACCGAAATTGAAAATGATTTGAAAAAAATCATTAAGGATACATAATTTAGACTTTATGCAACTATCCCAGCCCCAACAGGACGCTGTTGATCATACCGGCTCCCCGGCCCTCGTGGTTGCGGGAGCCGGTTCCGGTAAAACAAGAACCCTGACCGCCAAATTTTCCCATCTCATCAACATGGGCCATGCCCCGGAGCGTATTCTGGCCATCACCTTTACCAACAAGGCGGCCCAGGAGATGAAAAGCCGGCTGATGGAGATGACAGGCCTGCATCACGCGCGCTTTGAATGGGTCAGGACCTATCACTCGGCCTGCCTGATGATCTTAAAACGGCATTGCCAGATCATGGGATATACCCCGCCGCTGCAGGTGTTCACCGTGTACCAGCAGGACAAGCTGGTCAAGGAACTTTGCGTAAAAAATAATATTGATAAAAAATACGCACGCCGGATTCTTTCATCCATCTCCCGGGCCAAAAACGACGGTGATCCGGCCAAATATTTTGACCGCAAACCCGGATTTCTCAATGTCCGGATGGCCGATATTTTTGCCCAGTTTGAAGAACGCCTGGCCGAAATGAATTGCGTTGATTTTGACAACATCCTGCTCAAAGCCCGTGACTTGCTTCGGGACAATGAAGAGGTCCGCACATATTACCAGGACCTTTTTTCCTATATTCTGGTGGATGAGTACCAGGACACCAACAACCTGCAGGAGGAGCTGACCTCCCTTTTATTGGGCGGACACCGCAACCTGTTCTGCGTGGGCGATGACTGGCAGGCCGTATATGGATTCCGCGGCTCCAACGTGAACCACTTTTTACGGTTTGCAGAAAAGTATAAAGACGCAAAAATTTTCCGGCTGGAAGAAAATTATAGGTCTGCCGACGAGATCGTCCAGGCCGCCAATGATCTCATTGACTATAACCCCGACAAAATGGATAAACGCTGTTTTTCACACAAAAAAGGCGGGGTGGTTGAAATTTATGAGTTCATGTCCGATGCCCATGAAGCCGAATGGGCTGCCAGGCGGATATTGAATCTCCACAAACAGGGACAGGGAATTCCCCTGGACAAGATGGCCGTGGTCTACCGAACCAAATTCTGTTCATTGCCCTTTGAAAAAACCTTCAGGGCCTTTCGCATTCCCTACCGGCTGATGGGGTCCCAGGGCTTTTTTGAACGCATGGAAGTACTGGATATCAACTCCTATTTAAGCGCCTCGTATTTTCCAAATGACGACCTCTCCTTTGAGCGGGTTATCAATACACCCAAACGGGGAATCGGGCCGGCCATGATTAAAAAATTAGCTACCCTGCGCGAACAGGGCGGCTCTTTGCAGGGGGCGGCGCGGATCATGGTCCGGGATAGGCTTGTGAGCAAAAAGGTCCATGAAAATATGTCAGAGGTTCTGGATATTCTGGATACCATCCATGACATGGCCCCGGCCATGGCCATGGAGACGGTCATGGACCGCACCGGGTATTACGACTATCTGAAAACCAAAACAAAAACCGACGCAGAATTTGTCAGCAAAAAAGAAAACATCGAACAGCTGATCCACACGGCCCGGGCCAAGGATACCATGCTCGAATACCTGGAAGAGGCCGCCCTGATCCGTGAAGACAAAGATGAGGACGACCAGGATGAAAACGGGGTGGGCCTGCTCACCATTCATTCGGCCAAGGGGCTGGAGTTTGATGTGGTGTTCATCGTCGGGTGCGAAGAAGGTCTGTTTCCCCACTGGCGCTCGGTTGACGAGGGCGATGCCGCTCTGTCCGAGGAACGCAGGCTCATGTATGTGGCCATGACCCGGGCCGAACGCTTTTTGTACTTGAGCCACGTTAATTACCGCAAAGGCGATTTTGCCACCCCCAGCCGGTTCATTGATCAGGTCCGGGAATGCCTGGATTAAGGCCAAAGGCAAATACGTTTAATATGGACTTCTTTTTCGGCTTACGCGAACCCGTTTCCCAGGCAACAGCCCGAATGCTGCACCGGGGGTCCCGGGCCATCCCGTCAAACTACAAAAAGGTGTTCATCACCCTCTTTTTTATTATTTTCATTACGGTCACAGGCGTCGGTATTGTGGTGCCCCTGCTACCCATCTACGCCCATGATCTTGGGGCGGCAGGCATTTACGTGGCCATGATTTTCGGGGCTTTTTCCATTTCACGGGCGTTTTTCATGCCCTGGTTCGGCAGTCTTTCAGATAAAAAGGGCCGCAAACCTTTTATTCTGGCAGGACTATTAACCTACATGCTGGTGGCCATTGCCTTCGTCTGGACCTCTAACGTGGAAGGTCTCATTGCCATTCGATTTATCCAGGGGGCCGGCTCAGCCATGATCATGCCCGTGGTCCAGGCCTATGTGGGGGAAATCTGTCACGAAGGCACAGAAGGGTATGCCATGGGGCTGTTCAACCTCTCCATGTTTTTAAGCCTCTCTTTTGGACCCATCATGGGCGGGGTGGTACAACAGACCTGGTCGTTGGATGCGGCATTTTATTGCATGTCGGTCCTTTCTGCTTTGGGGGCACTGCTTTGCCTGATCTTTCTGCCGCCTTTGTCCAAAGAGCAGATTCGAATTAACAAACGCGAACCTGCCGCCTTTGGCGTGGTGATCCGGGACCGGGAACTGGCCGGACTGGTGGTTTTCAGGTATGCCTACACCGCCTGCATCGGCATTATCTGGTGTTTCATGCCCCTGTATGCGGGCAAAACATTTGGCCTGGCCGGCGGAAAAATTGGACTGCTCGTGACCGCTGGCGTTTTTGTCTCGGGTGCCCTGCAATTGCCCATGGGGTATGCCGCGGACCGGTGGAACAGAAAAATCATGGTGGTTGTGGGCGGCATATTGTCCGCCATAGGGATTGTATACCCGTTCTGGGCCACTTCATTTATAGATTTGCTCACGGGCGTCAGCATTTTCGGGCTGGGCGGGGGAATTGCCATGCCGGCTCTGACAGCCCTGGCCGTAGTTAAGGGCGAAGAAAGACAGGCCCAAGGTTCCGTGATGGCCATTTTAACGTCGGCCCACTCCCTTGGCATGTTCACAGGATCTGTCATGGCCGGACTGGCCATGGATTTTTTCACCCTCTCCTATGCCTTTCCCTGCGGAAGCATTGTCATGGCATTGGGCGTTCTTTTTTTTCCTCTTCTGTACCGCCGAAAATATAACCACGGAAGGCACCGAAGAACACGGAACTGAGCGCTTCGCGCTCTAACTTTCCGTGCGTTTCCGTGTCTTCCGTGGTCTAATATGCAGGAGCCGGTTAGCGGTAATCACCTTTCCCCATGCGAAGAAGGGCTCTAATCCGATGAACCATTAAGTATGCGTACCTTTTCCTATTTTTTGGGCGGCGTTATTTTTCCTGCCATACCGGCGGCCGCTTTTCAAAAAAAGCCGCCACCCCCTCTTTGGCATCATCGGTGTCGCACAATCTGGCAAAGGCTTCGTTCATATATGCAAACTGGGCGTCATAAGGCATATCCCGGGAGGCATAGAACGCTGATTTGGCAATCCTGACAGCCACCGGACTCTTTTTTGCCAGCTCCCGGGCCCAGAAAAGGGCGGCCTCCTCCAGTTCCTCCTTGGGTACGATTCGGTTAATGAGACCCAGTTCCAAGGCCTGGTCCGCCTTAATCAAATCTCCGTAAAGCAGCAGTTCCAAAGCCTTTTTTTGCCCCACACACCGGGCCACGGGAATCACCGGTCCCACGCAGTTTAACCCCACATTGATGGCGGTCAGCCCCATTTTGACGTTATCGGCGGCAATGGCCAGGTCCGCTGCCGCCACAAGCCCCATACCGTTGGCGGCTGCGGCACCGTGGACCTGGGCGATGACCGGGGTCTGCATTTTAGAGATCAACACCAGCGGGGCTTCCATCCGTTCAATCCACTCCCGGTATTCATTGGTTCTTTTGCCTTTGAGCTCATTGACATCAATACCGGCGCAAAATGCCCTGCCCGCCCCTTTGACAAGTATGACCCTGACATCGGAATCTGCTTCAAATGCCTTGAGTGCGTCATACAGCTCTTGTGCCATCCGGCTGGAAAAGGTATTCATCGCTTCGGCCCGGTTCAGGGTTACACAGGCCACATGGCCCCCAAGATTCTCTGCAATAATGGTTTCGTATGCCATAAGGTGTCTCCTTTCGTATCTTAACAAACGTTCAACTATAAAAGCGCCATAATGCCGATAGGTTAGCTGCCACATTATACTAATTGCAATGTCCACGCAACCGCCACTTACCCTAAGAGGCCATGGTTCCCATCTATTATTTTCTTCAATGATTTCTACATCAAACACAATGCTCATGTTCTATTAATACCCAATTAATTTTCGAAGGATAATTACAGGCTATATTTGCGTTTAACGGTGAATTTCACAATCCAATTCAAAATGCTTTTTACGGATTAGAGAGCGCAGGAATATTCAAAAAGAGGGAGGGTAAGAATCAAACATAAAGAGAATCAGCAGCAAATCCACTCTGCAGACATTGAACAAAGATACTGTATCATTAATAAATCTAAAAGAAGGAAAAGAAAAAAAATGCTTCATTTAAACAAAAAAGTTTTAAAAGCCGGCATCATCGCCACCGCATGCCTTTTTTCATGTACGCTTTGTTTCAACACAGCTACGGCCAAATCAAGAGCTAAAAAAAACATGTCCAGTCCGAAATACATCTTTTACTTCATCGGTGACGGCATGGCCAGTGTTCAGATCCATGCTGCCGAAGCATATCTTGCGCAACTTGCAGAAGATGATACCGTTGACGGCAGCACCAAAGCGGATCTTCTGGCCATGAGCACTGAGTTCCCGGTGCAGGGCATGTCCACCACCTTTGCCAACAACCGGTTCATCACCGGTTCTGCAGCAGCCGGTACCGCCCTTGCCTGTGGGATGAAGACCGACATCAACGTGATTTCCATGGATCCCACCACCACCACGAACTATAACACCCTTGCTGAAAAAGCCAAAGAAGCCGGCATGAAAGTGGGCATTATCTCCTCCGTGACCATCAACCATGCAACCCCGGCCGTTTTTTACTCCCATACCGCAACCCGGAAAAACAACCTTGACATCGCCACCCAGCTCGCCAACAGCGATTTTGACTTCTTCGGCGGCGGTTTCTGGAACACCTCTGCTGAAGCGTCTGTAGAAGAAACTGCAACAGCGAATGGCTTCACCATCACCACCGATCTGGCTTCACTTCAGGCCGTGGACAACGGTACCCGGGTCATCGCTTTCAACGCTGCCCAGGATGCCGGCGGCCACACAGGCGCTTTGTATTATGACATGGACCGTGCCACTGTAAACGGCATGTCCCTGGCTGATTTCACCGAACAAGGCATCCGCCTGCTGGACAATAACCATGCCGGTTTTTTCATGATGGTTGAAGGGGGTAAAATTGACTGGGCCTGCCATGCCAATGATGCCAGGGCTGCCATTGAAGACACCATAGCCTTTGACGATTCCATCAAAAAAGCCCTTGATTTCTATGCATCACATCCCAATGACACCCTCATTGTTATCACCGGGGACCATGAGTGCGGTGGCATGACCCTTGGTTTTTCAACCACCGGTTACGATACAGCCTTTGAGACCCTTGCAAAACAGACCATGTCGTTTGAGTATTTTGATGCCCATGTTCTGGCAGACTATAAAACAAATCATTCAGGCGTCGCCGACATTGATGCCGATATGTGGCAGATCATTTATGCCAATTTCGGCCTGGACGGTGCCAGCCTTTCAGCCGATACGGATGACGACTTGACCGATTACCAGAAAACCCGGCTTGAGAATGCGTTTGACCGTACCATGACAGGTTCGGCCATTACCGGATCGGAAGAGGATTACGCGCTGTATGGCGGCTATGAAGCCCTGACCGTAACCCTGACCCACATCCTGAACAACAGAGCCGGTATTGCCTTTACCTCCTACTCCCATACCGGTGTACCTGTAATGGTTCTGGCAAAAGGTAAAAATGAATCCATCTTCGACGGGTTCTATGACAATACCGACATTGCAAAGAAAATAGCCCAGGTTATGGGTGTAAATCTTAACAATTAATTTTTACGGAAGGCCGCGCTTTTTAAGGTGCGGCATTCCATTAACTTTTTAACGGATTAAAGAAGAAGTGAAAGCCTATTTAAAAGCGAACCCGGATCTGCTGCTGGTATTGTTATTTGCCGGACTGTGCTGGGTTTTGTTTGTTTTGCCGACTGGATATGACAATCTGGTGTCCAAAGACTCCCATTATGACCAGGCACGGGTTCTTTCCGTGGACAATGCCGATATCATGGTCCATGCCATTGTAAAAGCGGGGACCCAGGACCTTGAGGTTGAAATGCTGACCGGCCCCTTTAAAGGCGAAAAGACGCGCGCCATCAATGCCTTGAAGGGAAAAATGGAGCTGGACGAAATTTATGTAAAAGGCCAGGTTATCCAGGTTCAGTACACAGTTTTCAACGGTAAAATCAAAACAGCTTACAGCAACGGTCATTACCGTATCAGCCAAGAGGTATGGCTTCTGGGGTTATTTGCGTTGCTGTTGATGACTGTCGGCGGATGGACCGGGCTCAAGGCGTTGCTCTCCTTTGCTTTGGCGGGACTTATGCTCTGGAAAATACTGGTTCCCTTGTTCCTCAAAGGGTATGACCCCATTCCCATTGCCTTGGCTGTGGTGGGCTTTTTAACCCTTGCCATCAGTTTTCTGGTGGGTGGGCTTACCCGGCGGGGAACCGTGACATTTTTAGGGGCGTTTATGGGCCTGGTATTCACCTGTATCCTGGCGCTTTATTTCAACGAAAGTTTCAGGATTCACGGTGCGGTCCGGCCCTTTGCTGAAACCCTTCTTTATTCCGGTTTTTATGATTTAAAAATCACCCGGATTTTTCTTGCCGGTATCTTTATCGCATCATCCGGCGCAGTGATGGACCTTGCCATGGACATTGCGGCGTCCATGGATGAGGTGAAAAAGAACAACCCGGACATTTCATTAAAAGACCATATCCGGTCGGGAATGTCCGTGGGCAGGGCGGTGATCGGCACCATGACCACAACCCTGCTTCTGGCCTACTCCGGGGGATACATGACCATGATGATGCTTTTCATGGCCCAGGGGGTTCCCCTGATCAATTTTTTTAACATTAACTTTGTCGCAGCCGAAGTGCTTAACACTCTTGTGGGAAGCTTTGGCCTTGTTACTGTGGCCCCATTTACGGCGGCTGTGGGCGGATTTGTCTACCACTTTAAGCCGGACTGGATGCTTAAAATAAATTTTGAGAAGGAAATAAAACAATGAAACAGATTAAATTAACTTTTGCAGCGATTTTAGCTGTTTGCTGGGTTGCATGTGCATCGACTATTGCGTTTGCAAGTTCTTCGGGCTGGGCTGAAGCATCTTTGGATTTCTCGTCCATTCAACTCAATTTAAATTCAAATATTACGACGTCCATCAGCTATTACGCGTCTGCACAATACGCAGATCAAACCCACACATCATCATCAACAAGTGAAGCGCTTATTGAGGTTAATGACGATAACTGGGCCTGGGCCGAGGCAGATGTAGCGGACGATTACAAAGATATTTATGCCGGTGTCTCTGTGGACAATCCTGCAACAGCTACAACTTCGGACGCCATAGCCGAATACGGCATTTCCTTTACCGCTACAGAAGCCGGGAACTTTACCATTTCTATTAACTATAATTTTGAAATTTCTGCTTCAAGTACGGCATATGCCGAAGCGCTTGTTTATCTGCTCATCAATGATGAAGAGTGCTATTTAGACAGCATTTATTTCGATGCGTATAACGGCATGAGCGACGGCTTAGATGACCTGGGAACACTGACATATACTTACAACTATAGTGAAGGCGAAGAGGTTAATATTGTGCTGGGGGCAGAGACCTATGCATCCGCCGTACCCGTACCGGGTGCCGGACTTTTGCTGAGCACGGGCCTTATCATTCTTGCTGCAGTCAGAAGAAAAAACTAAGGATCGCAGATTCCAATACTATAAATTACCATCGACAACTCAAAGGGCGGTTCTTTCAGGGGGCCGCCCTATTTTATTTGCGGATTACGCCTAAAGGCTCATTCAAAACAGCAAATGAACGATGGAGACGCCTAACAACACAATAAACGTATGTTTCTGGTATCTCTCAAACCATGGAATGCGAACCAGACGGGTGCCGATCTGCCCGCCCACGATAACTCCGCTGCAGGTGGCAAATAACAGATGGGTGCCGTGGGGCCAGGATGCATATCCCTGCCAGACACTGATGCAGGTCAGGCAAAGGTAAAATAGAATGGTCACAAACATGATAAGCAAACTCGTGGCCACGGCACGGGAGGTCGGCATTTTGAGTTTAAGGGTCATATGGGGGACAAGCCAATCCGTATTACCGATACTTAACAGTCCCGTGAAAAATGAAGACAAAAGGACCACAGGATAACTTTTGGCATAAATGATGGGCGCGGGGATAACATGCCGCTTGTCAATGACCGAATCCGGGCTTTTTAAAGATTGAATGGTCCGGATCAGAAGATAGGCGGCAATGACCACAAAAATGTAGAGCAAAAGCTGTTCACACCCCCTGGAGATGTAAAAACTGGATAAAAATCCAATGGTTACACCTGTCAGCGCCATGGGAATAAATGCCACAGCAGTTTTGACATCAACCATACCATTGAAAAAATAGGTCAGAGAACCGGTTCCCTTGCCGGCAATCTGGGTAAATATAGAAATGGCAACAGCCTCGGAAGGCCGAATATCCAGAAAGGTTAGAACCGGTATCCAGAGGATACCTGCACCCAGGCCGGTGAACATCACCATGGATCCGACACCAATAGCCAGAAAATGTACAAAAATAAATTTAGAAAAGCTCAATGGAATAACGGCATTTAGGAAAAAAGAGAGCAAAAAAACATATGCAATATCCACCAGCATCCAGAAACTAAGGTATTGAGGCGCCTTTAACACTAGGGGCCATATTCTCATCGGTCAGTCATCCTTATAACGGTCGCAAACCGTTTTTTCGCCTTTCATGTTTTAATACGTATGATGTATTCTATACAGAAAGTTGAACGGGGACAAGTTTCTCTTTCATCTATTTTGTTTTTTTATCGTGTTACGATTCGCAATCCGGCCCGATGCAATTGCCGTTAAAGCGAATATGTTGCACCGGATTCAAGAATATGCGCCTGGCAGTTAAGAGCATACTTAAATCTTTGAAGTGCATACGCACAGGTATCATGGGGAGAAAGGAATATATGCCTGGGATTGACGGCGTTCAGGTTATCAATGGTCTGTTCAAGATCCTGCTTTGTGATTTTCTGCCAGGGCGGTTTTCCCGTCCCCCAAATCATTTGTACCTTAAGGCCGGGTTTGCGAAGGGGACTGTCGGTAACAGGAAAGTGAAGGCCGCCGCCAATGGCATAGATGGGTTCATTTGAAAGGTGCTTTACCATCTGAACGATGGTTTCGATGGTTGGGTGGCCGCATCCGGTGATCACGACCAATCCTTTATTTTTGAGACGGGCAACGATGGCCTGCTCCTCGGTCCACCCCATAAAAAAAAGGCTTCTGGCCAGAGGTCCTGTGGAGGCTATACCCGGGGTCAGCATACCGGGGCGTTGAACAATCCGGGTTTCAAATCCATCCGCATCAACTTCTCCCGGTGTAAAACAGACCATCCCATCAGGTTTTCCCCATTCTCGGGGCATGGCGATCCGATTATTTCGAAACGCTTTAAATCCCCCCATATGATCCGGATGCAGGTGGGATATGACCAGCGCGTCAACCTGATCGAGTTTAAAATTCAGTTTCGCCGCATTGTGGGCCAACGCCAGCATTTCAGGGCCGAATCCCAGATCAAAAAGTATTGAGCCCCTATCTGTTTTAATGGCATAGGACACCCCCGGAGCGGCTAAAAAGCCCGGGGCGGCATGTTGTTCCAAAAGAACGGTCAATTCAAACTGCTCAAGTTCAGGCAGTTCCAGAACTCCCGCATTTTCCATGCGCCGTTTATTAAGGCTCTGCGATTTTTCAACGTTTTGTTTATGGCGACGGTTCTTAATAAACAGCAGCGGGAAAAGAACCGGAGACGCCAACGCGAAAACCGGCCACCATGCCGGGGAAATTCTTCTGGACATGTTCACCCTTCTCTTTTACCGATCAATCATATATAGCCTTCCCGCAACAAGGTAACAAATTTCAAATGATCCATACAAGAGATAAAACAGGTGATTAACCGCACAAATACGGCTACCCAAAGTTATGCTTTAGGCTCAAAGGAACCGCCAAGGCGGATGATTTCTTCAAGAACATTTTGCACAAGGTCATCCAGCCGGACTCCGACTTCCGGACTCAGGTCTTCGCCTAAACTTTCAATATCCTTGGGTTCAACGCCGATAATGGTGGTTTCAGGCACATGGTCCAGGGCGTTGCACAAGGTCAATGCTTCAATGAGATCCACCTGATGCAACGAATTTTTCGCCAGAATCCTGTTGGGAATCTGATCATGGTCAAGGCGATGCAGATCTCCCGGCTGACCGTGATTGAGTACGGTATCCACCACAATAAGGCGGCCGGCATTGGAGATAACCCCCAGCAGATTCACCCCGAGAACACCGCCGTCGATAATATCGACATTGTCAGAAAATTCGTACCCTTTTTCAAGGGCTTCAACAACCCGTATACCGACACCGTCATCGGTGTAAAGGATATTTCCCACACCCAGCACGGTTATATTATTCACATCCATAAACAATGTATCTGTCCATTATATAAAAATTAAAAGTTGCGGCGGTAATACCGCCGCAACCAGGATTCTAAGTACGCCAGAAGCGAAATTAAATAACTTTGACCTCGTAGGTCTGGTTGGTGTAGGGATCAATCACGTGAACCGCACATGCAATACACGGATCAAAGGAATGAACGGTCCGCAGTACTTCCAACGGTTTGGACGGATCAGCCACCGGCGTACCCACCAGGGCTTTTTCCACAGGGCCCCGTTGTTTTTTGCTGTCCCGGGGACCAAAATTCCATGTGGAGGGGACCACATACTGATAATTTTTAATTTTACCGCCTTCAATGTCAATCCAATGTCCCAGCGCTCCCCGGGGCACATCATTGAGACCGCCACCCTGGCCTTTGTCCGGCATGGTCCAGGACTGATAGGTCTTTTTATTACCCGCTGCGATATTTGATTTTAATGATTCAATCCAGCCTTCCATGGCATCTGAAATAACCACGGTTTCAATGGCACGTGCGGCTGTCCGGCCAAGGGTGGAAAATAGGGCCTCTTTTCCCACGCCAAGGGTCTTGAGGGTATGATCGACCAATTTTTTCACCTGGCCGTGGTCCTTGGCGTAGGCAATCAGCACACGGGCCAGGGGACCGACTTCGGCCGCTTTACCGGCATATCTAGGCGCCTTTATCCAGGTATATTTATCGTCCGTATTGTAGGTCACCTCTCCGGGGATGGGTTTGGTTTCTCCGGAAAGGGGATGTTTGGGCTCGCCTTTTTCATACCAGGCCCGGGTCACATCTTCCGCAATTTTGTCTGTGTCCACAGCCGAGTAAGAGAGGTTTGCGTCCACAACACCGCCGGGCATCAGCAAGTCGTCATCAATATGCTTCTGGGGGAATTCGCCATAGGCAAGATAGGTATCATTGTTGCCGCCGACTGCACCCCAATCCTTATAAAAGGATGCAATGGCCAGCAGATCTGGCAGGTATACTTCGTTAATAAAATCCTTGGTCTCTTTCCAGATCTGGGTAAATTCGTCAATTCTTTCGGGGGTCAGATCCCTTACGGAGGTAATACCACCGACAACCAGGAACTGGGGATGGGGATTTTTACCGCCGAAAATCGCGTGCATGCGCGCAGCCTTGGCCTGGAGTTTCAACCCTTCGATATAATGGGAAGCGGCCATAAGGTTGGCTTCGGGCGGCAGTTTGTAGGCTGAATGTCCCCAATATGCATTGTTAAAGGGTCCCAGCTGCCCGCTGTTCACAAAAGTTTTAAGTCGGGTTTGAACCTCTTTAAAATAGGTGGAATTCTGGGGCCGTCCGGATACGTTTTCAGACAGTTTTGCTGTCTTGGCCGGATCTGCAGACAGGGCGCTGACAATATCCACCCAGTCCAGGGCATGCAGATGATAAAAATGAACAATGTGGTCATGCTGGAACTGACTGCCGTGCAGAAGGTTACGAACAATCCGTGCATTTTCCGGGATCTCAATGTTGCAGGCCTTTTCCACCGCGCGTACCGAAGACAGTGCATGGACATAGGTACAAACGCCGCAGGAGCGCTGTACAAAATGGTGGGCATCCCGGGGATCACGTCCCTGGAGCATGACCTCGATGCCCCTGAACATCTGCCCGGAACACCAGGCGTCCGTCACCTTTCCGTTTGCCACTTCCACCTCAATTCTAAGGTGCCCTTCTATTCTGGTAATGGGGTCAACAATAATTCTTTTACCCATAATAATATTATCCTTTCACATCATATGTGCTGTATTTAATTGTATGAATTATTTACCGCATAAGCGGTTTAGATGATGTACCGCGAACAATTACGCAGATCTGTGCTAAAAATCATGCAATATTATTAGCTTTCCTCATAAAACGGCGTAAATTCATCCCAGAAGTCAGGCTCACTGCAGCCAATGCAGGGATGGCCTGCCTGAATGGGAAAACTTGTGGCGTCGTTAAATTTCGCGGTAGGACAATTATTATAGGTATTGGGGCCTTTACAGCCTAATTTATACAGACAGTAGCCAAGCCTGGCTTCTTTGGAACCAAATTCCTCGACGAATTCATCGTTTTCATAATGTTCGAGACGAGGACAGTTATCATGGACGGTTTCCCCATAAGCGAACATGGGTCTGCCGTAATCATCGAGTTCCATCTCTTCGTTGTTAAGATACTTGAGGATGGTGCCAAGCAGATTCAAAGGATTGAAGGGACAGCCCGGCAGATTGATGGTATCAACACCGATGGCATCTTTTACGCCTTTATACCCACCGGGGTTGGGTGCAGCAGCAGAGATGCCGCCGTATGCGGAACAGGTTCCCACACAGATGGTTGCCGCCGCTTTTGGAATGACTTCCTTGGCAATTTCCAAAAATGTTTTGCCGGAAACTCTGCCATAAGAGCCTTTGTGGCTGGTACCAATCGCACCTTCCACAATGCAGATAAATTTGCCTTTATATTCTTCAACAGCATGGTGCAGGTTTTGTTCTGCCTGTTCACCGGAGGCAACCATGATGGTTTCATGGTATTCTACGGAAATGGTTTCCAGGATGATGCCGCCCACATCCGGAGTCCTTAAAAATGCTTCTGAACATCCGGTACATTCAGAAAAGTGCAGCCACACCACCGGGGGACGCAAGGCAGCGGCTTTTTCAATCTTTGCAGCCACTTCCCCCACAAATGAGTATGACAAACCCATGGTAGCAGTCAGGGCTGTACAGTACTTGAGAAAATCTCTTCGTGAGACCCCTTTTGCTTCTAATCTTTCATAAAAATCGTTACTGGAATTGGTGTCCATAATACCTCCGTTATTGCTGTTATGATTTCATATCATAAGTTTAATTGATATTATAGATGAGTGAATTAGACCGGATCAAATTGATTATTCATATCTATGATAACAAAACAAATTAACTATTTCCATCATTATAATTTTATAAAAAAACATATCAAAAATATAAAAAATTGTTAAAATTTATTGCAATAATAGGCGACTATAAAAACCAGACCCCCTATTACAATTTGTAAACAAATGCACGAAAAATTACGAGGTTATTTTATCATTAAAACGAAATTAATGGAGGGGATAAAACAGTAGAAATGAAAGTTCAGACGCAATCAAACCCCATCGGGCAAAACCGATGTCTTGGGGATCGCCACAATTTTATATCTAAAAAATGCAAGCCCCCTGTGATCGAATTTACGACCACAGAAGGCTCCCGAAGGGTAAGGTTATTTTGATTCAACTCATTTAAGATTAGTTGTCAGACTTTTGTGGTTTCTGTAATTCGCTGTTATCATAGATGAATAAAAAAAATCAAAACACCCAATGCATTTTTTAGCTGATATTAATACTCATAAAACCCTTGGCCGCTTTTTCGACCGAGCCGACCGGCACGGACATATTTTCGCAGCAGGGGGGTCGCCCTGTACTTGGAATCCTTAAACTCGTCGTAAAGCACATCCATGATGGCCAGACAGACGTCCAGGCCGACCAGGTCTCCCAATGCAAGGGGGCCGATGGGGTGGTTGGCACCCAGTTTCATGGCCGTATCAATATCCTGGGCACTGGCAACGCCTTCGGCATAAATGGCAGCCGCTTCGTTGATCATGGGAATCAATATGCGGTTCACCACAAATCCCGGGGCTTCATCCACCTGCACCGGTTCTTTGCCAAGATCCAGGGCCAAGGCCTTTACCGCGTCAAAAGTTTCGTCGGATGTGGCGACCCCTTTGATGATCTCAATGAGGGCCATGACAGGTGCCGGGTTAAAAAAGTGCATCCCGATTACCTTGTCCGGACGTTTGGTCGCCGTGGCCACCTCGGCAATGGAAAGGGACGACGTGTTGGTGGCCAGGATGGTTGACGGCTTGCAAATGCTGTCAAGCTCACTGAAAATCTGCTTTTTGATCTTCATATTTTCCACGGCAGCTTCCACCACAAGATCGCAATCCTGGGCACTTTCGGAATCTGTGGTACCGATAATCCGGCCAAGAATCGGCTGGATCATCACCTCTTCCAGTTTTCCCTTGGATGCCATGCGAGTCAAATTTTTAGAAATGATCGAAATGCCGTTGTTAACAAATTCCTGCTTAATATCCCGTAACACCACCATATAGCCATTGACGGCAAACACTTGGGCAATGCCGGCACCCATGGTGCCGGCACCGATTACACATATTTGTTTCATATCAATCTATGACCTTTCGTCAATTTCAGTTGTTATTTGCTCACATTCTCCACGACCATGGCCATTCCCATACCCCCGCCAATACACATGGACACAAGCCCTGTGCCGTAGCCTTTGCGTTTCATCTCATGGATCAGGGTAACCATCTGCCGGGCGCCTGTGCACCCAATGGGGTGCCCCAGGGAAATGCCGCTGCCCAGCTGGTTGGCAAATTCAGGATCAATGTCCAGCTCGATCATGCACCCCAACGCCTGGGCGGCAAATGCCTCGTTCAGCTCAATGATGTCCATGTCTTTGATGGACATACCGGTGGATTTCAACACCCGGCGAACGGCAGGAATCGGTCCCAGTCCCATATATGCCGGGTCCACACCGCCGGTGGCGAACCCTTTGATCTTGACATAGGGTGTCAGCCCCAATTCCTTGGCCTTGTCTGCACTCATCATAACAACGGCCGCGCCGCCGTCATTGATTCCCGATGCATTGCCCGCCGTGACAGACCCGTCCTTTTTAAACACCGGTTTCATCTTGGCCATCTTTTCCATGGAGGTTTCCATAGGCCGCTCATCGGTGTCGACAATCACCTCGGCCTTGCGGGTACGGGTGGTCACCGGAACAATCTCTTCTTTGAACGTGCCGTTTGCAATGGCTTCACGGGCCCTTGCATGGCTCAGGCAGGAGAGTTTATCCTGGTCATGCCGGGAGATATTGTAAAGTTCGGCAATATTTTCAGCCGTCACGCCCATGTGATATCCGTTAAAAATCTCATAGAGGCCATCGTAGACCATCAGGTCATAGATCTCCCCTTTTCCGGAGACCTCCATGCGATATCCCCACCGGGCAGCCGGCATGGCCATGGGAGCGTTACTCATACTCTCCTGGCCGCCGGCAATCACCACATCGGCCTGGCCGCTCATGATGGAGGAAGCGCCAATGGCAATGGATTTGAGCCCTGACCCGCATATTTTATTCACCGTAAAGCCATAGGTTTCCTTGGGAATCCCCGCCCGGATCATGGCCTGCCTGCCGGGACTTTGGCCCTGTCCTGCCTGGAGCACATTACCCATGATCACCTCATCCACCGCAACGGGGACGGCATCAATGTTCCAGTTTCCATATTTTTCTTCCAGCTCGGTCTTGCCCCGGTCCCTGAGTTTATCCGGTGCAAAGGCCAGCATCTCGTCACTGACCTCGGGCCGGAGCCCTGCCCTTTCCATGGCAGCCCGGATCACCACGGCACCCAAATCCACGGATGAGACGGTTTTCAGCACCCCGCCGAAACTGCCGATGGCAGTACGGGCACCGCTAACAATTACAACATCTTTCATAAGATTTCTCCTTGGTAAAAAATCCGCCTACTTGCTTCCAAAGGCAGCTTCATCCATCTCAACGACTGCATTGTCAAATGCCTTAAGGGCATCCAATTTTCCTGCGGTTGAGGAAATGACCTGATTGATAAAAAACCGGGCGGTCTTGATCTGTCCGTCATAAAACATGTCGTCTTTTTTCTTTTTACCTTTGTTGGCTGTGGCGGTTGCGGCGCGCCATAACAGCATCCAGGCCATGGCAAGGTCGCCTGTGACCTCCATGAACGGATATGAAAAGGCATAGGCGGTCAAAAATTCTTCGGACCTGGATTTGGCCTGCAGTTCGGCGGCCACCTCTGTGTAGGTATTGAAAAACCCTTCCAGCCGGGCGGTGAGATCTTCAAGACCTTCGGCTTCTTTGGCCATGGCAAAGGTTTTCTTGATCTCTATAAGCAGTGCATTGAAAGCCGCGCCTTTTTTCATGGAGAGTTTGCGACCCATGAGATCAATGGACTGGATACCGTTGGTACCCTCGTACAGCATAAAAATTCTGGAATCCCTGAGCAGCTGGGCCACGGGGAACTCCTCAATAAACCCGTAACCGCCGTAGATCTGGATACCCTGGTTGCACACCTCAAAGGATTTATCCGTGCCATACCCTTTAATAATGGGAGTCAGAACCTCAAGTAAATATTCATAATGGGCTTTCTCGTCTGCATCCGTGGTCACGGCAACCATGTCATGGCACATGGCGCAGAAGTAATTGAGACTGCGCAGCCCTTCCACATAAGACTTCATGGTAATCAGCTGGCGCTTCACATCCGGATGGCGAATGATGGAGACCGGTTTTGAACCGGCCGGGGCTTTGAGTTCCCGGGACTGAATCCGTTCCCGGGCATAATTAAGCGCATACATATATGAGGCAGAGGCATTGGCAAAGCCCTGGAGGCCGACCATCTGACGTGCTTCATTCATCATTTCGAACATGGCGGCCACGCCTTTATTTTCCTGGCCCAAAAGGGTGCCGATGCATCCGGATTTACCACCCAGGGTCAGCGAACAGGTGGCATTGCCGTGCAGGCCCATTTTGTGCTCAATGCCGGTACAGACCACATCGTTGAATTCCCCCGGGGTGCCGTCGGCGTTTACCCTGAACTTGGGTGCCAGGAACAGGGAGATACCGGCAATGCCTTCGGGAGCCCCTTCGATTCTGGCCAGAACCGGGTGGATGATGTTTTCAACCATGTCATGCTCACCGGCGGAGATGAAAATTTTGTTGCCGAACAGAGAATAGGTGCCGTCCCCGTTGGGTTTGGCCGTGGCTTCAACTGCAGCAAGGTCGGACCCCGCATTGGGCTCTGTCAACAGCATGGTGCCTGACCATTTTCCGGACAGCATATTTGCAAGATAGATCTGCTTTTGCTCATCCGTGCCGAATTTCTCCACAAGCTTGGCTGCGCCGTGGGTAAGCATGTTGTAAAGCATAAAGGAGTTGCACGCCCCGTAAAAATACTCGTTGGCCGCCATAGCAACGGCATGGGGCATCCCCTGCCCGCCCCATTCGGGATCATCGGTCATCCCCAGCCATTCACCTTCATTATAGGCGGCGTATACACTGTGAAAGGCCTCGGGTACTTTTACTTCACCGGCATTAAACGTGCAGCCTTCGTCACTGATCGTCTGAAGGGGCAGGATCTCTTTAATTGCAAGATTTCTGGCTTCGCTTACGATTAAATCTACGGTCTTTTTCTTGAACTCGGCAAATTGGTCATGGGTGCTTAATTTGCCCACGTCCAGTTGCTCATGTAATACGAAATCCACATCCCTTCGATCTGCAATCAATTGTGCCATAAGACTTTGTCCTTTATATTAGCTTTTTTTAAGGTTACAAGGGTCACGGGGGTTTTACACCCATGGTTCCAAAATATTTTTTCTAAAACGCTGACTTTAAGGCTGTATACAATCATTAAGCGGAAATGACCTGTCAGGCCACGAAATAGGGTCTGACAGAGTGGTTCTCCATGGTCCAGATATGCATCTTCTCGGCATTCCGGATCAATTGGTCCCGAAAGTCCGGATGAGCAATGCTGATCAGGGCTTCGGCCCGTTCCCAGGTGGACTTGCCTTTCAGGGAGACCATGCCATATTCCGTGACAACATACTGGGTGATCGTTCGTGGCAGGGTAACAATGGTACCTGTATCAAACACAGGCCGGATTCTGGATTTAACATTGCCGGCCCGGTCCTTGACCGTGGAACTCAGGCAGATAAATGACTTGCCCCCTTTGGCGTGGTAGGCGCCGTAGGCAAAGTCAAACTGGCCGCCTGTGCCGGTAAGATGCCTGAAACCGGAGGACTCCGAAGAGACCTGGCCGTAAAGATCCACCTCAATGGCGTTATTGATGGAGACGGTCTTGTCGTTATCAGATATATGGCTCAGCTTGTTGGTGTAATCCACAGAAAAACTTGCACAGACAGGATTGTTGTTCAAAAAATCATACAAACGGTCGCTGCCCAGGGCAAAGGTGTAGACCATGCGTCCCGGATCACGGCGTTTTTTAAGATTGGTGATTTTTCCGGCGTCATACATATCCAGGTAGGCATCGGCAAGCATTTCCGTGTGAACACCCAAGTCCTTGAGATCTGACTGGGCAATCATTTTGCCCACCGCATTGGGCATACCACCGATGCCAAGCTGGATGCAGGAGCCGTCTTCAACCTGGCTTACGATCATTGCTGCAATTTTTTTATCTATCTGTGAAATAACCGGATCAGGCAGGGTCACAAGGGGCTTATTGTCGGTCTCCACCACAAAATCCACATCACGAAGGTGAACCGATTCGTTGGCCCCTCCCAGGCAGCAGGGCATATTTTCATTGACTTCCACAATGACCGTATCTGCATTTTCGATGATTGACTTTTGAAAGGAGTTGGCAATCCCGAAGTTAAAATAACCGAACCGGTCCATGGGTGCGGTTTTAAGCATACAGACGTTGGTTTTGATATTCTGCTTATAATGGGAGGGACCTTCATGGTAAATAAAGGGAATGAAATGGCAATTCCCTCTGTCGTGGAGCTTTCTATCTGCGCTGCTGAAGTGCCAGGAGTTATAAATCACGCGGCCTTCACCCGGATCTGCAGCAACGGCGGCAACCCCCGGAAAGGCAAGAGCCCTGACCTTGACATTATTGAGTTCATGGATTCGCATGGCCAATGCGGCATCAAGGGTCTCAGGTGCGGTTAAAAAGGCGCCGTAATCAACCCAGTCCCCTGATTTAACTGCGGATACGGCATTGGGTGCGGTTGACAACTTTTGCCGGTACTCTGTCATGAGGCTCATGTTAAACAGCTCCTTTTTTGTGTATATATGGTCAAAAAAAAACTGAACGCTTGTTCAAAAAACTTTAGATATCGGCAGCAATAATTATACCAATCAGCAAGCGATACGACATAACATACTGTTTTTAAAATTATTATTGTATTTAGAACTATTTTTAAGATAGGCAGTCAGGCAGGATGTGTGGCGATACCGCCACACAAAATAAAATAAAATAATACAAATTAAATAATTTTATTAAAATTTCAAGACATTACGAAATTGTGGCTGAATCGCCACATATTGAGGCTATTCGATCCCCAATTTTTTCATTTTGGTAAACAAGGTTTTTCTGTGAACGCCAAGGGCAACAGCTGTTTTAGACTTTTGCCACCGGTTTTCTTCCAACGCTTTCAGAATAGCCTCCTTTTCAAACCCAGCCACAACTTCATTCAAGGGTCCGCATGGCTGCGATGCTTCCCGGACAAAAGAGACCGGTTCGCTGCTGTCAACCGTTTGGTCCAGAGCATTACCGGTAAAATCAATTTTCCCCAGGGTCATATAACGGTGAAGCACATTCTGAAGTTCCCGGACATTTCCAGGCCAGTCATGGCGAAGAAACACCTCCATCATTTTGCCCCCCACAGGAGGAATCTGCTGATCACCACCAAAGGCGGATAAAAAATAGTCCACCAGCAGCGGAATATCCTCCTTGCGGTCCCGAAGGGCAGGCAGCCGAATGGGAATAATATGGACCCGGTAGAAGAAATCTTCGCGCATCAATCCTCTTTCCACCAGGCGCCTTAAATCTTTATTTGTGGCAGCCACAATCCTCAGGTCTGGCTTAACCACCCGGGTCCCCCCCACAGGGGTGTACCCGCCGCCTTCAATGGCCCGAAGCAGCTTAACCTGAAGGTTGGGACCGATATCCCCTATTTCATCTAGGAACAAGGTACCGCCGTCAGCGGTGCCGAGAAACCCCTCCTTATCCTTTTCAGCGCCGGTGAAGGCTCCCTTGCGGTAACCGAAGAATTCACTCTCTATAATATGCTCACTGATCGCCCCGCTGTTAACGGGTACAAAATGTTTTTCACACCGGTTGCTCAAATTATGAATTGCACGGGCCACCAACTCTTTTCCGGTGCCCGATTCGCCATAGATAATCACATGGGCGTTACTTGCTGCCGCCCGGACCACCAGTTCATACACCTTCTGCATGGCCCGGCTTTTGCCCACGATGTTTTCGAACCGGTAGCGTTCTTTCATGGCAGACCGAAGAACGATGTTTTCATTTCTGAGCAGATCCGCATCTTCGCTGATCTTCTCCTCCCGGCGTTTTCTGTCTGTGATGTCCATGTGGATGGTCTGGGCTTTCACAATCCGCCCTCGGTTGTCGTAGACCGGAGATTGAATGGACCAGTACCACCGGCCATCCCGGGGACTTTTGAGTTCCCATCGGCGGGTTTCACCGGACAGGACCAGCCCAAGCCGGCATCCCGGACAGGGAGACTCCAGGCCGTGAACCACCCGATAGCATTTCTCACCCACCCCGCTTCGCCCCGCCTTCTCCTGCAACGCGTCATTCATGAACTCAACCCGGTAATCTTCGGATGTGGTATAGATCAACCCCTCAAACGTACGAATGATATCACTAAGCCGGGCCTCGCTTTGCCGCAGGCGATTCTCGGCAAGCTTTCTTTTTGTAATGTCCATAAACGACGCGATACTTTTGCCGGTCCCGGGAATCATGCCCACCTTCATATCGATGTATCGAATATCCCCGGACTTGGCAAAAATCCGGCACTCGTATTCGGTGGGGATACCGTCACGCCCCTTTCGCCGGCCGTAATGATAGTTTTGCATCATTTCATTGTCGCCGGGCACCACAAACTGGGACCACCGCATCCGATTTTCGATTTCATGGCGCTCAAGCCCCACCAGATCCATAAATTTGGCATTCACATAAAGAATCAGCATATCCGGATCAATGATGATCGTGCCGGTGCCGGTGTTTTCAAAAACGCTGTGGTACATCTCCTTTTGGCGGGTCAGTTCCAGAATCCGGTCCTCAACGCCTTTATCCTTGTTCAGCCGGTGCAGGGTTTTACCAAGGTCAGCCGAAAGCACCTCTAAAACCCCGATTTCCAGAGCACCGGGCACATATCCGCCGGGGACATAGAGAACCAGGCAATTGACGGCCTGTTCACACGTATTATGTATGGGGAAATAAAACGCAGCGGCCGTGGTTCCGCCTTTCAGCCCCAAACGTTCCTGAACAGGCTTGGGAAGTTCGGTATCCACATCGGTTTTCAAGGTGCCCATGTCATCCTTGCCTGAACCGGGTTCACGGGGACCAACAGATTTAAAGCAAACCGAATGATAAGGTGTTTGATTCTCCACCGCGCTTACGATGGCATCCATAAGTTCTGTGCTGTCACCGGCATGGAGCATGGCACGGTTGCATAGGCGGGAAAATGCGAGCAACCACATCATATCCGCCGGAATTCGGCTTGTCTGCCCCAATATGTCATGTCCGGCCAGATCCGGACCTGGATTTTTTTTCATCTCACACCTGCATGGATCACACGGTTCAAACGCGAGCAATGATCCGCCCTTAAAAACAAAACCATATTGAATATGCGGATGTGAGTCAAATTTAAAATCAGGAACATTTCGATATGGTAACGTTGCCGTTGAATTCGCAATATTGACATGTTGATTTAATGACGTCATTATGTCATGCTTTAAAATATGAACGAACAAGGATTCAACATGGTGAAAATAAAAAAGGTCAATACATCTTTAAGGCTGGACAAAAAAATGCTCAAGGAGTTTAAGATTCTGGCCATTGAAAAAGAGACCAGCATCCAGGCCATTATTGAAACGTTGATTCTTGAATACATTGAAAAGAACAAGGAAAACCGAAGCACGGAGTCTTTTATCCCCAACGAATAAAACAACTTCGATACTGCACACCCAAAGGGAACTTATCCATGCAAAAAGAACAAATTCAGATACTTGAGACCAGCATCACAAGATTATTGCGCCGGGGGGCCAACAAGCAGCTGCTCAATATCATAAAAAAAACCCACATGGCAGACCTGTCCATTGTTCTGGAAAATCTGACCCCTCTCAATCAGGAAAAGCTGATCAATCTGCTGGACAACCCCGAGGATATTGGTCTGCTCTTTTCCCACCTGCCGGAAACAACCTTTGTGGCGCTGGTCAAATTCATAGATTTCAATAAGCTGGTGAATGTTTTTGACCGCATGCCCTCGGATGATGCGGCTGAGTTACTCGGGTGTCTGGACGAAGAACTGTCCGACAATATTCTGTCCAAAATGCAAAAGGAAGAGTCATACAATGTAGAACAAATCATGAGCTATGACGAAGATACCGCCGGCAGCCTCATGGTCAAGGATTACGTTGCCCTGGAAGAAGACATCAAGGCCAAGGAGGTCATTGAAGCATTACAAAACAAGTACCTGGATGTTGAAATGCCCTTTTATATCTATGTCATAAACTCTTACGGCAAACTTGTGGGGGTCAGCTCACTTCGCCAGTTGGTAGTGGAGTCTCCGAACAGGCCCCTCAAGGAGTTCATGGCCACGGATATTGTTTCTGTTAAACCCTACACGGACCGGGAAGTCGTTGCCCAGCTGGTGTCCCGCTACGACTATCTGGCCATTCCTGTTACAGATGATGATAACCGGATCATCGGCATTGTCACGGTGGATGACGTCATAGATATTCTGCACGAAACGGCCACAGAAGATATGTTGAAGATGGGCGGCGTGGGTGAGGAGTATGTGGAAACCCAGACGATCATCAAAGGGACCATGATTCGGATGCCGTGGCTGCTGGCGAGCTGTCTGGGCGGCATTGCAAACTCTTTTATCATTGGCGGGTTTGAATCCACCCTGGCAAAATACACAGGACTTGTTGCCTTTATTCCCATCATCATGGGCATGGGCGGCAATATCGGCACCCAGAGCGCCACGATTATGGTGCGGGGTATTGCCATGGGCCGGGTGAATATCCGGGATTTCACAAAAATGCTGACCAAGGAACTGGGCGTCGGATTTATTCTGGGGGTGCTTTACGGCACCCTGATCGGTTCTGTGGCCAAGCTCAGATTTATGACAGACCCCTTTTCATGGGCTGTCGCTTCAAGTGTCAGCATTGCCATTGTTGCAGCCATGAGTGTTGCAGCACTTGTGGGAACGACCGTGCCGCTCGTTTTTGAAAGGCTTAATATTGATCCGGCCGTTGCCACAGGACCGTTTGTTACAACGTTTATGGACCTTTCCAGTATTTACTGTTACTTTACGATCTCAAAAATTTTGCTTGGGCTCTGAGAATGGGCACCACAAAAAAGCTGGAGTAACACAGCAAAGAACAGATCCTGACCGAGGCTCTTTTTTTGAAATTTTATAAGCTTCAAATTAAAAAGGTTTTCAGCAGCTGACTGAAAACCTTTTTATATTGTGGCGGGAGTGACGAGACTCGAACTCGCGGCCTCTAGCGTGACAGGCTAGCGTTCTAACCAACTGAACTACACCCCCGTGATTATCTATGGCGAGTAAAACAGTGCGTGAACATTTCACTGAGTTATCCCCTTGCTAAAGAGCATCCTCTTCTACCGGACGACCGCTGCGTTGTCAACTAAAAAAACTTTGATAGGCCATCCATGGATCAGTGCGGATTCAGCCGGGTTATCTAAATGCTACATTCCGGTTATGGCGTTTCTGCTTTTTAACCAGCCGGTCGAGTGCGCCGGGACCAAAACCGTATTCCAGCAAATAATGGCCGATGGGGTGTTGAAGTTTTTTTTGTTTGTATAAAAGGACCAAAAGGTTCCGCTGGGTAAAATATTCATTTCGAACGGCACAATCGCCAAATTTTTCGTTCACATGACGATGGGCAAGAATATACCATAGCTGGTCAGAATCAATTAAACCGCAATCAAGGGCGATCTGACCGATCGGCGGACGATCTTTGCGTTGCCGGACAATAATCTCAATGAGTGTTTTCCAGGATATATAGCCGGAATAATAGAGGTATTGACCGATCAACAGCTTCTTTTTAGGTACGCTCGCGTTACTGGAATAGAAATGATCATTTCCTGGATTTGAACCGGATGTCTCAGCCGTTCTTCGATACCCTGGGCGGGTTCTGGACACCCTGGAGTTTGACTGCCGCATCAACACCCGCCCATCCCCTTTTATGGCACCGATTAAACATTCATAGGCCTGGGTGAGGGTGTTAAACCGGTCATTTAAAATGTCTTCATCCTGGCCCAATGCCGCCGCCCGATCCGGATGCATTTTAAACGCCTGGCAGCGGTATGCATCCTTAATTCCGGACGGTCGCAGATATTTTAAAAATTCCAGGGAAACATTAACTTCCGGACCAAACAACACACCACAGGCATCAAATAACTGTGACGCGGTAGAATATTGGGTCATAAAGCCTTCCAGTTCATATTTAATTCAAAACGAAACGAGGAGATGAAAATCACACAGACTTTAACAGCAAATGAATAATATCTGCCCCAAATTGTCAAGACCGTTTTTTTGATTTTGCAAGGCAATGAAACGATCAAAATGACACACGTCCTTGTGTGTCAAGGGAAGCCCGGGCATCTGCAAAGAAATACCGGTAAAACTGACAGAGGGGGCCATCAACCTAATATTTTAGACGCCCATATGAACGACAAAAAATCTGGTTTCTGCGTTATTTCTTTTTCTGTGTTTCAGAGATCAAGCGGTAGGCGATATAATATTTGTAGATATTACCGACATACTGTACGGTTTCTCTTCCAATTCGCTTGGCGGCGATCAGCTCCACATTATTAAACCAGCGATTGGAATCCAGGCCGTTTGCCTTGGCTTCTTCGCGTAACTTTTTCACCCGGGCCGGCCCTGCGTTGTAAGAGGCAAAGGCAAACAAGTGCCGATTAAGCGCATCTATCCCCTGGTCCATGAAATAGCGGTCAGCTATAAATCGCAGGTATTTACTGCCCGCATGGATATTGTTGTCCAACTGCTGGATATCGGGAACCGCAACATTGGGATCCTTTGCCGTGGCCGGCATGACCTGCATAATGCCGATGGCCCCCACATCGCTTTTCTTGGATTGATCCAGACCGGACTCCTGGTAGGAGAGTGCCGCCAGCATCAGCCAGTCAAAGGAATACTTATCTGCGTATTTTTGAAAAAGGGAGACCAGATTCTTAAATTTTGCCCGTTCTTTCTCAGAAATATTGTTTTTCATATAGCCGGCATCTTTCATGTACCGTTTAACAAACATATTGAAATGAAGCGAGCCTTCCTTATTCTTTTTGACAAAATCATTGATGACCTGCTTTAACTGAGGAGAGTTCTCGCGTATCGCCCAACCGATCTCCCCGTCTTTGCGCAAGGCAATGGCATCGTGAAGCACAATATCCGGGAAAATCTGTGCCCAGAATGCAGCCTTGTGATTATCTACGACGATCATGGGAAGAATCCGGGCGTTAACCATTTCCAGCAGATCTTCATCTTCCAGGTACTCATCTGCGTCTTTGATAATAATTGCCTTTTTCCCGTTCTTTCTCAGGAGATTGTTTGCGTTAAGCAGGCTTTGATGATAGCTGCTGGATTTGCGGGCATACACCTCTTTTCCAGATAATTCTTCCAGGGAATTCATCTTTTTGTAGTCTTTTGACGAGACAATGATCTCCTTGGCGCCCACATAAAACGGATCGGCAAAGTCTGCAAGCTTTCGGCGTTGGGCGGTATTGGTCAGGTTGCCTGCGGCCACATCCCCAAGACCTTGGGCCAGATCGTTAAAGAGGCGATCTCTTGGGGTGGGGATAATAACAGTCTTAATCTTAACGTGCCCTTTCTTCTCTTTGGTGTTAATGGCCTGTTCAAAAAGCCGGATAGATTCATAGGTCAGGCCTTTTTGTTCCCCTTTATCCAGATAATAATAGGTCTTGCTGTAGGGAACAAGAAAACGGATGACATGCTCTTTTTTCATCATGTCATAATCGCCGGTTCGCTTCTTATTCTTATATACCGCCATCTCCTCCGTCGCCTGGGCAGAGGTGATGTAAAACACAGCAAATAAGACAAAAATAGCCGGAAGAACCAGCAAATGAGAGATCACAAAATCATTTCTATTCATAATAGCCACCCGTCTTTTGGTTCCCTTAAGCATTTAATCCACATGGTCAGGAGGACAATCATTTGAAAAACAACCAACAGCCGCCATCTTAGTTCAGGATCAGGGATGTGAAATGTAGAATAAAAAGAAGGCGGCTCTTTTGTCAAGAACAGTATGGAGGACGACAGAACACTAATTTATTGCATGGCATCGAAAACATCCAGATGGTACTTGTCCTTTTCGGCCATGGAAAGCCAGCGCATCTGCAAAGAGATGTCGGCAAAACTGACAGGGGGGATATCCTCATGAACCTCGGCCATGGCATCCTGCCAGTGCAGCAGCATTTGCCCCCGGCCGGGAATGAAAATGCCGTCCAGGTGAAAAAGATCGGTCAAAACCGAAAGGCCCGGCAATCCGTTTCCGGACCATTGCAATACCTGGCTCTGCATGGTGTTCTGGAAAACAGGGGTGGTTCCCGCAGAGACCAGGGTAAAAAGAATACTTCTGTTTCCGGGCTCCGAATACAGGTATTGCGAATCCAGATCCAGAAAGTGGGGACGGATGTGGGCTGCCGCGTTCAACACCGCATCCGTATCAGGTACAAATTCCGAAGTGATAAAAACAAGTTCCAGGGGCACAAAGGGGTTTTTCTTTGAAACCGTGGCTGTGACCTGGTTGATATAATTCTGATCCAGGGCGTTGTCGAGAAAAAAAATCTGGAAAGGAGAGGAGATGCACTCTGCAAGGGCATCAATCTCCGCCAGCGAACGAGGGGTATCCAGAACCAGTTTGGCCAAAAGCCGACGATTGTCCGGGCAGATGTAATGATCCTTTACGCCGGGGCCGATAAAAGAAATCTCCAGGTCCGGAAACGGCACAAATGTCCGATCAAAGGCCTCTTCGGCATAATCCAGGGCCGGCACCAAATCTTGCTGGGAAAAGGCGGGGGTTTTTATCACCGAATAGGGTGGATGGGGCGAAAATTCAAGCCCGAGTTCCAGGGCCTGCCTGCGAAATGAGGTTCCCGGCAGGACCAGCAAAGGAAACACCTGGATATGGTCCTGAAAATCATGCTCAAGAATAAAATCCACACTGTTTCTAAACCCTTGGGGGTTATCGCCGGGCAGCCCGAAAATCAAATCAATGGTTGCCTCTATACCCTGTTTTTCAAGGGCTCTTACACCGGTGACAAATCGTTCCAGATTCGTGGGCCGGTTCATGGTATCAAGGGCTGTGGGATTGGTGCTCTGCAGTCCGACCTCAAATTGCCTGAACCCGGCAGCGGCATATCGGGCGGCCATGGGGTCGGTGACGGATTCGGCCCGGATTTCGCTGATAATAGACAGTTTTTTTGACCTGTTCAGGGCCGCTATCGTTTCAAGCAAGGGCGGCAGTTCAGGTCTTGCATTCAGGGAGGGGTCCATCAGGTAGAGCTCTCTGGCATGATTGTTTAATGCCCACTCAATGCCTTTTATAACTGTTTTACTGTCGGCGATATCCCGTTTTTTTCTGGCTTTGGAATAATAACAGAACCCGCATTTGTAAGGACAGCCCCTTTGGGTTTCCAGGAGCATCACCTGTCCGGGGCCAAGATCAAGATGTCCGTTGACATAGGGCGACCCGTTGGCCAGCATGGATTCTTGCGCCAGACCGTCATGGCAGAGCATCACAGGGGTGGACGCGTTCAGAACCCGTGAATTTTTCCACAGATCCCGGTCCTCTCGAATATCGTTATCCAGGACCCGACGGAACAGGGATTCTCCCTGGCCGATCACAAGATAATCAATAAATCCCGGAAAATCGCCAAGGGTATCCTCAGTGACCTGGGGACCGCCGAAAATCAGTCGGGCACCGGTCTTTTCCTTAATCTGACGGGCCAAAAAAACAGATCGGTCCATGTTCCAGGCAAATACCGTGAACCCCAAAAGATCCGGTTTTCTGTCGCAGATATCCCGGACAATGGCCTGGTCTCCGGCCCATGACAGCGCGGTTTCGGACAAAAGGTCCACCTGCCAACCCGGGACATCCCGGGCGGCCTGTTTTAGACAAGCCCCGGCCAGGGGGATATTGCCCGTGTACAGTCCCAGGTTGAGCCTGGGGATGGGCAGTTGGATCAAAAGAGCTTTTTTCATGGCATCACTTAACCATGGAATGCAGGAAATAGGCACTTTTAAATCAGGCCAATCCCAAACGACTTGCCGTTAAATGGTCGAAAACAGATAAAAAACGAAAATTTTCTGCTTGAAATCGGCATGTTTATACATTGTTAACACAAACTCTTTTATGGCATACTATGTATACACAATGTTTAAACTTTTAAGGAAAACAAAATGACGGAACTGGTTATTAAAAAGTGGGGTAACAGCTTGGCGGCAAGGATACCAAAAGTAATTGCGGACATGATCCAGCTTGAAAAAGATCAGACAGTTACCATTGAGGCAAAAGACGGCAGGATTATTATTACCCCGATCAAAGAGAAAAAAGAGTATACGCTTGATGAGCTTTTAAACCAATGTGATCCTAAAGCGGTTGTGTTGGATGCTGAGGATAAGGCATGGTTGAATGACAAGCCGGTGGGAAAGGAATGGTAATGGCCGCGAAATCAAAAAAAAAAGTGTATATTCCCGAACGCGGAGATCTTGTCTGGACAGATTTCGATCCCGCTGCCGGCCATGAGCAAATGGGGCATCGGTCGGCCATCGTCCTTTCTCCTGCAATTTTCAATAAAAAAGTCCTGCTGGCGTTGGTCGCCCCGGTCACAAGCCGGGTCCGGGGACACGGTTTTGAAGTGGCTTTAACCGGAAAAAAAATTTCCGGTGTTATTCTCTGTCACCAGGTCAAGACAATTGATTTTGTGGAACGAGGATTAAAGTTTGCTGAAAAGGCGCAGACCGCGGTAATCAGTGAAGCGTTGGCTAAAATAAGGGCCATCGTAACTGAATAATGACCTTCAAATTCCCGTTTAAATTTAATTCAATAGATGCGTTTGTGCCCAAGTATTAATCCAAAAGCCAGGATTCATGATTGTAATAGGATAACAGCACAGGGAAAAGAAGCGTGTTGATTTCAGTGTGGCGGCTTTGCTCCATGCCTTTGCCGAAAACAAGTTCGCCTTTGAACACCTCGGGGGTTAAAAACCGGGTGGGGACCGTAAATTCAAGTTGTGCAATCCGCTGTTGTGAAACATCATTGTCCCAACTTTGACGACGGCATAAAAACCAGCCCCAATCCCCGAACGAAGGCACATTTTCATGGTACGGCAGGATAGAAAAGCCCGCAGCGGTCAATGTCCTGCCAATACAAAGATAACTTTCCTTTGCAAGGTACGGGGAGGTGGACTGGACGGATGCAACGCCGTCTTCAGCCAGTCTGTGCCTGACTTTCAGATAAAACTCCTTTGAGTAGAGCTTGGTCAGTTCCGGTGTGGAGGGATCGGGCATATCCACAATGATAACGTCCCAGACGCCCTTCACCTGCTCCAGAAACTTGTCCGCATCCAGATTCATGACCCGGACCTCGGCCACATGCCGGGTCGCATCCGGCTTTCTTTTTTTGTTCGATGCGGCCTGGTAGATCTGACGAAAATCTCCCGGGGCAATTCCGGACCCTGTCAGGGTGGTCACCCGGGCATTGTCAAAGGCATGGTCGTTGAGCCGGGACAGCAGGGGATGGGTGGCGGCAAGCTTGGTCATGGCCGGATCCAGGTCCACCAGCGTAATCTGCTCTACATCCGGATATTTCAGTACTTCCCTTAACGCACAGCCGTCACCGCCGCCCAGGATCAATACCCGGCTGCGGGCCGGAGCCAGGGCCAGGGCCGGATGGACCAGGGACTCATGGTACCGGGCCTCGTCCGTACTGCACAGCTGCAGATTTCCGTTCAAAAAAAGCCGGATTTCATCCAGGGGTTTATAATGGGTAATAACGATATGCTGGTACTGGCTGGTTTTAGAATACACAATAGGGTCATCATACAGGGCCTGTTCGTTGGTGATCTGCCACTTACGGTTGTTCATGTATCCGAAAATCACGGCAACACAGGTGGCGGCCATGATCACAAGCAAGGGGATATTGCGCCGGATGATTTGCTTGCGGGTAAAATATACGAATGTAATCAGGGCCAGAAAAAAATTCATGCCTGCGGTCAAAAAAGCGGCTTCCGTAATGGGAAAAAGCCGCAGCAGGATGAACACATAAACCAGGGCCCCGGCCAACGATCCGATATAATCGGCAGACAGGATATTGCCCAGGTTGGTGGACAGCTCCCTGGAAAAATCGTTGTTAATCCGTATGATCACCGGAATTTCAAGGCCGATAAGAATACCGATCACGGATACAAAAAAATAGAGCACCAGGCTGTAGTGGCTGGTGTATCCGTAGGAGAGATAGGTCAGGGTGGGCGAATACCCCCCGGCAAGGGCAAGGGCGATTTCAATGCCGATAAAGGCATGGATCAGGCGTTTTTTGGAGATCTGGGCCTGGATCAGGCTGCCGAACCCCATCCAGAACATCATCAGGCCGATGACCATGGCCCACTGTTCAAAGGCATTGCCCAGGATCATGGACGCCAGGCTTGCCTGGATATATTCAAGGATGATACCGCAGGCCCCGGATGCAAACATGCACAGACACAGCAGCGCCGAGGCGGGATTGAGCCGGGAGCGCCCGGTTTCCCGTTCGCTCCCCGATAGATCAGATGGCATGGGCAATGATCAGTGCCACGGCAATGACGGTCGCTTGGACCAGCACCAGTGCCGCAACATTTTTGTCCTCTTTAACCTCGGTTGCAATGTTTGTGGTGGGCAAAAGAAACCGGTCCACAAGGGCCGTAAAGCCAATGAGCAGAATCATGCCACACACCGTATAGATCAAAAACCCGACAATATCATTGATCCACCCGGTAAACGGACCCGAAAGGCTTGCCTTTAAAATGATACCCAGGGCAATCAGGATACCTGCCAGGCCGATGCCTGCGGCCGGATTGTTCTGCTTGATTTCATCCCGGACACCAAAGGGGGTGATCAGTTCATACAGCAAACCACACCCTAAAAGCACAATCTGGCCCAGCACAAAAAAGAGCAGTGCCGATCCCAGGGACTGATAGAAACTTCCCCCGCTGCCGGACATGCTGCCGTTGAGAATGAACCCTGTGGCAATATACATACCCGCCTCCACCATACCCAGGGCGGTATTGCCTGTAACCGTTCGCCCGTCTTCAAGGGTAAATACGCGTATGCACTCCGCGTCGTTGTCCATATTGCCCATCATGATGGAGTCATTGATGAACCGGGCAAGAAAAAGACACCCGGTGACCAGAACTCCGTCCACCAGAAGATAGAGCAGATCGGTCTGAAACCCTGCCGAATCCCCGGACAATGCACCGATCATACCGATGGCAATGCCAAGATAAAGCCCTGCCCGTCTTAATCCCACGGCCACATTGCCGTCGTCAATGTGGCGGTCGTCATCAAAGTCCTTTGTCCGCCAGTCATCCAGCTTTTTGGCCAGAAAAATGAAAAAAATACTCACCAGGGCATAGCACAAACCATGACCCATGCTGATTAAGGTTGCCATATAATCCAAACTCATAAGTTGTTCTCCTTATTTCCCTTTTGACTTGGGGCCGCCCCCTCGAATTCCTGATGCGCCGCCCCTTACCGAAGCTGAAGCGGTTTTAAATCCGCCGGTTCTTGAAAAGGTGCTGTTCTGATACCGTGATGAATCTTTCATCGTTGATCCCCTGGAACCGAATGTGTAGCCTGTGCCGGTCTGGCCATAATAGGGTTTTCTGTATTTATAATCGGTATTCCACCGGTTCCACGATCCATAGGAGTAATAATGGGAGGGATAAAAGAACAGGTTGGAGAAAAACGCATACCGGCCGTACCAGGACCAGAAGCTGCTGCCGTGTTCATCCTTTTTCCATTCCCCGTATTTTGAATTTCCGACATAGGCCATGCCGGGCGGGGAGGCATGGGAATCAGGCTCAAACTCACCGTAGGGCTTGGATAAAATCGCCATGCCCAGGTTGTCCAGGTTTTGTTCATAAAAAGAGGCGTTCACCGGTTCCCAGTCGGTTTCAGATGTCTCCCCGTCCTCTTCTTGGATGTATTTATGAAAATACTTTAACTGGGTGTCCTGAAGGTAGAAGGTGGCGGCATTGTGCCGGGAATCCGGCCAGCCTGCGACCAGATCAAGATTTAAACTCTTGAAGGCGGACTCCAGCCCCCGGGTCACCCGCAGACTCATCCCGCCGTAACCCGGAGTCAGATCTGCAATGGATTCGGCGTTGGACTCGGTCAATGTCTCAAATACAGCAGGCGAGACCTGGGCGGTATAGACAAAAGTTCCGGGGTCATAATAATCCGAATTGTCATTCCAGGATTCACGATAGATGGTTACATAATAGTCCACCTTCATGTCCTCAAGGATTTTGGTATAGCTGCGGTATAACTGATCCAGATCGTTTTCAAATTTTGGCCCGTTTTTGGACAGTGTGTTCTTGGCCTGTTCAATGGCATCGGCTGCCGTAACAAAGGCGGCATAGTCTGCTTGTCCCTGGGTATGGGCCTGATACTGGGCCTTTACAATCTGCGTATTGGCCTTTGTATCATCCACCATCTTTGAAAATGGCGCAAACCGGGCCGTAATTTTGGCGTCGGCCGCGGGAAATTTTTCTTTTGCCTTGGCCACAGGTCCTTGTTCCAGATTTTGGACCGTTGACAGAATGACTTCGGCTGCTGCCAGGGCAGATTCTTCCATGGCCGGGGCATCTGTCATGGCGGCCTTGATCCGGCTGGCACGTTCAAAGGGCGCGGTTGCCTGATCTCTGGCTTCCCGTATCACCGAGGTCACCTGCTTGATCTGGGCCTGGGCCTGTGCTTCGCCTTCGGGTTTGTTCTGTTTGAGGGTGACGCTTAATCCCTTGTCATACACCTCTCTGGCCCGGGCCAGGGTGGCATCGGCTTCGGTAAATGCCGTGTCCCATTTTTCTTTGGATGCATACGCCGCCAGATCGGAGAAATCCGGGGACGCCGACATACGCTCATATTTCTTTTTCTGGGATTCAATGAAGTCCTGGGTGGATTTCAAATCCTGTTTTACGGCTTTGCCCTGGGTTCTGGTTGCATCGGAAAGCCCCTGGCCGCAACCGGTCAGAAAACCCAGAGCCAATAAAACAACGACCACACTTGTGAATATTTGTTCTATTTTGCCACAAGGGGTTGGGAGGCTCATGGGTTATCCCCTCCCCTGGAAATCAAGGTTATTTCCGCCGGGTCCACAGGTTTGGAAATATAAATCTGGTATTCCTCTTTGTCCTCGTCCTGCCACTCTTCAATGGTGAGAAACATGCTCGAAAGATCATTAACAAATTCGTACATATACACCCGTTCTTCCTTGCCGTCACGCCGGTATACGGCAGCCCAGTCATCGTCGTACACAAAGGTTTCTCCGGCATAGATGACGCTGTCCTCATCGTCAACAATCTGCTCCAGATCATCTTCATCAATGGGCTGTCCTTCATCGTCGGTCAGCCGGTTGAACTTGGTCTGATTCAGGGTGATGCACACTTCCAGCTCATCATCAATTTCCCATTCAAAATGACCCACCGCACCGGTCTCAAAATTCAGGCAGGTCAATTCGGTGACAAAATAATCTTTAAGCTTTGAATAATCTCCTTTGGCCTCCTGGTATTTGTTTATCTCCTGGACATAATAGGTGTTGCCCAGACAGGTAAAGCAATCCCCCACCCCTGCATCCATGATGGTCAGGCGGGTCTGTTCCTCCGGAGACAATACTTTGTCCGGGTCCAGGGTACGGATCAGGGAAAAACGCTGATCAAAGGATTTTTGGTCAGAAACGGATATCATAATTACTTCTCCTGGCGCCTTGATGTTAATGCATCTGTCCTGGCCCTGAACCGTTCATTCATTGTCCCCAGGGCATTGGAACTTTGGGCCGCAATGCTGATGGTCTCCTTTGAAATGGTGGTGTAGGCCTCAAACGCCTGCTCATAGGTGTTGCACGCCTCTTCCAGGGCTTCAATATTCACGGTCATGCTCTGGCTCATCTTTGCCCCTTTGACCGCGGCATCGCCAATGACCTTGGCCGTGTCGGTCATGGTCTCAGCGGCGGCCTGCTGCACCATATCCAGGTGTTTGAGGGTCTCCATCTGCTGTTCGGCTGCCACCCGAACAGCCAGGGCATTTTTAACCGCCGTGGCCAAAATCATATCCGTGCGCTGGACCAGGCGCTGGACCAGGTGTGAATTTCTGACCATCATCTCACCGCCGAACCGGGTCTGCAGATTGGAGTTGTCAATGGTCTGCAGATCCACAACCGCCATGGCCAGATCCGAAGTCAGGGTGGTCAGCGCCTCTTTGACCCGGGGATCGTCCACCGTCTCAAGGTAGGCGGTGAGCTTTTCCCAGATCAGCTGGCCCAGGTAGATCTGCTCCTGAAGGGCCGGCTGGATCTCCTTTAAGGCGTCACAGATCTGTGCCAGTTCCGCCGCATCAAAGGCCACCTGGTCCGCCTCGTTGCGCAGGTGGTCCCGGATGCCGTCAATGGTTGAATTTACGGTCTCCCTGCGCTCGGCAATAATGCGCAGAATCTCATCGCCTTTGGGCAGACGGTTGACGGTGCGGGTAAACAATCCCAGCATCTTTTTGGGCAAAGGCGTTTCCGTCTTTGCCACCATGGTGGGGTTGACCTTATCCAGCTCGGTTTTGATGGCCAGGATATTTTTTGCCACAGGCGAGCTGTCCTCGGACGCCACATTTTTGAGTACCGAACCCATTTTCCGGTCGTAAAGGGAAACCTGGGCCTGGGTTTTCTCCATAATTTCCCTGCCCAAAGAAAAGACAAAGTTACCGAGCTGCCAGTCAGAGGGAGCGGCTTTAACCTTATCCACAAAACCGTCAGCCGCCTCTTCAAGAGCCTTAATATCTTCAACAGCAAGGTGCCCGGGCTGGACCGGAACCAGCTTGTCCGGGGCCTGGACCGGGGTAAGCGCCCCCAGCCCCGATGCCTGGGTCACTTCGGCTAATACAGGTGCTTTGGCCTGACCGGCCACATTGGCAAGTTCCTGAGCCAAACTGGACATAGGTGTTCTCCTTTATGAAAATTTGCCCTCAAGAAAATGGGCCATGGTTTTGAATTCTGCTGTTTCATTATTTTCTACAATCTGCCGGGATCTTGCGCAAACCTCATGAAGGGTTTCAATGGTTTTTTCAAACACCTGACGCTGGGTCTGCCTGCCGTCCGGGGAAAGGTCGAGATACTCTTTGACGGTTTTAAACAAGTGGGTGGACCCGATCTTTTTCAATTCATAGGTCAAGGTCTCTCCCGGATAGCGGGTAATCATATCCGGGATCAGCGCTTTGAGATCATCTATAATGGATTCAATTTTTGCAATCAACTCCATGGAAAACCCGCGGTCGGTGCGGATCATAAGATTCAGCTTGATCAGGGTATCAAGGATGTGTTTGAAACTGACCGCCGGATCTTCTTTTTCAGGGGGCCGGCTGGACTCTTCCCCGGAAGACGATGAAATTTTTGGCCGCTGCAAACGCCTGATAAGCAGATTAAATACAAACAGCGCAATAATAAACAAAGCTGCAATAATGATAATGGTCATGCGGTACCCCTTGAAACTTTTAATAAAAGTTACATTTGATGATATATTTCATGCCGTTTAAATCAGAACGAAACTATTGTTCTTTATGAAAGCCTGTGTGACCTCTACAAAACTTTCAACTTTTGTTGTGGGCTGAACCTGGCAGTGGACATGTCAAATCCGCCAGTAGCTGTTATACATTAAATGCCATGGCCTTTAATGTCAATCCGTCCCGGGGCCACCAGTGATCTGTCTGCAGGTTAACGCGAATTTCGCATATTTTTTTAAAGAGGTGGGAAGGGCCCTTCCAATATCGTTATGCCCTGGGCTTCACCGATTCCGCCGTTGCCATGAACCAAACCGTACTGGCAATGCCCCTTGACAAGCCGCTGTGTCATTTCGATCAAGGCGTTCAACGCCGGATTATTCCACGGGGCTCTGGCGATGTTCATTCCACCGGTGACCGTTATCTCATTGTCTCTGAGAAACCCATCTAACTCGTTGATGTTGATGACCAAACCGGTTACCAATAATAATGCAACGGGTATGGGCGGATAACAGGTATAAGCGTCCAGCAAAAGGTTTTTACGCTCAAATTCACGGATGACGTCGATTCGGGCTTCAGCCTGGGCCCGCAGGAATGCATCCTTGAGGTGGGCAAACAGGTGGTTGCCTTCACCGCAGATACGGTTGATCCCATCCGGGGAGCCCTTTACCACGGCATACCCCGAACCTGCCACGTTCACCCGTTTATGTTCAGGGATATTCAGCTGTTCTGCCGTGGGGTGATTGGCGACAACCAGTCCCCCGGCAAAATCGATATTGGGGTTTGCACAATCGGTCAGGCAAAAGAGATCTGACCCCAGATCCTTCAGGGCCTTTCCCCGGAGAAAATCACTGGATGTCCCGGATATATTTTGAAAGGTTCGACAATAGTTTTTAAAAAGAAGATCGGCCAGTTCGCGAAATTTATCGTCTGAAATATTTGTCTGCCTACACAGTTGCCGGCCAAGACGGTCATACGATTGAATAAGCGTGCAATTTTCAAATATCTCCATGGCTTTTTTGATTGCATCTTTGCCGTAGTTGCGCGTATCGGACAGCAAAGGATCATGGCCGAAGATAAAAACAGCGTCATAGAGATTATTTTCAATTAATTCACAGGCGTCCGTCATTGCCTGGATCGGCCCAGCGCCCGTTTTATATGTATTGAGTTTTTTTATGGTGTCACACCCCAGGACACCAAAATAAAACGTATTGGCGGCTTCAAATGCGTTCAGGAGGGGATCAATAAAAAAATATGCAACCCGCTTATTTGCTGCGGCAAGCATGTTACGTATTTCGATGGCATGATGAAAAGAATCTTTCATCACTTGGGGAGATAATTTATTCTTTTCCTTGAAAGAGATCTTTTTGGCGTAAATGATCTGGGCGTTCATATCTATCCTCAATTAATCAGCAAAAATCCAGGCGATGGCGAAGTAAAATTATTTTACAACGCCATCACTTCCGAGCCTGTTTCATACGACAGCAGACCTACCATTGACGTTACGAAAAACTCAAACAAAAGCTGAAAAATTGGTAAAACGCATCATCAATACAGCGGAGAAAGACCCGGGTCGAAATTTTCAAACCTGGACACCGCCCGTTCCTGGTCCGGGGAAAGCCCGCCCGGTTTATCCCCTGAATCGGACGGGAAAAGAAACTGCCGGGCAAAGGCAGGGATCTCATCGCCCTCGAGCCGTATGCCCGGGTGCAGGTGATCCTTTTCAATGACCACGGCTTTGTCATTGTTCAACCGGATTTTGGTAAAGGGATACCGCAGGGTGGCTTCGGGCCTGAGGGCAGTGGCATGATATCGAACCGTCAGCTCAAGCCCGGTAAAATCAATCAGCGGCCACAGCCTTGAATCAAAAGAGACCCGATCCTGTTTGGCTGAAACCGTCCAGGCCTCGTCTTCCTGGGATCTGAACCGGTCGATGACCGGACCAAGCCGGTCAGGCGGCCCGGCAATGCTCATGGCACGGATAAACCCTGTGGGCGTTACCCCTTCCCACGCTTTTTTCACCAGTCCGGCATTTCTGCGCCGGGCAGCGGCCTTCTGGAACTGATTGCGGTAGGTAAAAGAACAATAATTAATCGGCAGGGGGATGTCTTGATCCAGGGTATGCCGGATCAATTCCAACGCTGCCAGTTCGGTCTCAAGAACAGCCACGCCCGGCCCGTGAATAAAAGAATAGCCCCGCTGGACCAGCTTGGGGCGGTTAAATTGGGTACACCGGATCTGATGAAGGTTCATATAGTTGACCCCCATTGAGCCCAAGACGGCGGTCAAGGGTTTTGTGACGTCAAGGTCTTCGGGTATGGCCGGGATTTCAACCGTAACAACCGGAATAATGCCCACGGCCTTTTTCAGGCCGGACAAATCGTAATTGTTGGCGGACAAATCGAAACGGATCTCATTAAGCCCGCTGTCCCGAAGCGCTTTGAATTTATCCTCGGTTGCCAGTATGCCGTTGGTATACATCCAGGTATATATGGGGCGGCAGGCATGAGCCTGAACCGCATTGAGGTAATCCAGCACCCTGTCCAGGGTCATCAGCGGTTCCCCCCCGCTGAATCCCACCCCCTCTATACCGAATTGATTTACGTAGTCGGCATAATCCAGGGCATTTTCAAAGGTCACAGAGCTGGTCATGGGCAGGCCCGGATCATTCTGGGTCGAGGGACAGTAAAAACAGCGGGCATTACAAATATTATTGACGAACAGGCAGGACCATTTCCCCTGGCCGCAAAGGGCGCATCCAGGCGATATGCCATGGGTGTAAGGCTTGGTCTCTGCAAATTGCCATGCGGCGGGGGAGCCGGATCGGTCGAATATGGCTGAAATCAATTCTTGCCTCGCCTTTGTCGCGGTTTCCACGACAGCCGGGGAACTCAGCCAGTTCATGGTTTCATAAACACCGGCATACGCTTTTTCTGTTTGCTTCACATAGGATGACTTTTCAATCTCGGGTATCAACGCTTGGGCCTCTCAAATGTTAAAAGAAGTGAAAGCGTTGCAGGATGAATGCCATGTTTTCCGACAAATCGAAGAGACCGTTGAAAACAGCCGCCTGCATGAAAAAATGAAAAAAGAAAAAGGCCGAGACGACCACCTGAGCAATAAAACAGGAAAATGGCGGTCCGATATTAAAAATAATAACGGAACAAAAAAATCCGATATAAAAACGCTCCGGGTTTTTGGCGTAATTTTATACTGTATCCATCTTTATTCTTGTAATTTCCACCCGGAAATGATTTTCTATCAATAAATACGTCCCATACCGCGATAGTCATTTTTACATGAACGTGCCAACAAGCTATTGAGATAGTTCCATATTTTGTTGTGGACCAAGACTAAGGTTGATATACAGGGGTGGTCCATGGCCGGTATATCAATTTTTTAATTTTCGTGTTTGCTTCAGGAAAAACAGATGACACCATTGCACATAATATTTACCCTCATAATCGCCCTGATCTTAATATTTTTATCCATCCACCTCTTTCGGCTGTACAGGCGGTTAAAACAGTCTTCATATAATTCCACTGCAAAAAACATTTATGTTCTCAAGTACAACAGCAGTATAGATGACGATGATTCTTCCGAAGCCGAATCCGACTCCGTTATCCCCCGATCGAAAGGGCCGAATAGACGCAGATACGCCAGAACTGAATTCCATGGGTTTGTAGATTTTATAAACAAAGGAACGCTGTATAAAGAACAGGCCCGGGATCTTAGCTACTCAGGCATTTTCATCAAGTCCAGGGCACCGGAAAAATATAAAAAACACGATTTAATTGTCATGACCTTTCAAACCGATAAATTAGGTCCCCAGCGGCGAAACGGTCAGATCGCCCGAATCGACAACACCGGTATCGGTGTCAATTTTATCCCCTGACGGTCATCCCCAACCGGGGCTTTACGAACCGATAAACGTGTTGAGAAATTGTTCTTTCAGCTGCCTTTTCCAAACTGCGTACCCGTTTGCGCTTAAATGTAACCCGTCTTCTTCAAATAATATTTTTTTGTCAACAACCTCTGACATTGCATCAAATACATTAACAAAGGTACAATTGGGATAAAATGCCTCTATTTCCCTGTGAATAATCGTATTTGTAAATTTAATTGAATTGATCAGATTTTGCCTGGCAATGCTTGGTTTAACCGAAATAAAGGCAACCGGAATGTTTCCCAAATGCTGGTCAATTAACGTCATCAAGTATTTGAAACAGATAAAAACCTCTTCGGGGTGACGATTTTCTCCCAGGTCATTATCCCCGGCATAAAACACAAGCAGATCAGGTTGGAATTGAGGAACCAATCGCGAAAAAAACCAACAGCAGGCGGCCAAGGTGGAACCGCCGAACGCCTGATTGACCACGTCAAATTCGGGAAAATCATTCCGCGGATCAGGCCATAAACGCAGGGAGGAACTCCCGTAAAACAGCAGTCTGGGCTTTTGACCTTTGGGAGCCACCGGCTTTGATTTCAGGGGATCTATCTCATCATCATACCAAAACATACCTGATACCTTAGCATTGATTCAGATAAACGTGTCTATTTTCTACAAAAAAGAACACCGCCGGGCAATCTTCACACTGTTCTCTATGGCTTCGGGATATTTTTCAAATCGTGAGACCTGATCCGCCCCCGACCGAAAATTAAATCCATCACCGTAAAGCGGATTATTGCCCTTTGATTCACGCAGTGCATTGCACGCCGCGGCATCGGCACAATCAAGGTAAAACGGTCCGCCGGTCACGACACATGCCACCCCACACCTTTCCGCCAGATCCCCCAAAAGACAGTTCATGTCCATCTCGCCGACGCGGCCATTGTCCTGAAGCTCAACCAGCAGATTCTGCTGCCCGACAATTGATTTCAACTGCAGCAACAGCGCTGCGGCTTTCTGGTGATCATTGGCTTTCAAAAATTTATCCACCGCTCCGCCGCGGCCGCCGGTGAGTACGATCAGCCCTTTACGATACTCGGCCAGCAGTGACAAATCAATCTGGGGCCGCCCCACAAAGCCTGCTGTGTGGGCGATCCGGTCAAGCTCACGCAGGTTTTTAAGCCCCGTCTCATTTTCCGCGATCACCGGCAGATGATACTTCTGATCCGTCTTTTGACGATGATCCCCCAGTGTCAGATAGAATCCGCAGCCCACAATCGGTGTAATCCGGACGCTTCGGCACGCATTGACAAATGCATCAACACCACTCATGGTGCCGCTGTCCATAATTCCCAAGGCCGTCATGCCGTAAGTTTTTGCCCGCTGTACGGCATCGTTGATGGTCAACACCGAGTTCCCGTCAGTATGTGTGGTGTGAATGTGCAGCTCTATGTAGTCAGCCATTTTATCCTCCCCAGGACCTGAAAAATAGGACATCCTCTTTGTGTTTCTATATGTGAACCCCGGTAGGATTACAAGGCTCTTTATGTGATGAAAATTGAGTCGCGTTTCCGGGTAATTTTCACATTGTCCAGTCCTATTGACATTTTCTCATGCAATGATTACTTCCTTTTGCCGGCTGCAAACGGTATAATGGTGTTTTGATGCTGGTAACTTAGGCGTTAATAACAAGACACAAGCAAGCCACCCCTTTGGGACCTAAGGTTACGCATGAAAAACATAGGAGGCGGGAAGATGAATACGGCCGGATCATACATAAAATTTATTGTCTGTATCATGGCTGCAGCAATGATGACCATAGCCGGATGCGCGTCATCCAGCCCCAATGTATACACTTATGAACAAACCATGCGGGCCCAGACCGTGGATATTGGGACTGTGGAATCTGTTAAATCCATCATCATACAGGCATCAAATCCCCCGGTTATCGGTGGTGCCGTGGGTGGTGTAACCGGCGGCGTGCTCGGCAGTACCGTGGGCCGCGGCCATGGCCGGGATGTGGCCACCATTGTCGGAGCCCTGGCAGGTGCAGCCATTGGTGCAGCCATTGAAAATGAAGCCGGCACCAAAAACGGTTTTGAAATTGTTGTGAATCTTGACAGTGGACGAACCATTGTGGTGGTCCAGGAGGCGGATGTACCGATGTATCCCGGGGACAGGGTCCGGGTATTGACAGCGCCGGACGGCACCACCCGTATTTCTAAATAGTATTCAGACTAAAAGTCACCCATCTGCGCGTTATAGAAAAATTTGCAATTCTGATTACCAATTGTACTTTTTGGGTACAAATGGCGGCAAATTTTTCTGTCTCTTGCATCTGGGTAACCTAAAGGTCCTAACACAATTATATATTGAGTAGCAGGAGCGTATGAAAAAAAACAGTGCAGTAAATGATAAATTAAGAAACGTTGCCATAATCGCCCATGTTGACCATGGGAAAACCACGCTGGTGGATGCCATGTTCAAACAAAGCGGGATGTTCCGGGAAGGCCAGGATGTGGATGACCGGCTCATGGACTCCATGGACCTGGAGCGGGAGCGGGGCATTACCATTGCCGCCAAAAACTGCTCGGTCACCTGCAACGGGGTCAAGATCAATATTATTGACACCCCGGGCCATGCCGATTTCGGCGGTGAGGTGGAACGCGCCCTTTCCATGGCCGATTCAGCCATTCTGCTGGTGGATGCGTCCGAAGGGCCGCTGCCCCAGACGCGGTTTGTGCTTAAAAAAACCTTTGAAGCAGGCCTTCCCGTACTTGTGATCATCAATAAGATCGACCGCAAGGATGCCCGGCCCGACGAGGTGCTGGACATGGTCTACGACCTGTTCATCGATCTTGACGCCACGGACGAACAGCTGAATTTTACCTATCTTTACGCCATTGGCCGTGACGGCATTGTCAAGCGGGGACTGGACGAAGATGTGGATAACCTGAAGGTGCTGTTTGATATCATTGTCGACGAGATGCCCCCGCCCTCCTACGACCCGGACGCCCCGTTCCAGATGCTGGTGTCGGACTTAGGCTATTCCGATTACCTGGGACGTCTTGCCATCGGCAAGGTATTCAACGGGTCCGCCGCCTCCAACGCCTCATTGGTGTGCATGGGTGAGGAAGGCGCTCAAAAACAGCTGAAGGTATCCAAACTCCAGTCCTATGACGGTATGACACTGATTCCGGTGGAGCAGGCCGACACCGGAGACATCGTCGTACTGGCAGGCATTGAGGATGTAAAAATCGGCGATACCATATGCACCCGGGAAAATCCCCTGGCACTGCCCAGGATCACAGTGGACGACCCCACGGTATTCATGCGGTTTGCCATTAACAGTTCGCCCTTTGCCGGTAAAGAGGGGAAAAACGTTCAGTCCAGAAAAATCCGGGAGCGTCTGCTCAAAGAGACCCTGCTCAATGTAGCCATCTCAGTGGAAGAAAGCGACGGAGACGACAGCTTTGTGGTCAAGGGCCGCGGCGAACTGCAGCTGGCCATTCTCATTGAAACCATGCGCCGGGAAAATTTTGAATTGTGCGTAGGCCGCCCCAAGGTCATTTACCGGGAAGAAAACGGCCAGACCCTGGAACCCATCGAACATCTGTTTGTGGACTGTGATGAGGATTTCATGGGTGTGGTCACCGAAAAGCTCTCCGTGAGAAAGGGCAAGATGACAAACCTGGTGAACAACGGCAAGGGCCGGGTCCGCCTGGAGTTTTCCATCCCGTCACGCTCTTTGATCGGGTACCGGGATGAATTCATGACCGATACCCGGGGCACGGGCATCATGAACTCCTACCTGTCCGGGTATGAACCATATCGCGGGGATTTTCCCGTGCGTTACACAGGCTCCCTTGTATGCGACCGCCAGGGAAAGGCTGTGCCCTATGCCCTGTTCAACCTCGAACCCCGGGGCCGGTTGTTCATCGCACCAGGCACCCCGGTCTACGAAGGCATGGTCATCGGCGAACACAACCGCCATTCGGATATTGACGTCAATGCCTGTAAGGAAAAAAAGCTGACCAACATGCGGGCATCCGGAAAAGACGAAGCCACCATCTGTTCACCGGTTAAACCCATGACGCTGGAACAGGCAATCCATTTTATACGGGACGATGAAATGGTGGAAGTTACCCCCGAATCCATCCGCATCCGCAAGGTGGAACTTAATGCCGGCAAACGCCATATCCTGGCCGGTAAACTCAAGAAAAAGGATTCAGACTCCTAATCTGCCCTTCCCCCAAAAAAATCACTGTAATATGATTAAATCATTAATCATATTACAGTGATAACTATCCATTCTCCTCACAACGCTTATTCATCCTGCCCGGCATCCGTTTCACTGGTCCGACCCTTTGGTTTCCAGTGGGCCTGCTGATGGGTTTTAGGTTTAGGCCTGCGCCACTGCACTTTAGACCACAGCTCGGGGGTGGAAAACCTTGCCCAGCCCCATTTGAGAATATTGATCAGCCAGAAGGAAACCCAGAGTGCCCAGGCCAGCATGGCAACCCGGTAGGCCCACATGGGAATGGAGACCATCCAGGTGCGGGGCAGTATTGGACCTGCCACATCATGGTACCAGCGCAGCAACTGCGCACTGGAGCCGTTGCCCCGGATGTTCATATCCGGATGACCCAAAAGTCCGTTGGAGATGCTGAACACCAGACACGCGCCGGACGCCAGGGTCAGAGCCACGATACCCAGCTGGACCAGGTTAAATTTCGTACCGGTGAACTGATCTGCCCTGGGCCGAAAATCCAGGGCAATGAGCCAACCCGCCACAACGATGGCCGCAGCCGGGTGATTCATGGTGATGCCGATGAACAGCAAAAACCACTGGAACAAATTCAACGGTGTCCATCCGGTTCTTGACAGAATAAAGGCAATGATCAAAATCACAATCACTTCGGACCAGAACAGTACAGCCGGACCCAAGGCCGGTTCTCCACCCAGAAACAGGGGCCACCGGCTGCTTCCCGGCTCGATGTCCACACAGGTATTGGCGCTGTTCATACCCAAATCCACGACCGGTGTTTTATAAAAGGGGGTTATACCGCCGGCGGACACCCATTGGAAAACAATCTCCTGGCGCCCGGGAACAATGGGCACAGTCACCTTGTCCTGATCCTGCCGGATCGGTCGTATCCGGCCCTGGATCTTCACCTCCTGCAAGCGGGCGTCCCTGGGCAGGGTAATGGTGTGACGGCCGCCCTGGCTGCTGTTGATGGTAAGATCCAGCTGTGCGGTGGTGGCGGTTCTGCCCGGCGAAAAGGTCAGCAGACTTTTTTCGATGGTCATGGTCTGCCCATCAATGCCCTGGGGCCGTGTCACGGTAAGGGTCAGTGTCTCCCCGGGCCAGGGGTGCCAGGTGGGATACCATCGGGTGCCGGTTTTATGAAAGATCACTGGGGTTCCCTGGTATTCCATGTGAAAAACCGGACTGACATCCACCTTCCATACTTCAGTCCAATCCCGGGTATCCGCGTGTTTTAACTCTATTTTATCCGAAGGCGCCAAAAAGGATTCCCAGGCAAGGGTTTTCTGTCCGGAACGAAAATTAATCTTCGCCGTATTCCCCTGCACCCGGATGCCTTCGGAGATGATGGATTCGCCGGGAAGTAACGGTATATCAAGGACCATGCCTGACTTGGCTTCGCCTTCACGGATGACCCGGGTATTGACTTTCCAGACCAATCCAAGCAACAGGGTCCGTTCAACCCGGGCAAAGGCCGGTAGCACACCTGTCTCAAGTACCTGCTGATGATCACCATCAAGCCGGGCGTTCCGTTTGAACTGAAGCTGGGCATCAAAGCTGCCGTCGGGATGACGGCCTTCCACGGTCCAGCCGTCTAAAACGATATCCAGGTGATAGGGTTTTAAAGGAAAAAAAAGCTGGAATTCATTCTGGTGGCGTATGGCACCGTCAAGGCTTATGTTGTGACGGCCTTTGGGAACCATCACCCAAAATCGCCCCTCTTTTTTGACAATGCCCGCAGCGGTCTGACCGTCCACGGTCACCTGTGACGGCAGCCACTGACTGTCATCTCCGGGAAGGGGAATGGCGGTGTCAATGGCGGCATGAACCGTTATGCCAACCGTCATCATATCCGTTTTCACATCAATGGATGCCTGGGGCAGATTGGCGCAGTTATTAAAACATTTATCTGCCTCGAGCAGCCTTTTTTCCAGCTCTTCCAGCATCTCCTTGGGTGGAAATTGCGTTGCATGGGACATGACCGGGATAAGACACAAAACGAGTGCAAGCAGGGCGGGCAACATCTGTTTAATACCGGTTGCACCGGCCTTTTTAATGCCCCCTTTGCCGAGACCAAGCATCCCCGCACCCAAAAGCACCACAAGGGCAACCCGCAAAAAGGCCAGAACCAGATTGACCTTTGGCCCGATCAGGAAAAATCTGATGGATTGGTCTTTGCTCACAGGCCCGGACCAGGAAAAATTAATGGTTTTATAGGCCGGCCACAAAGGCATGCCCGGCCCGGTCTGGGTCCGCGCCTTTGGGTCGTACTGCATCACCGGGGCTTGCCTTCCGCCGGATACCGGTGCGCTGGCCGAGTACATGGATTGGGACAGACTGCCCATACGCTTCAACGTATTTGGGGCGGCGGCCTGCTCTTCCATTATTACTGCGGGCATGCTCCCGGCACCGGTCGCCATGTCCGCCATCTGGTCCCGGGATTCTGACCGGATTACGGTATTTGAGGTATCGGTCCTCGGCCTGGCAAGTTCCGGGTATATGCCGATGCGAAGAGTCTGGATGGCAAAGGGAATTACAATCCCAGCAAAACAGATCAGTGCAATCCCCTGGCACAACTTGACAAAAGTCCGCATCCTGCCTTCGGGCAGATATTTGAGCAGGGTGAACCCCACCAGGAGCACCAGCCAGATATACCTGGGTGCCTGATATTCATGGAAGATCAGCACCAGGGTAACAAAGGCAAGGCCAGCCAGCGGTTTTGAGTAGACCCTGGACAGGGCAATGGTAAAAATCAGGAGCACAAAAAAATCCAGCAAGGTCCATTTCCCCACCCAGGTCCCTGGAATGAGGTCCACGCCCCGGGCGTTGATCAGGGTCCAGCCCGCAGGCAGATTAAGCCTGCCTTCTACATTGTTGAAATCATGGTCCCAGCCCGTGGCCGGCACCTCGGCAATCCCGTTTTCAAAAGAGGCATCCGCCACAATATTAATTTTTCCGTTTCTCAACTCAATACCGGCCTTGTCGCTGTCCTGTCTTCGGGTGATCAACTGCTGCTGGCCATCCACAAGGACCTGGCCCGGATGGATGGCGGGATTGAGTTCCAGACGCCAGTTGGTGTTTTTCTTGCCCGTTATTTTATCCTGGATAAAGTATCCTGAACCGTCAAATCGCAACCACAGGGACCGGTTCAAAGATAGCTGGTCCGGGGCGGGCTCCGGGTCTCCCCGCTTGATCTGCTTAAAGGCCAACTGGGTATCAGGAGCCATCATGTAGGCTGGATAGGATTGCCATTTTGCCGGCATGGCGGTTTGTTTGGGGTCGACGGGCTGGGCACCTGAAATCTGCACCCGCCTCAGGTCTGTTTTTGCACTGAAGGCCCAGATCTCCTGATCCGGCCAGAATTTCTGGTCCGGACGGGTAAATTGAACGGTTTCCAAAGGCCCCGCATGGCGCAGGTTGAGTTCAAGATTATATCTGCCGGGCCGGACCTGGACGGTGATCCGCCCATCGGATTCCAGGCGTACAGGCAGCGGCGAGTCAAAGGAGACCGGGGTGAACTTTTCACTTTGGTAGGCTGGCCCCAGCACCATCTGCCGGGCCTGGCCCGACACTTCCAGGGTCAGATCAATGACCATCCGGGCCGGGATGTCATCTTCGATCAACCGGAAACATTCAATTTTCAACCGGTCTTCTACCCGGTCTTCACGTGTTCTGTGTTTGAGCCACAACCTGCCCTTTTCGTCCAGATCCGAAAATCTTACAGACTGATGATTTACCTTTAACCCGACCAGCCCGGTTGATACAGGGATGTCCAGATTTTCGGGCATGGATCGCCATAAAAAGCTCCCGCTGACGGTATGAGGTCCGGGGGAAAGTATCAAGCCCGGGGTATTGTCCTGGTCCAGCACCACCTCGGGTTTGCCGTCAACCAGTACCTGAATGGGCCAGTTCCGGTCTGAGCCCGGCAAATCCACCCGGGTCCGGGCATACACCTGCCATGACTGTTCAAATGTACCCCCCTTGTCTGTCAGATCCAAATTTAATTGCCCCGGCCAGCGGCAAAGGAGCTGTCCGGCATTGTTATACATGGGAATACATGACAATTGTTCTTCTTTGCCGTGCAGCACCCATTCTTGCCAGGGGACAAGGGCATCGGGGACATAAACGGAATCTCGCGTATGTGCTTGCCCATAGAGTGACAGAAAAATTGTTGCAGCCAAAAAAAATATACGAATCACGCCGACATTTCGCTGAAGTGTCATGACATTGTCCTTTGTGAAAAGAATCTGACAAATTTTAGGTTTGAAATATACCTTACCAACTGTTATCAGTTCGTTTCCAGTTTTTCTTTGAAAGATAATTCACAAACCGGCCTTTTAACGATGCCCCTAAAAGTTTTTCAATGGCGACGGCATCCATTTCATCTTTCGCTCTATAATAATATTGCTTTTCAATGGCATCCCTGTTTCCCAGAATATCCATGTTTCCACCACCTTGGGAATACTGTCCACACGATGATTTAAAGCTCACCTGATGGCTGCAAAATCCATCGACATGGCTTTAGAAATCACGTGAGTCTTGCCAAAAACAGGAAGCTTGGTTATGCCCGGGATTTCATGCCGTCCTGTTCTGATTCCTTGTGCACCGCGGGTAAATTGTTCCGCATGACGAAGGTGGATCCATCTGCTGTATCGAATAGCCCATGAACTATAACAAAATAGTGGAACGTATCTCAATAGGATTTACTCAAATATTATTAAGGACATTTTAACCGGGGTCAGGTGAGAATGGCGACAAAGCTTCGCTTGACAGGGGAATATGGATTCGGTTAAGGGAGCCCTAAACAGAATTTACATTTTATTGACAAGATTTTAACCCATAGGATAATCAAGTGGCCCTTAAACCCACCATTTTTAAAGCAAATATCACCTTGGCCGATGTGGACCGAAATGTTTACGAGACCCTGAACCTCACCCTTGCCCAGCACCCTTCTGAATCTGTTGAACGCATGATGGCAAGAGTAATCGCATTCTGCATGAATGCCACTGAAGCCCTGACCATGACCCGGGGACTTTCCACTGTGGAGGAGCCGGATATCTGGGAGAAAACCCTGGATGGCAGGATTGCCCTCTGGGTTGAGGTGGGAGAACCTTCCTTTGACCGGATCAAAAAGGCCGGACGGCTCTCTTCCGCGGTTCGGGTATATTCCTTTAACCTCAAGTCAGACAGCTGGTGGGAGAAGGAGGGGAAAAAGTTCCAGGGGTTAAGTGCGGAAGTCTTTCAGCTCCAATGGAAAGGCATACAGAAACTGGCTGGATTGGCCGGCAGGACAATGGACCTTTCCGTTACGGTTTCAGACGGTGTTATTTATGTTTCCGCGGCTACCGGGGAGTGCGAAATTTCCTGGAAACCCCTTAAGGCAAATTAGCCGGGGCAAGGGCCTGGCGGATTTTATTGGCCAGTTGATAGCAGGAAAAGAGTTTCTTCAGAAACATAATTTGGAATAGTTCAGATGAAAAACATAGACGGACCGACATGTAGTCCTCCCCTTCAACCCCAAAATGGACGCTGTTTTTGAGGTAGTCTGTTCTATCTATGTTATGTTTAGCCGCGAAGAGAGAGGGGCTTGAATGGTTGAAGCCCAGTGCCGAAAAATTGAAATCCTTTAAAAACAAGTGTTGGTTAAAGCTGTTTTTGACTTTTCAGACACAGTGCGGTATAAAGTTTTAGAATTTAATCGACACGGAGAAACGAAAATGCCGGCACAACACCCCCAAGGGAAAATGACACTGGCAGAATATCTTGAGATGGAAAGGACTTCTCTGGATATTAAGCATGAATTTTACGATGGTGAAGTCTTCGCTATGGTTGGGGCCAGCAGGCACCACAACCGGATTAATGTGAATATTGCCGGAGAATTAAGAACTCGACTCAAAGGTAAGTCCTGTGATTTGTTTTCAAATGATATGCGGGTAAAGACAGGGGCGGAGAAATATTCCTATCCCGATATTGTTCTGTATTGCGGGGATGCTGAATTTGAGGATAACAAATTTGATACCCTGACAAACCCGGTTGTCATCATCGAAATTCTTTCTGATTCAACAGAAGCCTATGATCGTGGTGATAAATTTGAACTTTATCGGAGAATCCCCACGGTGAAAGAATACATCCTTGTTTCCCAGAAAAAATATTGGATCGGGCAGTATGTTCGTCAGCAGAGTGGTCAGTGGACGTATGATTCATATGAAGGGGTAGAACAGGTTTTAAAGATCGAATCCGTGGGTTGTGAACTGCCATTGTCCGAAATCTATCTAAACATGGGGGAAGGATGGCAGAAGTAGGATATATACGGGTTTCATCTATAGATCAAAATACAGACCTGCAGCTTGACGGCATCCCCTTGGACAAAACTTTTGTGGACAATGCATCCGGCAGGGAGACTAACCGGCCGGCCTTTAAAACCTGCTTGGAATACTTGAGGGGTGGTGACAGGCTGCACGTCCATTCCATGGACCGGCTGGCTCAGAACCTTGCGAACTTACAAAATGCAGTTGAGGGCCTAACCGGCCAGGGGATCAAGGTCAAATTCCACAAGGAGGGCCTGGAGTTTACCGGGGAGGATTCCCCCATGAGCAAGTTACTCATGAAAATGATGGAAGCCGTGGCAGAGTTTGAGCGTTCCCTGATCCGAGAACGGCAGGCCGAAGGAATCAAAAAAGCTCTGGCAAAGGGCGTGAAATTTGGCCGTAGACCCAAGCTGGATGCTACCCAGGAAAGAAAAGTGGTCGCCCTGGTCGAATCCGGCCAAGAAAAAACAGCTGTTGCCAAAAAGTTCGGCATATCCAGAGATACCGTGTACCGGATCATGCGGGACCGCAAGGCTGGGTAGGTCCTGGGCCCGTTTGAGGTGCAAAGCGAACTTGTTGAGGTTTAAAAATGAGCCTCGCAAAATTTGAGATCCGGAGAGACAGGGATAGCCCAGAGTGGGCATCCGTTCCGAAAATCGAGGTGCCCTTGGATGTAGTCCTCACCTTCCGACAGGTTTAAATTCCTGAGTCTTTCTTCTGTTACTCCTGCCCGACGCCCAGGTGGAGATATCCTGAAAAATATTATTCGCGCTTAGTCTCTATGTGGTCAATTGCAACAAATCTACACGGTATACGGTGTATACACTCAATATCAACAGACAACATTCTTATCGGGGCTATGTGAGCCTTAAAGATTTCGAAATTCTGTGGCTGTTCAATAAGGCTGCGGAACAAAAATGTCCACTTCTACTTGACCAGGTCAATTCAATATGTGTTGAAATTTTCGTATATTATAGTATAACCCCTTTTTTCGATAACAAATAATTCAATCCCGGCAAATGGTAATGGCCGGTTTTATATTTTTATGGAAGAAGGATAATATAATGCAATTAAACTGTGGTATCGTTGGGCTCCCCAATGTGGGGAAATCAACTATATTCTCAGCGCTTACATCTGCACCTGCAGAAAGCGCAAACTACCCGTTTTGCACAATTGAACCCAACGTGGGCATTGTGGCGGTTCCGGATAAACGCCTTGGGATGATCTCTGAATTTATTACGCCCAAAAAACTGATACCCGCGGTTGTTGAGTTTGTTGATATCGCAGGTTTGGTCAAAGGCGCTTCCAAAGGAGAAGGGCTGGGAAATAAGTTTTTAGGTCATATCAGACAGGTGGGTGCAATCATCCATGTGGTTCGTTGTTTTGATGACGATGATATTGTTCATGTGAACGGAGTTGTGGATCCTGCAAGTGATATAGAAACCATTGGAATTGAACTTGCGTTAGCTGACCTTGAGACGGTTCAAAAAAGGCAGGATAATCTTGTCAAGCAGATGAAGTCCCACGATAAGAAAATATCGGAAAAAGCAAAGGCTGCTGAGCCGATTTTAAAGCAGATATCAAACGCCCTTGAAGAGGGCCGGCCCGCCCGAAGTGTTGAACTTGATAAAACTCAAAAAGAGCTGATTTCCGATCTTCATCTCATTACCATGAAACAACAGCTTTATTGCTGCAATGTAAATGAAGATGGGCTGGATTCCGACAATGAATATGTTAAAAAGGTAAAGGCACTTGCCCGGAAAGATGATTCTAAGGTGGTTGTCATATCCGGGAAATTAGAATCCGAGATTGCAGATCTTGACTCCCAAGAAGAAAAAGAAGAATTTCTCGAAGCTGCCGGGCTCGAGGAATCCGGGCTTGATCAGCTTATCCGCACAGGGTATGAGATGCTCGGATTAAACACTTACTTTACAGCCGGTGAAAAAGAAGTCCGGGCCTGGACTTTTCCTAAAGGTTGCAAGGCGCCCCAGGCTGCCGGAATCATCCATACCGATTTTGAACGGGGATTTATCAGGGCAGAGTCATATCATTGTACCGATCTTTTTGAATATAAATCCGAGCTGAAATTAAAAGAAGCCGGTAAGATTCGTCTTGAAGGTAAAGAATATCAAGTGCGGGACGGTGATGTGCTTAATTTTAGATTTAATGTTTGATAACGCCGTAAAAAATAATAGATATCATGCCTGATGGCTCATTATTCGCTAAATATAAAAAGACTGTATCTCTTTTCGTTTCTGAAGATGAGTCTTTTCCCCATGGCAATTATCACACTGTTCTGGAAAGATCAGATCGGTTTGAGCATTGCCCAAATTTTACTGGTACAGTCCATATATTCCGTGGCGATGGTTGTCATGGAGTACCCTTCCGGCTACCTCAGTGATCGGATGGGTTACAGGATGGCGCTTAGCCTGGCCTCGGCTCTTGGGATTTGCGGCTGGGGTCTTTATACCATCGCTGACTCTTTTCTCTCTGTTCTCGCCGCTGAAATTCTTTTGGGGATCTCATTTGCGTTTATCAGTGGCTCGGACAGTGCGCTGCTCTTCGAAACCTTAAAAGGAACTAGCGAGGAAGTGCATTATGCCAGGCATGAAGGACGGATGAACGGCTTTGCCCAGATCGGCGAAGCCTGTGGCGCCAGTTTTTCAGGGCTGCTGTATACAACAGCCCCCCTGCTTCCATTCTTTATCCAAATAGCTGTCTGGATTCTTGCATTGCTCTTGACAAGGACGCTCATTGAGCCGGATCGGCAAACGTCTGTGCCGAAAAGTCATATCGTTGAGGCACTGCAGTCGACCCGGTACGCTCTGGTGGAAAACCGCCGCTTGCGATACACGCTTATCTTAAATGTTATCCTTGGCCTGGCCTCGTTTTATCCCGTCTGGCTTGTCCAACCCTATATGCAGGATGGTGGCGTGGCCGTTACATGGTTTGGGCCGATCTGGGCTGTTGCCAATTTGAGTGTCGCACTAACAGCACTTGCCAGTTACCGAACCCATTTGCGGCTTGGTGACAAATCTATTGTTCTGCTCTTTGTGTTGCTGAGTCTGGGGGGGTATCTCGGTCTTGGGTTGATAGGTGGAGTCTGGGGATTTTTGTACTACTACCTGCTCACCTGTATGCGGGGGCTGCGTGGCCCCATGATGCTCAATTATGCCCAGAGAGAGATCCCTTCAAGCAACAGGGCCGGGATTCTCTCCTTGCAGTCCCTGCTGTTTCGCCTTGGCTTTGTCTGCACAGGGCCGTTTGTTGGAAAGCTTGCAGACCTGGTAGGCGTGCAGCTGACATTTTTGTTTCTCTGCGGGGCCTTTGCGCTGGTGCTGCCACCGGCTGCATGGCTCTTTGTTCGGAGTCTTGCCTCTGAACGAGGCCCCCGATAGCAGCTCTATCAGGGGCATTTACTGTACGCACTTCTACAGCGCGGCAGCTTCTTCTTCTTTGTTTCAAAGTACCGGTCAAAAACATATTGTGGTTGAATCCCGTCCCTGAAAAGATCTGGAGTATCAGGGAAAGTCTGGAGCATGCCGCCATCGAAAACTTGCGCCTCGTCGCCAGTGTAGTCCTCACCTTCCAAAAACTCACTCAGTTTGATCTTACCAACATATATAATGCAAAAAACGACCAAAAGAACGCCTGTGAAAAATTAAAATCATGAGGTATACTAAAAAAGAGATTTTTTTGCGGTATCATTACCGAAAACGGTTAACATAAAGACAGGACGTTGCAATGCCGGAAATTACGAGGTTTTACGGGATCATTATCAAACTCTTTTTTGGGGACCATCCACCACCACACTTTCATGCTGTGTATGGTGAATACCTTGCACTTTTCGATATCAACTCTTTAAACGTGATTGAAGGGGATCTTCCGCCAAGGGCCAGGAAATTAGTTTTGGAATGGGCTGAGAAATATCAGGCTGAATTAAAGACAATCTGGGAAACTCAAGAATTTAAAAAATTACCACCTTTGGAGTGATTTTAAAAATGATTGTACCTAAAATAAAAACGGCAGTCGTGGCAGATCAAAATACTCTCGTTATTACATTTGTTAACGGAGAGGTAAAAAAATACAATATCAGCAGGCTGTTAACTAATGAAATGTTTTCACCTCTTAAAAATCAGGCATTTTTCAGAAACGTTAAAGTGGAGCCAGGAGGATATGCTGTATATTGGAATGATATGATTGATATTAGTGAATATGAATTATGGAAAAACGGAATTGCTGAAAACCCCTCAAACGCTTAATTGATTCTAACAATCAGTTTCCTGAATATAGAGTCATCAATGGAACAATCAGATTTATAATGTTTTTCAACACACCTGAATTACAGGGAAAGTCTGGGGGGGGCTTCCAACCGGAAAATGGACCTTGCTTTGGAGGTAGTCTGCTCTATTGAGAATATTTTTTGTCTGGTAAAATCAAATTTTTTAATCCGACGTTTGACCGCAAGATTTGTGGTCAGCGGAAAAAAATCAAAGCACAACATCTTGGGGAACATGTTTTGTCCGGAAAGCGAGCCCTACCATTTGTAAGGATCGCTGGCGTAAGCTCAAAAGTCCTGATTCATTCTTATGGAATTGATCACTGTATTCAAAATCTTGGCAGCCCGGTTAAATAGACATAGCCGTCGCTCAATGTAAGCGGTGTTTTAACCCCACTCAACACGGGACAGATTCAGAAATTTTTTCTTTTTTCACATTATAGGGGAGCAACGCTTGAAAATCATCATTTGTCATTGCCTCAGGCAGATGCTGAAACAGGTACTTGAGATACCAGTACGGTTCCAGTCCATTGGATTTTGCAGTCTCTATCAAACTGTAAATTGCCGCACTCGCCTTTGCACCTTGAACCGTATCAGAAAACAGCCAGTTTTTACGACCGATGACAAAAGGCCGGATGGCATTTTCAACCAAATTGTTGTCCGGTCGAATGAACCCTTCAGTTGTGTATTGGACCAATCGGGGCCATTGGCCGATGGTATAATTGATCGCCTTGCCAAGCAGGCTTTTGGGAGGAACCTTGTTTACTCTATCATCAAGCCACTTCTTAAACTCGGTAAGAATTGGAACCGCCTGGGATTGTCTCTTATTGTACAATTGTTCCGCAGAAAACCCTTGTTCCCGTGCTTCTTTTTCAATTTTATAAAGCTTGCTGATATACAACAATGCCGAACCGGCATTTCCGGAAGAATTTGCCTTGTTGCCAAGCGCTTTTGTTACCTCTTTAAACTTCCGACGAGCATGAACCCAGCACCCAACATGAACAATATCTTTTTTGGTATCCAGGAAATCATACCCAGCATATCCGTCCGTCTGGACGATGCCCTTATAACCGTTCAAAAATGTTGAAACCACATCCCCAGACCTTGTCGGGTGATATTCGAACAGGATAATCGGCTTGTCTGGTGGTCCACCCCTGAAAATCCACATATAAGATTTGGATTTCCGTGGTCCCTTTAAAACTTGGAGAGGAGTTTCATCAATACCAATCATGGGGTTGGCCAGGATGTCGTCCTTCATCATGCCGATGATAATTTCACAGGCATCTGCCACTTTCATGCCCCATTTACACATGGTTGATCTGGCAAGCTCAATGCCGATTCTGGCAAACTGCTTTTCTTGACGATAAAACGGCAAAGCATCTGCAAATTTGGCGGTCAGGATATGGGCAAGCAGTCCCGGAGTGGCAATACTTTTGGGAATAATCTGATCCGGCATCCTGGCAATAGATACGGTGGGGCCTTCATCTTCAACCCCCTCGCAATTTTTACAGGCGTATTTATACCGGATATTTCGAATCACCCGAACCTTGGCTGGGATGTAATCAAGCTGCTCAGAGACTTCTTCACCGATTTTATCTTTCAAGCAGCCGCAATCGCATTTTCTGTCATTCTCACTGAGTTTATGAACAACATCGACACGGGGAAGATCTGCGGGCAGTGGTTTGCGGCCGCGTTTTTTGCGGGAAGGCTCTGTAATGGTGACGGTATCATCTTCATTCAGAATCGAAAGATCGGGTTCCGGCATATCAAAAAGAGACATTTGTTCGCCATCTTTGGGCGTTTTTTCTGATTTACGACCAAAAAGTCTGTCCTGGAGGGATTTAATCTGCTCTTGAAGAATTATGTTTTCATCAAACAAATTCAGAGCGATTTCTTTGACTTCATCCAGGCTTTCAGCATCTTTGAGAGTGTCTCTTGTCATGGGCTGTATATACCATAACCAAGGGGTTTTTTATAGTTTTTCGCCTAAAAAATCATAGAGTATTTTAGGGGCTTATGAGCCTGATTTATATTCAGTCCATCGACCAGCCAGGTCAGTTCCCGGCTTGTAATATCCATGACATCTTTTGGTGAATTCGGCCATTTGAACCGGTCTTTTTCAAGACGCTTTTGCCACAGGCAAAAACCGTTTTTATCCCAGTATAAAATTTTTAAAATGGTTTGTGCTCGGTTGCAGAACACAAACAGGGACCCTGAAAATATATCCAACTGCATTCGTTCGCTTACGATAATGGAAAGGCCGTTAATCGCTTTGCGCATGTCAGTAGTACCCACAGCCAGATAGACTTTTGTGTCTGGTGGAAAGTTCATCATGAGATAGCTCTCAAGGCGGCAAGAACCCTTTCAAGCGTCTCGCTGGTGAAACCGTCCGGGATTTCTATTTGTACCCCCTGACCAAGGTTCAACTTCAACCCGGTCGTATGAATATTGGCAGGCATCGGCAACTGGATGAATTCCACAGGACGATCCTGTCCTTTAAATTTTCTTTTCCAATATGTGAACCTGTCCTTGGACAGGTCATTGCGTCTGCAATATTCTGTCTGGGTCAGCCCTGATGCCTCCCAGCGTTCGATGTTTGATTTCCAGTAACTGCTAAGTCTTTCATTTGTTGCTTTTCTTGATCTTGGCATGGGGTCGCCTCCTTTTAGTTTGGAGGCATTATATGGGCTCGCTGGGCGTGGCGGTAGATGGGGTTTAAATATCGCTTACGTTAAATAGACATAGCCGTCGCTCAATTCCTACCCTAAAAAACCGGAAAATCAAGGAGAACGCACCTGTTCAATATGTTAAGTATCGTTCGCCTATTGAAAGCATCTTTGCCTATCATTGATAATTTTTTCAAACTGGAAATCGGAAAGTAAAACTCTAAATACTCATTTATTAGCTTTGGGGGCAAAGTTAATATGCAAGACCAAACAAACACCAACCATTTGTAAGTTTTACATAAAAAAACTACGCTCATTAACGTCAAATATTAAATTATTAATTGGGCCATCTTTTCCTAATAAAAACAAGCTAAGTCTAAATTAAATTTTAGCTTCGTTTAAAAGCGTCCGGAAATTTCAGGAGGATGTCTCATGCGTTCTGTAGTTTATTTTCTGGTTGTATTCTTTACCTTGCTGTCGTCCGGTGTTGCCTTCGGGGCTTATGGCAGCAATATCGGCAAAGCGGTTCAATGGCTTTCAACAAATCAAAATTTAGACGGCAGTTGGGGAACTTCCGAAACCGTCAAGTTCATTCATACTGTGGAAGCAACACAGGCGTTGCGTTCCGCAGGCTATCGTAATGACTCATATTTTCAGGGCATTGCCTGGCTGGAAAACCATGCGACTGGTAACAGTGATTTTCTTTCTCGCAAGGCGTTGACATTGGGCTCACACGGAGATGATCAAAGCGTTGAAGTTTCACAGCTGGAAAGTTATCAGGTTACAGATATTCCCGGACGACAGGCGTGGGGAGCAGACCCTGCTTATATTTATTCCCCGTTGGATACTGCTTTGGTATTAAGTGCGATAAATACTCTGGGAAGCAACGCCGATATCACTGCTGCCATCAGCTACCTGAAAGGTTGCCAACTGACCGGGACCGAACAGGGGTGGCCGGTTGGACTGGAAACAACCAGTGACCCTTTCAGCACAGCTATGGTCATTAAAGCGCTCGGGCCTTTGCAAAGTCAGGACTCAAGTCTGAGCACCAATATTGCCAACGCTCTTACAACCCTCAGCAGTAAGGTCAGCAGCAGTTCTCCTGTTTATCTTCAGGCTATTTCAGCCCATGCCGCCCTGTTGGTCAATGATTTAACTACAGCCCAGTCATGGCTGGACAGCCTGTCCACAACGCAGGATGTAAATGGAAGCTGGTCCACCGAAATTTACGAAACTGCGCTTGCCCTGCAGGCCCTGGCTGCGGCAGACGGTATTGACAGTGAAGAGCGCCAGGCAGCAGTAGTCATACCTGACGCTGCCTTGAGGTCTGCCATAAACGCTTCATTAGGCCGTAATGCCATGGATGAAATTGACAGGGCCGAGTTGTCAAGACTGACGAATTTAGATGCTTCCAATATGGGTATCAGCGATCTGACAGGACTGGAATGGGCCGTAAATCTGTTAACTGCGGACTTACGCAACAATAATATTACTTCCACCGCCCCCCTGGAAGGCCTGGCTCAGCTCACCGACCCGCAACTGGAAGGCAATCCGGTTTATGTGGTGGCCAGCGCAGTTCCTGCAGTTTCAGAATGGGGCATGATAATTATGTCATTTCTTCTTATAGGGTTGGGCGTCCGGCAGCGTCCGCGCAATACGTCCGACAAAAATTGAAAAGGAAAGCGAGGGTGGCTATGAAGACGAAATTATTCATGTTCGTGTCTATTATAATGGTAGCTGTGGTAACGGTATTTCCGGAAATCTGTGCTGCAGATGAAATTAACCGGCAATCTCTTTGTGCATCAAAGCTTACGCAAATCAAGGGGGTAAGCAAATCTTTACTGCAGGCCAACCGAAGTGTCCAGGAGGATGAAGAAATATCTTCTCTTCGCAAGGAGATTAAGACGGCTCATAATCTGCTTCAGTCGTTGATGATAACTGAAGGGACAGAAAACCGGATACAGTTGGCAAAGACGGCAAACGACTCCCAGGACACGGATACATGGATTCAAGATAATGCCGATAAAATTAAACGGGTCAGACAGGCATTCGCAAATCTTAAAAACAACAGTCGCCCGATTTCATCAGATCAAAAATCAAGACTAAAAGATACCAGAAGGCAGCTTTCGGACAATGTGATATTCCGGCTGGAAAGCCTGCCGGACGAGCTGGAAGAGTCCCTGCTTCTTTCCCCGGACGAACGGATAGAAAGCCTGAAACACCTGGCTTTGGATCTCGAACTGAACTCACAGCCAGAAATTATACCGCCAAAAGATCGTGCAGAATCCCCAACCATGATTACCCGCACAAGCCATCGTCCACTGGGTAATAAATAGAGGACTATAATCATGGAAAACAAAATCAAGGAAGCCAACATGAAAAGCTGTAGCCGTATCGAAACATTTGCCCTGAAATTGATTTCTGTTCTTTTTCTTTTGTTTCTTGTAACCGGCATTGCTTTTGCCGATCCGCTGGCAGAAACCCGGGAGATTATTTTTACCGGTGAGGGCGCGGCACTGGCACAAAAGGCAGCAGAGCTTGATACGCCGGCAGCCGTCTACGAGTATGTCCGCAATACCTGTGAATACACCTTGTATCACGGGTCACGTTCCAACAGCATTAATACTTTCGGGGGGATGCGCGGCAGCGACGTGGACATTGCCTCGGTTCTGATTGCCATGTACCGGTCCCAGGATATTCCGGCCCGTTATGCAGAGGGAGCGGTCAGCGTTCCTGCAGCAGATGTTGCCAACTGGCTTGGAGTAAAGGATATTGACCTGGCAGCAGCCATCATGAACGACCAAGGCATTCAGAGTGTTGCAATAAGTATCGACCGTCAATTTATTGAGTTCGAACATGTCTGGGTCCAGGCACAGATACCTTACGATGATTACCGTGGAGCCTGTTCCTCTGCAACGGACTGCACAACAAACCCGGACCGCTGCAACTGGATTGATCTTGACCCCTCTTTTAAATTACGCACATACCATAACCATGGGATTGACCCATATGGCGTGGTAACCTTTGATTATGACAGGTACTACAATGCAATCAAAAACGATGATGCCGAATACCGGGACAAAGGCCCCCTTGAAATTTACGAAGAACAGATTCTTGACTGGTTAAAAACTAACTATCCCGGCAAGACCCTGGAGGATGTTGCGGACCCTGGAAGGATTATAACGGTAAATAACGGCATTCTGCCAGCATCCCTGCCCTACCTTGTTATCAGTGACGTAGAAACATATGACAGCGTTGATCTCCATGATGATGCAAATGACCCGGACTGGGCAAAATATTTAAGTGGCAACTTTCATATTCAAGGAACTCTGAGTGGTGGCGGCACTATTTCTTTCACAACCGGTATAGGCGGATCACATGCGCTGGCAGACCTGAGCACCAAAAGAATGACCGTCACATACAGCCCGATCTCAGTCAATGGAGAAGCCGACCGGGTGGAAATCCGGATCGACGGCGAGCTGGTTGCCACCCCTTTTCAGAACAGCAGCAATATTACCTTCCCTCTGTGGTCACCTTTTAGCATGGATATCAGGCTTGACGGTGCGCCTGCAACTCAAAGCGGCCAGTCAGACAATGTGATAGAAGTGACATACAACAACATGGTGGTCGGCGGTTATTACCTGATCGGCACAGGTGGCGATACCTCGAACTGGTCTCAGGTTCACCGTGCCGCTGACCAGCTTTTGCAGGCCAATGAAACCTATCCGGTTATCAACGACACAGAAGGAGTCCCTTATGTTGACCAGAATGGCAACGGCTCTGTGGATGACCAGGATACGCTTCTTCTGGATACGCCGGACGCTCAGGATGCCCTGACCGGCGGCCTTCTATACGTGGCCATGAGCCAGTATTTCACTAAATTTGTTGAAGGCGTCCGCAGGTTTGATTCGCTGAATCATGTCATTTCTCCCATCGAAGGTTTTGTCGGTGTGGTCAGTTCAACATATGAAGTCGAATACCTTGGAACCACAGCCTTTTCAGTCATGCCCGGAGGTCTTTTAATTGATATGAAAGGGCAGTCCTTTACCGGAACATGGCGGGCAGACCAGCCATCAACCTTTGCCAACGATAACTTTGAGCTGCTCGGGCATCATGTATCTTCCCTTGAGCATGAAATCTGGCAGGAGTTGACCGGTTACGATGCCGTATCCACTGTCCGGGGCATCCAGATGGCCCTGGCCAACGGCGCGCAACTGCTTAACCTGACTGAGGGTTCCTCCGGGACCATCAGCGATATGTACAGCAGCTTCGGATTTACAAGCTCAGCGCCTTCAGCTTTCAGTATCAGTATCCGGGATGTTTTTAGCACAACGCCAACAACCTGGGCGCATTCGGCAACAACATCAGATGAAAGTTTCAGTATCCTTAAGAAATACCCCTCTGAAGCTGATGAACTGCATGCCGCGCGGTTAACCTATTATAATGATTACTGGCATGGCAATGTCGGTTGTTTTGATACCCAGGAACAGGCCATCAGGAACTTAATAACCCAATACGGCGGCACTGCCACGCTTAACGCCGGCAGTGTGTGCGGTTATTCCTTTGCTGCAGGAACTACACTGAGTCAGTTACTCAGCATGTTTGAAAGTTATTTTGAAAGTTTCTTCGGTGTGGGTGATTCAGAGAAATACGATTATCTGGATCAGGCTTTAGGATTTCTGGCTTCAAATTTTGTTTTCCGTGACGGATCGGCAACCGATATTCACAGCACAAGCCTGGTTCACAGCATAAGAAATAATTTGATATTTGGCGGAACTATCGGCGATGATCCGGCTCACTGGGAGTATATAATACCCGGTCGTAAAACCGTAACGGGAAACAATATCTTCAGTGTGTATCTGAAAAAGATTTATAATAATACAACAGGATATCTGGCCTCACAGAGTTATTCCATCAGCAATGACACTTTTACCGCAGGCGGAGGTTGGGTTGACGGCTCTCAAACGCTGGAACTGGCAAGTACCGCCACCGGCACATCTGTTATCCAGCCAACCTTTAACAACGAAGTTTTCACCGACAAAAACCTGGTGGCCCAGACCAATAACGACCTGGTCCGCACCCCGTCCACTGCAGATCCTGTTTCTACGGTTACCGGGAACATGTACCATGATGAGACTGATTTCACCATCAGGGGCCGGGGTCTGGATTATGCCTTTACCCGGTCCTACAATTCTTCCCCCTCGCGCGCAGACCAGGACGGACCTGTTGGATACGGCTGGACCCACTCCTATAACATGAGCCTGCGCGCCAACGATTACGGCGACTGTCCCAACTGCGCCCAGGATCAGGCCGCTGAAAATGACAACAGTGTCACCTCATCCATTACCTATATTGATGAACGGGGCGGGGAACACACCTATATCCTCAATGCAGACGGCAGCACCACGCGCTCTGTGGAAGAAAACCCGCCCGGGGAGTTTGACAGCCTCACCATGAACGATCCCGGGTCCGGCCAGTTCACCCTGACTTTCCGGAATGGCGTGAAATACGTATTCTCAGGATCTTCGGACCTGGTTAACACCCCGGGGCAAACTGCCCGGCTTGACTACATTGAAGATCCATACAACAACAGACTGACTATGGGCTACGACGGTGAAGGACGTTTAGCCTCCGTCATCGACAACTTAGGCGTCAGTGGCCGCACAGGACTCGCCCTTACCTATCACGGCACAACCGGGCACATCGCCACCATTACCGACTGGAGCGGTCGCCAGTGGCAGTATACCTATGACGAGTCAGGCAACCTTATCCAGGTAACGAACCCGGTCAGTTCCATAACCTACACCTATCATCCGGACAGCCACCTGGCAAACGAGATCATCCTGCCGGCAGACCGGGACGGCCAACAGGCCAAAACCGCTTTCAGCTACTACCGCAACAATAAAGCCTTCAGCTACGCCAATGCCCTGGACCAGGCAGAAACCCTGGATTACGACCTGTACCGGCAAAGCACCCGGATTACAGACCCGCGCGGCTTTGTGCGCGAGCATTTTTATGACCAGGATAACGGGGCGCTGGTCAAACTCAAGGAGCCGGACGGCGGCATCCTTCTCTTTGATAACAACGCTGACGGCCTGCGCTACAGCAAAACAGATGCCCTTGGGTTTGAGACCCGGTATTCGTTCCTGGCCGACCGCAGCGTCAGTCAAAACGGCTCCGACACCAGCGGCCTGGTAAGCCGTAAAATTGATCCTCTGGGTAATTCAACTGATTTTGATTACGGGCTGTATGACCAGCCCACCATCACTGTTGATAAACGGGGCAATGTCGTCACCCGGGTCTACTGGCAAACCACCAGCTCCGGTGACGATGCCGTGGCCGGCAAGCTTAAGGAGATCCAGGCAACCATCAACGGCCAGGCCGGTGTACTGCTTGCCTCATTCACTTATTATGCAGATACAGGCCAGGCAAATTTTGGCCAGATCAAACAAAAGATTGAGTACATTGACCCGGCTACCCCGTCACGGCAGCGGATCACCGGCTATGTCTACGAGTCAAACGGCATCAACTTACAAACCCTGACCGTCACCGGTGCCACCGCAGGCGGCAGTATCGTGAAAAGCTTTACCTATGACGCCCTTGGACGCATGGAGACACAAAGCCTTTCCCGCCGGATCTCGGCCACGGATACCACGCAGATTCAGCTTACTACCGCCTACGAATACGATGGCCTGGACCGGCTGATCCGGGTGACCGATCCCAACGGGGATATCCGGGAAACGGTCTATGACACCAACGGAAAAGTCATTGAAGAAAAAGTACACTACCAGACCACTGAACCCCGGGACAACTGTACCGGCCCCGAAAACGGCTATGTGATCTGTACTGAAGCCATCCATGGCTATGATGCTGCAGACAGGAGAACCAGCACCACGGATATCCTGGGCAATACCACCGCCTTTTCCTATGACGGGGCCGGCAACCTGACTGCCGTCACCGATGCCAACGGCCACACCACCCAATATGAATATGATGCCATGAATCGTAGGACTGCGGTAATAAACGCCAACGGTCACAGGGCTGAAACTGTCTATGATCTGGCCGGACGGGTATTGCAGACCACTGATGCCAATGGAAATGGAATTTTTTATGAATACGATGCGTTGGGTCGTCCGACAAAAGCGACCAGTGCCATGGGTTTTGAAACACAAACCCAGTATGACGCCAACGGTAACCCGACCCACATAATTGACGCCAATACAGCAGCAAGCCTGCAACCTGCAAACAACCAGGCCGCCACTGTTTACAGTGAATTCGATGAATTCAACCGCCTGAAATTGACGCGGGATGCGGCCAACGGAGACACTGTATATACGTATGATCTTTTGGATAATATCACCACCATTACCGATGCCGAAGGCCAGGTTACCACGTTTGTATATGACGACCTTGGTCGTCTTACCGGAACCATTGATCCAATCATAGAAGACCCGGACAAAACAGACCGGATTCTGCTCTATGACGAAGCTGGCAACGTGCTTCTCACAGAAGACCGCACAGGCAGGCAGCAGCGGCACACCTACGACAGGCTGAACCGGTTGGTGCATACCGAATACCTGTCTGACGGATCTTTTGACATCTTTATCTATGATGATTTTGGTGACCTTACCGAAGCATCCAACCCAGATGTAACGTACTCCTATACCTACACATCCCGCCATGAACTGCAAAGCAAGACTGATTCCCGCCTTGGCAAAACCATGTCCTGGGCTTACGACCCCGTAGGTATGGTAGCAACAAAAAACGATTATCAGAACGAGGTGACCCAATACCAATACGATTCTGCCAACCGGCTAGTTGCCTTAAGCAATCAGGGTTATCTGCAGGTCAGTTACCATTATGACGGTGCCGGACGCCTCATTGACCGCATCCTTTCCAACGGTGCTAAAACCACTTACAAATATGATAAAGACAACCGTTTGATTGGGTTGAAAAACACTTCAGCCGACAACACGGTGGTGGAAGATCTGTCTTATACCCATGACAATACCGGCAACATCACCCGGATCAGCAATGCAGTATCCGCAAAAGTAATAAACTACACCTATGATCCATTGTATCGCCTGCTAACCGTGGATGCCACAAATGATGCCGAAGACCGCACTTATACCTACGACAAGGTGGGCAACCGGAAAACGCTCACAGCAAGCGGCACGACATATTATTATTGCTACAACACATCAGATTGCAGCGGTGCCCCACAGGGAAACCGCCTGCACGAGATCAGGACCGGCAGCCTGACAGGAACCCTGTACAGGAAATTCATCTACGACGATGCTGGGCGCATTCTGGAGAAACAAGATGGTTCAGGTTTCCCTATCTATACGGTGAACTATAACGGCAAAGGCCGGGCCGGTAATATCAACGGCAACCTATTCTCATATGACCCAAATGATCACCGCATAGAAAAAAACACTATGCTTTATCATCTTGAAGGGGAACACCTGGAAGCAGTATACAGCACAACCGGCATCCTAGAGGAAAAATATCTACGAGGTGTTGTCGTGGACGAAATTGTTAACGGGTACCAGTATCCCACAGCCAACGCTAATGACAAGATCAACTACACCTTCCATCATGACCCCTTGAATTCTATCACGGCTCTGACTGGGCATACCGGCACGGTAGAGGAAACTTGGACCTACGATGCTTTTGGAGAGCCTCTGGCCGTGACCATGCCCGGAACAGGAAACCCCCTGCTGTTCACAGGCCGGGAGCATGACAGCGAAACCGGGTTATATTATTACCGGGCGCGGTACTATGATCCGGAAATCGGACGGTTCATCACCGAAGATTCGCTGAGATTTGAGGCTGGGGTAAATTTCTATGCGTATTGCTCAAACAACCCTATCCGTTTTAATGACCCAACAGGCCACTATGCTGGACTTGATGATTTAATTGCTATTGGGGCGGGCGCTGTGCTTGGTGTTGGTGCTCAAGGCGTTTCTGATTTAGTTACATGGAATTTAAGTTCTTGGAAAGACTATGTAGCCGCTGGAGTTGGTGGAGCAGCCGGAGGAGAAGCCGCTCTTTATTCTGGAGGGCTTGCATCAGGTGCGGCTGGCGGCGCTGCATACAGTATAACAAAACAAATCCTTGAAGGTGATTATAGTTTAAGCTCTTTCCTGTTGGAAACTGGTATATCTTCATTAACTGCAGGCATAGGAAGCAAACTTTTACCAGCCGCGTCTAAAATGTTATCTAATTCAATCAAAGGAAATATTGGGGAAGGCACTTCAATTCTATATAATATGCTAAAAGGCAGCAAACTATCTGGAACTCAGGTTCAAGTAGATGGGCTTAGTTCTGTTATTGATAGCAAATGGATTAGCTCTAACGGATTAACATACTACGTGGAGTCTAAATTTGGAACTTCCGGTTTAACAAAGGCACAGCGAGTAGCACGGGACACTTTAGGTGATTTATATTCTGTTGAAAAGTGGGATTATGATTGGGTAAGTAGTGTTGGATCAACTATTGGGAATTCCCTTGGAATAGGGACTTCATCGACTGTGGATGGTGTGGGAGGTGGATTTGTTTTATACCCTAATAAATCAAATACAAACATTATGCAAAGTGTATATTCTAAATAATATTTATATGTAAGGTGAAAGCAGGATAGTGAAAACAAAAAGATCTTTTCTTGTAAAAGCTATAAATAAGCGGTTTCTTCCAGTTCTTTTTGAAAATGGTTTTATACAACACAACTTAAAGGGGAAAGAAGCTAAAAGAGGTACGATAAAAAGAGCGTTCCCATTTGGGAATATGAAGCGGCCTAATGGAAAAAATATAGAACTGTTGGACATACAAATGGATAAAGGAGGAAAATTACAGTTTGTTATAAACTTTGGTATTGCCCCACCCGAAGGTGTTATATGGCCTTGGGGGAAACTTACTCAAAATGAAATAACAGCATCAGGTGCTCCTGAACATTGCCGTTTATATGACAGTCGCTTTTATTGTCATATGAGGTGGTTTTCTGTTTCTCCATTTCCCTATTTCTCAAATCTTGAAACTCGAATAGATAAAACAGTTAATCATTTAATTGAGCTGTATCCTGAAATCGAGGAATGGTTCAAAACACAAAAAATAGGTCCTCATATTAAATGTGTTGAGACGAAGTTCCCTCAAAAAAATAGCGATGGTCAGATTTGATTCAGTATTTTTAAGAAATACCCTTCTGAAGCTGATGAATTGCATGCCGCGCGGTTAACCTATTATAATGATTACTGGCATGGCAATGTCGGTTGTTTTGATACCCAGGAACAGGCCATCAGGAACTTAATAACCCAATACGGCGGCACTGCCATGCTTAACGCCGGCAGTGTGTGCGGTTATTCCTTTGCTGCCGGAACTACACGATAAACGAACACTTAAGAGGAAAATTTTTACAAACTATCTATTGGCTTTTCTCCGAATTATGATTCCTGTAATTGGTTTAGCGGCAATTATATGGGCTATTTCTCTTACTCGATCCGACAAGTCAGGTGAATTTTTGCGCTTTTTTGATTTACTTATTTTGGGGGGCGGTTTAGTTATCGCAATTGTTTGGATACTTGTTACATCTGTAATTGCCTTTATGCGCTCTAAATAAATTTTTAAAAACGTCAAAATTCTGCCCGTGGCCATGCCCAAAGCCTGGAAACCACATGTTGTTCATAGGCCGGGCGTATGTATGACAGCAAATTCAGCACAAATTGGTTTGGATGTTGCGAAAACAGCAGATATTGCACATGATGCAGCCAGATTAGATGAAACAACTCGTAATTTTGCAACTATTGGATCACAAACTCATAGGCAGGTGGGTAATGCTCTTGCAGGGAATGCCTTAAGCGATTCTGTCAATAATTTTGCCGGGGTGCAAATAAAATATTTGAGAAACAGCCGGACTTAAGCTGGTCTAATTCTGCTGTCTGGGCTAATTTGACGACTGTCGGGGAGTACACTACCCTAACGGCATCATCTTTGCTTTTGAAAAAATATTGTGTAACCGGATTTAGGGGGATAAGTTCCGTTTTGAGGGGCGACCAATATAACATTCATTGCCCAGTACCTGATTCCTATAAATGGGCGCATTCCCATTTTCCCGGTTTGAAAAAAGCCTATCTTTGAGAACAAAAAACGTGATAGTTTCTGTTCGCTGAGACGACTATAAAAATGGACTGTGCTGATGAAAAAAGCTGAAGATTGCAATACTGTTGAGGAAGTCTATGCTTGCCTGAAAGAACTGGAAGACGATCCGAGGTTGGTTCGCAATGCTCAAGAATTGGAGCAGGTAGAACGTGAAATACTTGGGTATACGAATCGACTGAGTGCCTTGCTTTTAAAAAAAGCATCCAGGGCTCATTAAATTCCTATGATCAGGTCGATCAAGAAAAAGAATTGATGTCCAGCTGGCCGGGCCGGATGAAAAGCGAAGGGCTTGAGACCGTTTCGATTCAGTGTTGTACAGGTAGTTCTGTTGATGTTCGTGTTCGATATTATCGGCGATCCTGTGACCGTCGAAATCGAAAAAGATATAAAGGTGCCTACGCCGGTTTAATCCTTCTTGGAATCCATGATCGCTGCTCACCAGCTTTGGCTTCTATGGTGAGTGCCTGGTCGGCCTTATTGAGTTCTTTTGAAGAAGTCCGTCAAGTGCTTTGTGATCATGGTATGGTGTTGGATATAAAGGTTATCCGTAAACTCACCTATCGTTACGCAGAACGGGCCCGAGCCGAGCAACAAGCGGGGCGAATCCCACTAAATGAGAGAGATTCACTTGAAGGGCGACGGGTGGTTATAAGCACCGATGGTGGACGCACACGGTTAAGAGAGAAGAAAAGAGGTCCCAAAACCCCAAAAAATAGAACCCGATTTCGTGGGGCGTGGCGAGAACCCAAACTTTTGATTATTTATGTGGTGGATGCCCAGGGAAAACAAGAAAAAAGCTTCTCACCATTTATTGATGGCAGTTTCAGCGGTCCGGATGGCATATTCCTCCTGTTAAAGGGGTATTTGAACGCCCTTCATATCCAGAAGTCCGATAAAATACTGTTTGTTGCAGATGGAGCACATTGGATTTGGAACCGGATCCCCGGACTGATCAAAGCATTGGGTTTGGCTCCTCAGCGAGTATATGAACTTCTTGATTTTTACCATGCCGTGGAGCATTTGGGTAAAGTATCAGCCCTAAAGAAGACCTGGTCATCCAAGGAGCGCAAACGCTGGGTGTCAAAACAGCGGGGCTTCCTGCTGAAAGGAAAAGCCGCTGACGTAGTACAGGCCGTCCAGACACTTTGTCGAGGCAGAAACAGTAAGGCTATTAAGACGGAACGGGATTATTTTGTGCGCAATGAAAGACGGCTTGATTTCCCAACTGTAAAAGCGTTGAATTTACCTATTGGCAGCGGTGCTATTGAAAGTTCAATTCGTAGGGTGGTGAATTTACGTCTGAAAGGTCCATGCACTTTTTGGTATCGGGAAAATGCAGAAAAAATGATTATGCTACGATCATACTTTAAAGCAGGGCGTTGGGATTGTTTGAAACTCATGGCAACCACGCACAATCCAATGCCGGCGGCATGACCGGGAAAATGGGAATGCGCCCCTATAAATCGGAATTTTTCCTAAGAGTTGATTAATGGTATCATGTGTCATCCAAAGCCTTTACAGAAAGGGCGTTTGATACTCCAACCAATTCTTAGGAGGCTAAAATTTTAAAGGTGAGCTTTTGCATTTGCAGGGTTCTCTTTTTTGAAATTTCAATAAGTCCACATATTGTGGTTGAATCGTCCTTGAATAAATCCGGAGTGACAGGGATATTCTGCGGTATCCATTTGCTTGAAAAATCGACATTGGCGCAAAGGTAGTCCTTTCTTTGGAACCCTATCTCTTCACTTTGTTTCTATCCAATTTTCGAGCCGCAAACCATCGACTCTCACAAATTCACGTATGTTGTTAGAAACCAGGATTAAAGATTCACTTCGGGCATGGCCTGCAATATGCAGATCATTGACCCCGATAGGCGTACCTTTCTTTTCTAAATCCGCTCTGATATTTCCATAGTGGGCGGCGGCATTATCATCATAGGGAAGGACTTCTATACGTGATACAAAATCTTCTACTTTTCGCAGATTGTGTGACACCATAGAGCTTTTTTCAACACCATGTAATAATTCTGCTAACGTTATTGAACTAATACACATCCGGCCTGCATGGGCGTTAAAAAGGTCCAATACTTCAAGTGGTCGACGTTTAATCACATAAATAACGATATTGGTGTCCAACATATATTTCAGCATCAAAAAGATTCCCTTTCTGATTGTTCTTGTGAAGCACGTTCCGTCATAAAATCATCTGAGACGCCATCTTCAGAAAGAAAAAAGCTATCCCATGTGTTTTCCACAGGTGAAAGTATACGGTCTTTGCCGACAACACGCACAACAACTTTTTTCACATTTTCCGGGAATCTGCTGTCAACTGGTAATCTTACCGCTTGGGTTCTATTATTTACAAAGACGGTTCCTACATCCATGGGCAGTCTCCTATAATTAGTTTGCTATATATGTAAAGTATATAGCAGGGAGGTGTATTTAGCAATGGTATATAGTGCTGATTTTTGTAAATATGATTTCTCCTCTCAACCACTTAAATTTATCTTCCACATTTTCAGCTTCCACAGGAGTAACAGGGAGTCTGAGGGGGAGCCCTTCCGAAAAATGGACCTTGTCCTTTAGGTAGTCTTCGCCCCAAACAGATCGAAGAACGCTCCTGTAAAAATTAAAAACCCAGTAGTGCAAATTCTCCCTTGCCATATAAACAGCAGTCAGGATAATCTCCAAATTATTTTGCATTTTATCATTTGCTGATTTCGATCTAACAGCCCTTGTCCGATTTTGAAAACGGAAATTATTTGAAGTCATCAAACATCAAAAATAAACAAAAAGTTTTATATTTAGGAGTGATTTGTTGGCTACCTTTAGGGATTTTGTGTCGTTGGCTGATTGAAGATGGCAATTGGCAAGTCGGTATATCAGCACTGAAAGAAAGAATCAGCACCCAGATAAACATCACACCTGTATCCGGTGGCCGCAGCTCAATGTCCGGCCCGGGCTGTACAAGGGTTGGAATATGAATTAGAGGACAAGTAAATGACTGATTCCCGCAAACAAAAACTGATCGATCTGGGGCCGCACGCCCTTGCAGATGCCTTATTGAATTTTGCAGTCCATTCCGATGAGGCGGATGACCTGATTGAACAGCTGATTGCCACCCCAAAGGAAAATGTTCAACGCTTTAAGAAGAAGCTTTCCGGCCTGAAACATTCAAAGCGATTTATTGACTGGCAGGGAGCCTCCAGTTTTGCCCGAGAACTGGAAATGCTGCTGCAGGATTTAAAATCCGGTGTGGTGGATGATCCGCTCACCGGCATTGAACTTGTTGCGGCATTTTACGAGGCTGACAATATCATTTTTGAGATGTGCGATGACTCCAGCGGAAATATTGGCGATATTTTCCGCTATGATGCTAAAGAACTGTTTGTGGACTATGCTTCACGCTGTAAAGACAAAGAAAAAATTGCGGACATCATTCTTAAGGTAAATAAAAAGGACAATTACGGCATCCGGGACACTTTGATTGATTGTGCAGGAGTGTGTCTGCCTGAGGATGTTATCCGAACGATGATTACAACGCTTCAGCAATGGGCAGACAAAGAAAAAGATGAATACGGCAAACGTCGTCACCTGATGTTGATCGAATCACTGGCCCGCCAGATCAAGGATGCAAAGCTGTTTGAAAAGACGCGCATCGCTTCATGGGGAAAGCTGTCCACAGCGGCGCTGATTGATATTGCCCGGGTATACCTTGAAAGCGGAGATGTTGAAACCGCCCATTCCTGGCTTAAGAAAATCCCGGAAGGTGAAACCTTTCAAGCATACGAGCGGGATAAGCTCCTTGAGGAGATCTACCATAAGCAGGGTGATTCTGAAAAGCTGACGGAGCTTCTGTACCAGAAATACAGATCCCATCATTCCACTGACACCTTGCAGGCGCTTCTGGATGTCATCGGTCATGACAAACGGGATGATGTTATCAATGATGAAGTTGAGCAAATCCTGAAAACCGACAGGCTCCGGGAATCCGATGCCAAATTCCTGATTGCAGTCGGGAAGATAGATGAAGCCGAAGAATATCTTCTGGGGTGTACCGACCAGCTTGATGGTAAACATTACGGCAGTCTGCTTTCTCTGGCAGAAGCGATGGAGTCAGAAGATCGCCATCTTGTCACCAGCCTGATGTACCGCAATCTGCTTTTCTCAATTCTGGAACGTGGGTACACCAAGGCCTATCCCCATGGTATTCGGTATCTAAAAAAGTTAGATAAGCTGGCGGCAAGCGTCGCCGATTGGAAAGAATTTAATCATCACGAAGCTTTCAAAGAGAAGATCATTCAGGCCCATGGCCGAAAACGAAGCTTCTGGTCAAAATATGAGGTGAAGAAATGAACGAACGATTTTATCTGCTGAAAATACAACTGCTTGATATCGAACCGGCAATCTGGCGTAGTTTTGTGGTACCCGCCAGCATTACGCTGGACCGGCTGCACGATGTCATTCAGATTGTCATGGGTTGGACCGACAGCCATCTGCACGAATTCACCATCGGTAAAAAACGATACACGGAATACCCGGAATCGAAAGAAGACGGGCTGGTTTGCGGCAGGTACCGTCTTGGAAATCTGATCAAACAGAAAGGCCGCACCTTTGGTTATCTGTATGATTTCGGGGATAGCTGGGAGCATGAACTTGTTCTGGAGGAAAGCCGCTATTTCAATCCGGAACTGAGAACGGAGCTGGCCTGTCTTGAAGGCGAACGCGCCTGCCCTCCTGAAGATGTAGGCGGCGTACCCGGCTACTTTGAATTCTGCAACGCCCTGAAGGACCCGAGCCATGAAGAGCACGAAGGTTACATGGAATGGTCCGGTGGCGATTACGACAGTGATCGGTTTGATTCTGGTTCTATCAACTGGGAGTTGATGAAATACCTCCGTTGGTCCCGGGACAGGTATCAAAACTGGGGCGGCGTTGAATGAAGACGGATAAAAACAAGCAACTTCAAAAAGCTGGAAAAAAAGAGACTTCTATTGTTCGTTCCTCGGCGGCCGAGTATCTAACATTTGTTGCAGCCACAGGCAAGAGCGGTGTTGAGGCGGTATACGCAGACGAGAACATCTGGCTGACCCAGAAAATGATAGCCACGCTCTATGACGTTGATGTCAGGACGGTAAACTATCATTTGAAAAAGATATTTAGTGACAGCGAGTTAGAGGAGATTTCAGTTATCCGAAATTTTCGGATAACTGCCTCTGATGGCAAAAATTATAACACCAATCACTACAATCTCTCAGCCATCATCGCCGTCGGTTATAAGGTCAATTCGGAACGAGCTGTGCAATTCCGTAAATGGGCAACTCCGGTTATTCGGGAGTTCACCATCAAGGGGTATACCATGGATGATGAACGCCTGAAGAATGACGGCACTGTCCTTGGGAAAAAGTACTTTGAAGAACAGCTGGAGCGCATCCGGGAAATTCGCCTTTCTGAGCGCAAATTCTACCAGAAGATTACCGATATTTACGCCACATCCATTGATTATGATGTGACTGCTCAAGCCACCAAACGTTTTTTTGCAACCGTCCAGAATAAGCTGCACTGGGCTATTCATGGACAGACGGCTGCAGAGGTAATCGTTGACCGGGCAGACCATCAGAAACAAAACATGGGACTGAGCACTTGGAAGGACGCTCCGAAAGGGAAAATCCAGAAGTTTGATGTCAGCGTAGCCAAAAACTATCTGACCGAGAGTGAGATGGCGCAATTACAACGGCTCGTATCCGCCTATCTGGATGTTGCGGAAGATATGGCTCTTCGCCAGATCCCGATGACCATGCAGGATTGGGAAGCACGTTTGAATAAATTCATTGAAGCCACCGACCGGGAAATCCTGCAGGACGCTGGAAAGGTAACGGCGGAAATAGCCAAGGCCCACGCCGAAAGCGAATTTGAAAAATACCGAATTATTCAGGATCGCCTTTTCGAGAGTGACTTTGACCGGGTTATCAAACAGCTGGAACAGAAGGATAGCTCATCAAATGATAGTCAGGAATAAAGTTATGTTAACTGCAATATTGGTTTAAATTATAGGTTTTGCCTTCTTGTATGGAGCGGGGATCTTTTCTATTTATACCGGCGTATTTGAAATTTTGCAGCGAGGACTATGGCAAAATAGAAATTTTCTGAATACCGAATTCAACACCCGGACTATTATTAATAGTTTTGATCATCAAGTTTTCAAAAACAAGGGACGCGGAAACGCTACAGCTTTTATTTTTTCCGAGTCCATTATTTGGTCCGGATCAAATCATTTCAAGAAATGCCTCGATCCGGACCCGGAGTTGTTCGGTATCTGATTCTGAATAATCGGTTTCCAGATGCAGATACGGCAAATTAAAGGTTTGTTCGGCAAGTTCCCGGATCTGAAACGCTTCAACATTATAGGTGTGACAGGCCTGCCAGGTAAGGTCCACAATCCCGTCAACCTTGAATGTCTCCACCATACTTGTGAGAAGTTCTTCACGCCCCGGGTTGGGACTCATGACCGAGCATGGAATGGCAAGGTATTGTTCGGCAAGGGCTGTGATGGGATCTTTGCTTTCATCCACCTGAAAAGTCTGCTTATACCCGCTGCAATTTTCAAAGGCCACTACATTGGCACCGGAACTTTCAAGGATTTTTACCACTTTGTCCGACCCTAAGCCTACGGGCACACCGGTCAGCAGAATCCTGGGCGTATCCGCGGTGAAAGGACTTTCCTGGTTCTCCGCCTTTTGCAGGCAGGCTTCGGTGATTTCATGGATCAGGTCAATGCCCTTCTCCTTGTCTGCAAAAAAACCTGTCTTAAACAAAATTTCAAGCATCTGGGTACCGCTGATGGGGGACGGTTTGACCGCCGCCACATCCATTAGCGCCTTTTTGGCCTGGCGCTCCCGGTTCAACAGCGAAATGGCGTCCCGAAGGCGTTCATCTGTAATGGGAATCCCGGCCTGATCTCCGATCACCTGGCGCAACTGCTTTAATTCAGTGATCCAGGGATCTAAAAACAGGTCGGTATTCTGCTGCTGGGGCAGCTGGAGCACATGGACATGCTTGATTTTGCCCATGATCTCGAACATTTTCTTTTTGCCGTCACAGGTGGTATCGGCCACGATCATATCCGAGAATTTAAAAAACGGGCAGGTGCCGGTGACGGCAAATCCATAACTGCTTTTGATCAGGGGGCACAAATTCCTGGGCAAGGTCTGCTCCGCCGCTTCAATGGGGTCCTGCCGGGTGCCGCACAGGGGCAGCGGGATGGCATCTGCGGCAACGGCAAGTTCTGTGGGGCCGTACAGGCAGTAAAAGCCCACCACGGACTTGCCCTGTTGTTTATGCGCTTCGATATCCATTATATTCTGTTCAGTAATCTGCTGCAGCTTTGCACCAAGTTCCGGTGTCATCTATTATCCTTTTTCTTACTAATTAACTTCAGAGGTAGTATCCATTTTTCCACCACCCATCACCTTGTACAGGTTAATCAGGTTGCTCAAGTAGGCCTGTTTCAGGGAAATGGCGCCCTGCTCCGCGCTGAACAGCGAGCGCTGGGAATCCAGAACCGTGAGGAAATCATCCACCCCATTGTCATACCTGGCCTTGGACAGACGATATGCTTTCCGGGTCGCCGATACCAGTGCATTCTGGGCATCCAGCTGGCCCTTATAGTGTTTACGTGCCGCCAGCTGGTCCGCCACCTCCCTGAACGCGGTCTGAATAGCACCTTCATACTGGGCTGCCGCAATTTTTTCATTGACGTTGGCAACATCCAGGCTGGCCTTCAGCCCTCCCCGGTTAAATATGGGGATGCTCAGATTGGGAGAGAATCCCCAGGAGAGACTTCTGGACGGATCAAACAAATAGGATAGCCCCTCAGCAGCAAATCCCAGAGAGCCGGTCAGGCTGATGGTGGGATACAGGGCCGCCCGGGCCGCACCAATATCGGCATTGGCCGCCTTCAACTGATGCTCGGCCGCCTGGATGTCAGGCCGGGCCAGAAGAATCTGGGAGGGAAGTCCTGCCGGCAGCTGCCCCAAAAAGCCAATTTCGTCAATGCTTTCGCATGGATCTTCAGATGTCTTGATAAGATCATACACCCCGGAACCTGCAAGGTATACCAGCGCATTTTCCGCCTGGGCAGCCAGACGTTTGTACTGATAAATGGACGCCTTGGCGCTTTGGGTGGATGTGGCGGCCTGGGCCAGAGCCAGCTGGTCTGTGGAGCCGGCATCATACTGGCTTTTAATCACATCATAGGTCGCTTTCTGGGCGTTGTATGTTTCCTGGGCAAGCTGCAGCAGCTTTCTTTGGGCCAAAAGGGAGACATAGGCATCTGCGGTCTGGGCCACCAGGGCAATGCGGGTACTTGACGCCGCTTCCTGGGTGGCAAGATAGCTTTCAAGGGCGCTTTGGCTAAGACTTCTAACCCGACCGAAAAGATCGAGTTCGTAGGCGGTAATGCCCAATCCCACAGTCATGGATGTATCTGTTGTATATGCTTTGCCTGTAGAACTGCTGTCTTCTGCAACACCCTGACGGCTCACCCCGGTGCTGCCCGCAATGACGGGCAGTTCATCGGCTTTGTTGATCCGGTAGGCCGCCCTTGCCTGCTCAATATTGAGAAGGGCTACCCTCATATCCCGGTTATTTTCCAGGGCCATGGCAATGATCTGCTGCAGGGAATGGGAGGTAAAATAATCCTGGTAGACGATGTCAGCGGCAGCCGGATTGGACCTGGCATCTGCACTGAGCCCTTTGTCAGGCCATACATCTGCCACCGGCAGCTCCGGCTGACTGTATTCAGGGATAAACGAACAGCCGGCAGTAAAAAGCATCAGGCCGACAACGGCTGACGTAATGAGTCTAATTGCCATACATTATTCTCCTTGGCCGATTTCGGCCTGTTTTTTCTTTTCACCCCCCCGTTCAATGAGGATAAAAAAGAGGGGAACAAAAATAATCGCCAGGGATGTGGCGGCGACCATCCCCCCGATGACGCCGATGCCGATGGCATTCTGGCTGGCGGAACCCGCACCGTCGGAAATGGCCAAAGGTGTCACACCCAGGATAAACGCAAAGGAGGTCATCAGAATGGGTCGCAACCTGAGCTCTGCGGCAATCACTGCCGATTGAACCAGTTCCGTCCCGCTTTCGTATAGACTTTTTGCAAACTCAACAATAAGGATGGCATTTTTGGCCGCAAGGCCCACTGTGGTCAGCAGGGCAATCTGGAAATAGACGTCATTGCTTAACCCTGCCCAGCTTGTGGCAACCACAGAGCCGATGATTCCCAAAGGTACAACCAGCATAACCGAAAACGGAATAGACCAGGATTCATAAAGGGCCGCCAGACACAAAAACACAAACAAAAGGGAGATGGCATAAAGCATGCCGCTCTGGGAACCTGCCATCCGCTCTTCATAGGAGAGACCGGTCCATTCCAGGAAAATCCCCTTGGGCAGTTTCTGGGCCATATCCTCAACAATGGACATGGCTTCCCCCGAGGATACACCCGGGGCAGGCGCGCCTAATATCTCCACCGAAGAGGTGCCGTTATACCGTTCCAGCCGTGGTGATCCATAGGTCCATTCGCCATAAGTGAATGAAGAGAACGGCACCATGGTACCCTGGTTGTTGCGCACATGCCATCGGTTTATATCTTCGGGCAGCATACGCGACCCTGCATCCCCTTGTATATATACCTTTTTAAGCCGGTTGCCGTCCATAAAATCATTGACATAGGATGAACCCCAGGCGGTCTGGAGGACATTTGTGATATTGGCCGTTGTCACACCCAGTGCTTCGGCCTTTTCATAATCAATGTGCAGCTTGTACTGCGGCACATCGGATAATCCGTTGGGGCGGACACCCACCAGCTTGGGGTTCTGGGCAGCCATGCCCAGCATCTGGTTTCTGGCGTTCATTAATGCAGTATGCCCTAATCCCCCGCGATCCACCAGCTCAAAGTCAAACCCGGTGGCGTCGCCCAGGGCCAGGATGGCCGGCGGAATAAAGGCATAGACGGATGCGTCCTTGATGCTGAACATACTGGCCATGGCCCGGCCTGCAATGGCAGCGGCTTTCTGGTCGGGCCGGTGACGCAGGGACCAGTCCGTAAGGTTCATAAAGCCCATGGCCACATTCTGGCCCCGGCCGGAATGGCTGTAGCCGACGACCGTAAACAGACCTTTTACATTACCCTTCTCCTGGTCCAGAAAGTAGTCTTCCACCTGATTTACGGCCTTCTGGGTCCGTTCCATGGTCGCACCCGGCGGGGCGGAGATGATGGTCATCATCATGCCCTGATCTTCGTCGGGCAAAAATCCGGTGGGGATACCTTTAAAAATGTAGATCAGACCCACAATAATCAGTGCATAGACGATCAGGAATCTTATCGCCCGGGTGGCTGCATACCTGACGCTGGATTTATACATGGCCTTGCTTAAATCAAAGCCTTTATTGAACCAGGCGAAAAAGCCGCGCTTATGTTCATGGTGCCCTTTTTTCACAGGTTTGAGCAGTGTGGAGCAAAGCGCAGGAGTCAAAACCAGGGCCACAAGCACTGAAAGCGCCATGGCCGATACCAGGGTCAGTGAAAACTGACGGTAGATGGCACCGGTGGAGCCGGAAAAAAACGCCATGGGAATAAACACCGCAGACAATACCATGGCAATCCCCACAAGGGCGCCGGTGATCTGATCCATGGACTCCCGGGTGGCTTCCTTGGGCGGTTTACCGGTTTCGGACATCACCCGCTCTACGTTTTCCACCACGACAATGGCATCGTCCACCAGAAGCCCGATGGCAAGCACCATGGCAAACATGGACAAGGTATTAATACTGAACCCGAATGCCGACAAAACGCCGAACGTGCCGAGCAACACCACCGGCACCGCAATGGTTGGAATCAACGTTGCCCGAAAGCTTTGCAAAAACAAATACATGACCAGGAACACCAACACAATGGCTTCTATCAGGGTCTTAACAACCTCTTCGATGGAGAGCCGGACAAAGGGCGTGGTATCGTAGGGGAAAATCACTTCCAGTCCGGGAGGCAGGAACTGACTTAATTCCTTGACTTTATCCTTGACCCGTTCGGCCGTATCAAGGGCATTGGCACCCGTGGCCAGACTGATGGCCATGGCCGCGGCAGGATTTCGATTATATCGGGTGTTGAACCCGTATCTTTCAGGACCCTTTTCCACTTTGGCCACATCCTTCACCCGGACCTGGGAACCATCCGGGTTAACCTTGACCAGAACCTTTTCAAAATCTTCCACGGTCTGCAGTTTGGACTGGGCCGTTACAACGGCATTGATCTGCTGGCCTTTAATGGACGGGGCCCCGCCGAGCTGACCGGATGAGACGTCGGCGTTTCGTGCCTGGATGGCTGAAACAACATCTGCGGGCATCAGGTTAAACGCGTTGAGTTTTTCCGGATTAACCCATATCCGCATGGCGTACTGGGAACCGAACACAGTTAAATCGCCTACCCCCTGTACACGGGAAACCGGGTCTGCCATGTTGGATTTAAGATAATCAGATAGGTCATCATCCTTATAAGTGCCGTCTTCGGAGTACAATCCGACTAACAAAAGAAAACTGTCGGAAGCCTTCTGGACGGTCAGACCCTGCTGCTGGACTTCCTCGGGCAGCAGACTCTCCACTTTTGATATTTTATTCTGCACCTGAACCTGGGCGATATCCGGATCTGCTTCCGGTTCAAAGGTCAGGCTGATGGTGAGCTGCCCACTGGCCTCACTGGATGAAGAAAAATATCTTAGATAATCAATACCAGTTAGGGCCTGCTCAATGACCTGGGTGACACTGTCTTCCACCACCTGGGCCGAAGCGCCGGGATACATGGTTGAAATGGTAATGCTGGGCGGGGCAATTTTGGGATATTGTTCCACCGGCAGGGTGAGCACGGCAAACAGCCCGGACAGCATGATGACAATTGCGATAACCCATGCAAAGATGGGGCGATCTATAAAAAAACGAGACATGTTTTTATCCTGCTATCATGAGTTGGTGGATGCTTTATATTCCACGGTCGTGACCTTGGCCTGGGGACTGATTTTCTGCAATCCCTGAACAACCACCCGGTCACCGGGGGCGAGGCCGGCTGAGACCACCCACTGATCCTTGACGGCCTGGGAAACTTCTATTGTCTGGTACTTCACGGTATTTTCCTTGTCCACAGCCCAAACAGACACCGTACCGTCTGAATTTCGAACCACGGCCTGCTGGGGAACAACAATGGCTTTCTCCTGGCGCGACTGCTCTACCCTGGCACGAACAAAAAGGCCGGGCAACAGTTCTTTTTCCGGGTTGGGAAACAGTATCCGCAACTGGACCATACCCGTACTCTGGTCCACTGTAGCATCGGAAAACAGCAATTTCCCCTTCAGATCATAAAGGGTACCTTCTTTACCGATGAACAGGCTGACCATGGAATTTTGTTCAGGATTATTCAGGCCCTTTTTAAGCGCCATGAGTTCCTCGCTGGACTGGTTTACGTCCACATAGATCTGATCCAGATTCTGAACCACGGCCAGGGCGGTGGTTTGATTGGCTGTAACCAAAGCGCCTTCGGTTACCGAAGACTTGCCGATGCGTCCGGAAATGGGTGAAAAGACCTTGGTATAATCCAGATTGATTTTTGCGGTGGCCAGATTGGCATTGGCAACCGCCACATCGGCCTTGGCCTGGGCCAGGGCGGCCACGGTATCATCATAAACCTGGCGGCTGACACCACCCACCTTCACCAGACGGCTGTAGCGGGCAAGCTTGGGTTCGGCAGCTTTGACATCCGCTTCGGCGCGAACAAGACTGGCTGCTGCCGACTCATAAGCTGCTTTGTAGGTAGACGGATCAATCTGATAAAGCTGCTGACCCTTTTTAACGATACTGCCCTGGGTGAACATCCGTTTCAGGATAATACCCGTAACCTGGGGCCGAATTTCAGCGACCTGGTATGCGGACGTTCTGCCGGCCAGATCTTTGGTGAAGACCACTTCCTGGGGTTTGACCGTATAAACGGCCACCTCAACCGGCGGACGGGCCGGAGCAGACTGGGCGTTCGCCTGCTCGGACTGGGAGGGCTCCTGATCTTTTTGCGCCCCTGCCCAGGGCAGAGACAGCAACCCTGAATAATACAAAACTCCACCGCCAATAATTACGGCCGTGACAAAACCAAGCAAAAAACGCTTCATAACGATCTCTCCTGTTCCTTAAGTATACATTTGTCCAGAAAGCGGACAATTTCCTGTTTGAGTTCTTCTAAATCCTGGAGCGCATCCTCCCGATATGTCAGGGATTCCAAAGGACCGATCACCGTACCGAAAATCATGGCTGCCATGACATAGGGATCGGCGTCAACAAACTGTCCCTGGCGCATCCCGTCCCGGCAGACATTGACCAGGGGAAGAATGATCACGTCCATACGCTCGGAGACGGCATCGGCCGCCGAACGCTGGCTCTGGATAAATTTAAAATAAAGTGGGTATTCCTTCTGGAAATCAAACACATTACCCACAAATCCATATATTTTTTCCATGGGCGGAATATTTTTCTCAAATATTTTATTTGATCCCTTTTTCATAGGGATAATCACAGCCTCATGGACATAATTGAGCAGATCTTTTTTGTTTTTAAAATAGTTGTACAAGGTTCCTTTAGAGACACCGCATTTGGCCGCCACGTTATCCATGGTGATGGATATTCCTTCCTGGATCATTGCAAGCACGGTTTTAACCGCTTGCTCTTTGAGCAGGCGATTCATCATCTCTTTTCTTTTGGTCGGCGAATTCATTTAATCTTTCCTTGGGTTGCCCCCGCATCATTGCCATGGGGGAAAATAAAAACATTTTCCTGACCATGTCGTCAAAAAAATGACTAATGAGTCAGAAAAATGACTTTCGCGTATAATAAGAGTGATATTCTTTTCTGTCAAGTACGCTTTTTAATAGTTTTAGATTGTTATTGCGTTAGTTAAACTTTAACGAAACGCTGTGTCCGGGCAGGGAGATGGATGGATGCGACGGGCAAAAAATGTTGTGGGCGACGTATAGGAATGTATGTCCAGATTACAATTTTTTTAAAAATTAAAATGGGTGGCTACTAGTTTGCACGCACAGCCGCACCGATGCCGCACAGGGTCATAATAATGCCCGCTGCCGACAAAATGGCCATGCAAATTCCCCATTGACCTGTCAGTTCATGGACGTGGCCTATGACAAAGGGGCTTGCCGAGGCCACCATATACCCTACGCTTTGCACCATGGTTGACATACTGCGGTTTTCATCCATATCCCGGGCATAATTCATGACCAGGCTGAAAATAACGGTAAAGCCGCCACCAGATCCGATACCGCCGAAAATGGTCCAGATGACCCATTGGGACGGTGCAAACCAATAGCCTACGGCGGTAATAATCCAGGATATGGTAACGACAAGCACCATGAATCTACTTGAAAAACGCCGGCTTGAGGCCGTGATGGGCAGGCCGAAACATCCCAGCAGCCCAAGAATTTGGAATAAAGATGCGGCAGCGCCTGCGGTCTGGGCATTCATACCTTCGGTCTGGATCAGATAGGCGGGCAGCCCGAGACATGTGAGATGGGTGCCGTCAAGGCGGTTGTTGACATGGAACCAATACCATACCGCAGACATAAATGCCTGTCATGGTACCGGCATGCTTTGGAAAGTCCCGATGGATAACCATCAAACCTGCAATATTACCCATGGTCAGGGCCATACCAATGACCACGGTGCCGGCAAAGGCAGACCAGACATCACCAGCGGAACGGATAAAACAGCCGGCGGCAATGCCGACAAGGGTAACAAAAATCCATCATAAATAATCTGACGAATCATGGTGTAAAGATGGAAAAGCATGGACTGGTTAGATAGCTAATATCATTTCTTAATTCTTGACAAACTAAAAGGGGCTATCATACTATTGATCAAATCGTAAATATTCTATCACTATTTTGTAACTGTAGATTCGTCATTGTTCCGTCTTCAATAAAATTAATTTTTGGGATCTTTCAATTTTAATTTATAAGGAATGATTCGCATGAACAGGAAAAAAAATTTAGTTTTCGTGGCAGCCTGCATTCTTTTACTTACGACGGCAGGGTGTATGTCTTCAATGTCCACCGGTGACAGCGGGGCAAAAACAACCGCCACAGGGTCGGCCGGCGGGGCAAACGCCCAGAATGCCAATCAGGGGCTTGAACGGTGCACGGCGTCTTTAGGCACATTGGCCATTTATGAAGATAGAGATGAACCCTGGTATCACTATTTGACAAGGGATCTGCGATTACCGTCCACCGTTCCCGTACTCCGCCTACTTGCCCAGCAGTCCAATTGCTTTGTGGTGGTTGAACGGGGCAAGGCCATGAACCAGATGATGGAAGAACGTGCCTTGATGCAGTCCGGTGAAATGCGCACCGGTTCCAATTTCGGAAAAGGCCAGATGGTGGCGGCAGACTATACCATGACCCCGAGCATCACCTTCAGCGCCAATGACACCAGTGGCGGCGGTGCTGTTGTGGGGGCACTGTTCGGGTCAGCCGCCGGGGCCGTGGCCGGAGGCTTTAAAACCAGCGATGCCAGTACCATGCTGACACTGATTGAAAACCGTTCCGGGGTCCAGCTGGCTGCGGCTGAGGGTAGTGCCAGGAATACGGATTTTTCACTTATGGGCGGAATGTTTGGATCCCATGTCGGGGGAGCGGCAGGGGCCTACGGCAAAACACCTGAAGGCAAGGTCATCGTGGCGGCATTCACCGACTCCATGAACAATATCATCCGGGCCGTAAAATCGTATAAAGCCCAATCCGTATCCGGCGGACTTGGCACCGGCGGGACCATGGGAGTCCAGGGTGGAGCCGCGGCAATGGCGGCGTCCAACGTTTTTGAAGGGGTCATGACCCAGCGCAATTACAACACTGCTGCCGGGGTTTACGATTATGTGATCATCACCAAGGACCGTTCCCGGACATTTACATTCAGCAATGCCAGGAAAATCCCTTACAGAGATGACCTTGTTCAGTTTTCTGCGCCGGGCGGACAGGTTGACGTGAATTCATTTAAATTGCTTGAAAGGAAATATCTGCAAAAGTATTGGCAGTAATACTTATTGATCAATTAGAATAAAGCGTACATGCTGACAGATGAGCTTTGGTATGTACGCTTTTTTCGCGTCGTTAGATGGTCTAATTCGCCTCGTGGGCCAGGAGATCCGCCGCCTCTTTCACATTCATCCCTTCGTGTATCAGGCCGTAAACCGCTGACAACAATGCTGTGGGGTGCGGGCTTTGCCACACGTTTCGTCCCATGACAATGCCTTTGGCGCCGCCTTGAAGCGCTCCGTATATCATATTGAGCGTATCAAGATCCGTTTCACATTTGGGGCCGCCGGCAATCATGACCGGCACAGGGCATCCGGCCACAACCTTCTCAAAGTCGGTTTCCGTGTAATAGGTCTTGATGATATCCGCGCCGTGCTCGGCACCCACCCGGGCACCTAGGGCAATGAATTTAGGATCTTTTTTCTTGTCCTCATTGGTTTTGCCAAGGCCGATAACCCCTAAAAGGGGCATATCCCATTTGCGGCACTCTGTTGCCATCCGGGCCATGCCGATCAGGGTTTCATGCTCATTTACCGATCCGACAAAGGCTGAGGTTGCCATGGCATCCACGCCCAGGCGCAAGGCCTCCTCGGTATCTGCGGTCTGCCCCTCCCGGGTCAGTTCCGGCCCGGCAATGGTCGCCCCGCCGCTGGCTCTGAGAATCACCCCGGGATCTCCGCTGGGATCAAAGGCATGGGTATAAATACCTTTGGTCATCAGCCAGCAATCCACCTTGCCGGTGGCGTCCAGTTTTTGAATCGTATCGGCAATGTCCACAATCCCGGTCATGGCACCAAGGGCCATGCCGTGATCAACGGCAAGGACTAAAGAACGGCCCGTTTCTTTATTCAGAATTTTTCTCAGTCGCCTCTCTTTTCCATTCATAAGCTGACATCCCTTTTTTTATCTATTTAAAAAATTTGGTGAATCCGAAAAAATAACACGATGGCTTCGATTAAAATTCCACAATTCCCCGGATCATTTGCTGTTTTTTGGCTCGCTCCACGGCGTCTAAAAACGAATCAAGGGTAAACCGATCCGTAACCAAATCATCAACGGTGATTTCATTGTTGATAATCAAATCAAGGCTCTTTTTGAAATCGTCAGGTGATGCCGCAAAGGTGCCGGTCAGGTTTATTTCAAAGTAGTGCAGCCATCTTGGATCCACCGATATGGTTTGACCTGCCGGCGGCCCGCCAAAAATATTAAATGTGCCGCCCTTTCGGGTGAGCTGTAAATTTGCTTCGATCACCGACGGGATACCCAGAGATGCAATAACAGCTTGCGCCCCCTTATTGTCGGTTAACCTTTTAACTTCTTCTATGTGATCCGTTGTCTTGGGATTGACACAATGATCCGCCCCCATCTCCTTGGCGATGGCCAACCGGTCTTCCATTAAATCCACAACAATCACAACGGCACCCATCCACTTTGCAAGTTTCAGCTGCATCAACCCCATGGGGCCTGCGCCTATAATCAAAACGACCTGGTCCGGTCCGACCTTGCAGGTTTTCAGGGACGCCATGGCGCATGACAGGGGTTCTGCTAAAACAGCCTTATCAAACGGCACATCATCCGGAAGCTTGACCACCCCGCCGATGTTCACAATCTCTTTGGGCAGACGCACGTACTCGGCAAATCCGCCCTCAATCCCGTGGGCCAGGCCAAATTCGTGGTCACATAAATTATGTCTGCCCTGGCGGCAGTAATAACACTTCCCGCAAACAGCAATGGGATAGACCGCCACTCGGTCCCCGGGTTGATACTCCGTAACACCGGCTCCGATTTCAAAAATCTCGCCGACCACCTCATGCCCCAAAATGGTGGGCAGGTCTTTGGGAAGCCCTTGACCCAGCAAGGTTTTAATGTCCGTGGCGCAAATGCCTGACACTTTAGTTTTTACAATAACTTCTCCGGCGCCTGCCGTTGGTGTCGGATATTCTTCAATGCGAATATCATTTTTTCCATAGACTACTGCTGCTTTCACGAATGTATCCTCCTATCTTGAGTTCCTAGCGCGAATGGTTGTCATCAATGACGATAGCTTTGTCGCATCTTTTTTTCCGCGGGTTGCTTCCACACCGGAGCATAAATCAATGCCGTAGGGGTTAAGCCTGTCAATAGCTTCACCGACATTGTCCGGATTGATGCCGCCGGCCAGCCAGATGGGCACCGTTCCCGGAATCGAATCCATCAGTTCCCTGACAATGTCCCAATCCGACGTGATACCGGTGCCGCCAAATTTCATTTTGCCCTTGGATAAGGCGGCAGTATCGAAAAGAAGGGCATCGACACCACCGCCAAGGGAGGCTCGAACCGTTTTCTGAAAATTTTCCAGATCCACCGCTTCACCCGCCTGGGGCAGATGGATCGATTGCCACACTTCAACTGTCGGGTAGGTCTTTTTCAGATATGTAACAAAAGAAGGGGGCGCCAAGCTTAAAAATTGTACGGCAAAGGGGTTCAGCTGTTGAATCAGCGTCTCAACGCGTGCTGATGCCATATTGTACACCAGGGCCACAGGCGGAAGGACGGGCGTTGAAAAAAGCGGTTGGGCCGCATCAATGGTCAAGGATCTCGGGGAAAAATCGACCTCCACCACCACGCCAAAGAAATCAACCCCGGCATCGGCAGTCATCTGGGCATCCTCCACATTGGTGGTGCCGCAAATTTTGACCTTATAACTGCTTGTCATACGCGTTATCCTTGAAGCCAGGTATCATTTATAAAGGTTCTTTCGACCCCGTTTTCCGTGATGGTTCCGCCTACGTTGTCAACTTCGGTCTCTATAATTCGCGTATCGGAAATATTTTTAGATTTAAGGTATTTCAGAGCCCGGTCATAGGCATCCTGCTTCCGGGTCAATGCAAAAACCGTGGGCCCCACGGAACTCATACCCGCCACCTCAATCCCCATTTCCCGGAAGGCGTTAATATAGCTGTATATCGGAGTTCCATAGGCACCGTGCTGTTCGCACTCGGCCCGTTTGGATCCCATATGTGTCAATTCAAAGAGGGCATCGCCCATCTTTTTAAGATCATTGCGAATCATTGCAGGAATCATGTCCATCAGGACAATTTGCGCCTTTGCGCCGACCTGAAGCGCATCCAGGGTTCTTGCCCGCCTCATTAAAAGCTCAACTTCGGATTCGGCAGCGGTTTCCACCCCTTTAAATTCGTCCTCCAGACTATCAACCTCCGGAATAAACATCAAGACCTTGGTATCCGGCAGCGCCACACGCTGGACCAGCACCAGATCATCACTGGCCACCACCCAGCCGCCGTTGATACTCACCATGGCCCCGATACCGGTTTCAAAGGCCGGCAGCAGATATTGTTCATTCACAGGGCTCTCCTCACACGAGTGAAACCCCATGATCCGCCTTAGCTCCCATCCATAAAAGGGCCGTCCCAAAACTTCGTTCATACCGATGCACACCGCACACATGGAACCGATGGAAGAGCCGAGCCCCACATGCCGACGCTTATGGTCCTGAAGTTCTATTTCAAACCCGCCGTCATACCCCAATAATTTCTTAAAAATATGTCCATAATGGGCCATGATCAGCTGGCGTTCGCCTGTTGTACGAATCACCGGTTCCGGAATCGATTTGACCTTGGCATAGAAATAAACGCCGATACTCACACCAAGACCGCCGCCACCGGGGCGGTTCAAATTAAACCGATTCATATCAAACACGTTAAGATGAAGTCTTGCAGGCACTTTGACCTCTACTACCCGGGTTTCAACATCGCCGACCTGCCGTGGCTCAAGGTTCATTTTCTCATAGGAATGAATGAATCTTTCGTCACCCGGCTCAAACTCCTCCAACACCGTGGTCACTTTATCAAATCGGCCGCCTACAATATCAATTTCTACCTTTTGCTTTTGCTGCGTTGCGTTCTGACTGTCCATTCGGTTCACCTTTGCTTGAAAATCGTTATTAGGCTGTCAAAATTTTGGTTGTAAAAATATAGGCTGTTAAAATAGGCGGTCAGCATACTTAAATAGATAATCCTCGTCAAGGCAGCGCATTGTCCTGTCACGCGGGTGTTAACTTTGAGCGTTAGGATCGGATTATATCTTTTAATGACAGATAGTTATGAATATTTTGAAATAAAATCCATGCGATGGTGCGGCCAAGCGAATACAGTTGACGAATCAACGAAAAAGTGGGGAGATATTGTTCGTAACACGTTAACGAATTCAGTCTGCGACTTGATGTAAGACCGCCGGAATTGGGTTAGCCTAATTTGCATGGCTATGGGGTCCCAATCGTCATAAATCAAAGTAATTGACCCAACACCTTAAATAAGGTGTATACAAAAATAAAAAACTAATTCAATTTAATTAAAGATTTTTAACAAGACAGCGTCATAACCGTCCGGCTTAAAGATGAGAATGGCCGACATGCTTTCCGATATAAAGAACTATCCAGCCCCAATATTTGGCCTATTTTTAAGCGCAAAAATCAATCCCAAATGATACGTGCTTGATAGAGGCAAGAGATCATGGTATATTCACCCGATTTTCAATCAGTTGGACAAATTTAGGACGTGGCAAAAAAGAAAGATAAAAGCATATTCCGCTGTAAAACCTGCGGAACGCAGACACCGAAATGGATGGGCCAGTGCCCGGACTGCGGCGACTGGGACAGTCTTATTGAGGAAACCCTGGTGGCCCGAACCCCGGGGGTGACAGGCGCAGGCCGGCCGGCCATTGCAGCCCGGCCCGTTCCCATTGAATCTGTGGAGACGACCAATTCCCTGCGCATGGGCACCGGAATCAATGAATTTGACCGGGTTCTGGGCGGCGGTATTGTGAGCGGGTCCCTGGTGCTGATCGGCGGAGACCCCGGGATCGGGAAATCCACGCTCATGCTCCAGGTATTGTCCACCCTGGCAAAGGCCGGGAAAAAGTGCCTGTATGTGTCGGGCGAGGAATCCATAGGTCAGATTTCCATGCGGGGGAAACGCCTGGGATCCATGGGCAATTCTTTGTTTGTGGTCTCTGAAACCGATCTTGAGGCGATTCTTGCCATGGCGGAAAAAGATCATTATGACGCCATGGTGGTGGATTCCATTCAAACCGTATTTCATCCCCAGGTCACGTCCACTCCGGGCAGCATCACCCAGATCAGAGAAGCATCCATGCAGTTCATGCGTCTGTCCAAAACCGTAGGACTGCCCATTTTTCTTGTGGGACACGTCACCAAGGGCGGTGCCATTGCAGGCCCCAGAATCATGGAGCACATGGTTGACACGGTGCTCTATTTTGAAGGGGATAAAAACCATATTTTCCGAATTCTTCGGGCCGTAAAAAATCGTTTCGGTTCCACCAATGAGATCGGGGTGTTTGAAATGCGGGACCAGGGACTGACCCAGGTACCTAACCCGTCAGCCGTGTTTTTGTCCGAACGGGCACAGGTGGCCCCTGGATCGGTGGTGACGGCCAGCATGGAAGGTTCCCGCCCCATTCTGGTGGAGATCCAGGGACTGGTTTCCACGTCCGGACTGGGTACGCCCCGGCGAACGGTGCTGGGGCTGGACACCAACCGGGTGGCCCTGATTGTGGCGGTGATGGAAAAGCGGCTGGGAATGAACCTGGCGGGTCTGGACATTTTTATGAATGTCACGGGCGGCGTCCGCATCACCGAACCTTCGGCTGACCTTGCCATTGCAGCGGCACTTGCCTCAAGCTTTCTGGACCGGCCCGTGCACAAGGAGACCACCCTGATCGGAGAGATCGGTCTTACCGGTGAAATCCGGGCGGTCAGCCATGCCCAGGCCAGAATCAAAGAAGCCGCCAAAATGGGATTCACACGGTGTCTTGTGCCCACGGCCACCATGAAGCAATTATCAAAGATCAAAGGCATGACCATTGAAAGCGTCAGTTTTTTAAGGGATGCCGTGGAGGTTTTGTTTGAAGGGTAAAAAAAAACAGACACAGGGAACCAAGCCGGCTAAGAAAGGCGGCAAGAGCGGCCAGTGGGCCGATCATCTCACCCAAAAGGCCAAATCCATGGGATATCCTGCCCGGTCTGTGTTTAAACTTGAAGATATTCAAAACAGGTTTCAGGTGATCAACAAAGGGGATACCGTACTTGATCTTGGGTGCTCACCAGGGTCCTGGACCCTTTATGCGGCAAAGCTTGTGGGTGATCAGGGTCGGGTGCTCGGCATTGATTTAAAAGCGGTTGAAACAAAACTGCCGCCCAATGCGTCAACCATCCAGGATGATATCCTTAGGCCCGAAGATCCGGCGTTTATTGAAACCCATGCGGGCGCCTTTAATGCGGTGATCAGTGATATGGCCCCGGCCACCACCGGCAGGAAGGACGTGGATGCCATCCGCTCGGTTGAACTGTGCCGCATGGCCCTTGACACGGCCTTGAAAAATTTGGCTGTTCGGGGTAATTTTGTGTGCAAAATTTTCCAGGGGAACGATTTTAAAGCGTTTGAGCAGGAAGTGAAAGCAGCATTTAAGGAATGCCGGGTGTTCAAGCCCGAAAGCTGCAGAAAACAAAGCAAAGAAATTTTTATTATAGGTAAAGATAAGATAAAATAAGGAGGCAACAGCCATGTCAGGACATAGCAAATGGTCGACCATCAAACACAAAAAAGGTGCGGCCGACAAAAAACGGGCGAAGATATTTACCAAGCTGATCAAGGAAATTACGGTAGCCGCCCGCATGGGCGGGGGTGATCCCGGGTCCAATCCCCGGCTGCGCCATGCCATTGATTCGGCCAAAGCCCAGAATATGCCCAAGGACAATGTGGACCGGGCCATTAAAAAGGGTACCGGTGACATGGACGGCGTCAATTATGAAGAAATCCTATATGAAGGATACGGACCCGGCGGTGTGGCCGTGATGGTGGAGTGCCTCACGGATAACAAAAACCGCACCATTGCCGATGTCAGATATATCTTTAATAAGGCAGGCGGCAATGTCGGCACCGACGGCTGCGTGGCCTGGATGTTTGATAAAAAGGGCGTAATTACTGTTTCCAAGGAAAGTGTAGAGGAAGAGACCCTCATGGAAGTGGCCATTGACGCTGGTGCCGAAGATATCAAGGACGAAGGCGACAGCTTTGATGTACTCACCGCCCCCGAAGATTTTGATGCGGTCAAAGATGCCATTGACGGCGCAGAGATCGCCTATGAGGTGGCTGAAATCTCTATGGTTCCCCAGAACACCACAGCTGTATCGGGCAAAGAGGCCGAGCAGATGATCAAATTCATGGAAGCTTTAGACGACAACGACGACATCCAGAACTTTTATACCAACGCTGATATTCCGGATGAGGCCTTTGACGCCATGTAATCTTTTTTAAAATATTCTTATAAAAAGCCGCCATGTTTCACATGGCGGCTTTTTATATTTCAGGCCACGTTGCACTCAATTTTTCTTAAAATTCAGCTTGTTATATTTATTCCAATGTGTTAAATTTAATTTAAAATGAAAGAAAAATAATGGCAGGTGCCATGGACCCTGTTGACTCAAATACCGAAAACGGCTTTATAAGCGTATCTTATCCCCTGGATCTTGTGAACCAGGCCCGAGAGGTAATGCTTGGCGCAAACCAGGAGCTCTTCTCTGCCGGTGCCGCCGACATCTCAGACGCTCCAACACAGTTTTCGCCATTGTCCTTTCAACTCACCTCACGGCTCAATGAATTTTCAACACTATTATCTTCCACTGATTTTTTCTCAGACGCGTTTTCATACCGGGAAGAAAATACGGCTGAAGAGACCGAAGCGTCAGCCTTCTCTGATGCCTTGAAAGAGTTATTTTCAGACGGAACAGACACCACCGAGACATTTTCGGCTTTGGATCTTGAAGCCCAGGAACAGTCCGTAGAAACGGTGATTGACAAGTATAATGAGCTGATTGAATGGCTGGACGACAATCCCTATGCCATCAGTCCGTCATTGAAGGCAGACCTGTTCAAGGAGATGAATTCAAATGTGCTGGCAGGAGTAATGTCAAATGCTTCTGCGGGCCAGGAAGAGAGTTCGGGCACCCGTGTGGATGGCGAAGCAGGCTCACAGAGCCAACAGGCAAATCCTTTTTCCCCCCAGGTTTCAGGGACATCGGATATGACTTTGGAATCCAGCCTTTCAAAAATAGGACTGAAATTGAATACCAACGGCACCCTGGAGGTCGAAGACAGCTTTTCCCGGCAGTTCAAGACAGATTTTAGCAGCGCCTATGATGCCCTGGCCGGAGAAGACGGCTTTTTTACCAAAATCGGTTCTGCCCTTGATACACTGAACAGCAGGGATAGCCGCTTTAATGTCTACACCCGGAGCGACAACGACCAGGTCTATACCCGTGGTGCCGATGTTCAGGTCCGCAATATGTATCGAAGGAATATTGCGTCTTTACTCAATATCTTTGCATAAAAGCCATTCGGCTTAAAGGCCGGCCAGGTCATATTCAATATTTTCAAAAACATCTTCAATTTTATATAAGGCTTTATCGGCTTCGGAAAGTTTGCGATCTGCAATGAGCCCCTCAATCTCGGCATACAAGGCTTTAAGCGGATCCTTGTATTTGAGCAAAACCTGCTTGACGTTCGGGTTTCCATCCAGATCGTAAAGCAGTTGATCCCATTTTGCCACAAGGTCGTAAAGGGCCGGATCATCGTATTCGTTGATGGACTTTGCATACATAAGGTTCCGCGATAGTTTAGGGTATGCGGCTTTAAAGCCTCTTGTATAAAACGGACGCACATCCACCGCCAATTGCATGTACTTGCTCATATATTATTCTCTCCTTTTCCAGGAACGGGTATGGACGACATGGCCCCGTTCCGTCACAGAAACTTGCAGTATTAGAATAGACCCGTCGCCGGGCAGTTTTTTTTATATTTCAACCAAGACTATTTTTTCATTACCCGGTATTATATATCAACGTATTTAGAAATGGAGAAATATTATGTTTACCCTTAATGATTTATTCGATATTGCCATAAAAATGGAAGAAAACGGGCGCGCCGTCTACCTGAATGCTCTAAAAAAATCCGACAACAGGGAGATTCAAAGTCTTGTTCAATGGATGGCCGATGAAGAATGCCACCACAAGGCCTGGTTTATCGAGCAAAAAGAGAGTATGTCTGCAACCAAAAATGATCTTAGTGTCATGCTCCCGGGTGTAATTAAAGAGATGATGGGGGAGAACAGCCTCTCTTTAGATGACCTGAATCTTTCGGAAATTTCCACGCCCGTTCAGATGCTTGAAACATTCATCCTGTTTGAAAATGACACAATTTTGTTTTATGAATTCCTGGAGGCATTTGTAGACTCAGAAGCCGTCAAGGCGGGCCTGCAGAAAATCATCGCCGAAGAAACTGCCCATGTGAACAAAATAACCGCCATGATCCACTCTTTTAAAGACTGAGGGGGATTTAAAAACAATCCCCTTCAACGCCACGCATTATCATCAGGCACTAGAATTGTTTCTCTCCTGATCAATCTGCCTGATGAACCGTAATCTGGGGAAAGGGAATATCCCAGTCATATTGGCTCGCCGCATCAACACACCATCTTCGAATACTTCGGTTCAAACGGTTGTATATGGGGGCCTGACTGCCTTTGAAGTCGGCAATCACCACAAGATCCAGGGATGAGGCACCGGATTCGGCAAATTCAACCCTCAAATTCAACAGATATTCAGCATACCCCTCTTTTTCGATATTGTTTTGGATAAAGGCGGATAAAAGATCGGGTATGGTTGTGGTAACATCTTTCTGGTGGCCGTACCCGATACCAAAGACAACCTTAAGTCTGAAATTCACAGAGAGGTTCAAAGGGGTCATCCCTAAAAAATCAGCCGTCTGATAGGTCTTTTTGGCACCGCCCCGTAACACCAGTTCCACAGTTTCATGGCTTAATTGGGTCACGCCGCCCCGGGTGCCGTCGGAAAGGATTACCCAGTCATTTTTCCGGCAGGGGAACCAGGCTTCATGGGCATCACACCGCCTGGATGTTTTGCCGACAAGTTCCGTGATGGGGATTCTCAGGGTAATTCCCAGATCAGGATTTTCCAGCAGGGAATGAAAATTGATATGTTTAACACGCCAGGGCACGCCCTGGTACATCATGCGTTCTCCTTCCCTGACCGCACCGACATTGAGCATCAGCTTGCTGGTGTCCAGATACATGGGCAGGGTGGCCTTGGCCGCCCATATAACGCCCATAAGAAAGATAATGGTCAGGGAAAGCAGAACCCAGTCCTCCACAAAATAAAAAACTGCAATCACCGCCAGCACAGTCAAGACAAGCGTCATGACCCGATATACCAGTTCAAGCACCCGAATGTGAAAGGGGCGGTACTCCAGTTTATATCCAGGCACAAGGCGGATCAGGGTCCGGTATAGCAGTTTAATGAAAAACACCACACCGATACAGGCTAAAATCGCCAATATTAGGTACAATCCCCGGGTTCTGAAAAATCTTTTAACCGAATCCTGGGTACTGTCAATGACCGAGGTCTCTTGTCTGGCAATTTCGTCAAGTTTAAGCTGGACCAGGTCCACCTTGTTTTTTATCTGGCTTTCAATGCCTTTGTACTCGGGCAAAAGATCTTTAAGAGCGGATGCCAAAGCCTTGTCTTTGGTCTGGCTGATCAACGATTCCAGGCGGACCCTGGCATTGGTGGCAACCGGAAGCAGTTCCTGATAATTGCTCAGCTCATCATTAAGTTTTGATTTACGCCTGGCTTTAACCGTAAGCCGTTTAAGCTCCATAATCCCTGGTTCGGCCAGGGAGAGCAGCTCCTCTTTCCAGTCAAACCGCTCTTTTTTCTTGGTCACAAACAGCCCGATTTCAACCCCTGTGGCCGTCATTTCAAAATCTGTGGCAGCGTCGGCCATCTGCTTGTCCAGCTCGGCAAGCTCGGCGGTCAGATATTGTTTTTCTGTTTCTGAACCGGCCTTTTCCATGGCCTTTTTCTTTTCATCCATGCGTTGCTGCAGCGTTGTTTTGCTCCGGACGATGGATTTGAGAATTTCAAGGGTATTCTGCTGGGCTTCAGCTTCCAGTGCTGCCGGATCAGCCGCCGTATCCTGGGTCTGGGCAGCAGCCCCGGATACCGAAGAATCCGTCGAATTCTCCTGACCGATTGCGATACAGGGCAACAGAATCAATGCCGTCATGATAAGTACAAAGTATTTTTTCATATGCTTATTCTCCGGTTCAATGACGCCTGGTTAAATCTTCAATATTGATGGTCTCGTAAAAAGTCGAAAATGACAAATTCGCTATTAATAATTTCAGTATGTTACGGCTTGAAAAATGCTAAAATCGGACTTTTTACAGGTTCATCAATATTGATGAAACTAAAATAAGCCCAGTGGTATAATGAAACCTTACTTTTTTCAAGGGCAAGTAAGATGCGTCGAATGACAAACAGGGCTAAAAAAAGGGGCGAAAGCATTAACTGCCCCGCCCCTGAATCATTACGATTTTATTTGGTGTCTAACTTTATTCTTCTTTGTCGGCATCCGCCATCATTTTAAGCATAGCATATTTTTCCTCGACCTCTTCGGCAAGGGCCGCTCTCAAGCGTTTGGACTCCTCGGGGAAGCTCTTTTCCAGGGCCGCAAACCGAACTTCGCCGCTCAGGAACTCCTGCAGGCTGCCGTCGGGTTCTTTGGAGTCAAGGCTAAAGGGATTTTTACCTTCGGCAACAAGCTGGGGATTATACCGGAACATCGGCCAGTAACCGGATTCCACAGCCAGTTTCATTTCCATCTGGGTCTTGCCCATGCCTTTTTTGATGCCCTGGTTGATGCATGGGGCATAGGCGATGATCAAAGAAGGTCCGGGATAGCTTTCCGCTTCCAGGATTGCCTTAAGCGTCTGATTTTTGTTGGCACCCATGGAGATGGTTGCCACATAAATATACCCATAGCTCATCATCATCCGGGCCATATCTTTTTTCCCGATCTTCTTTCCGGATGCGGCATATTTGGCAATGGCACCGGTGGGTGTGGCCTTGGAGGACTGTCCACCGGTATTGGAGTAAACTTCGGTATCCAGCACCAGGACATTAATGTCGTCCCCGGATGCCAGGACATGGTCCAGACCGCCAAAACCAATGTCATAGGCCCAGCCGTCGCCACCGAACACCCAATGTGATTTTTTCACCAGCAGATCATTTTCACCATAGATCTCTTTAAGAATGCCGGCGGGGGCATCTTTGAGCAAAGCCTTAAGTTCAGCAGCGTATTTCTTGGATTCTTCAAGATTGTCCTTGCCGGCAATCCAGCCTTCCATGGCCGCTTTGATCTCATCGGAAACACCCTGTTCCATGGCCTTTTCCATCTTGGCTGCCAGGGCTTTACGTCTGGATTTTGTGGCCAGCAGCATACCGTAACCATACTCAGCCGCATCCTCAAACAGGGAAGAGGCCCAGGCAGGTCCCTGACCGTCAGCATTGGTGCAATAAGGCATAGACGGAGCAGATCCGCCCCAGATGGAAGAGCAGCCCGTGGCATTGGCAACGGTCATTCTCTCGCCGAACAGCTGGGTGACCAATTTCACATAGGGAGTTTCGCCGCAACCGGAGCACGCGCCGGAGAATTCAAGCAGCGGCTTCCACATCTGGCTTCCCTTGAGGGTATCGCGTTTCATAAGATCTGTCTTGAACGGCACCGTCAAAGAAAATTTGTGATTCTCTTTTTCCACGTCCACCTGGGAAGCAAGGGGCTTCATGACAAGGGCCGGTGTCTTGGCAGGGCAGATATCCGCGCAGTTGCCGCAGCCCTGGCAGTCAAGGGGATTGACCTGAATTCTGAATTTCAGATCTTCCATGCCCTTGCCTTTGGCATCAACCGTGCCAAAGGTTTCTGGGGCACCTTCAAGTTCTTCCGCTGTGGCCACAACAGGGATAATCGCGGCATGGGGGCATACAAAAGAGCACTGGTTGCACTGGATGCAGTTATCGGCAATCCACTCGGGAACGTTGATGGCCACACCGCGTTTTTCATACTGGGAAGTGCCGGCTTCAAACACGCCGTCCACGGAGAAGGCGGATACCGGCAGATCATCACCCTCCTGGGCATTAATTCTGCGCATCACATTGTCCACAAAAGGCGTGGCTGGTTCATAAGCGGCAGGTTCGTCAACGGCATCTTTCCAAGACTCCGGCACATCCACTTTAACCAGTTTATCCAGGGTTTTGTCCACGGCTTCAATATTCATATTGACAATGGCATCACCCTTTTTGCCGAACATCCTCTTGATGTCGGCTTTCAGCAGATTAATGGCCTCTTCAACGGGAAGCACATTGGCAAGGTTAAAAAAGCAGGTCTGCATAATCATGTTGATGCGGTTGCCAAGACCCACTTCACCGGCAATTTTCACGGCATCAATATTATAGAAGCTCAGTTTTTTATCATAGATGGTGCGCCGTACATGGCCCGGGATATGTTTTTCCATATCTGCGATGGTGGACCATTCCGAGTTGAGCAGGAAGGTGCCGCCCTCTTTCAGACCTTTGAGGACATCGTAAATCTGAACATAATTGGATTTATGGCAGGCAACAAAATCTGAATTTTCAATCAAATAGGTGCTTTTGATTTTCACATCACCAAACCGCAGATGAGAAACCGTAAGACCACCGGATTTTTTGGAGTCATAGGCAAAATAGCCCTGGGCATATTTATCGGTGTTGTCACCGATAATGGCGATGGCAGACTGGTTGGCACCAACGGTTCCATCGGAACCAAGGCCCCAGAATTTGGCGGAGATGGTACCTTCGGGTGCCGCATCAAACCCTTTTTCCACATCCAGGGAGGTATGGGTGACGTCGTCAATGATGCCCACGGTGAAATGATTTTTCGGGGATACGGACTTCATGTTGTCATAAATGGCCTTGACCATGGAAGGATTAAATTCCTTGGAAGATAGCCCGTAGCGTCCGCCGATGATCCGGGGCCCTTCGCCGTATTCCATGAAGGCGGTGCAGACATCCTGGTACAAGGGTTCGCCAAGTGCACCGGGCTCCTTGGTCCTGTCAATTACGGTCAAAGTCTCCACGGAAGCCGGAATGCTGCGCAAAAATTCTTGAATATCAAAGGGTCTGTACAGACGCACTTTTACCAGGCCCAAGCGTTCGCCCTGGCCGTTGAGTTTATCAATGGTCTCTTCAATGGCTTCACAGCTGGAGCCCATGGCCACAATTACGCGGTCCGCTTCGGGATCACCCACATAGTCAAAGGGTTTATAATGGCGACCGGTAAGATCCCCGACCTTTTTCATGTAGTGTTTAACAATGGCAGGTACTTTGAGATAGAAAGAGTTGGTGGCTTCCCGGCCCTGGAAATAGATATCCGGATTCTGGGCAGTGCCCCGGGTGTCAGGATGTTCCGGATTCATGGCCCGGGCCTTGAACGCCCAGTAAGCGTCATAGTTGAACAGGGATGCCATGTCCTCGTAATCAATCATTTCAATTTTCTGAATTTCATGGGAGGTTCTGAACCCGTCATAAAAGTGGAGGAACGGTACCCGGGCATCCATGGTTGCAAGGTGCGCCACAAGTGCCAGATCCTGGGCTTCCTGAACTGAGTTGGAGGCCAGCATGGCAAAACCGGTCTGCCTGGCTGCCATAACATCCTGGTGGTCACCAAAGATGGAGAGAGCGTGGGCGGAAATGGCCCGGGCGGTTACATGAAACACACAAGGAAGCAGTTCACCTGCAATCTTGTACATATTGGGAATTTTGAGCAACAATCCCTGGGATGCCGTAAAGGTGCAGGTCAAAGCACCGGCGGAAAGGGAGCCGTGTACAGCACCGGCAGCACCGGCCTCGGACTGCATCTGCTTGATGTCCAGAATTTGCCCGAAAATATTTTTTCTTCCCTTTGATGCCCAGGAATCGGCGATTTCACCCAGAGGGCTGGAAGGGGTGATCGGGTAAATAGCTGCCACCTCGCTCATGGCGTATGCCACATGGGTTGCAGCGGTATTCCCGTCAATGGTCTGCATTCTTTTTTTCATAATCTTTTACCTCGTTGAATGGTATTGCAAATAAGATTTAGTCCCAATATATAGAATCCATTGAACAATATAATAAAAGGAGCGGCTTGTAAAGAATGCTGCAAACCGGCCTTTTAGTCCGTTTCCAGTTGATAAATAAGCAATCAATTGCTTATAGAGCCACTTTTATATCTCACAACTGAAAAACCCGGTCAAGAGCTATTTTTCAGACGCTTACACAGGCTGAACCCGCACACGGTTAATCCCTTGCTACATTATTATGGATTCGGCAAAATGCACATAAGCCACCCGCCATAAATAAGGCCGGCTTTTGCTCACTTTAACCAGCGGCCTAAATGCAATTCCCAGTTTACACCGCAAACTGCGGTTTAGCCTTACATCCTGCTTTTTCAATTGACAAGCTTTGCATTCCCCTTTATCGTAGTAAAATAATTACGAAATTCTTAATTTTTATTCGTCAAGCTTTAATACGGGATTGTCCTGCCTGAATCACGGGCTGCGCGAACTACTCTTTTTAAAAACAGCAAGGCTCAATTAATAATACGATTTCAATGGGTTGGATATTCTCCAATTATTTAGGGTGATTGCCATGAGAATTAGAACGAAAATGTTCCTGGTCTTTGGATGCTCCGTTTTTTTCATTGTATCCATACTTTCCGTGGGCCTTTATCTTTTTATCCAAAGCAAAATAAAAATAATGCTTGACGGTGAGCTGACCAACACCATTTCCGCTGTTAAGGAGAGCATGGGAGGCCTTGAGAACATTGCCATCAAAAATTATCTTCGGGCCATCACAGAAAAAGATAAAGATGTGGTCGCCTATCTGTACGGACAGTTCGAAAAAGGCGAAATTTCCAAAGAGGCGCTCAAGCAAAAAATTTCAGAAATCGTTTTAAGCAAAAAAATCGGCGCCACCGGATACGTTGCCGGTGTTTCCAGTAAGGGCATCCTGACGATTCACCCCAAAGCCGAGGGTGTCGATATCAGCAAAGCCTCATTCTGGCCCAAAGTGCAGGCCCTGCTGGAAAACGAAACCAAGTCAGGATATCTTGAATACGACTGGAAGAACCCCAATGAAGACCAGCCCAGGAAAAAAGCCGGCTACATCACTTATTTTGAGCCTTTGGATCTTATCCTCTGGGCGTCATCCTACAAGTCGGAATTCTCCCAGCTTCTTAAATCCGAAGATATGCATGATGCCATCCTTGCCATGAAAATCGGTGATGACGGGTATCCGTATGTATTCAACTATAAAGGGGACATGATTATCCATCCCTATCTTGAAGGCAAAAATGTTTACGCGGTCAAAAGTGAAGACGGCCAGCATATTATTCAAACCATGATTAGGGAAAAAAAAGGCACATTGGAGTATGACTGGAAGGACCCTGATGGAAAGGTGCGCAAAAAAATACTGTCATACGATAATATCCCGGATAAAGAACTGATTGTGGCCTTGGGCGTCTATAAAGAGAAACAGTATTGTCTATTATGCACCATCAGAAACGTTTTGATTGTCACTTTTTGTATCAGTATGGCCATTATTATCTTCTTGGTCCTGTTTTTCAGCAACAGACTCACAAAACCCATTATCGAAGGCGTTGAATTTTCAAAAAGGATGTCTGAGGGGGATTTCACGGGAAAATTGAAAATCACCCAGGAAGATGAAACCGGGCAGTTGGCAGATGCATTAAATCATATGACCGAAAATATAGGAAAAATTTTCAAGCAGCTTCAAAACAGCATTGAAGATCTGTTATCATCCTCGGAAGAGCTGTCCGGGATCTCCCAGAAAATGTCCGAGAATTCCACCCAGATGACCGGCAGTTCCGATTCTCTCTCCCTGGCGGCCAATGAAATGAATACCAATCTTGCCACGGTCTCCGAAGCCAGCGACAGTGTCATGGAAAATATTAATTCAGTGGCGTCGGCCACAGAGCAGATGTCCGGCACGATAAATAAAATTGCCGAACGGTCTGAAACCGCAAGATCCATATCAGAGAAAGCTGTCACCTACGCCAATGAGGCGTCCGATCTTGTGGATGCCCTTGGCAAGACCGCCTATGAAATTAATAATGTGACGGAAACCATAGAGGACATCTCCAAACAGACCAACCTGCTGGCCTTGAATGCAACCATTGAAGCGGCAAGGGCCGGAGAGGCCGGCAAGGGATTTTCGGTGGTTGCAAACGAAATTAAAGATCTGGCCGGCCAGACATCTGAGGCCACAGAAGAGATTCAGAACCAAATCGGCAAAGTTCAAGACGCCACGGCCGAAACCGTTGCAAAGATAAAAGAGATCTCAGGCATCATTCAAAATGTCAATGAGATCGTATCCGACATTGCGGTTGCCGTGGAGGAACAATCCTCAACCACCGGAGAAATTGCTGAAAATATGAACCGGACATCGTCAAAGATGCAGGAGGTCAATGACAACGTGACGAGAAACGCTCAATTTTCAGAACAAATGTCCGAACAAATTGCAGGCGTTCATAATGTGGCATCGGAGATGGAGCAGATCAGTTCGGCCATTGGCGAAAATTCCGGTTCATTTAGACAACTTGCCCAGGAGGTAAAATCCATGTTGTCTAAATTTCGTCTGTGATACGGTCCACCACGTCTCAGTCCTCAAATATAGAATCCGACACCCGGAAAATTGCCGGGAGTCGGATTCTTTTTTTTAAAGGACAAGAATTTTTAAATCCCCAGTTTCTTTTCCAGTTCTGCCACGGCAAGGGTGGTCTTGATTACCGTGTCCGGATTCAGGGACATGGTCTCAATGCCGCATTCCACCACAAATTCCGCAAACTCCAGATAATCGCTGGGGGCCTGGCCGCAGATCCCGATGTACTTTCCTTTTTTTACGGCGATTTCAATCACCTGGCGGACCATCTTCTTAACCGCCGGATTGCGCTCGTCATACACATGGGAGACCAGGGAGGAATCCCGGTCCACACCCAGTAATAATTGTGTCAGGTCATTGGTGCCGATGGAAAAGCCGTCGAAAATTTCCAGGTACTCTTCTGCCAAAATGACGTTGGACGGAATCTCGCACATGCAGATCACCTTGAACCCATCTTCTCCCTGGTGCAGACCGAATTCGGCCATGGTATCAATCACCTGACGGGCCTCGTCCAGTGTGCGGCAAAAAGGAATCATGACCTGGACATTATCAAGCCCCATCTCGTTTCTGATCTTGAGCATGGCTTTGCATTCCAGACCAAAGGCCTCTTTGTACTCCTTGGCGTAGTATCGCGAGGCCCCTCGCCAGCCGATCATGGGATTTTCTTCGTCCGGCTCAAACTGGGTGCCGCCGATGAGATTGGCGTACTCGTTGCTCTTGAAGTCCGAAAGCCGGACAATGACCGGATCGGGATAAAAGGCGGCCGCCAGCATGCCCACGCCCTCGGCCAGCTTGTCCACAAAATAGTCGCTCTTGTCGGTGTAGCCGATGGTCATGTCTGCGATGGCCCGTTTCAAAATCTCGTCACCCAGCTCCTCATATCTCAAAAGTGCCAGGGGATGGATCTTAATATAGGAATTGATGATAAATTCCTCCCGGGCCAGGCCAACCCCATGGTTGGGAATAAAACTCTTTTCAAAGGCCTGCTCGGGACTGGCCAGGTTCAACATGATCTTGGTTTTGGTTTTGGGCAGGGTCTCCAGGTTCGTCTCGTTGATCTCATAGGGTAAAAGCCCCTCGTACACATACCCCACACTGCCCTGGGAGCAGTCCACGGTCACGTCCTGTCCGGTCTGCATCCGGGTGGTGGCGTTACCGGCCCCCACAATACACGGGATGCCCAGCTCACGGCTGACAATGGCGGCGTGACAGGTGCGCCCGCCCCGGTTGGTGACAATGGCCCCGGCGATCTTCATCACCGGTTCCCAGTCCGGATCCGTCATATCCGTCACCAGCACCTGGCCTTTTTCAAACCGGGAAATCATCTGTGCGGACTTGATCACATTAACCCCGCCCTGGCCGATCAGTTCACCCACGGACTGGCCGGTGCACACCACCTCGCCCTTTTCCTTGAGATGAAATTCCTTGAGAACGGCCTTATCTTTCAACGTATGTACCGTCTCGGGCCGGGCCTGGACAATAAACAGTTTGCCGGTTTCGCCGTCCTTGGCCCATTCGATATCCATGGGTTTGAGATATCCGGCCTTTTTGGAATAGTGATCTTCAATGGTGCAGGCCATCTTGCCCAATTCCAGCACCTCCTCATCCTTGAGCACCAGACGGCGGCGGTCCTCGTCGGGCACGGCCACATTTTTAGTGGGCTGTTTGGCATCCGTGGTGTAGATCATCTTGATGGCCTTACCGCCGGTCTTTTTCATGATGATGGGCTTAAACCCCTTCTTGAGCGAGGGTTTAAACACATACCATTCATCGGGATTCACCGCGCCCTGGACTACATTTTCTCCCAGACCGTAGGCACCGGTGATGAACACGGCATCCCGAAACCCCGATTCCGTATCTATACTAAACATAACCCCACTTGAGGCCAGGTCACTTCTCACCATCTTTTGTACGGCAATGGACAAGGCAATGGAAAAATGGTCAAAGCCCTTGTCTTCGCGGTAGGATATGGCCCGGTTGGTGAACAGGGAGGCAAAACAGCGATGGCAGGCGTCCACCAGATCCTCCACGCCGCGGATATTCAGGTAGGTATCCTGCTGGCCTGCAAAACTTGCATCCGGCAGATCCTCGGCCGTTGCCGAAGAACGAACGGCCACGTCCACGTTCTTGCCGTATTCCCCTTCCAGCTTGACATAGGCTTTGGCTATTTCCTTGTACAGCTCATCAGGAAATTCCAGGCTGCGGATCAGATTTCTGACCCTGGCCCCGCGCTCCTGGAGGTTGTCCATGTCATGGGTATCCAGGTCGGACAATATTTCCCGAATTTTGTCCATGGCCCTGGATTTTTCCAAAAGATAGGTATAGGCATGGGCGGTGACCGCGAATCCATTTGGAATACTCACCCCCTTGGGGCTCAAATTGCGGTACATCTCGCCCAGGCTGGCATTCTTTCCACCCACCAGGGGCACATCGTCAATACTCAAATCATTGAACCAGGCCACGAACGGCTTCTGGTCCTTGTGTGTATTTTTGCCCATTTTCACCTCCTATTTTTCTTTCACTCAATGATCCAGTTTCAGATTAACAACGTTAAACTACGCCATAATTCAAGTCACCAGGACTTACGACACCTATGATTTAATCAATGTCCTCAGCACGTCTTCTTTGCCCACAACACCAATCACCTTACCGTCCTCAACCACGGGAATGGTGTGAAAATGCCGTTCAACCATCATGGCTGCGATGTCACTGACCGGCGTATCCGGCGTAACGGTGACAGGATCCGGGGCCATGGCCTGGGCCACGGTGCCGGCTGCGATTTTTTTCATTTCATTTTCCAGTTTCTTGGATGACGACAGGGGAATAATACCGTCCAGAAAGGTAAGGATCGGAGGCAAAGAAATGGTTTTCTGCTGAAAAATAAGATCACTCTGACACAGAATACCTTTGAGGACGCCGTCCTGGTCCACCACGGGTACCCCATTGATATGATTTTTTAATAAAAGTTCTACGGCTTGGGAGATGTCTGTCTCCGGGGTTATTGAGATGACTTCTTTTTCCATGATATCTTTAGCTGTTTTCATTTTTGATCTCCCTGAATAAAGGGTTAGAAGAACGCTTAAATCCGCGTCTTACCTTATTTTATATACCCATGATAACAAAATAACAATGACGGTATTTTTCTGCGGGTACAAGAATCGATTTATTCACTATTTTTATAAAAATATTATGCAATTTGTACTTACGATCGGTGAAGAATATCCTGACCGCCGTCTGAATTGCAAGAAAGAGTTTGATACGATATTTTGGCAGGCATATAAAATTTGGACCTGCCATGAATGCACCCACTTATAATTCGTCGTCATAACAAACAAACGAAATCATATAAAAAAATAAGTACGACAAAAAATAAAAAATCGTTTACTAATAATAAGGTGCGTGTTATATATCCTTGAGTTCGTGAAGCAAAGATCTCCTGACAATCCTACAACAACTTTGCTTAAAATTTAAGGCGATATTCAATAAACAAAATTTAAGTCCATGGACTTACTTAAGCCACCTTTTTTAGGTTCCACATCAAACCCATGGAACTTAAACGGCAAAAGGTGATTTAATACCCTTTTCCGAAACCCGGCCGCAGAAAAAAAAGGAAAAGGAGAGACGGGGGTGTAGCCCCGCAAACGCTTTTTTTGTCACAAGTTGTATCTTTAAACAACAATTTTCTTAACATTTTAATGAAAAAGGAACGGTTATGAAAAAAGCTTTGACGATTTGTTTGGCAATGGTGATCGGAATCTGCCTGTATAGTTTCGCTATGGCGGCGGACGAAGGCGCAATCAAGGGAAACGTGGACAGCATCACGGCCGGCATTGACGGTGGCAAAACACCGACCGATTACAATCCGGGCGATTACGACCCTTACGTCTTCATCATGGAAAAAAGCGGAACAATGGTAGTTCATCCCAGCAAGCAGGGCCAAAGCCTGAACACTGACGAATTCAAGCCGGTATATGATGCACTTGTCAAATCCACGTCCGACGGGGTATGGGTGGAATACAAGTGGGCCGGCGCAGATAAAAAAACCTATGTCCGGACTACCGCAGACGGATTAATCGTAGGAAGCGGCTACACGAAATAGAATACAGTTAAAAAGGCCGGGTTTCACTGACAAAAAAAGCCGGGCGCAGATCGAATACGGTCTGCGCCTTTTTTTATTCGCCATGCTAAGCAAGAATGCATAAGAACTCAGAGGCACATGATGGGGTCAAGACATGGATAAAAGGCAAAAATCAAGACCAAGTACCAGATCTGAAAAAGGGTTAAACAGATCATCAGGCAGGGCAAGGGTCACACAGGCGTCAGGATCGTCTCCCAAGGATTTACGGGCCAGGTCAATACGCCTGCGCAATTCGCTGAAATCACGTTGTGACAAAAAATCTGTCAAGGCCTCAATCATCTCTTCGGTGACCTGATCCGGCGCTTTCAGGCACTGCCGGATCAGATATTCAAGTTTCAAGCGAGCGGACGTCTGGATGCAGTGGCGGCTCAGATCAAGGCGAATGTCCATAGGGATTAACTATTTTTCACCATGGAGCCCATATAGTTGTCCAGGGCGGCCTGGATGGTGCGGGCGGCCAGGGTAGTGCAGTGAAGATCATCTTCGGGTAGCCGGCCGATGGCGGCAAGCACATCGTCTGCGGTAATATCAGTCAATTCCTCCGGGGTTTTGCCCAGGGTCAGTTCCGCGCCAAAGGACCCGCTGACCATGGAAGAGGCGCATCCGTCGGTAAAATAAGAGGCGTCGGCCACCCGATTTTCCTTGAACCTAAGATATATTTCCATGGTATCCCCACACTCTCCGGTTACCCGGGCCCATCCGTCAGGATTTTCCATCCGACCGTTATGTTTGGGGTTTCGCCACCGGTCAAAGCCCTTTTCGCCCAGGGCCTGTTTTGCCTCATCAAATATTTCCTCCTGGAGCTTGTCCAGAAATGCGTCAAGATTGCTCACTCTCATATCCTTTCTATTTAAATTCCGGCATGCACCGGAAATCCTTATTTTTGCACCGGCACAGTTTGCCATAAACCGTCACGGTTGTCATCTTTTATAGATAAAAATAATTGGAATAAATCCGGCTTTGACCGGACTAAAACCTGCGCCGGTATAGCTGTTGCAATATAGCCGGATAATCTTTAGAATATGACATTGTCAGTTAATATTTCGTCCCATAATCCAACCCACAAAAAGGAAAACAACAATGAAAAACCATTTATGGTATCTTATCCCTATCCTTGCGTCTTTTTTAATTTTACCCGGACTCTGTATGGCCGCACCCTCGGGGAAGTTGACCATATATCATGCCGGCAGCCTGAGCGTTCCTTTCGACGCAATTGAAAAAGCCTTTGAAGCAAAATACCCTGGGGTGGACGTCGTGCGTGAAGCCGGCGGTTCCACCAAAATGGCCCGGCTGATTTCCGACAAAGGCCAAAAGGCTGATATCATGGCATCTGCCGATTTCAAAGTCATTGACAGCAATCTTATCCCGAGTTTGGCCGACTGGAATATCCGGTTTGCCAGCAACCAGCTGGTCCTTTGCTATACGGACAGCAGCCGTTATGCCCAGGAAATTACCAGCGATAACTGGTATGAAATTCTGTTGAAAAAAGATGTGGTATGGGGCCACTCAGATCCCAATCTCGACCCTTGCGGGTACCGCAGCCTCATGGTGCTGCAGCTGGCCGAAAAATTTTACGACAAACCGGGACTCAACCAACAGCTGATTGACAACCGCCCGGAAAAAAATGTCGTGCCCAAGGCCAAGGAACTTGTGAAGCTGCTTAAGGACGGCCACATGGACTATGCATGGGAATACCTGTCCGTGGCCAGCCAGCACGGCCTGAAATATATTACGCTGAACGATCATATTAACCTGGGCAACTACAAATACGACGGATTCTATAAACTTGCACAGGTCGACGTCGCCGGGAAAAAGCCGGGGACCGTGATCACCAAGACCGGGCAATCTTGCACCTACGGCATCACCATGATTAAAAATGCACCCAATCCGGAGGCGGCTGAAGCCTTTCTGGCCTTTCTGCTCTCCCCGGAAAACGGGTTAAAAATCCTCAAAGAGATGGGCCAGCCCCCATTTATTCCAACATGGGTCCCCGACCAAGAGATGGCCCAAAAACTGCCCCAGGCCATTTCAGGGCTTGTTGAGGTAAAAAACTGATCCCATAATTTAACCCAATACATGGGCAGGCTGTTCATGATGTTCAGCCTGCCTGTAATTTTGCTCGAAACCGCTCCCACCAATCAAAATCATGTCTATTCTTTCCGGGCCGTCCTGAAAGCAACTTCCGCTTAAACCGGAAAATTATTCCCTCTCCTTTTACACAAAAATAGCGCGTACCCTGCAAATAACACCGATTCGCCAAAGGCACGGTTTATGCTTTGAATCATCATAACGTCTGTTTTTTTTATCATTTGACAGGGAGAAGCCCATGCCCCAGAAAATACTTCCAGCCGCAGGTATCGTCGTGTTTATACTGCTGTCAGGCACCGTATCCGAACTATCGTCCATTGTCCTAAATCTCAAAAGTAATTTGATTATTCTCACCGGGGCATCTGTCTGCGCCCTGGTGTCCTACCCGCTGCGTCTGTTTTCAGATCTTTTCGTTAACATCCGCCAGGCATTTTCCGGGGAAAAGACCGATCTGGATGCACTCATAACACAGATTGAGGTGCTGGCTGCAGTCCGGCGGCGGGACGGAAAACTTGTCCTGGACGAAAAAGCCAAAGATATTGACAGTCCATTCTTAAAAATGGGCATTGAAATGGTTGCAGACGGGTTTGATCGATATACCATTATTAAAACCCTTGAGCGCAGATACGACAATTTTCTCCAGACCCGGCGGTCCCAGGCGGATCTGATCAATACCTTTATAAAATTGATGCCAGTATTCGGTTTTGTGGGAACTATCATCGGGCTGATCAATGTATTGAACAACATGGGAACTGCGGAACTGATCGGAAAAGGGGTGGGCACCGCCCTTTTAACGACATTTTACGGCCTGCTGTATGCCAACGTCATCTTTCTACCCATTGCCAAAAAATTGGCGGAAAAAACCAAACACGACGCCATGGAACTGTCATTGATCATTGAAGGCATTCTGGATATTGCAGCCAAAACCAATGCCAAGGCCATTGGTTACCGTTTAAGATACTGCATCGGCGATTATTTCCAGGAGGAGTGGGACTCGGGTAAAAAACGCCAGATTCGGCCCTTGAGTCTGCCCCGTCTCAAGCCCCACCCGGAAAAACAGGAACCCATGGCAGGCTGACGTCTATGACACTCCCCAAAAACCTTACATCTGAGCTTGAAATATCGGAATTAAAGCGGCTGCGTCTTAAACGCCAACGCCTGCTGGCGGAGTGTGAACCCGAAGATGCAGGGCTGTGGGCGATGCTGGATATCATGACCCTGATCCTGGCCTTTTTTATCATGCTCTACAGCAGCCAGGCGCATATGCCCCAGACACCCAAAACCAAGCATGTATCCACACCGGCAGTCCGGCAGCCCGCCAAGCCGGTTCCAAAACAGGTTAAATCCGCAAAAAAAGTCCATGAATCCAAGCTGGATCTGCTCACCATTGAAGACCGGCTGCACCAGGTGATGGAAAAATCAAATCTTTCAAATTACAAGGTTAATATCGAAAAAGACCGACTCATTCTGACCCTGGGGGAGTCCATCAGCTTCTCTTCGGGCCAAGCCGACCTCTTAGATTACATCAAACCCGCCTTAAAGGATATGGCTTCATTTTTCATCACAGAACCCGGATACAGAATCATTATTGCCGGCCATACGGACGACACCCCCATCCATACAGACCAATTTCCTTCCAACTGGGAGCTGTCTGCGGCAAGGGCCATGAGTGTCGCCAAATTTTTAATATCGTGCCGGGTGGCCCCGGAACGGATCAATATCGAAGGCTTTGGCCAGTACCGGCCCATAGGTGACAACACCCATTTTCTGGGCAGGGAAGCCAACCGGCGGGTAGAAATCTCCCTAGTCAAAAAAGCGGATCAATCGTAAAAGTTTAACCACGGAATAAAGAGAAGACACGAAAAATAAAATTCTGTGACTTCTGTGTATTCCGTGGTTAAAATGTTTTTCATAGTTGGTTGTATCCACCAGGTCATGGCCGTTGCAGGAATTCATATGCCCTTGACTTCCTGAACTCGTTTCTTATATTGACGAATCAACAATTGAGAAATGAACAATGATGATTGACAATGCCGGGAGAGGGAAGACATGAAAATCCGAAATACCACGCCCCATCCCCGAATCTCCACCAGCCATACCATATTTATTGTCTCTGTGGTCCAGTTTCTGGCTCCGTTTATGATGTCCGCCGTTGGCGTGGCCCTGCCGACCATCGGCCGGTTTTACGGAGCCAGCGCAGTGTCTCTGGCCCTGGTGGAAATGGCCTATATGCTGGCCGTGACCCTGTTTCTTCTGCCTGTGGGCCGCCTGGCAGACATCACTGGAAGAAAAAAAATATTTGTGTCGGGCGTGGCCCTGTTTGCCCTGGCCACAATTCTGCTGCCTTTTTCTCCGTCCATCACCATGTTCATCGGCATTCGATTTTTGCAGGGCATTGGTGTATCGTGTACAGTCTCTACGTCTGTGGCAATTCTCTCTTCTGTGGTGCCAAAGGAAAAACGGGGCAAAGCCATGGGCATCATTGTGGCCTGTGTTTACTTAGGACTGTCGGCCGGTCCTACCCTGGCCGGACTCATGATCGCATGGCTGGGCTGGCAGTGGATTTTTTTTGCGTCTGTCCCCCTCGCCCTGGCCGCCTTGATTTTAACCCTGACCCAGCTTAAGGGGGAATGGAAGGGCGCGGCCGGAGAACCCTTTGACTGGATGGGCAGCCTCATCTATATGGCAGCGATCGCTTGCCTGATCATCGGGGTGTCACACCTTAAAAGCGATGCCTGGGCACCGAATCTGATGGCGGCAGGTATTATTTGCCTGGTTGGGTTTGCACTGTTTGAATACCGGCAGCTTTTCCCCATTCTGGATATCCATTTGCTCCTGAGAAACCGGGTATTTGCATTCAGCAACATCGCGACATGGATCAACTACGCCGCCTCATTCGGCCTGACATTTTTCTTTTCCTTATATCTGCAGGTGGTCAAAGGCATGTCTGCCCAGGCCACAGGATTTGTGCTCATTGCCCAGCCGATCATTCAGGCCGTGCTGTCTCCGTTATCCGGCACGCTTTCAGACAAAATATCTCCGTCCAAATTATCCACGGCGGGCATGGCCATCTGTGCCGCCGGACTTGGATTTGCAGCCTTTCTCGACCAGAATGCAGACATCTTGCATGTGCTGACGGTACTGGTGACCATGGGGCTTGGGTTTGCCGCGTTTTCCACACCCAACATGACCACGGTCATGGGATCTGTGGGGCAAAGACATTACGGCATTGCCTCCAGCCTTGTGGCCACCATGCGCAGCATCGGCATGCTCACGGCCATGACCATCACCACTCTTTTGCTGAGCATATTCATGGGCGATGCTAAAGTCAGCACGGCCACAGCCCCGCAATTTTTACAAACCATGCACACCGCCTTTATGATTTTTGCCTTGCTCAGCCTGCTGGGGATTATTTTCTCCATGGCCCGGGTGGAGAAAACCCCAGGCCCGAACAGGAAACGCTGATTTATGTTTTTACCGACCACCCGAAAAGAACTTGAAGACCGGGGCATTGAGCAGCTTGATGTCATCCTTGTCACCGGCGATACATATATTGACTCTCCATTCATGGGTGCCGGACTCATCGGGCGTGTCCTGGAATCAAAGGGATTTACCGTTGGCATCATTGCCCAGCCGGACACGGAGAGCGACCGAGATATCTGCCGGTTGGGCGAACCCCGGCTCTTCTGGGGCATCACCGGCGGGGCCGTGGATTCCATGGTAGCCAATTACACAGCATCCAAAAAACGGCGCAAGCAAGATGACTACACCCCCGGCGGAGAAAACACCCGGCGGCCGGACCGGGCGGTAATTGTATACACCAATCTTGTGCGGCGCTTTTTCAAATCCACCGCACCCATTGTGCTGGGCGGCATCGAGGCAAGTCTTCGGCGCATTGCCCACTACGATTTCTGGTCCAATAAAATACGGCGCTCTATTTTGTTTGATGCCAAGGCAGACTACCTGTTGTTCGGCATGGCCCATACCAGTATCGTGGAACTGGCCCAGGCCTTAAATGACCGGCTGGAAACAATACAGGAAACCGATCAAGATCCTGTCACACAGATTGCAGGTCTGGGATATATCTCCAAAACACCCAAGGGCATAGAGCTGCCCGCCTATGAAGCGGTGGTCAAAGATAAAAACCTGTATATCCAAAGTTTTAAAACCTTTTACGACAATACGGACCCCATGATCGCCCGCCCATTGAGCCAGGCCCATGCCGACCGGTTTCTGATTTTGAATCCCCCGGCACCGTTCAGTTCCACCCAGAAGATGGACGAGATTCATGACTTAAATTTCCAGCGGGATGTTCACCCCTATTACAAGGCCCAGGGCCATGTCCGGGCCATGGACACCATCCGGTTTTCCATTCCCACCCATTACGGCTGCTACGGGGAGTGTAATTTCTGCGCCATCACCGTCCACCAGGGGCGTACTGTCAGATGGCGCAGCAAAGCATCCATCATTGCCGAAGCAAAAAAAATGACCCGGGACAAGGATTTTAAAGGTTATATCCTTGACCTGGGCGGTCCCACGGCCAACATGTACGGGTTTGAATGTGAAAAAAAACTGAAAAAAGGTGCCTGCAGCCATCGGCGCTGCCTGTTCCCGGCCCCCTGCCCCTCCCTGTCACCGGATCATGGCCCCCAGATGGATCTGCTCAATGAAATCAGCCGCCTTCCAGGCGTCAAAAAGGTGTTTCTCAATTCAGGCATCCGACACGACCTGATTCTTATGGACAACCAAAAGGGCCAGGCTTACTTAAAACAGGTTGTCAGCGACCATGTCTCCGGCCAGATGAAACTGGCACCGGAACATTGTGTATCCAGCGTACTCGCGCTCATGGGAAAACCCGGAACGGACAGCCTTGTTGAGTTCAAACACCGGTTTGACCACATCTGCAGAACACTGAATAAAAAACAATTCCTGACCTATTACCTGATCGCGGCCCATCCCGGCTGTACCATGCGGGAGATGAACGAACTCAAGGCTTTTACCCAGAACGAACTTCACATCACACCGGAACAGGTCCAAATCTTTACCCCCACGCCATCCACCTTTTCCACCCTGATGTACTACACCGCCATGGACCCGTTTGCCATGGTTCCCATGTTCGTGGAAAAAGATCCCCGGGCAAAAGAAAAACAAAAACAGATTGTCACCCTGAAAGCAGAACGCCGCCCCCAGACCCCACCCAGGCAGGACCACAATCAAAGCAAGTTTTCCAGAAAAAGTCCCAAAAACCGCCGCCGCAGATAAACGTCCTTGGGGTCAGACACGACTTATGAATTGACACAACCGGCCCAAGATGATTTAACACGCGTATGCGGAAAAAGACCATCACAGCCCGTAGGGGTACAAATAAAACACCGGCTATGTTCAAAGAGGCAAAACAGAGCCGGGTGTTTCAGGATGTTGTAGAACAGATTGAAGAGGCCATTTTAAGCGGTCGGCTTGAGCCAGACACCCGTTTGCCTGCGGAAAGGGATCTCAAAGAGATGTTCAACACCAGCCGGGGAACCCTGCGTGAAGCCCTACGTGTTCTGGAACAAAAGGGGCTGATCCAGATAAAACTCGGCGTTGCCGGCGGCGCCTATATCAAGCAGATCGATGCGGAACCCGTGATGCAGTCTTTAGCCTTGCTGATCCGCTCGGGCAAAGTCTCACCGGATCATCTGGCCGAATTCAGAATCAAAATCGAAGGTGCCATTGTGGAACTTGCCGCCCAGCGGGCAGTGCCTGAAGACATCGAAACCATGGAAGATTTTTACGAACAGGCCCGGCAGCATTATGAAAACGGGGACTGGGAAAATTTTCTAAAAACCGATGAAGCCATGCACGCATATATCGGCACCATGTCCGGCAATCCGATCTTTCAGTTGCTCCAGCAGAGCATCCACGCCAATATCCATGAATATTATGGATATTACCTGCCCATGGACAAAGAAAGTACCTTTGAAAACCTCAATGATTTCAAAAAAATTATTGGGGCACTTAAATCCGGAGACGGCAGGGAAGCCGCAATCCTGATCATGGACCATGTGTCCCGGTTCAACAAAAAAATGACCCGCACATCGGATCCCTTGTCCGAGCCCCTGCCTGATACCCTGCAGTAACCACACCACCTTTAAGAAATCAGATTAGCTCATTGTACCCGGCGCACTGATCTTTTGCGCCCAAATCCTGCCTGCGGCCAGATAAAAAGCCACCGACGCCAGGAGAAGATACCCGAACATTTGGATATTTTTAGTTTTAAGGATATAGGCTAAAAGCACGATGATTGTGGCGGAAATCAGGAAAAAAATGGGCTTGGGGATTTGCTTGAGAATCACCCGGCCCAAATGGGCAAACCGGATATTGCTGACCATCAAGGCTGTGGAAACTGCCGTAAAAAAGCAAAGCAGCATAGGGCCGGATATTAAAGAGACACCTAAAACAATCAGGGCGCCGGCAGGACTGGGAAATCCGTTGAAAATACCGGCCGGCAGGTCCTTGCGCCCTTTGTCTTTTAAAACAAATCGCACCAGACGATAGGCCACGCCCACCACATAAATCACGGCAAAAAAAGGAGCGAATGTCCCTCCTCTCATCATCACCATGTAGGCCGGAGCCATGCCGAAACTGACAAAATCCGCTATATCGTCCAGCCAGGGGCCGTACTTGGTCCCCCCGTGTTTCAGCGCCATGCGGCCGTCAAACAGATCAAACAACTGCCCCATGATAATTACGCAAATGGCCCAGGCATAACAGTTATGATAGGTTAAAATCAAACTGGAGACACCACACATAAAATTGAGCATGGACAGGATATCGGCGTAAAGGCGGTTGGGAATAAACTTAAAAATCATGGAAGCGGCTGAAAGGACGACACACGCCGACAGGACCCCGTTACCAATGTTCAACATCCCGGGGCTTGCATCAATCAAGGCGCACAAAATCACCAGGCCAAAGCAGATAATGGCCTTGATTTTCCCAAAATTATTGGCCGCACCGGAGACATTGAGCCAGGACAGCATTCTGCGGGCAAAAAACTGCCCCACAAGTTCGATGGCCACAAGAATCCAGATCAGTTTAGGGGAAAGGATCGCAGCACCTGTAACGGAATCAGGCGTATATGCAAAACCAACCAGGGGAGGCAGATAGGTGAGTTTGTCGCACATGGGGTCCAGCCACTCCCCCCACCGGGAAACCAAATTGCAGCCCCGGGCCACAACACCGTCAATCCCGTCAAGAATCGCAGCGAATGTAAAAATAAAAATGGACAAAGATTGATAGGGCGAATAAAAATAGAGCAAGAATCCGAGGAACGCAAAACCGGTACGCCAATAACAGATGGCGTTGGGATGCATCAGCCACAGATGGGATTCAACAAACTGCTTGACGGATTCCTTTTTCTTAATTGCGTGGGAAAACCAGAAATAAAACAGAGTACCCAAGGCACCTGATGCCATAATTACCAGAATTCGTTCCATGATTCGGCCTTAATGTCAGTTAAAAATTGCATATGAGATATCATTTGGGTGCAATTTATCATCTTCATCCTATCCTGGAAATAAAAAATGCGGTTTATTTTCGATTAAATCGAGCCATACGGCAACTTGACAACCGCATCTGCCACAAAATACGTAGCGCCTCAGGACTTACTATCACTTTCGCCCCTAATTTTTACCTTTGGCTTTTACGAAATATTAGTGGTATCTTAAATGACTGTTAAATGTTCTCTTAATCGGGCAAGACAAAGGAGCGGGCAGTGTCGGAAATAAGAAAAGGCAGACAAAAATACTATAATATCTTCTCGCATTTTTATGATCTGTTCATAAAAATGCACTCCCATAATGATGGCGATGAGACGCGTAAATTTCTTGTGAATTCGAGCAAGCTGGACGGGAAAAATCATCCCAGGGTGCTGGATATATGTTGCGGGACAGGATCAGTAACCCTTGCGTTTACCCAAAGATACCCTGAAGTTCAATCCTTCGGCTACGATTTTGCTTTAGGGATGCTCAATAAGGCCAAAGAAAAGGATCGCTCCGGTCGGGCCAGCTTTATCAACGGAGATGCGGCCAGGCTGTCATTTGCCGACGACTGCTTTGATGTTGTCTGCTGCTCCCACGCCTTATATGAGTTGAAAAATGAGGTCCGTACAGCGGCGCTGTTAGAAATGAATCGGGTGGTAAAATCCGATGGATTGGTCCTGATTATGGAGCACGAAGTGCCCCGCAAAAGACTTATTAAAATTTTGTTTTACATACGGATGCTCTCCATGGGACTCAAAGATGCCCAGGAGTTTGTAAAACAGGGGGCCTTGCCGTTCAAAAAAATTTTTCCCCATGTCACGCTGTCACATTCCCAGTCGGGAAAAAGCAAATTATTCATTTGCGGCAAAACGTGATGCGTATCATCCGGAGCAATGGAATTGTGGGCTGAAGCGGGCGTCTATAACCGACCCGCTTAGCCCGTGCCAGTTCAGATAGAGCGTCCGACCTCTTCGGCCTCGGCAACACAAAACATTAAATGCCTGGGGGTTTTGGCATCCCCGATCATGTGAAATTTTGCCCGGCTTTGTTTTTCCAGGTGCCTTGCATCCCTGACAGGCTGGTGCTTTTCGGAAATCACCACCGTATCAAATCCCTCAAGGGTTACGGGCTCACCCTTGGACGTAAAGATGACGCCGTCATCGGTAAAAGACTGAACCGTCACCATCTTATATAAAAGGACGCCGCAGGCCGTCAGGCGTTCCCGCAGGTAATACCGATCATTGGAAGACATCTCTTCGGCAAAACTTTTTTTGCGGTTCAGGACCACCACCTCTTTTCCCATATCACCCAGTTTATGGGCCGTGATCAGTCCGGTGAACCCGCCGCCGAGTACAATCACCCGGTCCCCGGCAGCCTGGACATCGGTGAACACATCCACACTGGTGATCAGGTTCATCTTACTTTTAAACAACCCTTTGATCACGGGCATGTCCGGCATGGAGCCCGTGGCCAGAATCACATGATCCGGGTCAAAGGCGGACAGAACGTCGGCGGATAACGACGTATTGTAATCCACGGCCACCCCGAGACGTTCCAGCTCATGCCTGAAAAAACGCAAAATATCGCCCAGCTCGCCCCTGCCCGGCGCCGTGGCTGCCAGGGCCAGAAGCCCGCCCTGCCCCGAACCTCTTTCCACTATTTTGACCTGATGCCCCCTTTGGGCGAACATCCTGGCCGCCGCAAGTCCGGAAGGCCCGGCCCCGGCCACAAGAATTTTCTGAACCTTTTCCGGTGCCGTTTCCTGGGCCAGTTTAAATTCTCGGCCCACATCGGGATTGACCACACAAGATCCGGGCTCTTTGGCCAGAACGGCATGGATGCATCCCAGGCAACACCCCACACAGGGCCGGATAAGGGCTGCATTTCCGGACTTGGCCTTATTGGGATATTCAGGATCGGCAATGATCGACCGGCCCAATGCCACCATATCCGCTTTGCCGTCCCTGATGGCGGCATTGGCCATTTCAGGATCTTTGATCCGCCCGACAGTGATCACGGGCACATTGACCACCTGCTTGACCGCTTCGGCCATATGAATAAAACAGCCCTGGGGGGTATACATGGAGGGGATGGTCAGCTCCGTGGAGCCGTAAACACCGCCGGACACATGGATATACGCCGCCCCGGCCTGCTCCAGGAACGGGGCGATGCGCAGTGTATCTTTAAGTTCCCATCCATTTTCAATATAGTCGTTTCCGTTGATGCGGATGCCTACGGGATAGTCCTCACCGGCAGCATGCTTTACCGCGTCAATGACCTCAAACAAAAAACGGGTGCGTTTTTCAAAACTACCCCCGTATTCGTCGGTGCGGATATTGGCGTTTGGTGCCAAAAACTGGTTGATCAGATAGCCGTGAGCCCCGTGCAGCTCAATGAAATCAAACCCGGCCTCCCGGCACCGCCGAGCCGCCTGACCAAAACAATCCGCAAGATTTTTGATTTCTTCTATTTCCAGGGCCCGGACCTCGCCCTTAACGACGGCAGGTGCAGGGATCGCCGACGGCGCAACTTTTTCCGGCAGATAGGACTGGCGGCCGCCATGCAGCAGCTGGACCCCGAAACAGACATCATATTCCTTTATCCGCTTAACCATTCGTTTTAGCGCGGGAATACATGAATCCTTATACATCTGGGGAAGATCCGGCAGCTCCTGACCGCTGGGATGGACCCCGCCGCCGCCCACAAGCATCATGCCGACACCGCCTCTGGCCCGAGCCGCAAAGTATTCGGTAAGCTGATCTGTAACGTGGCAATTCTCATCCACACCGAAATTAATGCTCATGGCCGACATAAGCAGCCGATTCTTCACTTCCATGTGCCGGATACGGATGGGACTGAAAAGATCTGACAACATAAGCACCTCCTATCATTGGGACGGTTAAGATATGGGCCTTATTTAATGTCAGACATTCCGAATCAAAACAAGGGGATTTATTAAGTTAAGATACCAATTCAGTTAATTGGACAATTTTATTTTTACAATTTTACCTTGTGCATTTACATAGGCAACCCCTTGACCAAGGGGTTTTCCGGAGGCAGTATCAACGATAACAATCTGTTTTTCAGCCAATACGTTCGTTGATAATTGGGGTTTGGACGCCGCCTGTTCTGATACATCTTTGGCCCCGGAATCTTTTTTTTGATTTGATGCTCCAATACCATCTTTATTATTCCCTGCCTCGTCGGCAATCTGATACCGCATCTTATTTCTGTCGGCAATGAGCTTGCCGACGCCGGCATAATTGTCGTCCTCGCTTTTACAGGACGGTAATACAGCCATAAGAAAAACCAGAAAAGAGATCAGAAAAAAACGCATTGGGCTATCCTACATTTGAGCCTCACCGAGACCCTGATTGAAACTTATTCGGCTTCTTCCACGGTAAAACGGCGGTTCAGCCTCATGGTTGAAAACAAACCGAAAATATCCTGTGCAACATTGACGACCTTTAACTGACGATTGGCCTGACTCAAGGTATTATAAACGGCAATAATCACACCGATGCCAACCGAATCCACCATATTCACGCCATCAAGATCAATAATCAAGGTACCCTGGGAGGAATCGACGGCGGAAAGCAGTTCCCCTTTAAAGGCCTCAGCCATGGACGCAACCACATCTTCACCGGGCTTAATAACAGTCTGATCCCCAGTAGTGACGATTTCACTCATTTCTCTCTCCTTTTATAATGGCGGGTTGAATTAATTTTATATATTAACTTAAAACCTATTTTTGTTCAAATCCAAAAATAATCTTCGAATTTACAGCCGGTAAAAATTATCCGAATTCATTTTCTCCTTGAATTTAAATTAAAAACCACGTATACAGTAAAACTTCCCGGCTGATCAAGCCGGGCGGGTAATTCTGATTGGTCGCCTCGTAACAGAAGGCCATGAACCTCGTCAGGTCCGGAAGGAAGCAGCGATAAGTGATCCCTTCAGTGTCGTGGATCGATCCCGGTCACGCAATTATCCGCTCGATTTGGTCAGTCGGGTTTTCTTTTTTTTACCTTACCTTTTATCTCTTGACATGTTTTCAAACAGACTTATTTTTCAGCCATAATTTATCATTTGATTAACTTTTAAACTCTTAGATATAAGGGATTTTGGAGCAAACACATTGGTACTCAAAGAGAACAAAAAAAAAGCTGACGGGAACGAGGAAAAACCCGACACCCCGAATACTCCAGAGACAGACGAGCAAAAAAATTCCGATGAAGGAAATACCCCGGAAGATCAGGACGATACACCAGGGCTTGAAGATCAGTTAAATGCACAAAAAGAAAAAGTGCTCAGATTATCTGCTGAATTTGAAAATTTCAAAAAGCGTAAGCAAAGAGAAATTGATGAGTTCAAGAAATTTGCCAACGAAACGATTTTCAGGCAGCTCCTCTCTGTGGTGGATAACCTTGAGCGGGCCATTGACTCGGCCACTGACGCAGTGGAGGACGCCGGTCTGCTTGAAGGCGTAAAGCTGACACACAAAGAGTTGCTCAAACTGTTTGAATCCTTCAACGTAACACCGGTTGAGGCTGAAAGTCAGCCCTTTGACCCCAATTTTCATCAGGCCGTCACCCATGCACAGAATAATGACGTGCCGGACAACACAGTCACAAATGTCCTGCAAAAAGGATACATGCTTCACGACAGACTGCTCAGGCCGGCCATGGTGGTTGTCTCAAAAAAAGTTGAAAATCAGACTCAAGAAACTACTCAGGAAGATTAAAGATATTTAGAAAGGAATTGTTATGGGTAAAATTATAGGAATCGACCTCGGCACAACCAACTCATGTGTCGCGGTCATGGAAACTGGTGGAGAGGCAAAAATCATCACCAATGCCGAAGGCGGCAGAACAACACCGTCCATTGTGGCGGTCACCGAAGCAGGGGAGCGTATTGTCGGCCAGGCGGCTAAGCGCCAGGCGGTAACAAACCCTGAAAATACAATTTTCGGTGTAAAACGCCTCATCGGCAGAAAATTCAGCTCAAAGGAAGTCCAGGACGACATCCCCATTCTGCCGTATATTATAGAAGCCGCCGCCAACGGCGACACACGGATCAATATCAGGGGCAAGCAATACAGTCCGGCCGAGGTTTCCTCTTTTATTCTCAGCAATATCAAGAAAACTGCGGAGGATTACCTTGGAGAGCCCGTAACCGAAGCCGTTATTACGGTTCCGGCCTACTTTAACGACAGCCAGCGCCAGGCCACCAAAGATGCCGGTAAAATTGCAGGCCTTGAAGTCAAACGTATCATCAACGAACCCACAGCGGCATCCCTGGCCTATGGCCTGGACAAAAAAGGTGAAGAAAAAATTGCCGTATTTGACCTTGGCGGCGGTACATTTGACGTATCCGTCCTTGAAATCGGCGACGGGGTTTTTGAAGTAAAATCCACCTCCGGGGACACACACCTGGGCGGTGAAGACTTTGACCTGCGTGTTATTAATCACCTGGCAAGTGAGTTTAAAAAAGATCAGGGCATTGACCTGCGAACCGACAAAATGGCTTTACAGCGCCTCAAAGAAGCGGCTGAAAAGGCAAAAATGGAGCTGTCCACCTCTACGGAGACCACCATCAACCTGCCTTTTATTACAGCGGACGCATCCGGCCCCAAACATCTGGACATGAAATTGACCAGAGCGAAACTTGAGTCTCTGGTGGCCGATCTTCTGGACAAACTGGAAATTCCCTGTACAACAGCACTCAAAGAAGCACACTTAAAACCTGGCGATGTGGACGAGGTGGTTCTGGTCGGCGGTATGACTCGTATGCCTGCGGTCCAGGAACGTGTTGAAAAAATCTTCGGCAAAAAACCCCACAAGGGTGTTAACCCCGATGAGGTAGTTGCCATGGGTGCCGCCGTCCAGGCAGGCGTACTCCAGGGCGATGTCAATGACGTGCTCCTGCTGGATGTCACACCGCTCTCCCTGGGCATTGAAACCCTTGGCGGCGTCATGACCCGCCTGATCGAAAAGAACACCACCATCCCGACCAAAAAGAGCCAGGTGTTCTCCACGGCCGCCGACAACCAGCCTGCCGTATCCATTCACGTACTCCAGGGTGAACGCCAGATGTCCGCAGACAATAAGACCCTGGGGCAGTTTGATTTGGCAGACATTCCCCCGGCACCCAGAGGTGTTCCCCAGATTGAGGTGACCTTTGACATTGATGCCAACGGTATTGTTCACGTATCAGCCAAGGACAAAGCCACAGGCAAGGAACAGTCCATCCAGATCACGGCAGCGTCCGGTTTGAGCGACGATGAAATCGACCGTATGGTCAAAGACGCTGAGATGCATGCCGAAGAGGACAAGAAAAAACGTGACCTGGTGGATACCAAAAATCAGGCAGAGGCCCTGGTGGACCAGACCGCAAAAACCCTGAAAGAACATGGGGACAAAGTGGATGCGGCCACCAAAAAATCCATTGAGGATGCAGCCGAGGCCCTGAAGCAGGCCAAAGACTCCGACAACCTTGAGGATATTAAGGCCAAAATCGAAACATTGTCTCAGGCCTCACACAAACTGGCCGAAGTGATGTACCAGCAGGCCCAGGCTGACAGCCAGGCCGACGGTGCTGATGCCGGAGCTGGCTCTGCCAATGACGATGATGACGTCGTTGATGCGGATTTTGAAGAGGTCAAAAAAGACAAATAGTAACAGACCATTGCACTATCCCGCCCTGAATTATGATGTCCTGATTCAGGGCGGGAATTTGATGTTGAATATAATCCTGCCGTGCTCTATATTGTCCCGGCAGGATTTTTTATTTGGTGTTTGAACGAAGAGTCACCCATATGCGGCGTTGCAAAAAAAATTTAAAATCCTCACAACCATGAGGTTGCTCCGGTTTTAAATTTTTTTGCGCCTTGCATATGGGTGACTCTTCGTTCAAACACGAGCTTCCGCTAAAATGAGATTGAGACAGGGTTGCTTAACTTTAAAAGAATTATTTAAACTGACTTATACATGATCATTACTGACATCCTCGGGCAGAACAACACACGTTACCCGGAAAAAGCTGCGTTAATCGAACGAACCCCGGCCTCGGGCCGGCGCGAAGAGATCACTTGGTCCGATTTTTACAGACAAAGCGTTCAGACTGCCAATGCCCTTCAGGCACAAGGTATTAAAAAAGGCGATACCGTGGTTCAGCTCATGACCAACAGCCTGGCGTGGCTGCCTATCTATTTCGGCGTTTTATATACCGGGGCCTGGATTGCACCCTTGAATTTCAGATTTGAGTCAGACAAAATCCGTTTGTGCACCGTGACCGCAGAAGCCAAGGTGTTTGTTTTCGGACCTGAATTTATAGAACGCATAGAGGAAGTCAGACAGGAATTATCCCGGTTTGTAAAATTGTGGATATACACAGGACCAAAAGAGGCTTGCCCGGCCTGGGCCTGCGCTTTTGACCAATTCATCTGTGAAGCCGACGGAATCACACCGCCGGATGTCGACCTCACCCCGGAGGACGATGCGGCCTTGTACTTCACCTCCGGCACCACGGGTACCCCCAAGGCGGTGCTGCATACCCACAAAGCGTTAATGCATGCATGCGAGGTGGAACACAACCACCACGGACAGACCCACGATGACGTATTCCTGTGCATCCCCCCCCTGTACCATACGGGTGCTAAAATGCACTGGATGGGTTCTTTTCTGGTGGGGGGCAAATGTGTCCTGCTCAACGGGGTCAAGTCTGAATGGATCATTGAGGCCGTCTCCGAAGAAAAATGCACCATTGTGTGGCTGCTGGTGCCCTGGGCCCATGACATCCTCATTGCCATTGAAGACGGCCGGATCAAGCCCGCCGACTACAATCTTTCCCAGTGGCGTCTCTTGCACATCGGCGCCCAACCTGTCCCTCCAAGTCTGATCCGAAACTGGCGCAAACATTTTCCGGGTCAGGATTACGACACCAATTACGGCTTGACCGAATCTTCCGGCCCCGGGTGTGTCCATTTAGGGGTGGAAAATGCTGATAGAATCGGCCCCATCGGTATTCCCGGATACGGCTGGCAGGCTAAAATCGTGGACAAACAGGGCAACGGTCTGCCCTTTGGTGAAACCGGCGAACTGATTGTCAAAGGCCCGGGGATGATGAAAGAATACTACAAAAATCCCGAGGCCACGTCCAAAACCATCAAAAACGGATGGTTGTACACCGGAGACATGGCCAGGTATGACAAGGACGGATTTATCTGGCTTGTGGACCGTAAAAAAGATGTGATCATCTACGGTGGTGAAAACATTTTTCCTGTGGAGATTGAAAATTTCTTTCTCAAGCATGAAAAGATACGGGACATTGCGGTGATTGGTGTGCCCGACGAACGTTTAGGGGAGATCCCTGCCGGCATTATAAGCCTCAAACCCAATACCATGATGTGCGAACAGGATATTCTTGATTTCCAGAGCAAACTCCCCAGGTACAAACAACTGAAAAAAATATTTTTCGGTGATGTCCCCAGAAATCCCACCGGAAAAATCGAGAAACCCAAACTGCGAAGAATTTATGCCGAAGACAAACGCAAGGCCATGGAAATTCTGCTCAAATAACCGCCATTGCAATATATTATATATAAGAGGGAAATAAAATGACGTCGGTCAAACAACATTTTCATACATGGGTAATGATCCTGATTTCCATATTGCTGACAACCTTGCCTTGCTACGCCGCCCAGTCCCTTGAGAATAAAACCGCCCAAATCGTATCGGGCATTGAAGCAAAGTACGCCAACAAAAGCTTCAGTGCAGATTTTGAACAGGCCTCGCACCTGACTGCTCTGGACGTGACTGAAACGGCCAAAGGAAAGGCCTGGTTCAGTCACCCGGGAAAAATGAAATGGGCATATGAAAGTTCAGACAACCATGAAATCATCACCAACGGAAAAGAACTGTGGATCTACCGCCCCGAAGAGAACCAGGTGATGACAGGCAATGCCGCCCCGTTCTTCCAATCCGGTTCCGGAGGCGCATTTCTGGCTGATATTCGCAAAATCAGAGAAGAGTTTACCGTTGAGCCTGGCGAATCGGGAGACAATTTTGCACAACTGATACTGACGCCTAAAAAACAAACGCCTGAACTTGCAAAAATACGTATTACTGTGGATCTTCCGGGATATGAAATTCCCGTCGTGGAAACCGAAAATATTTACGGAGATACCACTAAATTTATATTCACCAATATCCAGTTCAGTGCAATAGACGAACAGATATTTGAATTTACCCCCCCACCAGGGACTGAAATTATAGAAATAGAGCAATGACGACTACAAATTCCACACTCCACCAGAAGATCCGGGATCTGGCCAAGAACAAAAAGGCTATCATCCTGGCCCACAATTACCAATCCGCCCCGATCCAGGATGTCGCGGATCTGTGCGGTGATTCCCTTGAAATGAGCATCAAGGCGGCTGCCACGGATGCGGACATTATTGTCTGCTGCGGGGTACGCTTTATGGCTGAAACGGCAGCCATTCTGTGTCCGGATAAAATCGTGCTCATGCCCAATCCAGAGGCCGGGTGCCCCATGGCAGACATGGTTACCCCCAAGGCCCTTGTCAAACGTAAAGAAGAGCTTGGCGGCATCCCTGTGATTACCTACGTCAACTCATCCGCCGCCGTAAAGGCAGTCTCTGATATTTGCTGCACCTCAGCCAACGTGGTCAAAGTAGTCAATTCATTGGGGGCAGATGAAGTACTCATGACGCCGGACCGAAACCTGGCCCGATATGCGGCGGCTCATACCGATAAAAAGGTTCATTTCTGGGACGGTTACTGTCCCTTTCACAACGATTTAAGTGCCGAAGCGGTCAAAGCGGCAAAAACCGCCCACCCCGACGCCCTGTTTGTCGCCCACCCGGAGTGCACCCCGGAGGTACTTGAACTTGCCGACAGCATCCAGTCCACGTCGGGAATGATCCGGTTTGTCGGGGAAAGTTCGGCCGACCAGTTCATTATAGGGACGGAAACAGGCCTGCTCCACCCCATTTCAAAGGCATACCCGGCAAAAACCTTTTTCCCGGCATCGGAGCAACTGCTCTGTGCAGACATGAAAAAAACGCAATTGCAGGATATTCTGGACTGCCTTGAAACCATGTCCGGCAGAGTAACGGTTGAAGAAGAGACCCGTATCAAGGCCCTTGATGCCGTAAAAAAAATGATTAATACCAAATAGCTCTTCAGCCAAAACAGAAAATAGATTCCCGTGCGCCCCAAGATACATATTTCATTTCAATATACATCTTGGGGCGCACGTTTAATGGCAGAGGACATGCGTCGACCTTAATTTGTTACTTTTTCTTCTTACCGTTCACCTTCCCCACAGGGGCAAGGTATATTGAAAATTCCTCTTCGCCGTCAAGACCCAGCAGTTCATCCAATTCTTCCTGATCATAGGCCGCGATGGCGCAGGTGCCGGCACCAATCGCTTCACAGGCAAGATATAAATTCTGGCAGACATGACCGGCATCCAGCGCAATGACCTTATGGGCTGCCAACCCATACCGCCACTCCATTCTATACGGCACGGCAGACCAGATGAACGTGACGGCGGATTTGCCCGGGTAAGGCTGGTTAAGTGAAGCAATAATCATCTTTTCCGACAGCATTCCATCCTCAAATTCAAAGACCAGTTGATGGGAAAGGGGTAAATATCGGTAAACGCCAGGTTCAATATCGTCCACATTAAAAACGGCCAGATAGGTTTCAAATGCATGGCGGCATCCTGCAGAAGGGACGGTTCGGTATGCATGGCCCTGGAATCGTTTACCCCTGACCCCCTGGGTACACCACAGAAGATATGCCACTTCTTCCTTGGAAAGGCTTTGATTCAGATACACCCGGTGACTTTTTCTGTTGCCGATAGCGTGCGTGAGATCTGCCTTGGGAATACCGTTCCATTCATCCGGCCCTGGAAGATCTATTAGGATTGCGTCCCCAGGGCATGGCTTTTCAATGGGCGGCACCGGAACACCCTGATTTTGATCCGTCAACTGAAAAGAAATTGTTTTACGGATACTATCTTTAAGAAAGTATCGATACTTTTTACGCGCGTCATCCTTCATAATTTTCCCCGACGAATTGTTTTTAACATTACAGCCGCTAAATGGCCCCGGACAGTCAACACCCAGCCCCCCCGACTACCCCATAGTCTATAACATTGATCCATAATTTAATATTGAAATATCATGATTTTCAGGCCGGTATTTTTCAAAACGTTCGAGCCGGTTACGGGAAAGAGAGCATCCGGACATCTATAAAAATGGAGAATCAGGCAAACATAAAAGACGAACAGACATTTACCCCAGACATCGGCAACAATAAAATGTATGACATATAAACAGCCCAGATTGATGGCCCCAACAAAAAGTGAGGTGGTAGGGTAATTGTGGACACTTCTCTAAGAGTGGGTTAATAATCCACACGGAGGTGTCAAATGAAGAAAGACAGAAAGAAGTATGCACCTGAATTCAAAGAAGAAGCAGTTAAACTGATAACCGAACAGGGATATCAGATTACCGAGGCAGCCCGAAATCTCGGAGTCAATCCAACCATGCTGGGTCGCTGGAAACGTGAGATTGAAGGTAGTGGAGAGAGTGCCACTGGTTTACAAGGAAGTGTGGCAATGAAGGCAGAGTTGAGCCGTCTTCGAAAAGAAAACAACCGTTTGAAGATGGAACGTGAAATCTTAAAAAAGGCAGCAGCCTTCTTCGCGAAAGAAATGAGCTGAAGTATCAATTCGTTGATGCTGAGAGGAAGGCTTACCCAGTAGCTCTGATATGTATTGTCATGCTCATATCCCGGAGTGGATATTATGCCTGGCGTAAATGTAAAAAATCATTGAGGCAGAGGGAAGTAGAGAGACTAATTCCTATTGTTAAAGCGGCTCATCAAGCATCAAGGGGTACCTATGGCGCCCGCCGGATTGCAGAAGAGATAAAAGCATCCGGCAGTCCTTGCGGGCGGTACAAAGCTGGGTCATTGATGAAAATGGCCGGTGTTGCCGCCAAGCAGAAAAAGAAATTTAAAGCGACGACAGACAGCAAACACAATTTGCCAGTTGCATCGAATTTACTGAACAGACAGTTTGAAGTTGTCGAAGCGGACAAGGTTTATGTCTCTGACATTACATACATTTGGACCCACGAAGGGTGGTTGTATTTGGCCGTCGTTATAGACCTTTTTTCACGCCGGGTTGTCGGCTGGTCCCTGAGTAATCGAATGACCACAAAGTTGATCATGGATGCCCTGCACATGGCAATCAGGCGTCGAATGCCTGCCCCTGGCCTGCTATTTCATTCAGACAGGGGAAGTCAGTATTGCAGTAAAAACTTCCAGAAAATGTTGAATACCCTTGGGATGGTTAGCAGCATGAGCCAGAAAGGGAATTGCTGGGACAATGCCGTGGCAGAGAGCTTTTTCGGTAGTTTGAAGACTGAGAGGGTCTTTTTTACAAACTACATGACCCGAGAAGAAGCCCGGAGAGACATCATTGATTACATCGAAATGTTTTACAATTGCAACAGACGTCATTCCTATTTGGGGTATATCAGTCCAAAAGAATTTGAAAAACTGTGGTTTTTAGAAAAAGCCGCTTAACAAAGTGTCCACTTTTACTTGACCAGGTCATTACCGTTGATGGCGGAAAAACGGTTTAAATAAAGTAGAATGTTGTAAACACCCTGTAACAGAAATGCTGATTTCCATTACAGGGTGTTCTTGATTCACTTACCACTGGATGTAAATGTTAATTTATCAGCGTACACGCGGGTCATAATTGATCAGCTTCTTAGTCTGCGGATTACGGAAAACCAGCTGGTTGTCATAAAAACTGTACAGCGCATCAGTCGTATCTCCATCCTGCCACTGAATCTGCAACCGGCCGTTGGAGGTTTCCCAGATACTCTGATCAACATTTCGGTCTGTCAGCCCCTCCCCCTGCGCGTGTTCTGCCCACCTGCATATTCACAAGCCCCAAGGCACCATACTGAACAGTTCCATCAACACAGACATGTTTTATATCCAAAGTGCTGTCTACAGGAGATACGTATACAACGGCGCAACCGGACAGCAGTATAAAAAGTAAAAATGACAGAATAGATTTCATAGTTGCTCTATTTTGAAAATTAATTATGTATTCAGTATCAGATAGTAACTGAAGTGCCAATCTGAAAGAGAATTTTATCCCTGGTGGGATGCAAGGGATCTGACTACACGGAGTGACTACAAACTACAAAGGCTCCCAGCGAAACCGCTGGGAGCCTTTATTTACTTGGTAGCGGGGAAAGGATTTGAACCAATGACCTTCGGGTTATGAGCCCGACGAGCTACCAGACTGCTCCACCCCGCAACAACGAAACGGAATATAAAGAAAAACGGTTTTCAAGTCAAGGATTAATATTGTTTTTTTCTATAAAAACTATATGATTGGCGGATCTATCCTGAGGTTCAGCCCATGTTTATACGAACATAAAAGAGAGCCGACCATTCAACATATTTCCCTTGAAAATCAAATCAATGAAAATCTGTAAAATTCAAAAAGTTCTATTGGTAATAAGGCTTTTCCAGAGCAGATTAATTTTCAGGACAATACCCATGGTATCAAACTCAATATAATCTTTCGGACAGACTGTTCCAGACGATTCAAAGGACCGGAGGGGGACCGGAAATTTTGTAGCTCTAATGCCAATACCTGGCTTTATAAATTTTATCGATTTCCAGTCACTATGCCATTCGCAATTTTTGAAGTTTATCTTTGGCTTTAACAAAAATAATTTTACCATCTTTCCATACAGGAATAGATAGATCCAAGACAGCTGCTTTTTCGGCTGATTTCTTTGATGCTCGATGCATTGCGCCCATTGCCAAAGCTGAGTATGATTTTTTATCCATTCTTTTCCTCCAGCACTTCAGGGACTTCTTTAGAATTGTCAAAAACAACCCAAGCATCAACCAGGTGCTTGTAATATTTTTAAAAATTCTCCCATCCCCTATGGTATCTTCGTATAATAACATCTTCCGGAACATTATGTCCACCTTCAGCGACTCTAAGTTGGACACGCTGAATGGCCATCTCCTCATTCTCAAGTTTCAGAAAATACAGAATTATTTCATAATCGATCTTTTTCCAATTTTTAATACGGTCGATGTAATTTAATCCGCACAGTGTTGTTTCAAACGCAAAAGATTCTCTATTGGAAACGATAGTATTCATCCGTTTTAAAAAAAGCTTACCAGCTTCTATTGCAACACTTTCAGGTTTAAACGGTGCAATTCCTTTGGCGATTAAATCTGCATTCAAAAAATTCAGGCAATCAGCTTCTTCCGGCAGGAAATTCTCGGCAAAAGTTGTTTTTCCCGCGCCGTTGGGGCCTGCAAGAATAAAGCATTTTAATTCAGTGGTGTCCGGTTAGGTTTTTGCACGTAAAAAACAGCTTAATTTATTGAAAAAACAGTCGTTTTTTTGTTGACAAATGTGCGTAAAAATTTTATTCAAGGAGCCCAAATGACGCGCATTTCAGTCTCAAAAAAACAAATACAGTCCCTGAATTTTGACAAGTTCCAGCGCCCTCTGGTAAGGTCGCTTTCACAAGCACCTGAACTACAATCTCGAGGAGATCGCCCTTTAAAAATGACATTCGAAGACCAAATCAATGCTTTGATTTATTTTCATCTCCAGGAGCACAAATCAGCCCGGCATTTAATTCAAGATCTCAAGGAGAACATTTTTGCCAAAGAAAATATTGCTCCAGACGGGGGAATCAGTCGCAGCAGCTTTGGCGAAGCAGTCAATCACCGGGGACTTGAACAACTGCAATTTGTCTTCGAGGACCTTTATAAGCAGGCTGTTGGGTGTCTACCGAAGGAGCACGCAGAACTTGGAGATCTGGTATCCATTGATGGTAGCCTTATAAATGCTGTCCTTTCAATGCACTGGGCGAACTACAGGAAAGGAAGCAAAAAAGCCAAAGCGCATTGCGGGTTTGATATTAATCACGGCATCCCCAACAAAATTTTTCTGACGGAAGGGAACGGTGGAGAACGTCCTTTTGTACCAAAAATCCTGTCCAAGGGACAAACAGGCGTTATGGATCGTGGCTATCAATCCCATCACGATTTCGACCTGCTTCAGGAGCAAGGGAAGCATTTTGTTTGCCGTATAAAGGCCAAGACAACCAGAACCGTAATTGAAAACCATGAGATCAATTCCGGTAGCTACATTTTTTATGATGCACTGGTCAGGCTTGGTACTCCGAATCAAAACCAGACTAAGAATCCCGTTCGGGTTGTTGGGTATAAAATTGCCGGGGTTAAATATTATGTGGCAACGGACAGGCATGATTTAACGGCAGAACAAATAGCAACTATTTATAAACTCCGGTGGACCATTGAAGATTTTTTCAAATGGTGGAAAGAGCACCTGAAGGTTTACCATCTCATTGCCCGCAGTGAATACGGCCTAATGGTTCAAATTCTTAGCGGCCTTATCACTTACCTGTTGCTGGCAATCTACTGCCGCGACGAGTTTAATGAGAAGGTCTCTATTAAAAGAGTTCGGCAGTTACGAATTGCCATCTTGAATGACCTAATCGGGTACAACGAGAATGGTTCGCATGGGTTAAGCAGGGACAATATTGTCAAAGATCAAAAATTTACGTTTGCCGAGAAAGCAAAAACCTAACCGGACACTACTGATTTTAATTCATTCTTTGACATTTATTTCACCAGTAAATATCTGCCGTTAAAATAAAATTTAAAGAGCCGGAGATGAACCGAAAAAAAAAAGGATTTCGGCTGAATTGCTGAAATCTTTGTGTTTTATGGTGATCCCACCGGGAATCGAACCCGGGTTTCCGGCGTGAGAGGACTTTAATACCACCCCATAAACACTGAAACCCCTGGTTTTTCGTTACAAGAGGAATAAAAAAACACATCAAATACATGGCGTTTTGTATCCGTGTTTGTATCCGGCATTAATACGTCACCAGTTGAGCCCCTGCTCCCAAAGCCGTTGCTATTGCGGTAAAAGCCTTAAAAAGCCCTTGTTTCAAGACGTCTTCCCCTATATTCTTTCTTTTTTTGTCTGTTTTAGGATAAAACCTGCAACCAAAACCGCAACCATTTTAAATCTGTATTTTGCATTTCACCTCTCTTTACGGGGTGGCTTTAGCCAATGTGTTGTCGGATTTCAGTGCTATTATTTTTTAGGGCAGATACAAGATATAGTCCTGAATAATTTTGTGAAAATCAGTTCAATCATACCATAAGTGCTCGGTTATCTATGTTTATTAGGCGTCTGAACAATGTGGTATGGGCAAAAATTTGAGGCTTACCAGGTAGCTTAAGCCATTTCCTATTTCGAGGATAATAAATAAAATCTATCTTTGATTTTGGTCAGTATCATGATTTCATGGTTGAACATGCCGTAAATCTTGTATATATGAGTCTATAATCAAAGCTTTTACGATTTTTTTATCAACTGTTCGTTCTAATTGAGATAGGCCTAATGAGGTTTATTAAATGACTTCTATAATTGATTATCGCAGTACCTACTCCTTTAAAGATCATTATTTTCTTTTTATTTCAATATTTTACAGCGTGACTTTGGCTATCTTTTTTGATTGCTGGAAGAAAGAATTTCTATTTTGTTTTGAACAATTTTTTGAGGGTAATTTTAGTTATTTCGTGTCTGTTTGGAGCCATCCTAAGTTTATCCCGTTTTTTTTATCCCTCTGTTTTATGTCTTATATTATTGAAAGCTGGTGGGCATCGCAAATTGATTCTAAGCATATAGTCAGGTTTTTAAAATTTTTTGCCGGGATAGTGCACCCAATTATTCTCTTCCTATTTTTATCAACCTTGTGTGGTGAACATTTTAAAAATGATATTGGATTAGTAAATAAAGCTGTTTATTTCAATGGAATGTTTTTAGTTTCTATATGCTACGTGCTTTGTTTAAGGGCTTTTTTCCATGGTATAAAAATCCTACTCACTTGTGAAACTTTGTTTAGGTTAATTGGTATATTGGTTACTGCTTTTTTTCTTTTCTTTTGGTTGAAATTGTCAGATGTTTTTTTAAAAAATCATCACGAATTTATTATTTATCTAAATGGAGCCTTACTTTTTGTTGGGATAGTATTTTTCATTTTAAAGGAACGAGGACGTAATGAGTTTGCAGATAATATTAATGCCGATCAGTTTATAGATGATATCATCCCAAAAGCGAAAATGACTGAAAGAAATTCTCAAGATTGCGGGATTGTATTAATTGGCTTGGAAAATACAAGTATGAATTTAATAAAACGAAAAATCATTGACGAATTTCGAAAGGATGTGGAGATCTCAATTAGCCAAAACGAGTTTGTCCAAATGTTTATACCATGTGTCGACAAAAGAGAAAAAGTTAAAGAAAAATTAGAAAGATTAAAAGAGAAACACCCTCGGATTAATATGGTTTATGATTTCAGAGAATTACATTTCACGGAATACAAAAACATTAAAGAACGACAAGCCAAAAAAAATAGTCTCGAAGAAACGCTGAGAATTATTTATAATTCGCTTTGCGAAGAATTAAGAGATCAAAAAGTTTGATTCTCCTATTTCTCAATTTGGATAAGCGATACATATGTTCATGGTCAGTTTTTTTCTGAGATTAACCCAGTTACCACATGTTGTATTTTTAAAAATATTGGCAAAAAGCGACAAATCATACCATTAGTGCTTGGTCAACTATGTGGCAAGCTGAAGAAAAAATTTGCATGCCCTTCCAGGTGATGTTAATTATTTTTCGTTAGATATTGAATTTGAAAGATAAACGGGAAATTACTGGTCAACTTGTTCCATTTTAATATTTGGTGTGGATGTAATTAAAAATACTTAATCCATTGCCATTTTTCGATTTCCAAGAAGAATTACAGAACAAATTATGAATAAACTCAAAGTCCACCTCAAAAACTGTTACGGTATCCAATCTTTGGATTACGAATTTGATTTTAATTCTATCTCAGCCAAGCCACTGGCCAATGCCTATGCTATTTATGCTCCCAATGGGTTGATGAAGTCTTCCTTTGCGAAGACCTTCGAGGCACTTGCTAAAGGAGAAAACCCAAGGGAAGAACGTTACAATCGCCCTTCAACACATGTGATCGAATCGGATGGGACTGCTATCTCAAAAGAGACAATCTATGTTCTCAAGGCAGAAATCGACATCCGATCTGACAGCCCTGCGATCACGAATATCCTTGTCAACCCTGAGAACAAAGCCAGATACGACGAGCTTCTCATTGATCTCGATAAACTGGAAAAGAGACTCATCGGTTCACTTCAGAAATCTTCTAAGATTAAAAAAAACGATATTAAAAAAACAATCCTTGAAGACTATGATGAAACAGACTTCCCTACCTGCATCGGGAAAAGTAAATCAGTTACAATTGAAGATGATTTAAGCCCTTATGAATATGCGACTATCTTCGACCCTAAAGCCATTGAAGTTATAAAAAGCCAGGACTTCATATCAAAAGCGAGTGAATTCAACGAGCGCTACCAAGAGCTTTTTAGTCAAGCTGGAACAATATACCAAAAAGGTATTTTCAACCCTGCAAAGGCAGAAACATCATTTACAACGTTGGACAAACAAGGTTTTTTTGCCGGTGGCCATCGCGTCCACTTTCGAGATGAGCCCGTTTCCATTGGCAAGGATGAACTGAATCAAAAACTTCAGACTATCCATGCGAGCATTGATAGCGATGAAAAGCTCAGAAATCTGCGTGCCAGTCTTGCCAAGAACGCGCAAACTCAGGCCTTGACCTCTCTAATTGAAAGCCTTTCATCTCCTCAGGTTGAATTTCTTATTGAACGACTCAAGAAAGAGAACCAGGCTCAATTCCGCAAAGACCTCTGGGCCTACTATATCCAAAACAACACAGATGCATCGGTTTATCTTGAGTCATATTATAGTGGACCCCAATGTCAAGACAGTTTTTTTTAAATTTAAGCGTCATAGTCGGATTTTTCTCGGTGCCCAGCGGAAGTGGAAGCCAGGTCCTGAGAATGGGCACCATAAAAACTGCCCGTCGGAAGGGGTTGGCTTCCGCTGGAGCGGGTTCTGGCTTCTTCATCCCACAAGACTTAACTGATTTTCGCCATAATACACTTCGGCAGGCGTCTGGCCGTTAAAACTTTGGTGAGGTCGTTCATTGTTGTAAAAATCAAAGTATTTTTTCAGGGAGTTGCGCAACTGTTCAACAGAACGAAATTCATTTACATAAATTTCTTCATACTTCACACTGCGCCACAGTCGTTCGATGAAAATATTATCGAGACATCGGCCTTTTCCATCCATGCTGATTTTAATGTCCTTATCTTTCAATACTTTTGTAAACTCGTGACTTGTGTATTGAGATCCTTGATCCGTGTTGAATATATAGGGTGTTCCATGACATCGTAACGCTCTCTCCAAAGAGGATATACAAAACTCGTTGTCCATGGTTATTGATAGTTCCCAGGAGAGAACATGACGACTATACCAATCCATGACCGCCGTCAAATAAACGAAGCCACCAGAAAGTGGAATATATGTTATATCCGTACACCACACCTGATTTGATCTGGTTACTTCAACGTTCCTCAAAAGATATGGATACACTTTATTTTGGGGATGAGCCTTGCTGGTATTTGGTTTCGGTGCAATGGACTGAATTCCCATTTTCCGCATCAGTCGTTGAACCCGTTTGCGGTTAATCTTATATCCGTTACGCCTGAGGGCATTACGAATTTGGCGGGTGCCATAAAAAGGATGGGCGGTATATTCATTGTCAATCAACCTCATGAATTCCAAATTTGTAGGCGTTTCCTGTCCAGTCAGGCCTTTACGGTAATAGATAGAACGTGGGAGCCCTATCAGTTCACATTGCCTTTGAATACTGAGTTTGGAGTTCTTGGGTTGAATCCGCTGTCTTTTCTCTTCAATACTCATCAGAGGTGCCCGCTGTTTTTTTTTAGCCAATCCAGTTCTACCTGGAGTTGGCCGACCTTTTGATATAAACGGTCCCGTTCAATCTCTGTTTCTTTGGTTTGTTTTGCCTGGCTATTGCCAAATACCAATGGAAGGGCTTCTATTGCTTCCTTTTTCCATCTATTTACAAGGCTTGTATGAATACCGAACTCAGAGGCAATCTCATTGACAGTTTGATTCCCTTTTATGGCTGCCAATGCGACCTTACTTTTTAATTCTTTACTGTAGTTTTTCCGTTTCAAAATGAATCCCTTTCTGGTTTCTGGACTGTTATATTTTATCTTAACATCTTGTCCAGTTTTCGGGGTCCACTATACTATCTCCTCAATTATATTTTTGAGGTCGAAGCCAGAAAGCTGGCCAATCAAGAAACGCTTTTCATCATTGATGATGTTGCTGATTCTTTCGATTACAAAAATAAACACGCCATCGTTCAGTATTTGAGGGATCTCAGCAATACCGAAATTTTTCACCAAATCATTTTGACTCATAACTTCGACTTTTTCAGAACGTTAAACATCGATTTTGTCCCTTATAAAAGATGCCTAATGGCCAACAAGAGTGAGGACAAAATCACTCTCGAAAAGGCAGATGGCGTCAAAAATTACTTCATCGGCAAATGGAAAAATAAAGTAGGAACAGACGACTGTATTCTCTGCGCTACAATTCCGTTTACTCGGAATCTGATTGAATATACAAAGGGAAAAAATGATCCTGATTACTTGAATCTAACAAGCTTGCTTCACTGGAAGAACGACACAGACGGAATCACTGTCGGGAATTATTTTGAAATTTACAACCGACTTTTCGGCACAAGTTATGACATCAGCAATCCGCAACAAATGAAGTGTCTGCTTTTCGAGAAGGCGGATGAAATCTGTTCGCAACCCACGCATAACGGTTTGAATCTGGAAGATAAAGTTTTAATGTCGATTGCAATACGTATGAAAGCTGAAATTTTTTTGACTAACGAACTTCGCAAGCTAAAAAACGATGCAAGCTATTGGTATGAAGGCAAGAAACAGTTTGGCAATCTTGTCTCTGAATACGATAGGTTCGCACCATCTGCAGGCGTGATGCGTATATTGGAAAAAATAAGCATCACAGTCAGCTCAAACATACACCTGAATTCTTTCATGTATGAGCCGATTCTTGACCTAACAATTGAGCATCTTATTAACCTTTACACTGAAGTCAATGGCCTTAATATGGTACCTGTTGAGTCATAGCAAATGAAGATGGACAATTTAAAAGCTGCGCTTATTCCTTCTATGATCAACTCTTGGGAAAGCGACACTTATGTCTATTTAAGCTCGCTTTTCGTGGAGCGGTGCTGGGCACAACATCTTGTACCCTTCTTTATTCTATTGAGGGAGGATAATAATATATTAAATTTATTCTTGCGTTTCTTTGTCCGGGGTGGTTAATCTCCAATTAAATTGATCTTTAATTATAAATATTCTGAAAGTAGTCTAAATTCCAAATATCAAGGCAAATTAACCTGATTAATCAATGGTTACCCAGATATCAAATGAAATTGACATTAATAATAACAATAATCGCCATTTTAATATCAATAACGCCTGTTGTTTGGATGATTTTCATAACACTTAATGCATTATCGAGTATGTTTGAATATCCTCAACACTACATTGCATATTTTTTTGCTGATATAGCTTGGTGGATTGGCCTTATTTCTTCCTATATATTTTCTCGTAAGTTTAGAAACATGGATTCTATTCTACGGAATGGAACATTTTTAATTTTTTGCTTAATTGTAGGAATTATCGGATCTATCTTCCTTGAAATATGGGCTTGGAGTGATATTAAACAAATATTTCCTCCATTTTTTTTTGCAACTCCAATATTAACTTTTATTTTGGTAGGGCTTATAGCTAAAAAATTCGGCTAATCGGTATAGGACCCCACATTATTGAAGAGCGCTCCTACAACACCCGGCATCCTATTTTATGAGAATACATCAAACTCCTGATTTTTTAATAAGTCTTTCAATCAATTTAATAGAACAAAGTCTTGAATTAAAACAGGCGGCTAACTCCTGGCAGATCCAGGGAGCTTTTTAATGTATTAAATGTATAGTTTATTTCGTCGGTTCAATCGGGAAACCCGCAAAAATAGAATTTGTTTTTTCAGAATCCTCTGCCCAATAGATCTCAAGATTTTCAAGAGCAGGAGTTTTATCTGAGCATACTATTTGAAGGTGGCTTTTCCTCCTCTTTAACTCAATGAGAGAATTTATAAGTTCATCTATGTCTTTTTCACTGAGTCCCATTTCCAAAGAGTACCAGCCTGTTTTGAAATCATTTAACTTGATGTGCATATGCCCTGCTTTTTTGGAATTTAGATAATGATTAGAATCAACTTATTTGGAGATTAAACATCCCCGGCAGGGAAACGCAAGATTAAATTTTATAGAACATTAAATGTATTTTTTGATGGTCGAAGCCGCTTCGGTCATGGGCCTTGGCCGCGAGGGCGTTGGGAATGTCGTGGGGCGTAAGAGTTTATGCGTGCACTGTCAGCATGCTTGAGCCGGAATCCCTCCCCTGCGTATGGTAACGTTGGGAATCCGGGTATAAACAGCCCCGTATCGATAAACCGTTTTATTCCAGCTCAGCTCCCGGAATCCTCCCGAAGTGTTGCGTTCACGTGCGCCTATCGAAGCCAGCTGGGTATCGGCTTCTTTCCATCTCCATGTGTTGCTACCCTCACCTCCTCCTTGTAAACTCAAAATGTAAAGCGTTTCCATAACAGACCAAGGTTATCGCCCACAGGCGCCAGGGGCATTCAGATTTTCAGATTATGATTTTTTGAATCTTTTTTATGTATAATGCCTTTCATCTCCAGAAAAGCTGCTTTTTAATAACTCAACCATAATCATCCCCCAAAAGTATTAGAATGTTGTCGATTATTAGATATTGTCTTTTTCTTTGGTAAGTTCCCCCAAGATTTTATTCTCTGTAGCCGCAATTAATGGGCCTGGGGTAGCCCCTTCTTTTAATTTGTCTGCAATGAACTCTAAATCAGCGACTGTCCTACGAAAGGTTTGTTCATCTATTTTTTCGATTTCCAAAAGTGCATTTATTGCGTCTTTTCCCTTATTCGTAGTTTTGAAATTATGTTTTTTATCGTTTGATTCGTCGGGTGAATTGATATTTTGTTTCTGAGTAGATATTAAATCCCCATTTGTATTTTTACACATGGGATCAATTCCGTTCAGTAGCCAATCCCTATTAATGTTGTAAATATATTCAATTGCAATTGCATGAAGCTCCGACAACTTAACTTTTTCTGATTCGAGACTCATTATTTTGTCTCTATTTAAACCAATTGATTTTCCAAACAGCTCTTGTGTTAGATTTAATTTTTTACGGATTTTTTTAAGTCTGTCAGACGGATTCATGTTAAAAGTTGTAATTTTACAATTTAATTCTTGACACAACTCTCTTGTATTTGTATTTTTACACAAAAGTATTGTTAGACTTTTCCAAAAGGACAAACACATGCCCAAGTTGTCAGCGTACCACTTTTCATATTCCACATCAAAACAATTCCCCCACAGGTGTCTTGGTTTTTGCACGGGCATGCGTTTTCCCGAGACATCTCACCCCCTGGCATATGGTGTTGGCAGCACCGCCAGGGGGTTTTCTTTTCTTACAATGCAAAGGATGAATTAAAAAATGGTCTCTTTTCATTGGAAATATAAAGACGATATTCAGCATTGCTCGGAATGTGGAAAACAAATGTCATCGTTTGAAATCGGCCTTGACCATGACCTTTGTTCAGATTGCCGCGCTTACCATCAGGATGAAAAGGAAGCAGAGATAAGGCGGCTTGAATCACGGCTTGCCGATACAGATGAAAATCAGCGGCTTGCAGACGAAGAGATCCGCAATCTCCTGGAAAATAGGTCCAATGAAGACTTCAGTGATTTCCCGCATTCCGATTACAACGACAATGAGCTTCCCAATTTTGAAGATCGTCCATGGGCAGAATACGAAAGAGAACGTTGCCGGGAAGAAGATGAATCAGCCGACGAATATTTAGATGACTATGTGGATTCCTGGTTTGATGACTCTGATTCATCAGATGACCCTTGGGACTATTAGATTATTGGAGCTATCCGTATGAAGATTTTAATCGCATGTGAATACTCCGGACGGGTCCGGGACGCATTTTTAAAAAAAGGCCATGACGCCATGTCTTGTGACCTTCTACCCTCAGAAACCCCAGGCCCGCATTACCAGGGCGATGTCTTTGACGTGATCAATGATGGTTGGGATATGATGATCGCTCACCCGCCGTGCACTTATCTTGCCGTGTCCGGCAACAGATCTTTTTTGAATAATCCGAAAAGATGGAAAAAACGCCTGGACGCAATACTTTTTGTCCATGCCCTTCTTAATGCCGATATAGAAAGAATTTGCATTGAGAATCCCCAGGGCGTTATTTCCACCCATATTCGACAACCGGATCAATATATCCAGCCTTATGAATTCGGTTATCCGGAATCTAAGAAAACCGGCCTTTGGCTTAAAAACCTGCCTTTACTGCTTCCAACAAAACCAGTGAAGCCGCTTTGGATAAATACAGCAGACGGCAAGCGCCATTCCCCGACCCATGCCAGGATTAAAGACGCCAAAATTCGAAGCCTTACTTACCAGGTAATTGCTGATGCGATGGCAGATCAGTGGGACAGCGCCGGCGAATATGTGTTCCCGGTAGTTCCTGAACGCCGGCCGTTGCAGGGGAAATTATTTGCATAATGGTCATTCAAATGAAGATAGGTAAACCAGGTGATGGTATGACATATAGTCAATCCCGATTCAAAATTCATTTATTGAAGGTTGATCCGGAATATGTTCAGGAAATTTTGGTCCAGCGGGATTGGGCTTTTTTAAAAGATGATCGAGATTATAAAATCGGTGATATTTTAACATTTCAAGATCCCAATAAAGTATGCGTCCAGCGAAAAATTTCCGACATTCGAAAAGGTTTCGAGCAAGGTGTTTCTGAAGGTTGGATTTTTGTTTCTTTGAGCAGTGCATGTAAAACTATGGCAGCTTCTTGTTTCTATCTCCTTAATAAAAAAAGGCAATTTAACGGAAATGAAAATCTTACATCTTAATCTTAAGAAAAAATATTGGGAAGAAATCAAGGCCGGTAAAAAGAAGTTTGAATACCGCCTGGTTACTCGTTATTGGGCTAAACGTCTTGTGGATAAACAATATGATAAAATTTTAATCAAACTTGGCTATCCCAAAAAAGATGACGTTACCCGTATCATTGAGAGACCATACCGGGGTTGGGGCCAGTTGGAAATAACTCACCCTGAGTTCGGTTCTGATCCGGTTCAAGTTTATGCCATAAGGGTAAATTAAATAACAGAGAATTGAAAAGGCCGGAAGGTGCAACTTCCGACCTTTAAATAACAGTAAAAACCTCGCCAAAGGAATTTTACATGTCATCTATAAATAAAGATCATAAACAAAGATGTCAACCGGCATTTATTTCCGACGCTGAAACGACCACGCGCGTCAGCGCGGGGGCGTTCAGCGACGGGGTACAGGCCCTTATAACATGTACCCCCCAATTAGCCAGTTTAAGTTCTGTCTATTCAAACATAGATACTTTGCATTTATCCCTTTATGCAGATCTTTCGGATTCAATTATCCTGGAAGAAATTGAAAAGGCCCGTGCGGTTGCCAGGGATTTTGAACAAGATTGTATCCCATTCACCTATTTTTCAAATCAATGGAACGTTCACCGGTCCGGCAGGCGGTTTTTCACCTATCATATCTCAATGGCCGACACCCATGTTTATTTCAATAACCGCTCTGTGCATGGCAATTTTCCCACCTGCTTAATAGAAATCGGTTCTATGTCCTCCCATCTGCCCGGGGCCTTTGAAGTCTATGAACAGGTCCTCAAATATTTAAAGTCCTGTGACATTTCAATCAAAAGACACCATGTCACCCGTGTTGATTTATCCACTGATTTTGTGAATGTCGATTTCAGCCAGCTGGAGTTACACCACATGGAAAAATGGATCACCCGTGCCGTGTCGTCAAGCGTCCACTTTACAGGCCGCACCATCTCCGGGATGTCAATCGGCAAAGGCAACCTGATGTGCCGGATATATAACAAGCGCACAGAATTAAAAGTCAAACGGGCCACGGCCAAAGAAGACTTCTTTAACCGGCAATGGGGCCTTAATTCCCGGGATCAAAAAACACCGGTTGTCAGGGTTGAGTTTCAATACAGGCGTGAAGCCTTAACAGAATTCAAGACCGATGACCTTGAACGAATAGAAACCCTGTCAGACCTTAAAAAATCCCTGAATGGCCTGTGGGCGTATTCATCGAAACTTTGGGCCAAACACTGTGAACATGACGTTGACAGATCCAACAATCATCAGTCCCGTGATGCAGTTACCTCCCCTTTCTGGAAACTTGTTCAGCGTGTCTCTTTCGATAACGAAAACCCAAACCTCTGGAGGAAACGTGAAAAGGCTCAATATGACAATGTTGAAGCTTTATTCGATCAAGGTGTCGGCTGCCTTATATCGGCCTGTGCCGCATCACTCAGAAGCGTAGACGATTTCAGGCAGATCGCAACAATGGCGTCAAGTCGGGTCTGGAGAGAGTTGCAGTTCCGGCTCAATCATTACGAGGAAGAACTGTTCCAAAAAGTACAGATTGTTTTTAACCGCAATAATTTAAACCCGGTCGGTGTGCCGGGATAACATTCAACAAAGGAGTTTTTAAAAATGGCTTTACCAGCAGAAAAGATGTCAGACGAAAAAGAGAAAAAGGTCGTTCCCATGCCGAACATAGACATGGGCTTAACCATAAAAGGGTTGATTATTCAGAAGATCGCCGGAACCACGAAAACCGGTGATGAAACGTTTCACCTGGCCGTTGCCGTCAAAGGTCTGGAAAAAGTTTTGAAGATAAAAGTCTCCAAGGAGATTTTCGACAATTCAACGGAAATGACGCCCTATTCCAATTCCATCTCGTTTCAGGAATTCAATGGCCGCGTTTACTGGCAGGAACAGGAAAACGACTAATGCGGACAACCCGCAATACATGTGCCGCTCCTCTTTTTCCTGTTTTTCAACATGAATTGAGGGGCACGGCACTGATTTGGACAGGGGCTTTTATGAACAGGGGCAACTCATATAGAGGAAACATGAAACAAATATTATATTTTTTGATTGGGTTTTGTATTCCTTTTATTTGGTTTTCTTTGGCTTATTCTGCAAACGCAATTCGATATTATCCTTCCACTGGTGCTTGTTCTTCTGGCATTTATAATGCTGTTGAGACATTTAATGTATCAAATATTATATTTTATTCAGGTGACTCAGATTATTCTAATTTAGTCCCATCTGGTTATTCTTTTTACACATTAGCAAGTCATTGCCAGGGTGGAGCCTCTTTATATCGAAATCTTGATACTGCTCCCTCTGGTCCATATATTGGTTTTGTTTATATTCCCCCTGCATCTATTGAATCTGGTTTGTATACCGATATTCAAGATTTAGATAATGATGGCATATCAGATGATTTCGATTTAAAACCCGATTCATCAGAATCCTATAAAGCCGCCATTGTTTCTGTCTGCTATGATGAAAATAATAAAGTCGTCGCCGGTGTTATCCAAGATAGTGAAGGCAATCAATATTCGTTCGGCACAATGCCCACCGACTTTGAAGGTTATACAATTGATTCGGTTACCGGGGATCTTGTAACCTATCAAACCGCCGAAGATCTTGCCGCATCCTTAGAAAAATTAGACATTGATGATTTAAACATTACCAAAAAAAACAGCCCAGTTGAGATTCAAGATGACGGCACGATTATCCCCGGGTCCACCGATCCCTTCAAAGATTATAGAGACGCTGAAGATGATCAGACACAAGCAAAAAAACCGGAAACCCAGCAAGCCCCGTCAGAACAGCCGGATTCAAATGATGCCGATTCAGGCCGTTTGGATAAAATCATTAAGAACACCGCGTCAACCAATACAAATTTAGAAAATATTCAAAAATACCTGGGGATAACAAACGATTACCTTGCCAAGATCAATGATAAAGCCGGAAAAACCTCTTCTACATCATCCGGCGGCGCTGTTGTTTCCGTAAACACACCCACCGCCGATGAAATAGGTCAGGCCGTTGGAGACAATTTAATCGACTCCGGCCAAACCATAGATACGACCATCACAGATAATATCCCCGCCCTGGACGAAACAGACACCTTAACGGCAATCAAAACAAAATACTCTGACAGATATGATCTGTTCATCACCACGGTAAAAGAATCCGATCTATTCAGCCTTCCTTTTGACATCTTCGCCGGGCCGTCCGGTTCCGGTTCTTCTGTACAAACTGTTGATATCGGTAAATGGGGTTCTTCCAGCGAACAAACGGCCTCCATAGATTATTCGGATTACGACAATGTCTGGGGAATTTTACGGTCCGTTCTTTTGTTAGTGACAAGCTTTGCATGCTTTAAAATTCTGGTTCTGAAAAAGGCATAACATGATTCATAAAATAATAGATTTTTGTTCCAATTTCTGGGGAATGCTCACTGACTTTATCAATTGGGTTCTTGACGGTATCTTATACCTGTTGTCCGAAATTGTTTATCTGAGTATGGATGCATTCTTCAGCATCATTGAAACCATTATTTCAGCGATCGACTTCGCCCAGGTGACCGCCCTTTCTTCATTCGGGAACTGGAACCTTTTACCGGATCAGATTTTATACATCCTCTACAAGCTGAACATTGCCCAATGCCTGAGCATGCTGGCCGCAGCCTGTCTGATCCGTTTGACCCTGAACCTTATTCCGGCAGCATTCACAAGGGTCTAACCATGATTTCCTGTTACGAAGGACTTCCCGGTGCCGGTAAAACCTATGATGCCATGCGCAAACTCCTGGACAACCTTTCCCAGGGCAGACGCATTTTAACGAACATCTCCGGCCCGGATCAGGAAGAAAAACAGGAAATCATAAAACACTTCCTCAATCTTGAAGACAGTCAGCTCAAAGAAAGACTTGTCGCTCTGCCAAATCACCAGATCACCGAATTCTGGGACCATACCAGCCCGGGCGATCTGGTCATCATTGACGAAGCCCAGAATTTCTTTAATTCCCGGGACTGGCAAACCAAAACAAACAGAGCCTTTGGCAAATGGGCCAGTGAACACCGTCATATGGGCGTTGACCTGATTCTTATCACCCAAAACGTTGAACGTATCGAAAGCTCTGTCAGGTCCTTGATTGAATTCACCTACCGTTACAAAAAGCTGAACATGTTCGGCAACCTGGTCAAGAAAAAATATGTCCGCTTTTGCTATTACGGCCCCTCCCTTGATCAAATCGGCCAGAAAACCTGTTCCTATGATCCCAAAATATTCAAGTGCTACAAAAGCTATTTTAAGGATGGCACCAAAGAAATAGGCATTGAAAAACCGGCCAATATCCTGAAACACCCCATATTTTATGCGATCCCCTTTGTTCTATGCCTTTTCATCTATTTTTTAAGCCAGTCAAGCCTGTTAAGCGGTGACCTGTTCGGCACCCAGGCCATTTCAGATTCCATTGAAGAAAAAAGGCAACAAGCTTTAACCCAGGACTTTCAGCCTGATACCCCGGATCAGGAACCGGGATATTCCGGCCAGGCAGCGCCTTTAACGGACTACGTATTGGTAGGCGTGATTAACTCGAAAAAGATTTTTAAATCAAAAATCGACGGATCTATTTTGGTGACCCAATGAAATATTTTTATCTGATAACGACATTATTTTTCTGTGCCGGCTGTGCACACCCTTCCTTTAAAGTGCCGGTGTACAATGAACACAAGCCCTTTGATATTCACCGCAATGCATCAACCGTGAAAGAGGTTGTGGTCAAAGATTTTATTAAGTTCGATGATGATCTGGACAAAATCCCCGATGATATCCAGGTTTCAATCAATTTAACCGCACCGGTCCCCCTGTGTGATTTCTTCCAGATCCTTATTGATCAGGGCATAAACATTGTGGCCGATATCGGGTGTTACATTGAACAGCCCACGGAAACCAAGGATGCCACAAACCTTGCCACCGAGAAAAAGGAAACGCCCAGGCTCCAAACCGTTTCCATGCCCGCGTACCACGGCACCCTGAAAACCCTGCTTCAATCCCTTCAAATCAGCCATGGTCTATTTTTTAAATACAAACAGGGTGTGTTGATCATCCGTAAAACGTCCCCGGCCTATGTAAAGGTGCTGATGCCCGGCACCCAGGAAAACCTGATCAAATTATTAAACTCTTTCGGGGTCCAGAACTCGTTCTATGATGAACTCTCATCACGGATCGTTTTTAACACGGACTATTATACATACCTGACCATTTACGATTATTTCAAAAATAATCCGTATCTTACCTTAGTTGTATTCGACATCATGATCCTTGAATCCCAGGACAGCCACACATACAAACACGGCATTGATTGGTCACAATTGGCTGCCAGCTTAACGGACCTGTATGAAGATCCGCTTAAATTTTCTGTCACCGGCTCGGATGACGGCTTCGCCCTGAACCTTGGCGGCGGTCACCTATCATTGCAATCCGTGGTTGAATCCCTGGACGAATTAAAGGATTTTACCGTGCTTCAGTCCGCCCGGATCTCTGTCATGAACGGTTCCACCGCCGAGCTTGATGTGTCGGAAAAAATCCCCTACGTCAAGGAAATTACCGTGTCATCCATTGACGGCGCGACAGATACCGTGGCCCAGGGCTATGAATTCGATACCGTGTCGTCCGGTCTTATTTTAAAACTCAAACCCTCGGTATCCGGGAACATCATCTCAACCCAGTTTACCGGGAACATCCAGAGCCTGATTGAATTTCTTGAAGTGGGCACGGAACCGAATCTTGTCAGGCAACCCCAAATTTCCATTCGCAAAATTGACAATCAAATCGTGTTCAGGGCCGGTGAAACAACCCTGATCGGCGGTCTGAAATATAACAAAGGAAGCGTGTCAAGGTCGTCTTTAAGTTGGTTAAAGATGGGTCTTGATAATCAGGAAACCACGCAGTTTTCGGTTTCCATATTAATCAACAGTGAGGTGATACGCTATGTGTTTTCTTAAGCGAATCCTCAGCGTTGTTTCATTGATCCTTTTCGGGATCACTGGCCTTGCTTTGGCAACAACCGAATACACCCCTTTGATTTCATCAGATATGTTTGATGGTGTCAGAACCGACGTCAACACCGCTGCAGCGGGCATTATCACCATTCTGATAATCGTTGTGGGGCTGGGGTTGCTTGTTAAAGTCTTTCGTTAATTTTTTTTTAAAAGGAGTTTTATCATGAAGAATCTTATCACCCGTTCCCAGATGTTCACCGCAGCTATTTTTTCTGCATTTTTCGGCATGTTCGGCCTGTCCTTTGCCACACCCAGTGTTGCAGACCTTTGGACCGCGTTCGACATCTCAACCATCAACGGTCAGGTGCTCACCGTCCTGACCACCTTTGTCACCATTAACCTGGCCTTCCTCGCCTACAAGTACATCCGGCGCACCATGAGCAGAGGTTAATTTTTCCCCAGGGGATGGGGGCGTTGTTCCCCTTCCCCTACCCTAAAGGAGCGTTATGGAAACCGACTTAATCAGTTTAATGTTCACACAGTTCAAAGCGAATCTTGCAAGCTTTATCGCAAACGATATTTCTGTGGTCCTCCTTGCCATGCTCTCCTTGATGTTCATTGTTTTCGCGTTTGTAAAAATTATGGAACTTTTCAATATCGGCATGACCGAAAGGGAGATCGAAGCCAAAAAAGCGTTTAACCGCTGGCAGATGAGCAAAGGCACCTGGCGTGAACCTTTAATGAAAGAAGAATATCAAATGAGCCTGAACGGTATCAGAGACGAAAAATAAGCCAATATTTTTGATTAAATTTATGAAGAAAGACAGGAGATAAACAATGATAGATTTAGAAGCGTTTGGAAATGGTTTTGGCCTTGTTGTTATTTCCTTGCTCCTGGGCGTCATTATCCGGGCCATCGTATCAGCCCTTCAGATTGGATCATCCCGTTTCAATTCCATCGGCGTCTTGTTTCTTTTAATATTGCTTTCAAATACCCAATCATATGCAGCGGTCACAAAGACCGGCCAGATTGATCTTTACCGGGTGGATCAGGCAAACGCGTTCTTTGTTGTCGATGACTACCTTTTTAATACATCCGATTTTTCTCAAATCAATATTTTGACCAAAGCATATTACCAACGAACATCAATCTCGGTGACGGATCTCGATTCTGATCCTGGGCAAGTCGACTATATTGAAATTACAGACACCTCGGATCTGACATCAAAAAGTATCTCGTTAATCATCGGTGCCCTTTCATGTAACGCCCTGGCCCTGGGCTTATCCTTGAGGCTTTAACATGATCACTTTACCCGAAGGCTTTGACCTTGCCCTTTTTATCAGTGACATCGTCACCTATGTCGGATTGCCCATTGTGACAATTGCCTTTTCTTTTTGTGTCTTCAGACTGATTTCATACACCTTAAGTTTGGGATCATCAAAATGATTAAACTTGTTGCATTCATCACAATGGTGATTGACCATTCGGCCATATTCTTTTTCCCGGAACATGAATTTATCATGCGGTCCCTGGGCGCGTTGTCTTTCCCTTTGTTTGCCTTTTTCATTACCCAGGGCCTTAAATACACCAAGGATCTCCAGCTTTATATCATCTGCCTGGTGACTTGCGCCGGTGTTACCCAGCCCCTGTTTAATATTTTGTTCCCGGACCTGCATAGACTCAATGATCTTTATACCCTGCTTTTTGGCCTGATCATACTTGTCCTGCATGAACGATACGGCTGTCAGGCGTTTTATTTGACCCTGCTCCTTGTCCTGTCCAACGTGGTATCAATCTATATTTTCATAGTCTTTGCCATTTATTTTTTGCATCATCGACCGGTGTATCTCCTGGGCGCTATGACGGCCTTCTATCTCCTGGTCTATTATTTATCCGGAGCCGCTTATGTTTTGTTCGGCCCGGCTGCTGTGTTCCTCATGTACTCCAGGGCCACCATACCTTTACCAAGAATGATCCAAAAATACTTTTATTATGTGGCCTACCCTGGGCATTTTTTAATAATCATCCTGATTAATTCAATCAGATGCCCGGCAACAACTTGATAACGAATGAATAAATGAACCCTCAAGAATTGAAAAACCACCTTTACCTGCTGGTAAAGAAAAACGGCAAAAGCAGCATCACGAAACTTGAGCATGAATACATGACAGGCAAAATTGATTTCAACACCTATTTGCATTGTTGCTATTCGGATTATGCAAAAGGCCATTTGTCAAAAAAGAGAAAATAATCGATAGGATCGTAAACTAATGAGCCACTCCACACTTGAGCAAAATTATGGTCGAGCGATTAAACCGGATGAACTTGCAACATTCCTCGGGGTTGACCGGCGAACTGTGATTAAGTATTCAAACAGGTGGGGTGGTATCGAAGTTTCTCCCGGTAAATACAGATTTTTCGAAAAATTAATCAGGAGAAAGATTGATGCCCAGTTTAATAACGAAAAGAGGAAAGAAGAGGTGGCGGGCCACAGTGATGGTCAACGGCCAAAGAAAGGACAAATTGTTCCCAGACAATTCAAAGGAAGTCTTTCGGGAAGCAGTTTTATGGGAAAAGGAGGAAAAAGAGAAGTTAGAAACCGAACAGATCGTCACGGATTGCTTGACACTGCTTGATTGGGCTGGAGAATATTTGGATTATTCCCAAAGCAATTTTTCATTAAAAACATACAAAGAAAAGAAAGGTGCTTTTGCCGGACTTTTTAAAGGAATGGATGCTGATTTAAGCCCAGATAGTATAACGCCGGGTGTGGCGATGAAATATCTAATGGAACAGGCAAACAATCGGTCCGGGAATGCCGCAAATAAGGACAGGAAAAATCTTGCAGCCGGTTGGGAATGGGGTCGAAAATATATCAGCGGTTTTCCCCTGGAGACCCAAAATCCGTTTAAAGCGGTTGATAAATTCCCCGAAAAGCGTTCTCCCAGGTATGTACCACCAGAAAGGGATTTCTGGAAAATATATAGTGAAACAAAAGGGCAAGACCAAGTGATGTTACTGACCTTTCTCCACCTGGCCGCTCGGAGAAAAGAAGTGTTTAATCTGACATGGGAGGATATTGATTTTGAAAATAGTCTGATTCGGATCTGGACGAGCAAGAGAAAAGGTGGGACCAAAGAGTTTGATTGGCTGCCTATGACCTCTGAACTAAGAATGGTCCTATCGGAATGGTGGCTGCAAAGACCTGTCAAGGAATCACCATACGTCTTTATCTGCTTGAATAAAGAAAATTTTTGTGAGGCATATTTTGGAAAACCATATACAAACCGGCAACATTTTATGAAAAAACTTTGTAAAAGGGCCGGTGTTAAAGTTTTCGGTTTTCATGCCATCAGACACCTGACAGCGAGCATTCTATATCATAAAGGATATGATGTTTCCGTGATTCAGTCCATTTTAAGACATAAAAGTCCGACAACAACAAATAGATACTTGAAATCCCTTGGGCTTGAGGCAACCAGGGATGCGCTTGAAAAAGGTTTGAGTGGTCCAGGAACAGTGATTCCATTCAAAACAAAAAGAGCTTAGTAAGATAGTGGGAAAGTTTTTTTGTATCCGGATTTTGTATCCGCCAATAAAAAAAGCTCTCAGAAAACTCTGAAAGCCTTTATATTAGTGGTGATCCCACCGGGAATCGAACCCGGGTTTCCGGCGTGAGAGGCCAGCGTCCTGACCGCTAGACGATGGGACCGTATTTCACTTTAGAAGTGAATAATTATACTGCTTGGGCTCAAAAGTCAATAAGAATTAAGCTTAAAACGCCAGGGGGTAACGGAATATCCATACGTTTAAAACTTTTTCCCTTCTGATTTTACTTTGCATCAAAATTTTTACGGGTACCCTTTTTGGCGCCCAGGGCAAAATAGAACAGCCAGCCGATGACCGGAACAATGGCCACAAGGTGCCACACAAATTTTTCTTTGGGCGTTGAAAAATCTTTCTTAAGCAGATCGACCAATGCAAGCATGGTCAGGGCAAAGGATATGCCGACAATGAGAAGTACATATAAAACAAGTTCTTTGGGGGTCATTTAATTTTCCGATTTTTAATAAACCAACGGATATTGGTCTTTCGTTTTTGTTACAGGTAACACTGTTGCCCTTATTTCAATTTATCTGAAATCTTGAGCAATGCATCAACATAATAGTTGGAATGGTTGTACTGAAACAGGACTTCGTGCTGACGCTGACGACTTAATCCCGATTTCCAGCCGTGGTGCTTTAAATAGCTGGCCACCGAAAAAATGGCGTCATCATGGTCAAATAAATCTACCTTCCCATCCTGATTTCCGTCCCGGGCCAGCATCAAAGCGTTGGATGGCATGAATTGAGGGATACCCATGGCACCGGCGTAGGACCCTTTAACAGTAACGGGATCAATCCCTTCCCGGTCGGCATAGCTGATCAACGCTTTAAGCTCCTCATATCCCCAGCTGCTTTTTTGATCCACTTTTTTATCAAACACGGCCCGCTCGGGTTTTTTATTATCTGATATCGCCAGCCAGACCCTTTCGGCAAGCTCTTTGTCAGTCAGTGCGGCCATGGTGGCCAGGGTATTTATTACCGTTCGCTTGCCAAGATAGGTGCCCAATCGGGTTTCCACCAAAAGGATGGCGGTAATGATGGTTTTGTCCACTGAGAATTCCTCCTGGGCTTTATCCAGACTCGCCTTATGCGTGATCATATACGTTCGGGCATTGGCAATGGATTTCGGAGAAGAGAACTGGTCATAGTTAAGACTGGATTCCGAATGGACAAAAAACAGGGAAACGCCCCCGGGATCAAAAGAAACGGCTTCATTACCGAACAGGGCTTTGGTCTTTTCCGAATCAAACCCGTCCTGAACAAGCCGCTGGGTAAGACGCTCAAAATCATTTGGCGGACCGGCACCATCCGACTCAGCACCCTGCTGGGCATAGCAAATACTAACCGAAAAATAACAGAAGACCAGCGCGACAACAACGTTCAGAATGAATTTGGAGGAAGGGTCGAAATTTTTCATATTTGCGGTATCTGCTCCCTTGCTGTAATAGTTTGAGGCAGGATAATGTCCTGTTCCAGGGCCGTTCTACAGCTGATTATATAGCGTATTTTGTTTTTGATTGCATTAAAAAAGTGCAGACGTCAAAAGAGATCACAGGTGAAACTACACGACAAAAAAAACGGGTCCGGAAAACAGCCAAGGCGTCTTCCGGACCCGTTTGTCAGGTCAATCCCAACAAAAGTCTGGTGTACTAAATATCAAAGTACAGATAGAACTCATGGGGATGCGGACGGCTGATAACCGGTTTAACTTCGTTTTCCATTTTGTAATCAACCCAGTAGTCAATAACGTCCTTGGTGAAAACATCACCCTTGAGCAGGAATTCATGATCTGCTTTAAGGGCTTCCAAAGCTTCTTCAAGGCAACCCGGTGCGGACGGAATAGCAGCCAGTTCTTCTGCAGGCAGATCATAGATATTTTTATCCATGGGGTCACCCGGATCAATTTTGTTCTGGATGCCGTCAAGCATAGCCATGGCAATGGCAGAGAAGGCCATGTAGCCGTTGGCGCTGGGGTCCGGAGTACGGAACTCAAGACGTTTTGCCTTGGGTGATCCGGAGTACATGGGCAGACGAATGGCAGCAGAACGGTTCCGGCTGGAGTAAGCCATTTTGATGGGTGCTTCAAAACCGGGAACAAGACGTTTGTAAGAGTTGGTTGTGGGGTTGGTGATGGCGCACAGGGCTTTGCAATGTTTCATGATGCCACCGATGGCCCACAGGGCGTTATCGGACAGACCGGCATATTTGTTGCCTGCAAAGGTGGGCTCTCCACCTTTCCAAAAACTCATGTGGGTATGCATGCCGGTACCGTTGTCGCCATAGAGGGGTTTGGGCATAAAGGTAACGCAATGTCCGTGTTTTGCAGCCACATTTTTCAGTACATACTTGAACCAGGCAAGTTTATCTCCCATATTCAGCAGGGAGTCAAACCGAAGGTCAATCTCAGACTGTCCGGCGGTAGCAACTTCGTGATGCTGGCACTCCATGTCAATGCCCAGGTCCTGCAGGGTCAACATCATTTCAGTTCTGATATCCTGATAAGTATCCATGGGCGGCAGGGGAAAGTAGCCGTGTTTGGGTCTGATTTTGTAACCCAGGTTGGGTTCGGAACCGTCACCGGTATTCCAGTATGCTTCCCGGGAATCAATTTCAAAGAAGGAAGCATGGGGATCAGAGGAGTAACGGATGTTGGAGAAGATAAAGAACTCGGGCTCGGGACCTACAAAAATGGTGTCGCCAATACCGGTACTCTTAATATAGGCTTCAGCTCTTTTGGCAATGCCGCGGGGATCTCTGGAGTATGATTCGCCGGTGATGGGATCATGGATGTTACCAATAATAGCGAGGGTCGGCACTTCAAAGAACGGATCAATTTTTGCTGTACCTGCTTCAGGGATTACATTCATGTCTGAGTTGTCGATATTCTGCCATGCTCTCATGGAAGAACCGTCAAATCCAAAACCATCCTCAAAAGAAGCTTCTGTCAGTTCTGATACAGGTACACTAAAGTGCTGCCAGGTGCCGATGAAGTCCATATAGCGGATATCAACGACTCTAACGTCATTTTCTTTTGCCATTGCCAATACTTCTTTTGGTGTCATTTTTTTACCTTTCTATCTAAATAAAGTTATTGGGGGTTTACCTTAAGTTTTTGGGGGTTTGAAATAGTGGGCGTAAAACACCTTAACCGTTAAATTGCGTCATCTCCGCTTTCACCGGTTCTAACTCGGATAGCCCCTTCAACCGGCAGTACAAAAATCTTACCGTCACCGATTTTACCGCTGTTTGTTGCAGACCGGATAGTTTCCACGGTTTCGTCAAGTCGGTCGTCGGTCACAACAATCTCAAGTTTTATTTTCGGAACAAAATCGACAACATATTCCGCACCGCGGTAAATCTCTTTGTGCCCTTTCTGCCGGCCGTACCCATTAACTTCTGTAACGGTCATGCCGTAGATGCCGATTTCGCTCAAAGCCTCTTTGACATCATCAAGCTTAAAGGGTTTAATAATTGCCTCAATTTTTTTCATTCATGACCTCCTTTGACTGTATCTGTGGAAGACGGTTAATAATAGCACTTTTTATCTGATTTAATTTTTCTTCGGATTCTATTTTCTGGTCTCCTTCGATATTCCGGACGTAAAATACGTCAATCACCTGGTCCACCTTGGTGGCGACCATGGCAACGTTAACATTGATACCGTTCCGGTATAAAGTATTGGTAATGGCAAACAGGAGCCCTGGAAAATCATACGTTAAAACTTCAATAATCGTAAAAAAGCTGGATGTTTCATTGTCTATGCGGACCTGGTTGTCTTCGGGCCTGCTGCCGCTGGAAATGGTCACTTCAGTGGGAATTTTTTCAAGCACACTGTCCAGATAGTGATCATCTTCAAGGGCCATACTTAAATCCTGGCCAGCCTTTTCCCATTTTTCCTTTTCAAAAAGCCGGTCCTGGGGGGGACGGACATTAAAAATATCCAGAAAATGACTGTCCCCCAGAAAATAAGCTTGGGAACCTACAATATCAATACTATTCTGAAAAAATACCCCGGCAAGTTTGGAGTAAAATCCAGGCTTGTCCTTGCCGCAAATGGAGACGGTTCTCATATCCGACTCATTTTCTTTGGTGATCTGCCAGATATACTCCCGGTCTCCCAGGTTTCTAAACAGATTGATATGATCCACGATGTTCTGGGGCGGCACGTAAAGCAGGTAGCGCCGGGACATGACGGACAACTGCCGGGTGACCTCTTCTTCCCGCCAGCTTTCGCGCAGCAGAGCCAGAACGTCTTTTTTCTTCTTATCAATAAGACGCTGGGTTTTCTTGGATGCCAGTTCCCCTGTTTTGATAATCCCCATGGTCTTAAAGAACAGATCTTTGATCAAATTTTCCGTCCAGTCGTTCCAGGCCTTGGGTCCGGTTGCCTTGGAATCGGCCACCGTGAGCAGAAACAACATGCGCAGCAATCGAATTTTCCCGATCTTATGCGCGGTGTAAACGGCGGTTTCCTCATCGTAAATATCCCGTCGGGTGGCGGTTTTTGCTAAAGACAGATGATTTTTAATGAGGAAGAGAATATCCTCTTTTTCCACAGAGCTGAATCCAAGACGGTCGATAACAGGCCCGGCTATTCTGGCTCCTCTGCGGGAGTGCTCCTTGGCAGGGTCGGCTTTACCAATGTCATGAAGAAGACCTGCCACAAGCAAAACATTCTTATTTCTTATCTCTTTGTATACAGAGTTATACAGAGTCCCCATCATGGTGTCGCCGGGGTCCTTGAAACTGTTGAGAATCTGTACGCAGCGGATGGAATGTTTATCCACGGGAAACAGATGATACTGATTATACTGAATTTTATGCACCAACGGCCCAAATTCAGGAATGAACTGCGCCAGAATGCCGGTGGAAAGCATGACATTCAGCACGTTGAATTTCCACAATGACATACCCAGTATCCGCTTAAAAACCCTAACACATGCCGGGTCCGTACGCAGCTCATCATCCACAAGGTGGCGGAACTCCGATGCCACCCGCCTGGCTTCAATGGACAGGGGTATCCGGGATTGACCACTTTCAAGAAAAATGCGGAGCAGCAGGTCGGGGTGCTGCATAATTGTCACAGTATTTGCAAAACAAAGCCGGCGCTTTTTTACGACCAGGCCATCGGTTTTGGTAGGCCGTGGATTAACTGTCTCTTTTTTAAGCCGGCAGGTGGAGACAATATCTTCAAATGTAATCTGGTAAATCTGCTTTAGAAAATCCATTTTTTCATGCAGTTCACCGAGGAAAACCTCCACCTGGGGCGACCCCTCAGTATCCGCATAATCCATCAAACCGGCCACCTCTGCCTGGTGTTCAAAGTGCAGAGTATCGTTTTTGCGATTGCTGATATGGTGCAAGCGGTTGCGCACATCCCAGATATAGGTTAACGCTTCTTCCAGATTTTCGTATTCAAAATGGGAAAGAAACCCATAATACTCCAGATCCCGGCGGGTCTTTATATTGGATTTGATTTTGGCATACCACAGCAGGGTGTGGTAATCCCGAAGGCCGCCAAATCCGGACTTTAAATCAGGGGAAACCAGATAGGAAGAGTCCCCGAAATCTTCCAGGCGTTTTTCTCCATTTTCATACAAAAAATTAAGCGTGGGCTTCAGGTGCTTTGCGGCCAGTTGCTGCCTGAATTTTTCCATAAATTCGGAATATATTAGGGAAGCGCCACAGATAAACCTGGCATCAAGCACTGTGGTTAGGATATCAAAACGCTCAAATGACATTTTGATACATTCGTTAATGCTCCGGACGGCATAGCCGACTTCAAACCTGGCATCCCACAGGGGATACAAAAGTTCCTGGACAAAGGCCTCCACATCCGGGGGAATAGCCTTATCAAAAAGGATGAGCAGATCAATATCGGAATGGATACATTGTTCTTTTCTTCCGTACCCACCCAAGGCAATGATGGCAAACGGGCTGCCCGAGATTACCATTTTCCTGGCGGCAATACTTTTTTCAAACACGCGATAAAAGTATTCATCAAGACGGGTAGTCATCTTTTCCAGGAAATTCTTTTCTTGCCCCTGGAGATACTGATCTATCAGCTCTTGTTTCTGTTCAATTAATAGTTTGGCTTCAGGGCTGTCCATGTCTGTTTAATATCTTTTTGACCTTTTAATGTGTCTCTTTTTCTACAAAACCGCTCATACACCTGACCAAAAATCTAAAAATACGTTTCACTACTGTCTATAATCACTGCAATGGATGTGCCAACCCTTTATTTTCAAGTAGTTATTGTACACGTATTCGGTTGGATTTTGCAAATCAACGAAAAGGCCCCAATTTATCACAATAATGTCGGTTTTAAAAGGCGGTAAATTACTCTTTTGTAACTACCGCCAAACAAAGGCCTAAATTTTAGCAGGCGGGTATATGATATGTCAAATTTCTGAAAAAGCATGAATAATCAGCCAGGCACATGAGGTGTTTGGCTGTGGAAAACGAAAAACAATCGGCGAATTATTACCGCTAATCTTTATCTAATTTTTCGGGCTCCTTTTCTTTATCGTCATCAATGGGCTCTTTTGTTGCTTTTTTGAAGTTTTTAATGCCCTTTCCTAACCCTGCCCCGATTTCCGGCAACTTACCCGCGCCGAATATAATAAGGATAATCACCAGAATTATTATTAACTCCGGCATTCCTAGACCACCAATCATGATTCAAGCTCCTCGTTTTGTTCATGGTGTTACTACAAAATTCATCAAGTTACGTCATTAGCATTTAACCTGTGTGAAGTCAATCATTAAGGATTTATGTGAGCATATCCGGACGTTACGTTTTTGTAATAAATCAATTATGGTTCATTACATTTGGATCATATTCCGATATTGAACGTTTTCGCCTGCAACGCCCCAAATTTTAACCCAAGCACAGATTAATCATTGACTATAAAAACTGAGCCTGCTAACCAAACAGATTAAGCTTAGGCCTTTTTCCATAAGGGCCGACCGGGGCGATCACCACCCGGGATCGCCCCACAACAAAGCATGAAAGCAACTTACTGACATTTTCATATAAAAAATCGACACAACGGAGACCCAATGACAACACATCAAGACGCACGGTTCCACGGCGCCCCAAAATATGTGCTCGATCCCGAACTTGCATCCATTGTCAACATATCCATGACCCTTGAAATGCCTCTGCTTTTAAAAGGGGAACCCGGGACCGGCAAAACCATGCTGGCCCATGCCATTGCCGACACCCTGGACATGCAGCTGATCATCCTCAATGTCAAATCCAGCATGAAACTTGTGGAGGCGCTCTACCAGTACGACACCCTGACCCGCCTCAATGATTCCCGATTCGGCGACTCCACCCGGGATGTCAGCAATATTGACGAATACATAAAAATGGGAAAAATCGGCCAGGCGTTCTGCGCCGACAAGCGAACGGTGCTTCTCATTGATGAAATTGACAAGGCCGATACCGATTTTCAGGATGACATGCTCGACGTTTTGGACCAGATGCAGTTTGATATCATTGAAACCGACAGAACCGTATCCGCCAGACACAGACCGGTGATCATCATCACATCCAACGCCAAAAAAGATTTGTCCGATCCCTTTCTTGGCCGGTGCAATTTCCACCACATTGCCTTTCCAGACCCCAAAATGATGCGCAAAATTATCCGGGTTCACTTTCCGGACATTGATTCTAAACTTGCTGAAAATGCCATCAACGCATTCTATGCGGCCAGAAACATTGACGGCATAGAGAAAAAACCCGCCACCCGGGAACTGATTAACTGGATACGGGCGCTGCAGGCAGATCCTGATTTCAGAGCCCAGGATCTTCTCAAGGGCAGCCTGCCGTTCATAGGGGTCATGTTTAAAAAAAGTCCGGACTATGAACGGGCCCAAAACATGACCGGCAGGCCAAGGCGGATCTGAGGAGCCATCCATGTTTCTCAAATTCTTTTATACGCTAAAAGAAGTCGGTATACCGGTTTCCCCCACATCTTTTCTGACTTTGCAAAAGGCGCTCCACCGGGGGCTTATCACCACGCTTGACGATTTTTACACCTGCGCCCGGGCCGTGCTGGTGAAAAGTGAACGGTACTTTGATCTTTACGACCAGGTCTTTGCCTACCACTTTGACGGGGTGCCCCTGCCCGAAGACGAAGGATTTGAAATCGACCAGATGGCCCAGGCCATGCTCGAAGAATGGCTGAAAAATCCAAAAACAATGGCCGACGCCCTGAACATTGATGAAAACGCATTAAAAAAGCTGACGCCGGACGAACTCATAGCGTATTTCAAAAAACGGCTCCAGGACCAGGACGGCCGTCATGACGGCGGCAGCAAATGGATCGGTACCGGCGGCATCTCACCTGTGGGCCATTCCGGGTATCACCCCGGCGGCATGCGCGTGGGCGGTGTTTCCCGGAACAAATCTGCGGTGAAAGTGGCCAATGAACGCAGATACAAGGACTACTCCACCCGGGCCCCCCTGACCCAGGCAAAAATCGGAGAGGCATTAAAACGGCTGCGTAACATGATTCCGGCAGGCCCCAAGGATGTGATTAATGTGGACGAGACCATCCGGGCCACCCTGCGCAACGGCGGGGAAATAGAGTTGTTTTTTGACCGGGCCATGAAGGACCGGCTCAAGGTCATCCTTGCCATTGATAACGGCGGATGGTCCATGGATACCCACATCCGGGTGGTCCAGACCCTGTTCAATTATGCCCGGGCCCAGTTCAAGGAGGTGAAAACATACTTTTTTCACAACACCATTTACGACTATGTCTGGGAAGACCCGTCCCGGTATAAAAAGCCCAAGAACATCATGGATTTTGCCCGGATAGACCCGGAAACCCGCCTCATTGTTGTGGGAGACGCCAGCATGGCGCCCTATGAACTGCTGGCCCACAACGGAGCCATCCATATTATGGACCGCAGCGGACGCCCCAGCATTGAGCAGCTCAAATTCCTGACGCAAACATTTAAGAATGCTGTCTGGCTCAATCCGGTATCACAACAGATGTGGCACTACACCCACACAATCATGGCCATTGCCCAGATTTTTCCCATGTACGAACTGTCCCTGGACGGACTGGAGAAGGCGGTGACCCAATTAATGGAAAAAGCATAAACCGTCTCTGTGTAGTTTGGCAAAGCCAAACCTCTGTGCTCTCTGTGGTTTAAAATACTGAGCGGGCGTTGCCCGCTGTTTTGATTTAACCACAGAGGACACAGAATTTAAGTGCTGCGCACTCAAACTCTATTTTTCAGGCCAATTGGGGTCGGCCGGGATATTGTATAAATTCAGCGTGTTTTTAAATACGGCAGCGGCAAGCTGATCCGGATCTTCCCCGCGCACCTGGGCAAGGCACTCCATCACGGACCGGACAAACGCAGGTTCATTGCGCCGGTGTTTGTTTTTCTGGGGTTTGGGGGTCAGATAGGGGGCATCAGTCTCTATGAGCAGGCGATCCCGAGGAATCAAGGAAACAATGCTGCGCAGGTACTCTCCCCGCTGGAGAATGGTGAGAATTCCCGTAATGCCGATGTAATACCCCAGATCAAGGTATTTGAACATCTCCTCTTTTGTGCCGGAAAAACAATGCACCACCCCTTTTCTGGACTTGGGACCGTCGGATTTCAAAATCTCATAAAACCGGCCTTTGGAATCGCGTTCATGGAAGATCATCGGCAGATCCAGTTTTCCGGCCAGGGAAAGCTGGGCTGAAAAACAGGCTTCCTGGTCTTCCCGGGGTGAAAACATGCGGTTGAAGTCGAGCCCGGTTTCCCCCCAGGCCTTGATGCAGTCATGGGTCAGAACCATCTGCCGAAGCTCATTGAGCACCTGGGCCGAGCACTTAACCGCATCATGGGGATGAATTCCCACTGAAGTATACACATGATCAAACCGGGATGCGATATCTATGGCCTTTCGGGAGGTGGCCCGGTCAATACCCACCACCATGGTTGCCAGCACCCCTTCCCGGCGCGCCCTGTCCAAAACCTGCGCCAGATCATTATCGTAGCATTTATCGTCAATATGGCAATGGGAGTCAAAAAGAATCATTCATCTATATCCTAAGGGTTTTTTCCCTTTTCTTCGCCTGGCAAACACGGCAACCTTTAATCTGCACCAAGCAACCAGGCCGTCAAAATTTAAAGCCTTCACTGATTTGGAAGAAGCCGGTTTACGGGGTCAGTGAAGGCTTTGTGTAAGAAAAACTGTTTGCAGCACTCCTTGACACAGGCGGTTTATATCAGTAAATTTAATGTCAGTCAATTATTCCCAAAATACCACAAGGCAAATCATACATGAGGTCGAGCAGCGACAAATCCAATATTATCAGGCTGTTTAATGTGACCAAACGCTATGGCGGCAAGCTGGCGCTAAATGACATCTCCCTTGATATTGAGGCCGGTGAATTCATTTTTATTTCCGGGCCTTCCGGGGCCGGTAAATCCACGCTGCTCAGAGTTTTATACCTGGCCGAACGGGTATCCGAAGGACAAATTCTCATTGACGGCATGAATCTGGCGCGGATTTCATCCACAAAACTGCCATTTCTGCGCCGCCGTTTCGGCATGGTGTTCCAGGATTTCAAGCTGATTCCCAGCCGCACGGTGTTTGATAATGTCGCCCTGGTGCTCAAGGTTGCCGGAGAAAAGCCGTCCTACATAAAAAAGAAGGTGATGCACGTGCTAAGGGTCACGGGCATGGAAAAAAAAGCCAATCACCTGCCGCCCACCCTGTCGGGGGGAGAACAGCAGCGGGTGGCCGTGGCCAGGGCGGTGGTGGGAGAACCCTCCATCATCCTTGCCGATGAACCCACGGGCAGCCTGGACAATGAATCCGCCCAGCTCGTGCTTGATCTGCTTTTGGGATATCATCAGAACGGCGCCACCATTCTCATGGCCAGCCATAACATTGAGCAGATGAACCGTTTCAGCAAAGGACGAAATATAGCCCTGAAAGACGGAACACTTAAAGGAATATCAACCATCCTATGCTAAGGAACTCAAAACAAAATGCGATTGCGATATGATGCGATTTTCGGCTAAGGCCTTGACCGATATCCGGTCCAACCGGTTTTTAAATATCATCACCATCATGACCATCGCCCTTTCCATTCTCCTGGTATCGGTTTTCATGCTCTTTTTTGAAAACGCAAGCCGGGTTCTTTCCACCTGGAATCAGGGGGGACGGGCCATGGTGTATCTGAACGAATCATTCGCTCCTGCCATGCTGCCCAATGTAAAAGAGCAGCTGACCTCCCTGGGCGGCATCGAAGAAATGACATTCATCCCCAAAGCCCAGGCCCTGGAACGGCTCAAAAAAGAGTTGGGGTCCAAAACCCGCTTTCTTTCAACCCTCCAGGAGAACCCCCTTCCCGACGCCATTGAAATCACCATGACCGCCCATTCAAATTTTGAGCAGATTCAAAAGGCCGCCAAACGCATTGAGTCCCTGGACATCGTAGACAGCGTAGAGTACGGGCAGGGATGGCTGGGCCGCTTTTTTAAACTGTTCAATCTGTTCAAAATGACAGGCTACACCATGAGCGGCATGTTTTTAATGATTGCCCTGTTCATCACAGCCAATACCGTGCGTCTGGCATTTTATGCACGGCAGACCGAAATAGAGATCATGCGCCTGGTGGGTGCCACGGACGGCTTCATCAAAACACCGTTTTACATTGAGGGGCTCCTCCAGGGATTCATGGGCGGGGTCTTGGGTATCATTATACTTTTATCCGGCTACTTGACGCTCTCTTCGGGCATTTCCCAAAGCCTGGGTGCCTACGTTTATCTGGATATTCATTTTCTCTCCTGGCCGGCCATGGCAATCATTTTATTTTCCAGCACCTTTTTAGGTTGGTTCGGATGTTTCATTTCTTTGAAGCAGATTTTAAAATAAAGCCGCTCTTTTTTGCCTGCATGACGGCGTTTGCCGTTCTATTGATCCAGGCAGACCTGGGCTATGCACAGGTTCTGTACAAAGGCAAAATCAATGCCGGCAAGCTCAACGTTCGCTCGGCCCCGGACAACGAGGCATCGGTGGTGGTGGTGCTCAATAAAGGCGAACGGGTTGATGTTCTGGAGATGCAGGGCGGTGTGGGCGGGTGGCTCACCATAGAATACAGAGGCATCAAGGGGTATATCAGAAACCGCAGCCGCTATATTCTTCTAAAACAGATTTCAGCGTCCCCGGAACAACCCTCGACATCCCCGGAACCGTCCGAAACAACTGAATCCGGACAAGCGGTCATTGCAAGACAGATCCGGGAAGAAGACCGGAAAGTCCAAAAATTCTCCCAGCAGGAGATGCAGATACTTGACGGGCTGAACGAAATTGATAAAGTCCTGAACCAAGCCCGGCTGACAGCCCGGGATTTAAGGCGTGACACCGTTGTCATCTCCGAGGAGATTGAAAAGACACAAGGGCGCATTGAACAACTGAACAAATCCATGCAAGCCGTCCGGGACTATGCCGGAAAGCGTCTGAATGCCCTGTTTCGCATGCAGATGATGGGCCGCCTTGAAATGGCAGCCCCCCCGTCGTCACTGTTTGATTTTGTCATCACCCAGAATGCGCTTAAAAAAGTTGTGAAATCCGATTTTTCACTGCTGGACCAGCAAGCCCGGAACATGCAGGAACTCAATGCCCTTGAACAGGACCTGAACAGTCAGCACAAGCTCAAATCGGACCTGCAGGAACAATTGGCCTATGAGATAAACGTACGCAAAAAAGAGGCCCTGAAAAAAGAAGAAATCCTTAAAGATATCAGACGCAGAAAAGGGCTGGCCCTGGCAGCAAAGGAGTCCCTTGAAGTATCGTCCCGGGCCCTGAACCAGACCATATCCGCCATCGCACCCCAGGCCGCCTACGCCCAGGTAAAAACATCCTTTGCCCGCCAGAAAGGTCAACTGCCATATCCGGTAACGGGTGAAATTATTTCAAATTTCGGTACCGAACGCAAAGGCGATTACAACGCCTTCACATTTCAAAGCGGAATTGATATAAAGGCGGAACGGGGTACGCCCGTAAAAAACGTTTTCAGCGGAGAGGTCATGTTTGCCCAGTGGCTCAAGGGCTACGGCAACTTGATGATCATCAACCATGGAAATAACTATTACACCCTTTACGCCCATATCGAAGAGCTGTACAAAAAAAAGGGCGACCGAGTAGACACAGGAGAAATCATCGGCACGGCAGGAGATACCGGCTCCATCAAAGGACCGTGCCTTCACTTTGAGGTCCGTCACCACGGCAAACCCGTCGATCCCCTCAAATGGCTGAAAAAAGGAGCATGACAAATGAGAAAAACAAATTGGGCCGGATTGATGCGGCTCTGGATGACTGCTGCTGTGATGCTGATGCTGGCTGCAGGTTCAGTGCATGCGGCTGAAGAAAAAACCTATCAGTCTTTAAAGCTGTTTGCCGACGTCCTGGAAGAGCTTGAAAATAACTATGTGGACGAGGTCAAGCCCGAAGAGCTGGTACACAATGCCATCAAGGGCATGGTGGGCAATCTTGACCCCCATTCCAGCTTCATGCCGCCGGATGCCTTCGGGGACCTTCAGGATGACACCAAAGGAGAGTTTTCGGGTATCGGCATTGTTATTACCATGAAAGACGGTATCCTTACTGTTGTCTCCCCCATTGAAGGAACCCCGGCCTATGCGGCCGGTATCACGGCCGGTGACATCATCATTAAAATTGACGACGCCTCCACCAAGGACATGGCCATGTGGGAAGCGGTGAACAAAATGCGCGGCCCGCGATACGAAGAAGTTAAAATCACCATCATCCGGGAAAAGGCATCAGAGCCGTTGGTTTTTACGCTCAAGCGGGACATGATCCCCATGACCAGCGTGCGTTCGGCCATGCTCACACCGGGATTCGGGTATTTACGCATCACCAATTTCAGAATGAATACCTTAGATGATGTGACCGATCAACTGACAGCCCTGGAAAAAAAGGGTGACGGCCTGAAAGGTTTGATCATCGACCTTCGGGACAATCCGGGCGGTTTGCTGGACCAGGCCATTCGAATTTCCGACCTGTTTATCGACCATGGAACCATCGTTTCCATCAAGGGCCGCATTGAAAAAAATAACCAGACCTTCACGGCCCATGCAAATTTTCCGGAACGCAACTACCCCATTGTCACGCTGATCAACGGCGGCTCTGCCTCAGCATCTGAAATTGTGGCCGGCGCCCTTAAAGACAACTCCCGCTCTCTGATTTTAGGCACCACCTCCTTTGGCAAAGGGTCGGTACAGACCGTGCGGCCGCTCAAGGACGGGTTCGGGCTTAAGTATACCATTGCCCGGTACTACACCCCCAGCGGACATTCCATCCAGGCCAAGGGCATCCAGCCCGACATCCGGGTGGAACCGGGAACATTGGACGAAGCGCCCAAAGAGGATTCAAGCTTTGACTTGATGCTCAAAGAAAAGGACTTGAAAAACAGTCTCAAGCCCGAAGAGCAGGAGACTAAAAACAAGAAAAAATCTTCCAAAGATACTGAAATCAAAAAACTCAATCAAGATGTCCAGGTAAAACGCGCCCTTGATATTCTCATCAGTTATGGTGTGTTCAGTAAAATAAATGACACGAACTAAATCCACGGGCGGCACAAAAAAAACTCAGGGAGAAAAGACCCCGGCCCCAAAAAAGACAACCAAAGCCGCCCCCAAAAAAAACACGCAAACAAAGAAAAAGCCAGCCACACCCAGAAAGACCGGAACAAAGAAACCTGCCAAGAAAAATGGCGCCGATTTTTTACTTGAGGTAAAAAAAACTGTGCTGGGTCTTGCGATTCTTGTCTCGGTCTGCCTGGTCGCAGCGATGCTGGTTGATATTTTTGTGCAGGCCCGTCGGCCGGTGGCGCCTCAAACCCATGCAGACAAAGGCACTCCGCCAGGGGCACAGCACCAGGATCAGGATCAGGTGGCAGAAACACCCCGGCAAGAGCCATCGGAACCTGGGACAAAACCCACGGAAACCGCCGAGCCTAAACTCATCTCCAAAGCCAAAGGCCTTAAGGAAAAAGACCATGCATCCGGAAGAAGCAGTTTAGAAAAGACATCTCTACCCAAAGAGGGCTCGGCCATTGTTTATGAAGTATATGATGACGTCACCCCGTCCCCCCCGAAAAAGGCTGTGCCGCCGAACAAAAATAATGCTGTGCCCAGGATAGCCATTATCATTGATGACATCGGATACAGCAAGACACTGGCCATGGGTCTGGTCAAAGTGGATAAGAACATCACCTTTTCCATTCTTCCCTTCTCTCCTTCCGGAACGCAGCTTGCACACAGATTATCCGAAAAAGGGGCTGAACTGATGCTTCATCTTCCCATGGAACCGACCCAGTACCCCAAGGTCAACCCAGGCCCGGGAGCGCTTCTCTCTTCCATGTCACCGGATGCGCTCTTAACCCAGCTTCGCAAGGATATTCAGGCGGTTCCCGGCACAGTGGGGGTAAACAACCACATGGGCTCCAGGCTGACGGCGGATTCAGACAAAATGAACCAGATTTTCACGGTGCTCAAAAAAAGCGATTTGTTTTTCATTGATTCCAGAACATCAGTTGAATCCAAAGGCGAGCAGTCCGCCCGCATGTTTCAGCTGAAATTTTCCCACCGGGATGTATTTCTGGATAATTTCCAGGATGTCGAATATATTTCAGGACAGATGAAAAAACTGATCAAGCTGGCCAAAGAGCACGGCAGCGCCATTGGTATCGGCCATCCCCACCAGGCCACCCTGGATGCGCTCAAACGCGAACTGCCAAAACTCAAAGGAAAAGTGCAACTGGTGCCGGCCAGCAAACTTGTTGAGATACCGAACGGTTAAAGCGCCAGGTATAATTCCAGGGCCTGGTCCACGGGTATCCGGTCAGGCAGCCCGTCTTCAAAATTGCTGATAAAATGACTGTTTACTGCCGTCAAAAGGGTATTCATCCGGTCAAGATCCAGCATATCAGACCGATCCAGCTTTTTTATGCCCTTAAAATTTTTGGGGCAGAAATCCACCACAGCCCTGTCCTCTTTTTCCATATACAGGGGATATCCATGGGTTCTACAGATAATAGGGCGGGCCTCATAAACCACGCAGACATGGTCCACCAGCAGAGGGCATGCGAGATCGTTCTGCTGTGCCTGGTCAAGAACCCTTTCCCGGCATGCATCATCCAGTCGACAAAAAGCCCGCGACAAGGCAAAGGCCTCCACCGGAAACAAAGACAGGTGTCTGCAGCATTCATCACATCCTTTTTTGCAGGCGAGGTGCGCTTTATGAACCCGGGCAAGCCTTTGGATGTGTTCATCCACCCGCGTTATCAAATCCGTATAATTTTTCAATAAATTGTCAAGCACATGCCCGGCCATTTTGTCTTCTCCACATTAATTTTCAGCTTATCTTTTGCCTGAGCCTAAAATGGAAGCCGGAAAGTGATGTCTCCGGTATGATTTATAAAATCCTCCCTGGCTTCCATGCGATAACGAATGCCAATCTCAAACCCGGTTGACTGGAGTAGTTCATACCCTATTCCGCCACGGTAAACAATTTCACTCGGGCTGTTGCCATGGATTGTAAAAGCAGTGCCGCCCCCGGCATAGGAGGAAACCAGGGAAGATGCATCCGTCAAAAAATCATATCCAACGTCGGCATGGACTGTCAAATTCTGGTTCGATGCCACAGCGTACTTACACCGGCCGCCAATGGAAGCGACCAGGCTGTCCGCATCGGAGTCTTCCACGGACAGGTTCAGGCCGCCAGCGCCTGTTTCCGTATACCCTTCAACGTCCAGGTAAACGTATTGGACCTTGAAAGAGGCCCCCAAAGAAAATTTTTCGTTTAAATCATAGGTTTTTATCAGTTCCCCATCCAGAAGCATATGCCAGGAATCATATGTAGCGGAGGCATTCCGGTTAACACCGCCGAAAATAATACGTCGATTGGATTCATTGCGGTTGAATCCCAAGGCGCCGATGAGATTCAAAGTCAGTGCATCGGCTATTTCATTGTTCGAGTATAGGGTCGCCTGATAGGTCTCTATGTCCAGGGTCTGGTTTGCGGTTAACGAGTCGCTTTCGACATCGGATGAGCCATAGGATAAGGCCGCCCCGAGTTGCCATGTGGAAAGAATTTGACTATCCGCGCCGATAACAATACCGTAGGTATTGGCGGTATACCCGTCTATACCGTTGCGTTCACTCTGTTCCGTTCTTGAATAATAGGGTTTGATCCAGGCCATCCGGTCTTCAAAAAACACATCTCCGGCAGACATGCCGCTGAAACCTGCCAGACGGCGGTCTACGGCCTGGGTTGCACCATTGATAGCCAAATCAAAGCCGATCTGGCTTCCGGCTCCTGCCAATGCCGGCACCATCTGGGCCACAGCCTGCCCCACTTTATCGTTGGTGTCCAGGCGGCCCAGCGTATTGAGGATATACTGCATATCGCTGTTGCCTGTGCCGGCTTGAAAGAGCTGATCCAGGCGCTGTGCTGCTTCAGCGGCCAGGGGGTTTGAAATTGAACTGGCACCGGAGATGGCCTCCAGGCAATTCAGCCGACTTTTGTAAATCAAATCAATGGTATCATTATCGATATAAGGGATGAATTGGCGCATGGCACTGTTAGAATCCACTGAAAATGAATCAGGATCAGTGATCAGCGTTCCTGCAGTGACGACATCTTCAAGTACGTCATTTTCCTTTAATGTGCTGTCAATGGGCAACTCAATGGTCAGGGTGTTGGATTCACTGAAGTCGGCCGAACCTGTGACCATCAGTTTCCCGTAATCCGAGGTACCTGCTGCTTCCAGGACAAGGGAACCGTTTTGGGTCTGGGTATAGTTGCCTTCAATCCTGCCGGTCTGACCCCGGGTAACCGTTAAAACCGAATTATTGACAAAACTGCCGGTATTGCTGCCGGTATTGACTGCATGGTTTAGGAACGTGCCTGAATTCAGGCGTAACGTTCCGTCTAAAAAAACATTAGGCCCTGTGTGGGTATGGATTCCGGACAAAACATAGGTACTGCCTTTGCCGATATATACCGTGCCGTCTGTGAAGATGGCCTGGGTAACGGTTAAATTTGCAGCAGCGCCGTCAATCGGGATTAGGTCCGTGGTGCCCCCGGACCCGTCCGGTACCCCTGCCTCGTCAAATGTGAGCCCGCCGATAAAAAGATTTCTAAATTGATTGGAGGTACCGTTCAGGCCGGTCGAACCTCCGGCGAAATATCCATCCCATCGGCCCTCTGATGACGAGGTAATACTGCCATTCAAGTTGACGGAGAAATCCGAATCAACGGCGGTCAAGTCGGCGGTTCCGTCCTCGTTCTTCGCATATCCGAATGTCAGATAGGCGGTTCCGCCATCATCACTGTTGTAAATATCTCCGGTAACAAGAGCCCCGTTGAGGAAGTGAAACACATTTTCCTCAACCGGTTGATAGGGGTCGTCCCAGGGGCTGACGATCAATCCCATTGATTTCGAATGAAGTGCATAGGCTCCCAACCCGGTGGCAGAAACCGAGCCGGACAGGTGGACGCAATTTCCTCCGTATTGCAAATATATCCCGGCAGCCCCCTCTCCTGTAGTTGAGACGTTTCCAGAAATATTAAAAAGTCCGTCATAATAGGCAACGATTCCGTGGGCTTCTATGCCTGATGTAGTGACCGTCCCGGGCAGCGCCAGGCCCCCTGAATAAATCCCGACTGACTTGTCGCCTGAGGTGGAAACCCTTCCGGATACGGTTAATGAATGCCCGGCCAGGATGCCATAGGACCACTCGCCAAGAGTCTGGACTGTCCCTGACACATTGGTGGCACCTGTAGACATCAATCCGCCACTTTGGTAACCGGTAGTGGAAATGGTACCGGACATATCAAGAGTTCCCGATGTCGACACACCGGCCCCGTAATCTCCCGAAGTCGAAATGTTTCCAGAGATGTTCAAACGATTACTGTCTTCATCATCGATACCCCAGTTACTCGAAGAGATAACGGAACCGGAAATATCGATGATGTCTATATGCCCGGTAGAAATCGCCCCGTTGATGGTTCCTGAAATGTCTAATGTGTCTGCATAATACACTTCAACACCGATACCTTCAGAATTACTTGTGTTTACGGTGCCGGAAATATCGATAAGATTACCGCGGTAATTATAAATTCCTGGTAATATCTTTCCCGGCGCGGCAGATGTAGTGATGGTCCCGGACATGTTAATATCGGTTCCGCGTCCCGTATACAAACCGTATGCGTATTCTCCGGTGGTGGTGATGGTGCCAGAGACGTTGATGTCGTTTTCGTACAAGGCAATAATTGCGTCTGCGTAATTCCCTTGGGTAGTAATGCTGCCGCTTACAGAGATATGGTTATTCTCATCCGCATAAATGCCGTTAGCGCCTTTAGCCTCCGTTGAAATGCCGCCTGAAATATCAATGCTGTTGTTCGAGATGATGACCACGCCATCGGATGCGGAACCGATACTTTTTACCTCTCCAGAAAGGCTTAAGGTATTGCCGCTGTCGGCATAAATACCTTTTGCACCGTCTCCAGTAATGTTGACGGTGCCTGATATGTCGATCTGGTTGTTGTTGCCGACATGGATCCCATAGGAATCAGGCCGAGGATCATCCCATATCACAATCAAACCGTCATCAGAAGGCGGTATAAAACTGGGACGGTCATACACATCCCCCTTGCCTTCACCCGAGAGATTGATGGTGCTGGCCATATTGATGACCGAGTTATCGCTCACCTGGATACCATTGGCACCTCTTCCCAAAGTGTTAATGGAACCGTACACGGTGATATCGTTGCTGCCGATACCATAAATGCCGTAGTCATCACCATAAATCCAGTCGTCATATATGCCGGTTGTGGTAATTGATCCCCCGGCCTCAATCATCAAGGCCTCACCCGGTGCCAGTGGATTGGAATTTGCAGGATAGGTGATGCTGCCGTTGGTCCCTGTAGCTGCGCTGGAAATAACCACATCGGCCCGGACTGAAACAGAAGGAAACAATAACAGACAGAGCATCAGACAAGAAAACAGATAGATTGAGATTCGCTGTTCAACGCTATTCAATAAAAGCATATTTTCATCCTCTGGCGTTAATAATTCAATTAAGGCAAATTGCCTTAAACGATAACAAAAAATTTCATAAAGCATCGGTTCTATAGTAGTAGTATAAAATTGTAAACTGCAAAAAGGTTGTTTTGATGAATCGTTTGGTGACTGTAATAATAATTTTTTCATTGTGGGCGGCTTCCGGATGTGCGATTCCGTCAATGCAAGCGAGAAGAACGGATGCTGTAAAAAAGGCCGATGCTGCCGGATGGTGCCGGACGGTGTTTGAAACAAAAAAGTTTGACATCATTGGATTCCTGCCCGGTCACATGCCGTCCAAGAACCGAATCATCACTGTTTACATTGAAGGGGACGGGCTGTCATGGCTTTCCAGAACCAAAGTCTCTCCAGATCCCACACCTGTAAATCCCCTGGGATTAAAAATGGCATTGCGCCATCCAGACGCTTGCGTTGTATATCTGGCAAGACCTTTTCAGTTCGGCATGAAAAGAAATATAGACAGCAGATTTTGGACCTCTGCAAGATTCTGCTCTGATGTTGTCAATGCGTACGCCCAAATTCTGAACCTGTTGAAAAAACGTTTTAACACCCGGGTTTTCTATCTGGTCGGATATTCCGGCGGCGGCGGGCTTGCCGCCCTTGTTGCAGCGCAAAGGGAAGATATTGGTCTTTTGGTTACTGTCGCCGGAAACCTTGACCATAAAGCCTGGACCCGGATTCATCAAATATCCCCGCTGGATGAATCTTTAAATCCGGCCGATGCATGGCCGCATCTTATCCATATCCCTCAAATTCATTTTGGGGGTGAAAAAGATAATATTATCACAAATGAAGTAATTTCCGGGTTTACCCAACGTTTCCCCCCGGGAAAACGGCCTTTGGTGCAAAAAATTAAAAATATGGGCCATGGCGATGAATGGAATGCAATATGGCCTAAACTATATGCAAAAACCATTTCTTTGCTGTAATTTTGAACCTGTTTGATAATGAAAGTGAAAAAAAACAACATGCTTTCAAGAAATTTCGCAATCAGGATAATCCCAGATATAAAATAGACGCCCCACCTCAAATAGGTTCAGCATCAATAAATTTATCTGGCCTGGATTATTTAATTGATTTTCTTGGCAACAGTAAGGATAATCTCAAATAAAATTAATTTTCGATTTTGGGCCAACCGGTCTGAATGGGTTGGACATCATTCGAATTTTCAAAATATGCAGTAAGCATCAATGTCGCACCACACCAACACATAAATTTTGTGATGGGAATTAAAAACTAAGTGGAGAAACTAAAATGCTAAAATTCACAGCCGTGACATCTATACTTGCAATCTTATTATTGGGAACAAATGCGATGTGTGAAGATCCATCAGAAAAAAAGATGGCATTAACAAGTGCAAATGCATGGTTGACGCATATCGACAACCAAAAATATGAGGAAAGCTGGCGCAATGCAGCAACGCTTTTAAAAGACGCCATCACTGCACCCCAATTGGAACAATCGGTATCAACGGCAAGAAAACCTTTTAGGAAATTAATTTCAAGGGAAATGACCAAACAAGACTATCATACCTCATTGCCGGGAGCACCTGACGGCAACTATTATGTTATCCAATTCACCTCAAAATTTGAAAATAAGGCCGAAGCAATAGAAACCATTACAACGATGAAAGATAATAATGGGGCTTGGCACGTTTCAGGATATTTTATCAAATAATTTGATCAATCGGGATAGGACGCCTTTTCACTGAAAACCCCTCCTAATGGATCAGGATATGAATTGTCTTGTATTTGCCGCAGGATTCTGCATCATTGCTCTGGCTGCCAGGCAGATCGGCGACACATTCAAACAGGCCGGTTTTCCCCTGATCAGCGGGTTTTTATTCACCGGCATCGTTGCCGGCCCCCATGTGCTGAACCTGATACCCACCCAGGCGGTTTCAACGCTCACCTTTGTGGATCAAATCTCCTTAGGACTGATTGCCTTTGCCGCAGGCAGCGAACTCTACCTCAAAGAACTCAAATCACGACTTGCGGACATCGGCTGGATCACCTCAGGACTTGTTATCTCAACCTTTACACTGGCCTCCCTGGCCGTTTTTGCCGTGGCAAATCACATCCCGTTCATGGCAGCCATGCCGGTTTCCGGCAAAATTGCCGTATCCATACTCGCCGGAGCCATCCTTGTGGCAAGAAGCCCCTCTTCGGCCATTGCCATTATCAATGAACTCAGAGCCAAAGGGCGATTTACAAAAACGGTCATGGGGGTGACGGTGATCATGGACGTGGTGGTCATTGTGCTGTTCGCCGCAGCCACCACCGTAGCAGATGCCCTGCTTACCGGATTGACCGCAAATGCCGGATTTATCCTTTTTCTGATCCTGGAGATTGCCTTATCCATGCTGCTTGGCTTTCCGGTGACCGCAATTTTATTTTTGATTCTCAGACTTCGTATCCCCTTTGTTTTAAAATCGGTTCTGGTCCTTTTGACCGGCTATATGGTTTTTATCGGTTCCCTAGCGCTTCGCACCTTCATCCACCAGAAAATGACGGTTGAAATTCTCATTGAACCCCTTTTGGTCTGCATGGTGGCAGGTTTTTTGACCGCCAACTCAAGGCGGTACAGAAAAGAGTTTCTTGACCTTCTCAACCGGGCCGGTCCAGGGATTTACATCGCTTTTTTCACCCTGACCGGGGCCTCTATCCGGCTTGATATCCTGGCAGCAACCTGGCCCATTGCCCTTATTTTGTTCGGGGTTCGCATGTTTGCAATCTTTATGGGATCATTTTTCGGGGGATGCCTGGCCGGGACCTCTGCCCAAAGCCGTCGGACCTACTGGATGGCCTTTATCACCCAGGCCGGTGTGGGGCTCGGGCTTGCCAAGGAAGTAGGCATAGAATTTCCCCAGTGGGGGACATCCTTTTCTACGATTATGATCTCTGTCATCGTCCTCAACCAGATCGTCGGTCCCCCGCTGTTCAAACTGGCCATCAAGCGAATGAAAGAAGACCACACCCCGGCCACGCCCACTGCCGTCACCGCCCCACGAAACGCAGTGATCTTCGGAATCGACAGTCAGTCCACGGCACTGGCCCATACCTTATTGTCCCACGGATGGCGGGTGAAACTGGCCCAGCCCAAAGGAGACTCGACCTTCGCCTGCCAGGAAAACAGCCCCCAGATCCCCATCCAGGTTGTGGACGGGTTTGATTGCCAAGCCCTTGAAAAAATCCAGTGCCGAACCGCAACAGCCATTGTGACCCTGCTCAGCGACAGGGAAAATCTGGAGATCTGCGAAACCGCCTTTGAGCATTTTGCCACCCAGACCCTGGTTGCCCGGCTCAATGACCGCAGCAACCTTAACGCATTTGAGGATCTCAATGTATTGGTCGTGGATCCCTCCACCGCCATTATCGGATTGCTGGACCACTTTGTCCGGGCACCTGGCGCCGCATCCCTGCTCATGGGATTTCACCGGGGCCGGGATGTGGCAGACGTGACCGTCCGAAATACGGACATAGCGGGCCTTTCCCTGAGAGACCTTCGCCTGCCCTTTGACTCGGTGATCATGGCGGTCCGGCGCAGGGGCACACTCTTGGTCCCCCACGGATTTACCCGGCTGGAGACCGGCGACAGGGTTACGGTCATGGGAACCACGGCGGCGTTACGGGAAATTACCCTGCGTTTTGGCCGGCACGAAGACCAGGCCGCTCTAAATTTAATGGAAAAGGCCGTACCCGAACAATTAAAACAGAACGGCATAAATGCGAATCTCATTGAAAACGGTCAAAAAGACCGGTTTGATCTTCTGGTGGAAAAGGCGGTGGTGGCGGATCTCAAACAGGAAATGGACAAAAACGCCTTTTTTGAACTGGCGGCAAAGCAGATGAGCAAACAGGTCAACGCGTCCGCATCCACCCTGTTTGAAATGTTCCGCCAAAGGGAAAATGAAATGACCACTGTGCTGGCCCCGGGACTTGCCATTCCCCACATTATCATTGAAGGGGAAAACCAGTTTGGTATGATGATTGTCCGAAACAACAAGGGCATCATTTTCGCACCCCAGGCCCCCAGGGTTCATGCCGCCTTTGTGCTGGTGGGCACAAGGGATGAACGACGGTTCCACCTTGAAGCCCTGTCCGCCATCGCCAAGATTGTCATGGACCCAAGATTTGATCATAAATGGCTCAGGGCCAGATCGACCAAGGCACTCAAAGAACTACTCCTGCATGCCGACAGGGATCGACGGCCTGCACCCTGAAACAACACGTATCTTTAAGAAAGGATTTCACATGAGAATCAGCCGCATAAACAGGTTGCGCTGGGTCATCCCACTGATCTTGATGTCGTGCGCAACACCCCGACCGGGCATCTTTGAAAAGGCGGTAAATGATGCAGCCGTGGTGGAACCGGCAGATGTGTATGATCAACTTGTGGCGGTGACACAGGACAACACGGACCTGATCTGGAATACCGATAAAACCCGGGTGCGGGTGGTCATGTGGAAAAGCCGCCAATCCTATGAGTCCTTTTACAAGGGCAGACATGCCACCGACAACAACGAGGCCTATGTCACCTGGGTGACCACCGCCCCCCAAGTCAAAATTTTTGCCCAACACTATGTGTCACGATTCCCTTCGGCCGGCAAAGATCAAATTGATCTCAGGCTGAAACAGTATCTGGGGCTGAAGCCCGAATGGCATTATGACCTGTTCGTTGAGATGTGGGTGAGCCCCAAGGATTTGTTCCGGCCTTGCCCTGACCCGGAAATTGATGATACGGTGTGCAACATCTCATTTTCAAAAAAGGAACCCAAGGTAAAAGGGATTGCCTGTTATCCCTGTTTCTATAAAAATTTATATTTCGAGGATTTCAGAACCCGGCCGGGCGTCCCATGGACAGGCCTGGGCTATACCTATGACTGGGGCAATCTGCCGCATCCGTTTGGGGCCAGCGAGTTTATACTGGTTCCCGGGGCGGCGTACGAAATTGTAAACGTGGCAGAAACCATGGATTATATCAAAGGAAACTAACGCTCATGACGCAGTCCGGTAAAATCCGGCTGCGACGAAACTCAAAAGGAAAACCATGATGCAGCTTATTTTTGTTCACGGATGGAGTGTGACCAGTACGGATACCTACGGCGATCTTCCCAGGGCATTGTCCAACGCTGCTGCTGGCGTCGGCCTGGGTCTGGATATCCGGCATATTTATCTGGGCCGGTACATCAGTTTTAATGACAATGTCACCATGGATGATATCGCCCGGGCCCTGGACCGTGCCCTGCGGGATCTGCCGGGAAACACGGCCACCCAGATTGCACCGTTTTCATGCATTACCCACTCCACCGGCGGCCCTGTGGTACGAACCTGGGTGGATCGCTTTTACGGAGCCAAAAAATTGAACACCCTGCCTTTAAAACACCTGGTGATGCTGGCCCCGGCAAATCACGGTTCAACCCTGGCCGTTCTGGGCAAAGCTCGGGTGGGCAGGCTCAAAGCCTGGTTCAACGGCATTGAACCCGGGCAGCGGGTGCTGGACTGGCTCAGCCTTGGCAGTGAGGGCCAGTGGGACCTGAACCACACCTGGCTGGATTATGACATGACCAACACCTCTTTTTATCCGTTTGTGCTCACCGGCCAGGGAATTGATAATAAATTCTATGATTTTATCAACTCGTATCTTGTTGAAAAAGGATCCGATGGGGTGGTCCGGGTGGCCGGTGCCAACATGAACTGCTGCTGCGTGTCACTGGTCCAATCCCTGGATGAAGAGATCAGAAAACAGCCACAGACCTTTAGCCTGAAATTGGCAAAAGACGGGGGGATCAGGCATCCCCAGCCCATTCCCCTGAGAGTCTACAACCAGTACAGCCACAGCGGAAAAAAAATGGGCATCATGCGCAGTATCGGCCCCAGCGACACCGGGGCACCGGTGGTCCAGGATATTTTATCGTGTTTCCAGGTAGACAGTCAGCAGGCATACGCGACGCAACTTAAGCACCTGAACGATGAAACACAAAAGGACCAAAAAGACGGGGACCAATACTGCATGCTGGTATTTAATGTCCGTGACGACCAGGGGGAGCCGATCGCCCAGGGGGATTATGATCTGCTGCTGCTGGCCGGAAGCCGGTACCAGCCGGACAAACTCCCCAAAGGTTTTTTTCTGGACCGCCAGATGAATGCAAATACCGGCCGCCTGGTCTACTACCTGAACACCGTCAAAATGCTGGATATCATCGAAAAAGGTCAATTCGGATTACGGGTGGAGGCAAGGCCCACCAAGGGATTCAGCTATTATGCGGCGGCAGAATTTCGTCCGTCTCAACAAGAGGTGCAAAAAATCCTGATGCCCAACCAGACCATTTATGTGGATATACAGCTCCATCGATTTGTAGATAAAAATGTATTCCGATTCGGTCCGGCAACGGATAAACCGATTAACTTCAAGGGCGTGAAACCCTCGGGCGAAACACTGGTGTAAAACGATATCTTGTACACACAAACGGGAATGATGAAGGCTGAAAGAGAGAACTCTCCGACAGTCTTCATCACCCCATATCTTCGTTTACTATAGTGCGACCTGGTCTTCAACCACCTCAAACAGCCTGCAAAGCGCCGGATCAAGCCCCCAGCTCTTTTTCACTTTCTCATAAAATTCATGAAACACCAGGGGACCCGAACTCTGGGTAATCCACTCGCCCACGAATCTGTTGAAGCGATCATAACCAACGGCACCGGCCAGTTTGTACAGAGCCATAGTCCCTTTATTCGCCTCCAGATAGTCGATATTATCGGCAAAAATCAGCGGCGGTTCCCGGATAGGCTCATTGGTCCGGTCTTTATGGTAGGTTTTGCGCATCTTGACAAAGAGCGCCTCGACTTCCCTGGCACCTACCCGGCTGTCCACCACCTGCAATGCAAGGGCACCGGGCAGTGCGGTCCAGATCATATCCGCCCCCTGGACATCAGGAATAAAACTGTTTGCCGCAATCCACTGCCGGATCAGATCCCGGGCCAGGACATACTGGATGTATCCCCTTATCTCGCCGACATTACGATCGCCATACCACCCCTCTTTTTCCGAGAGGGCAATGGCACCGGCCATGGCATAGGAATCCTTCTGGTGATATGGAATTTCCGCCACCCGGAGTTCGGGATAGGGATAGACGCCCAGTTCCGTGTTGATAAATGCGATCCCCGCCCCAATGGCGTGTTCAAATTCATTTAGATTATAATCATGCCCGGGATGATAAAGCAGGTTCACTTGCACCCGCTCTATGAGGCTCTTGCGGCTCTGATAAGCGGCGGAACCGATATAAGGTTGAACCATATTTGGGGTATCCACCTGAAAAAAGGCATAATTTCTGTCACCCTCCTGCCATGTCCTGATGACCCGCCCCGGGGCAAAGGGCTGCTGGGGCACACTGGTGCTCACGGTCAGGTTCAACGTCTGCGTGCCGTCGGGCTGCTGCCAGGGCGAAACAAATCCCCGGCGCAACCCATGGGCATCGTCAATGGGATCAAGACGCGAGACCAGTTTGGTTAAATGATAATTTTCCCTGTCCCGGTTATCCTGGAGGGTTTTATCCGAATCAAAGCCGGTCAAGGGAAGCGCTTCGGTAAAAAACAGACCGTTATATGCAAGATCTGCCTGGGGTTCGTCTGCGGTCTGGGGGAATCCCCGGTATTGGCGGACCGCTTTGATAAAAATGGTCGCTTTTTCTCCGGGTTGAATGGGATCCGGCAGGTTGTACGCGGACATGCCCAGGGCAACATCTCTTTTGGCAAGATCCAAGGGGGCATTTCCCAGGGTCAGCGAAGAGATCTGTGTGTGTGCATCCACATTCAGATAAAGTGTTCCCAAAGGTTTTATTGACAGATTGGCCAGGGTCATTGTGGCGGCATACTCGGCTCTTCTCTGTTCGGGGAACAGGTCGATTTGCAGATCATTCACCTGCCTTGCCAACCGGCTGGACCCTGCAGTCTTTGCATACACGGTTTCATACAAAGCCGATTCGGCATCTGCCTGATCAGAAGAGATATAATTTCTCAGTTCGTTTGATTGTCGAACGATAACGCCCTGCAGCACAAAAAACACAACCAACGCAGCAAGACCGGCAACTTTTGCCCCGGCTGTCAGTTCGCCGCCAAGCAGGCGTCTGAGAGAAAAAGCCCGCTGTTCAGTGCCCCGTCGCCAGAACTGGATTCCGGCCAAAACAAACACCACGGCAAGGGCGGTCCACATCAGGAAAAAAAAGAACGACGACCGCTCCCAGATGCCGTAGCCCATCATTTCAGAATAATCGTCCAGTCCCGGGGTCAGGGAATACCCAAAACGCACCTGCTCAATCAAACCGATGTCAAAACTGATAATAATGAACAGATAATATCCAATGGCAACCACATGGGTCAGGTAGCGGTTATTGAACAGGCCTGCCAGAAAAAAGACCAGGACGATGTTGAACATATAGGTGATCCATCCAAACTTGTAACCGAATATATCCCCCATATAGAGCGCCAGATCCATGTCCCAGAATCCCTGCAGTGCCTGGGCGCATATCCCGCCCCCAAATATGGCCAGGGCAAAGACAAAGGCCACGGCGAACATGGCCAACAGCTTTGGCACCTGCAGCACCCAGGTGGGTGACGGGGCGGCCCCCGTAATCTGCCAGAATCCGCTGGTCCGTTCCTTGTAAAAAAGCTCTCCGGCCAGCAGCATGAGAATGACCATGAACAAAAATCCGTTAGCCAGCCGGACATTGCACATCCCCGATGTCAGCGGCACCTGGTGGCCGATGTAATAGGTGGAGTTCCAGAACAGGTTCTGCATAAAAATGATAAAGATGAGCAGACCGAAAATAATTTTGAATGATGCGGGTCTGACCACGCTAAGAAATTCAACTTTTGCAAGCCGCAATACTTTGAGCAGGTTTTCTTTTCGGCCGTATTGACACAAGACCTTTGGGATCGGCACCCCGTCACCGAATGAAGATGCACAGTCTGACTCCTGCCTGCCGGCTTTCTGGCGTATGGCGCCTGCCGGCGCCCTGAGAAAATATTGAAAAGAGAATCGTCTGTAGCTCAGATAAAGGCCTAAAAGCCCCATAAATATCCAGACCAGACGGTTCACCCAGAACGACGCGGTCATGGGGAGGAACCCGCTGTTTTTCAAGGCCACCGGCAGCTCATGGACCAGCAGTTTGCAGTAGACATACCCAAAGGGATCCATCACCTCCAGAAAAAATCTGTAGGGTGAATTTTCACTCATCACCTCACTGACCACAAACAACACGGTCAAGGCCACCACCCCGATATAGGCAGCCGATATTTTACGGACATGAACCAGGCAGAAAAAACAGACCGCAGTTAATACAAAAAGATTGGGAACGCAAAAAATCAAATAGCCGTGAATCAGTTCCGGCCACGGTGTCGATCCCAACTGATGAGGCTCGCCCAACCCGGAATACTTAATCAAAACCATGCCCAGCGGATAAGCTGCCACCAGCAACAGGTTGATGGTATATGCCGTGATGAAGTGGGTGAGAAAAAAACGCTTTTCATCCAGGGGGCAGGCATACACATAATAGGCCGATCCCACGGCGATATCCCGGTACAGGGTCGAGCCGCTGATCATGGCCACAATGGCCACAACAAGCATCCCCCCGCCGGCCATACACTGGTAGAAAATGCCCGCACCGTTGAGCAGGGTTTCATCACTGGTGTAATAGTCATAGACGCCCAGGGCATACCAGATACCCTGTCCGGCCAGCATGAAAAGAATCAAATAAGTGAGCGGATGCCTGAACCGGTACCTTAACTCAAACGAAAATATGTTCGAAATCATAACGGGCTCCTACTGATTGGACGTCATTGTTTTCAGGGTATGAAAATAGGTATCTGCCAGACTGGGCGGTTTGGAAACAAAACCGTCGCCGGGGTCTGCCTCGGCACAGATGGTAAGATTGAGCGTGCCCAGATGAAAGTGGCTGGAAAGCACGTCCGTTCGTTCACGATACCCGTCCAATTCCTCCTTTTGAATTGATTTGGTCCACAAGAGGCCGTCAAGGCTTTGTTCAAGCGCCCTGGGAGTACCCACCCGAAGGACCCTACCCCGGCCCAAAATAGCCATATTGTTGCAAAGGGTGCTCACATCCTCGACAATATGGGTGGACAGGATCACCACCGTGTGTTCGCCGATTTCTGACAGCAGGTTGTAAAAGCGGTTGCGCTCCACCGGGTCCAGACCGGCGGTGGGCTCATCAACAATGATCAGCTTGGGGTTGCCCAATAGGGCCTGGGCAATGCCGAACCGCTGCTTCATCCCGCCGGAAAATCCGCCTATTTTTCTTTTCCGCTGATCCCAGAGGTTGACCTTCTGCAGCAGCGCATCCACCTGGTCCTTTCGTTCACCAACACTTGCAATGCCTTTTAAATCCGCAATATGGGCGAGCAGTTCTTCTGCTGTCACCGAAGGATACACCCCGAATTCCTGGGGCAGATACCCCAGTTGTCTTCGCAGTTTTTCGGGGGCTGCCAGCACATCAATACCATTGAAGCGAACCGTTCCGGAATCTGCGTCCTGGAGGGTGGCGATAATACGCATCAAAGAGGATTTTCCGGCCCCGTTCTCACCGAGCAGGCCGAACATGCCGGTCCCGATGGTGAGGGAGACGTCCTTTAACGCGGTGACTTTCCCGGCATAAGTCTTGTTCAAATTGGTTATTTCAAGCTGCATATGATCAATCTCCGTTCTTTAAATTAATAATGCTGTCATTACAAAGACTGGTATGATGACAAATATTGATAAAAAAAACTGTCGATTGAAGAACAAAGACTGTCTTTGGATGAATTTAATTGAAGAAGGGAGCATATTGAATATGCTCCCGTTGATGAGGATGGGCTATCCGATTAAGAAATTACTTTTTTACCGATTGTCTTCTGACGCCGATTTGACATCCTTAAACGCCATGGAGATCCGGGCCATGGCCCAGTCAATGTCGGCCTTGGTGATCACCAGGGGCGGGGCAAACCGGATGGTATAGGTATGGGTTTCCTTGCACAGGATTCCCAGCCCGGCAAGACGTTCGCATATGGCCCTGGCACCTCCCGGGGTGTTTTCATGAAGCTCCACGGCAATCATCAGGCCGATTCCCCGGATCTCTTTGATGGCCGGGCAATCGATTTGTTTGAGCTGGTCTAAAAAATAAGTTCCCATGTCAGCGGCATTTTCGATCATGTTTTCTTCCACCAGCACCTTTAACGCCATGCGCGAGACAGCGCAGGCCATGGGGTTGCCGCCGAAGGTGGACCCATGCTGACCCGGCTGCAGCAGCCCTAATACTTCATCATTGGACAGAACCGCGGACACGGGATAAAATCCGCCGGACAAGGCTTTTCCGATCAGGGTTAAATCGGCCTGAACCCCTTCATGCTCTTCGGCAAGAAGCTTTCCAGTCCGGCCCAGGCCCGTCTGGATCTCATCTAAAATCATCAGGATCTTTTTGCGGCTGCAGATCTCTCTGACCTGTTTAAGATAGCCTTTGGGCGGGATAATCACCCCGGCCTCGCCCTGGATGGGTTCCACAAAAAATGCGACGGTATTTGGCCCGATGGCCTTTTCCAGTGCGTCGGCATCTCCAAAGGGAATATTGACAAACCCCGGGGTAAACGGTCCGAAATTCTTCCGGGCATTCTCATCGGTGGAAAACCCGATGATAGACAAGGTCCGGCCATGGAAATTGTTGTTGCAGACAATGATCTCAGCCTCATTTTCCCCCACATTCTTGGATTCATATCCCCATTTTCTTGCACATTTGATCACGGTTTCAACCGCTTCCGCCCCTGAATTCATGGGCAGTACCTTGTGGGAATGGGTCAATGAACATAATTCCTCATACAGCAGGGGAAGCTGGTCATTTCGAAACGCCCGGGAGGTCAGGGTCAATTTATTGGCCTGGTCTATCATGGCCTGGCGAATTTTAGGGTGGCAATGGCCCTGGTTCACGGCAGAATATGCAGACAGGCAGTCCATGTACTTATTGCCGTCCGCATCCCACACCCAGATGCCCTCGCCCTTGCAAAGAACCACATCCAGGGGTTTATAATTTTTGGCGCCATACTGGTCTTCAAGGGCAATATATTCTTTTGTTTTCATGATCTTTCCTTTACATTTTTTCATCAACGGCCATGGACCGACCGGGTCTGTCAGCGCCCAGACGAAGCCCACAACAAAACATGAAAGAAACTCATCAACTTATTGATTTTTTCATTAAATTAAAATCAGGTTTCTATTTCAATTTGCATGATTTTAACGTAAAAATATGGCTCGTCAAACCACTTTAATGCATCATTGAGATGAGAAAAACTCATGAAAGAAACCCATTACCACTGTCTGCCGTCCCTGAACGGACTTAAATTTTTCGAGGCCGCAGCCAGACATTTAAGCTTTACCCGGGCCGCCCGGGAACTCAACGTCACCCAGGGCGCGGTCAGTCGCCAGATCAAGCTGCTGGAAAACCAGCTGAACGTAATTCTGTTCCACCGGACCCACCGAAAACTGGATCTCACGGAGCAGGGACGGATTCTGGCCCGGGATCTGGCAAGGGCTTTCAACATCATGACCGAAGCGGTTGTCAGGATCAAACACCGGCCCCAGGATCTGAATCTAAAGGTCCACCCTACATTTGCCATCCGCTGGCTAATCCCCCAGCTTCATAAATTCCAGGCTCTCTATCCGGACATCCAGGTCCGGTTTACCACATCCAGCGTGAATGTGGATTTTTCAAAGGAAAATTTTGATGCCGGCATCACCCACCTGGGAGAAGACGTGCCCGGCATCAACCGAACGCTTATCTTAAAGGAACAGCTCATCCCTGTTTGTGCTCCGCAACTGCTCAAGACACAACCTGTCGTCAATGACCCTAAAAATATCAAACACTATATGCTGCTGCATAACAGCCCGGATTTAAAGGAATGGGCCGCGTGGGCAGACCAGAACGGCATTCAAAATTTCCCCCTGGAAAAAAGCCGGGTCTTTGAGGTGGACGATGCCGCGTTACAGGCCGCCACAGCGGGTTTGGGGCTGGCCCTGGGAGATCTTTTCCTAATCCGGGACGAGCTTGAATCCGGGCGCCTGGTCGCTCCCTTTGGGCGAACGCCCATCCGTACGGGAAATTATTATTTTTCCTGGCCCGAGCTGAACCACAACTCAAAGGGGGTCGATGCTTTCAAACAATGGCTGGTTAATAATCTGCCCTCCGAAGGCATATAGCGGTTACCTTAAAAATCATCATTGACGCCGCATGGGATGGTTGACAAAGATCCGGAACGTGTCATAAACAAGTCGAACATGAATTAACCTTGTAATCTTATTTTGTCGACTTTATGATTTAAACATGAAAAACAGAAACCTAACAAGCATTGTGTTCGATGACATTCGCAAAAAAATCTTAAATTACCAGCTGCTGCCCGGCAACCGGATTTCAGACACGGAAATTGCCGAAACAATGAACATCAGCCGGTCCCCCGTGCGCCAGGCCCTGTTTCGCCTGGCCGAACACGGACTGATAGAATCCCGCCACAACCGCGGCTTTATTGTTAAAGTCTTTTCAGCCAAAGAGATAGAAGACCTGCATGTGCTGCGCGAGGCCCTGGAGCTGAGCGCCATTGATCTGGTGATTGAAAATATGACCCGGGAGACGGCCCAAGGCCTGCAGCATGCCGTGGACCGATTGAAACCATTGATTGATCAAAACAACCTTGCCGAAATAACAAATATTGACTGGCAGTTTCACAACCTGATCATCAAAGGCGGCGGCAACACCCTGATGATTGAATTTTACCGCAGCCTGCAGGACCGGATCAAAATATCATTTCCCCATTTACAGACCCCGGGTCCTGCCATGTGGGAAATTTATGACGAACACAAACAGATCCTGGACAATATCCTGTATAAAAACACGGCCGGGGCCAAGTATGCCATGTCCAGTCACCTGAGAGGGGCTTTGGAAATCAACCTGACGGCCACCCGAAAACAGAAACCCCAAACCCCCTGAATACGTTCTGCTTTATTTCCGTGGTGAAGGTCTGTATTTTTTCCTTGACATGTTTATTAATTGTCGACATTAATTACGCCAATAAGATATATTTGACAAATAAGTGAAAGATATGGCTATTTTGGTCGACATTTTTGTAGAAAAATTTTGCTACCACCAACAAAGAAAATTAAAAATAGACAAAACAGGCGTTTGGCACCCCATGCCTGTTTCACCCTAACTTTATTGGAGAAGAAATGATGAAAAAAATTGTAAGTGCAGTGCTTGCTTTAGGCCTTATCCTGAGCCTTGCCGTTTCGGCATCGGCTGCGGATAAACTGGTTGTGGGAACCTCCGCAGACTATCCCCCTTACGAATTCACCGATGCTGACGGCAATTTTACAGGCTTTGACATGGATCTGGTCCGGGCCATCGGCGAAAAGATGGGCAAAGAAGTAAAGATCGTGGACATGGGATTTGATACCCTGATCGCAGCCCTTCAGAAAAAAAAAATTGATGTGGTCATCGCCGCCATGCAGGCCACCGAGGACCGCAAAACACAGGTGGATTTTTCCGTGGTCTACCACGACATTGCCGACGCCCTGCTGGTCAAGGCCGATTCGGACATTACCCTGACATCCGTGTTTGACTCCACTACTTATAAAGTGGGCGGACAAACCGGAACCGTCCAGGAAAAATGGATCCAGGACAACCTGATTAAAACCGGCAAGCTGCCCAAGGAGAACTACTTTTCCTATGAACGGGTGGACAATGCCGCCATGGATCTAAAAAACGGCCGCATTGACGTGCTGCACATCCAGTCCGACCCGGCCAAAGCCCTGGCCGAAAAAAACGGCCTTAAAGTGGCCCTGGTCACCCGGGAAACCATTTCCGCAGGACAAAGCCTGGCCGTAACTAAAGGAAACACTGAACTTGTCAACGCCATCAACAAGGCCATTGAGGAACTCAAGACAGACGGAACCATAGACAAACTCATAGAGAAGTACAATCTGCTCTAATTTTCTTGCAGGCGTTGAAAAAATCCAGGGGAGCGAAAACACGCTCCCCTTTTTTAAAAGGATGATGACATGGACGGGTTAACCGGCGCAGCCGGGATGATGAAATTTCTGCTCCCGGGGTTGGGCGTAACAGTGTCGGTGACGGCCATCGCTCTAAGTATCGGGTGTCTCTTCGGGGCAGCCATGGCGGTGTTCAGAGTCTACGGCGGCCCCGTGTCCAAGAGCATTGCCACAGTATACAGTATCGTGATCCGGGCGATCCCCGTGATTGTTATCATCTTTATTCTCTTTTTTGTCATCTCGGAATTCATAGACCTGACCCCTTTCATGTCCGGGGCCATTGCCCTGGGCTTTGCCTCGGGCGCCTATCAGACCGAAATCTTCCGGGGCGCCATCCTGGCCATCCCAACCGGCCAGATGCGGGCGGCCCGGGCCATCGGTATGAGCCGGGTTACGGCGATCCGTACGATTATCCTGCCCCAGGCGTTCAGGGTGGCCATTCCCTCCCTGATCAACGAAATTTCCCTGGTACTCAAGGACTCCTCCCTGGTGTTTGTCATCGGGGTGCCGGAGCTGCTGCGCCGGGCCCAGTACGCCAGTGCCTCGACCATGGAACCGCTTCTGGCATTCGGCTGTGCCGCAGCCTTTTACATTGTCATGACCCTGATCTTAAGCAAACTGCTTGAAGCCGTGGAAAGAAAATATGCCGTCAAATTTTAAGGAAAATACCGTGAAGCCGCTTTTAAGAGTTGAGAATTTAACCAAGTCATTCGGATCCAGCCAGGTCATCAAGGGGGTAAGCTTTGAGGTGACCCCCAGCGAAGTGGTGGTGGTTATCGGCAGCAGCGGCACGGGAAAAAGCACCATGCTCCAATGCCTGAACCTGCTCCACCAGCCCTCGGGGGGAAAGATCTTTCTGGAGGATACCGAGATAACGGCCCCGGGCATGGACGAGGATCTGGTCCGCCGCCAGATGGGCATGGTCTTCCAGGACTTCAACCTCTTTAACCACCTGTCGGTTTTAGACAACGTCACCGTGGGGATGACAAAAGTTCTGAAAATGAAAAAGCAGGCGGCCCATGATAAAGCCATGGCCGAACTGTCCCGGGTGGGCATGGCGGATCATGCGGACAAGTACCCGGCCCAGTTGTCCGGGGGCCAGAAACAGCGGGTGGGCATTGCCCGGGCCCTGGGCATGTCCCCCAAGGTCATGCTCTTTGACGAGCCCACTTCTGCCCTGGATCCGGAGCTTACCGGCGAGGTGCTGGCCGTGATGAAAAAACTGGCCGCCGACGGCATGACCATGATTGTGGTCTCCCACGAAATGGGGTTTGCCCGGGAGGTGGCCGACCGGGTGATCTTCATGGAGGGCGGGTACATCCTCGAACAGGGCACCCCGGATCAGGTTTTTACCAATCCCGAATCCGAACGGACCCGGGCCTTTCTCTCCCTGATCAACCAGCTGGAGGGATAAACCATGCACGAATTTTTGGCCTACGCCGCCATGGCCCTGCCGGACATGCTCAGGGGCACCCTGATCACCTTGAAGGTAACTGCAGGCTCTTTGCTCATCGGCCTTGCCATCGGGCTGCCCATGGCCCTGGTCCGGGTTTACGGCGGCAAACTGCTGCAGCCGTTCTGCACGGCCTATCTCACCCTGTTCCGCGGCACCCCCCTGCTGGTCCAGCTTTTTGTGGTCTATTACGGCCTGCCCGAGGCCGGAATTTCCTTTTCCCGCATGGGTGCGGCGTTTTTCACCCTGGGATGCAACTCCGCCGCCTACCAGTGCGAGTATTTCAGAGGCGCCCTGCTGTCGGTGTCCCAGGGCCAGATGAAGGCGGCCCGGGCCATCGGCATGAGCCGTCTGTCAGGTATCCGGCATATTATCCTGCCCCAGGCCCTGCGCCTGGTCATTCCGACCTGGTCCAATGAGTTCATCGCCATGGTCAAGTATACGGCCGTCATTTTTCTCATTGCCGTACCCGATCTCATGGGCGAAGCCAAGATGCTCTCCAGCCAGCATTTTGCCCCCATCCCCACCTACATTCTCGTGGCACTGATCTATCTGGTCCTCGTAGGCGTCATGAGCCTGGCCGTCCACATGCTCCAGAAAAGGCTATCTGTGCCCGGGCTGAGTTTCACTGCAGAAGACCATTAAAATCAAAATACTTTTCATCTAAACGTTCTTGGTCGATACACGACAATACGTGTAAAAACGGTAAAGGCAAAAGCTTGCTTTTTTAAAACTATTTGATAAAATTCCTATAAAATTTAATCTCAATCTGTGGGAATCAATGAATTTACTCTTCGCACATCGAACAGAATAGTTCTCGCTGCATACCGTTGTCTGAATTATTACGGTAAGGGCGATTCTTTCGAAAAGTTACCACATACGTTCTACAACATTCATTCTCGCAGACAACTAATAGTCTAATTGTAGCTTAATTGTAGGAACAGTGCCGATGAGTGTTTTTGACAGGTTGTCATTAAAAAACCGGATGGTGTTTTCATTTTCCCTGATTATTATCCTGTTTGTGGCATTGAGTATCAGCACCTACCGTCAAATAGAAGTCCTCAATGAGCTTACACAGACACTGTACACCCATCCACTTCAGGTATCCAATGCAGCCCTGGAAGCCAAAGCCGGGGTGCTTGCCATGCATCGATCCATGAAAGATGTCTCAACCGCCCAAAGTCAGGCCGATATTTCCCTGGCCATCCAGGAGGTCCGGGAAAAAGAGGCGGTGGTATACCGAGAACTGAATCTGATCAAGCGCTATATCCTGGGCAAAGAAGGCAGGCAGCTGATTGAAAGTACCATCCTGCTTTTTGATGGCTGGAAGCCCATTCGGCTGGAGGTCCAGGACTTTGTTCTCAAAGGGGACAGGACTTCAGCCAACCTGATCACCCGAAAAAAAGGCGCCGATTACGTCGCCCACCTGGAAAGGCGCATGGAAGAGCTCACCCGTTACGCCCGAAACAAGGCAGACGGATTTATGCAGGATGCGCTCAAAACCCAGCGCCGGGTTTATATTCATATCCTCACCTCAATTACCCTTTTTATGTGTCTGGCAATCACCATCGGTTATCTGTTGTCTTCGAGCATCCTGGGCGCCATTGAAACATTTCGCCAAACCATCGCCCGGATCACCCAGACAGGAGAACTGGAGCAGACAACCGTCAAGGGAAATCATGAAATTGCTGCACTGGCAAGTCATTTCAACCGCCTGATTCACCGTCTGCAAGGACAGTTCTGGCTTCAGCGCATGGGAAATGAACTGATTCACGCCCTATCCGGAAACCTTGGATTTGAGGAGATGCTGGATAAAGGCTGCACCCACCTTTGTCAAAGCCTGAAGAACTGCGCCGGCGCCATATACACCTATGATGAATCAACAGCCCAATGCCGCCTCAGTTACTATTACGCGGCTCCCGAAGGCGGTCAGTTCGCCAAACGCTTTGATCTGGGAGAGGGACTTGTGGGCCAGGCCGCAAAAGATAAAAAAGAAATTATGCTCTCCCGGCCAGCGCCTGGTGACGCATCGGTCAAATCCGGCAGACAAAACCAAACCCCTTCGGATATTATAGCCGTCCCCATGTTGTATAAAAACCATCTGTTTGGTGTTTTTGAAGTCGCCTTTTTTGACCCTGCGGATACGCCAAAACAGCAATACCTGCTTTCCGCCATCCGGTCGTTTTCCGTGCTGCTCTACGCAGCCCGAAAAAAAGAACAGGTGAACCAGCTGCTTAACAACGCCCAAAAGGCCAATGAACAGCTACTATCTTTAAATACGGAGATCGAGCATCAGTCCGAGGAGTTAAGCCAAAAAAATATTTCCCTTGAACGCCAGCAAAAACAGGTGGAAGAAGCCAACCGTTTAAAAAGTGAATTCCTATCCAATATGAGCCATGAGCTGCGAACCCCGCTGAACTCAGTGAACGCATTGTCACGGGTATTGATTACCCAGGCCGGCGATAAATTAACCCCGGAGGAAAAAAATTATCTGGAAATCATTGAACGCAACGGCAAACGCCTGCTGGCATTGATCAACGACATTCTCGACCTGTCCAAAATAGAGTCGGGCAAGATGGAACTGGATTACACCCGCTTTTCCCTTGCCCGCACAATTGACAATATCATGGAAAGCCTTTCACCACTTGCCCGGAATAAAAATATCCAGCTTGACACCCAGCTTTCCGAAACACTTCCCATGCTTGAAAGTGATGAGGCCAAGGTCCATCAGGTGCTTGAAAACATCATTGCCAATGCGGTGAAGTTCACAGAAAAAGGTGGGGTCACGGTGTCGGCCCTTGAACAAAACGGCCATGTTGAAATCACCATTAAAGATTCGGGTATCGGTATCTCTTCTAAAGATCTAAAAACCATATTTGAAGAATTCCGGCAGTCCGACGGCACCACAACCCGGAAATATGAAGGTACCGGGCTTGGGCTGGCCATCGCCTACAAAGCGGTTCAGTTGATGAGCGGAGAAATCAAAGTGTCCTCCGTAATTGACCAAGGCAGCACGTTTATTGTCACGCTCCCGGTCAATCCCCAGGGTGCCCCCCAGAAGCCTCTGCAAAAAGAATCTTTGCCAGGGGACATGAAGAAAAAACCACCCAGCATCCTCATTGTGGATGATGACAAAAAAACGCGGGAACTTTTGAGCGATGCATTTCAAAGACAGGGTTATGCCACCCTGACCGCAGCCACAGGCAGGCAGGCGCTTAACTATGCCAGGACCCATCCCATTTTGGCCATCACCCTGGATGTCATCATGCCCGAAATGGACGGGTGGGAAGTATTGACGCGGTTAAAAGAAGACCCGGTTACCGCTAAAATTCCTGTGGTTATTGTATCTGTGTCCGACGACCGCAGTACCGGGCTGGCTCTGGGTGCCGAAGGGTATGTGAACAAACCCCTGGATCGGGAACAACTGATCGGTGAAATTGAAAAAATTCACCAGACAATGCCGTCCACGGTGATGATCGTGGATGATAATGAAACAGAGCGCAACCAGGCGGCCCTGTGGCTCACCCGGGAGGGCGCCCAGGTCATTACCGCAGACTCCGGGGAGCAATGCCTGGAAATGCTCGAATCCAACTTGCCCGATATGATGGTCATAGATCTGATGATGCCCGGAATGAACGGTTTTGAACTGATTAAAGCCATCCGGGCCAATCCGGAAACATCCGGTATCCCTGTTCTGGTATTAACCGCCAAAGATCTCTCCCCCGAAGAGAAAAGGGCCCTGGAGATGAACGCCTCCTCCATTCTGCTAAAAACACCGGAATGTACCGGGCAGTTATTCGAACAGGTTAACAAGGTTTTAAAAACCGCCATTGCTCCCCGATTGTCCCGACCGATTGCCCCCAAGCCAGGAACCTCCAGCCCCGTGGTTTTGATCGTGGAAGACAACCCGGACAATATGACCACCATCAAAGCAATACTACCCAAAGGATTAGATGTGAAGGAGGCCGAAGATGGGCGTCAGGGACTGGATATGGCAAGAGCCATGACCCCGGATCTCATTTTTCTGGACATGGCCCTGCCCCAAATGGATGGGTTTGAAGTTGTCGCCGCCTTAAAAAAAGAAGACCGGACAAAACACATTCCCGTTGTCGCGTTAACGGCCCAGGCCATGCAGGGAGACAAGCAGCGAATCCTCGGGGCAGGCTGCGATGACTATATTCCCAAACCCATCAACCCGGAAGCGTTGAGAAAAAAAGTGCGGTTCTGGCTGCAGACAGATCCGGAGGAGAAACAATGACCTGCATTCTGACCATCGACGATAATCAGGACAACCTGATAACAATCAGTGCGCTGCTCAAGCTGCTGATCCCAAACAGTAAGGTTATTACGGCATCTTCAGGCGAAGAAGGCATTCACAAAGCAATCATAGGCCATCCGGATACCATTTTGCTGGATATTCACATGCCGGGAATGGATGGGTTTGAAACCTGCCGGGAGTTAAAAACCATAGAGGCCACCGCCCATATCCCTGTCATTATGCTGACAGCGGTCCGGACAGATTCAAAGAGCCGGGTTAAGGCCCTTGATCTTGGTGCGGATGCGTTTTTAACCAAGCCCATTGATGAGGCGGCACTTGCCGCCCAGGTTCGGGCCATGCTCAGGATTAAACAGGCCGAAGACCGTCTCAGGGATGACAAAATACATCTTGAAGAACTGGTCAAAGAACGGGTCGCAGAACTCAGGCAGGTCAACCAGCAACTGGTCAAAGAGATCGAAGAACGAAAGCAGGCTGAGCAAGCCCAAAAAAAGCTGGAGCAGCAACTGATCCACTCCCAGAAACTTGAGTCTGTGGGCAGGCTTGCCGGGGGGATTGCCCATGATTTTAACAATATGCTCAGCATTATCCTGGGGTATTCCGAGATGATGCAAGAGGATATGACGGCCGATGACCCGAATTTCGAACGAATAACCGAAATCAGTGCGGCCGCCAGCCGGTCGGCTAATCTGACCGGGCAGTTGCTCGCCTTTGCGCGTAAACAGATGGTAAGCCCCCAGGTACTGGATTTTAATGAGACCATCCCCAGGATGATGGATATGCTCCATAGGTTGCTCAGAGAAGATATCAATCTTAATTTTATACCGGCAGACACCCCTTGCATGGTCAATGTGGATCCAAGTCAACTGGATCAGATTTTGGTCAATCTGTGTATCAATGCCGGGGATGCCATCAACGGTGCCGGTCAAATTTCCATTGCAGCTGACAATGTGTTCACCAATGACTCGAATAGGGATGAAAATATTGATTTACCTGCCGGCCGTTATGTCCAACTGTCCATCACTGACACCGGGTGCGGCATGGACAAAGATATGATTCCCAATATTTTTGAGCCTTTTTTTACAACAAAAGAGATGGCCAAAGGATCAGGATTAGGGCTCTCTACGGTTTATGGCATTGTCAGGCAGAACAACGGCTCAATTGATGTATCCAGCCGGCCGGGCGAAGGCTCAACCTTTACAATTTTACTTCCAGAGCACAAAAAAACAGCCGATACCGGAGATAGCCATCATAAGAACAAAATACCGGACAGACAAAATGCAACCATTCTTTTAGTGGAGGATGAAGAATCCCTGCTTAATTTAGGCCGCCAACTGCTTGAACAGATGGGATATACGGTGTTGGCGGCACATTCACCCAAAGAGGCACTTCGCATCTCAGCCGATCACCCAGGGCAAATCGATCTGCTTATCACGGATGTAATCATGCCCGAAATGAACGGGCATGAACTTGCAGACAAGTTAAAGCAAGAACATCCCCATATCCAGTGTCTGTATGTATCAGGATATCCGGCACAGGTGCTTTCTTCCGAAAAGATACTGGACGCAGGGACCCATTTTCTTCCCAAACCCTATAGAAAAGAAGATCTGGAACGTATGCTTAAAAATTTTTGAAACTTTTCTGCCCATTTCCATGATAAACACCCCCCCATTTTCTCCTTGACATAAATTCAAATTGTCGACATTAATCACCTTATTAATAATAATTAAACAAGTACGCAAATAAAAAAAATCGATTTAGTCGACATTTTGCAAGAATTTTGTTGTCACACATAAAGGTAATGTACATGAACAGCACGACACCTAAAAAGGTGAACCCCAAACAGGTTGCCAGGTCTTCGGTCAACGATCTGGATCCATATATCCCAGGCCGGCCCATTAACGCCATTAAAGAAGAATTCGGACTGGACAAGGTAGTAAAACTTGCCTCCAATGAAAGCTCGGTTAAAATGCCCGAGGGCATTTGCCAGGCCATTGTGGATGCCATTGAAAATGTAAGCCGGTATCCGGACGGCCATGCCCGGGAATTGCGCCGGGCCCTGGAAAAAGATCTGGATATTCCTTTTGATACGATGCTCATTGGAAACGGTGCCGAAGACTGCCTGAACATGATCGGTCAGGCATTTTTAAATCCAGGAGATGAGTCCATTATCCCGGAGCCCACCTTTGATGCCTATCGCGTGGCCACGGAATTTATGGATGCCACACCCGTCTTTGTACCTATAGAAGATGACTGCATTGATCTGGACAGGGTGCTTGGTGCCGTTACGGCGAAAACCAAAATTGTCTGGATCTGCTCGCCCAACAATCCCACGGGAACCGTACTAAAAAGACAAGCCTTTGATGCCTTTCTGGATCAATTGCCCGACAACATCGTTGTGGTTCTTGACCAGGCCTATTGGGAATATATTACCTCGGAAGACCCGGCCAACGCCTGCGATTACCTTGACACGGACGCCCGGGTGATCGGCATCCGGACCTTTTCCAAGGTGTTCGGACTGGCCGGACTTCGCATCGGCTACCTGACAGCCCACCCGTCCATTGTTGAGGTGATCGCCAAAGTCAAACCGCCGTTCAATGTCAATGTTCTGGCCCAGGCCGCCGCCATCGCCGCCCTGAAAGAGAAGACATTCAAGGCGCAGCACCTGGAAACCACCCGGGTGGAACGTGAAAAAATGATTGCAGCATTTAAATCACGCGGCATCACGGTAAGGCCCAGCGAAACCAATTTTTTAATGGTGCCGCTGCACTGTAACGGTGACGACTTGTTTAACCGGCTTTTATCCCAGGGGGTGATTGTCAGACCCGGCAGTGTGTTTAAAATCCCCAACGCCATTCGTCTGTCCATTGGGAATCCGGACGAAAACCGATTCTTTCTTGAAACATTCGACCGGGTCATGCTGGAGATGATAGGTGAACAATACAATCAAAACGCCGCTGTTTAAGTTACCGGGAACTGCGTTTCAAAGGTCATTGCCCCGTATGCGGCGGGTCAGACAGTGCTTTAACGTCCCCCCGGCCATTTGTGTCAGCCGGACAATTGAGGACCAGTGGGCAGGGTTAGAAACGGACGGCATGAACATTGACGGCGCCAGGATCGCCGTTGCAGTGGGAAGCCGGGGCATCACCAACATTGCCGGGATTGTCCGGCAGGTTGTAAAAAAGCTTAAATCCTGCGGTGCCCAGCCGTTTATTGTGCCAGCCATGGGGTCCCATGGCAATGCCACGGCCGACGGTCAGGTTCAGGTGCTCTCACACCTGGGCGTCACCGAAGAGGCCATGGGCGTAAAAATCCATGCCGACACGGATGTAGTACACGTCGGGGAGGCCGACGGCATCCCCTTGTACATGAGCCGCCCGGCCCGGGACGCCGACGGCATTGTCCTGATCAACCGGGTCAAACCCCACACCGACTTCACAGGCCCCGTTGAAAGCGGAACCCTTAAAATGCTGGTGATCGGCCTGGGTAACCAAAAAGGCGCGGATTACTACCACCGCATGGCCGTGGACCGTGGCATGTATGAGATCATCGTCACGGCAGGCAGGGCGCTGATTGAAAAAACCAATGTGCTGTTCGGGGTCCAGATCGTAGAAAACCAGCACCATGACATCTGTGATCTGCGGATAACACCGGGCAGAGATCTGGAGCAAAGGGAAACGGAACTGCTATGTACGGCCAGAAAGTGCCTGCCTGGGCTCCCCCTGGACAAAGTGGATTTTCTCATTGTGGACCAGATAGGCAAAAATTTCACCGGCGCAGGGCTGGACCCCAATGTGGTGGGGTTCTCTTCAATGCGGCTGGCGCAGCAGAAATCCCAGGTCAAAATATGCCGGGTCTTTGTCCGGGGGCTGAGTCCCGAATCCCAGGGGAATGCCTCGGGTATCGGCATGGTGGATGTGGCAACGCCACAGCTTTTAAACCAGATCGACTGGCAGGCCACCGCAATCAACGGATTTACCGCCTGCAGCCCCGAGGACTGCAAGATGCCCATGACTGTCCCCACCGAAAAAGAGGCAGTATTTTTAGGTCTTGCCACCATCCGGCCCCACACCGATCGCGACCTTAAACTTGTCCATATTAAAAACACCCTGGAGCTGGATGAGATGTATTTGTCCAGCGGCTGTTTTTCCGAACTGAAAACCGAGGTGGAAAGGCTTTCAGAACCCTTAACCATGCATTTTAATCAATCGGGTGACCTTGAATACATCTGATCCGAATATGCCCGGAACCTCCCGGCCCCGGGTGGGGCTTTTTTATACCTGCCTTGTGGACGCATTAAAACCCAACATTGCATTTGCCGCCGTGCATCTGCTCGAAGCGTGCGGCTGTGAGGTGTGTGTACCGGAGGCTCAGACCTGCTGCGGCAGGCCCGCCTTCAACAGCGGAAACCGGAAACTTACCGCGCAGCTGGCTCGCCAAAATATCGCCCTGTTCGAACCCTTTGATTTTGTGGTTGGGCCTTCCGGGTCCTGCCTGTCCATGTTCGTCAAACACTACCCTGACCTGTTAAAGGATGACGCCCAATGGTTTCAAAGGGCAGAATCGCTTTCTAAAAAATCCTATGAACTTCTGGATTTTCTGGCCCGGATCATGCCGCTGCCACAGTTAAATGCCGTATATAAGGGCAAGGTCACCTACCATGACTCATGCACGGGATTGCGCGAACTCAATGTCTGGGACCAGCCAAGAACACTGCTTGCCAAAGTCCGGTGCCTGACCCTGGTGGAGATGGACGCTGCCCAGGAATGCTGCGGGTTCGGGGGCACGTTCAGTGTCAAATACCCTGAAATCTCCACCCGGCTGGTGGATGATAAGGTGGATTCCATCCTGCGGACAAGCGCAGACACCGTCACCGGTGGAGATCTGGGATGTTTGATGAATATTTTTGGCAGGCTGAACCGCCTGAAAAAAAATATCCGGGTTTTTCATGCCGCAGAGATTCTGGCGGGCATGACCGGAGACGGAGCCCTGGGCACCCCCCGAAAAAAGGCCAAAAACAAATGAGACCGGAGCCGAAAAAATTCAAAGAAAAGGCGGCAGCCGCCCTTAAAGACGACTATCTTTGCTCGGCCATGGCGGCCAACCAGGAATTTGCCGCCATGGTCCGCCAGGCGGTCAACAGCGAACCGCACCTGGATGAAATGAAACAGCGGGCCAGGGAGATTAAAAACCATACGCTGGATCACCTGGCCCACTATCTTGAGCAATATGAAAAAAATGCACAATTGAACGACATTGTGGTTCATTGGGCGCAAACTGCTGCCCAGGCCCGCATGGTCATTCAGCAGATCTGCAAAAACGCCGGGGCAAAACTGGCGGTATGCGCCAAAAGCATGATCGCCGCTGAAATAGATGCACCCAGTGCCCTGGCTGATGTCGGTGTTGCCCGGTATGAGACCGATCTTGGGGAATATATTCTGCAGCTGGCAGGGGACGAGCCCCCCAGCCATGTCACGGGGCCTGCCGTGCATAAACCCGAGGAACAGATCCGTCAGTTGTTTGAGGATCATCACGCCCAACTCGGCTTTTCAAACTCATTGGACAAACCGCCCGAAGCCCTGCTCAAAGATGTCAGAACCATTTTAAGGGACAAATTTCTTTCGGCTGATGTGGGTGTTATGGGGGCCAATTTTCTGATTGCCGAGACCGGGGCCAATGTTCTGGTCACCAACGAAGGCAACGGCGATTTGGGTGCCCTGATCCCCAAAACAAGGATTGTGCTGGCCAGCATTGAAAAGGTGCTGCCCCGAACCAATGATGCCGAGCTGTTTTTAAGGCTTTTGTGCATGAGCGCCACCGGCCAGAAAGCCACCTGTTATCAATCCTTTTATGAGGGTCCTGAAAACAACGGCGCAAGCGGCCCCAAACAGGTACATGTTATTTTGGTGGACAACGGCCGTTCGGAAATCCTGGGCTCCAAATACCAGGCCATCCTCCGGTGCATCCGCTGCGGGGCCTGCATGGATAACTGCCCGGTGTATAATGCCGTGGGCGGCCATGCCTACGGCTGGATCTACCCAGGGCCCATGGGAGTTGTCTGGACCAGCCTGCTCACGGGCCTGGATCATACCGGGGACCTGACCCAGGCCTGCACCCTGAACGGGCATTGCAGCGAGGTGTGCCCCATGGGGATTCCCCTGAAAGATATGATCCGGTCCCTTCGGGATGACCAGTGGTCGAACAAAAGTTTGCCCTTGTCCGGCCGCCTGCCCATAGACCTCTGGGGGCAGGCAGCCAGACATCCGGCACTGTACCACGCATTTACATCCATAGCCGGATCGGTATCAAAACTTGCTGCCGGAGAAAAAGGATACATTGAAACCCTTGCCGGTGCCAAAGCCTGGACCGGGTCCAGGGATTTTCCGGGATTCAGCCGGCGTCCGTTCAGTCGACAGTGGAAAAAACCAAAACAAAGATAATGGCATGAGCACCAGGGAAAACATTCTTCAAAAACTTAAAGCTGCATCCGGCACGGACTCGGTCACGGGCCTGCCGGACCTGTTTATTTTTAACCAGTATCTGCCTTGCGTGGATCTGTTTAAAACCATGGCCGCCCAAAACGGCATTCTGGTGCATGAGGCACAGAATCCGGACCAAATCCCGGCAATGGCGATGAGACAGTATCCAGAATTATTCAGATTACAAAAGGTCTGTGTATCCCCTTGCCTGTCCGGTTTACCCTGGCACGCCACACACGGCCGGTTTATTTTCAAAGCCAATGACGGTAGCACGTTGACAGGCATAAGCCTCGCGGACGCCGCTGTGGCCCAGACAGGCGCACTGGTATTTTTCAACCGTGGGGATAATCCGGCGGTAAATCACTTTTTACCCGAACACCATATCATTGTGGTAAAGGCATCTGAAATCAAGGAAACCATGTCCGATGTGCTGACATCGTCCTGTAGAACAAATGCCGTCAACCTCATTACAGGCCCTTCCAGCACAGCGGACATCGCAGGGCAGATGCTGGTGGGTGTGCACGGCCCGGCCAGGGTCATCTGCTATATCATAAAAAACTGAAAGATCGTCGATCACATAATACTCTTGCCCAGGGCGGACAATGTGAGTTCAACAGCAAGCCTGGCGGTTTTATTGGCACTGTCGAGGATCGGATTGATTTCCACCAGATCCATGGATGTGATTTTTCCGGAATCGGCCAGGGTTTCCATTAACAGATGGGCCTCACGGTAGGTGATGCCGCCCGGCACGGGCGTGCCCACACCCGGGGCTTCCAACGGATCAAGGGCATCCATGTCAACGGAGAGGTGGATGCGTTTGAGATGCGCAAACTTCATTAGCGCCTTGTTGGCCACCGCACTGATGCCGGATTCATCTATTTCTCTCATGGAAAAGACCGTAATGCCCGAAGCCTTTAACCGTTCTTTCTCTTTTTGATCCAGATCCCGCTGTCCGATCATGACCACATGTTCGGGCATGACTTTAATGCCGGGAGTTCCGACATTCAACAATGGTTCATACCCTTCTCCGGTCAACACGGCCAGGGGCATACCATGGATGTTGCCCGAGGGAGAAGATTGCGGCGTGTTGAAATCACCATGGGCATCAACCCAGATCAGGCCGGCCGGTTCATGATAGGTTGCAGCCGCCACCGTTCCAATGGTTACGGAGTGGTCGCCGCCAATAAACAGAGGAAATCGCCCTTCCTCTACGGCCGATTTTCCCGCTTCATAAACAGCCGTACAGATCTGGGTAATCTCTTTTACATAATCGTTTTTTTTAGATTTGCCCAAGGCATCATCATCCCGGATAGGTATGCTGATATCGCCCTTGTCCACAACCTCATGGCCCAGCTCCCTTAATTTTTTAATCAGGCCGGTGTATCTGACGGCCGCAGGCCCCATATCAACACCACGAAGCGATTGCCCGAAATCCATGGGGATACCAATAATACTGATTTTTTTGCACATTATCCGTGTTCTCCTGACTAACGGCCACGGGCCGATATTAAGACGTTCTTAAAACTTCAAAATCTATTGTCGACATCGCCTGTTACAACGTCAGAGCAAAGCGATGCCTACTTACCCTTAAACTATTAATTCCCGAAAGAATCAACTCATTTAATCTAATGATTTGCATGAGTTTTGATCATAAAAAACGGATTAAAAACGCTGCATCCCAGTATTTTTCTACCGGTCACAGTGGTGATCGTTTTTTCTATGGCGGCGACCTTAGGCGTTCCGAGCATCGCCTATCTTCCATTTAATTTTTTCTGCTGGATTTCACCAATTGTTTCCCTGCTTTTCGGTTTATTTAATATCACCATTGAGCCCCTTGATGACACCGAACCGGTCTTTGCCGAAGAAACGCAGGAAGCGCCCCATAAGAAAATAAAATTCGGAGAACAACGCCCTACATAGTGTCCGGCAAAAAACCTTGAAACGTTGCCGAGGACAAGGTGGGCGCAGATTTAACTTTTGGAATACATCCTGTATTTTGAGGATTAAAATTTGTGATTTTCGGTCAGACACGACTTAATTGCCATCAGGGGCTGAAGGGGCATCTGAGTTTAATACGGACCTGGATACCCTCTCTATTTTTTATTTTCCTTCTCAAATTTTGTTTCATCTTTTATTTGCACCATAAATGTATAATTCATGATAAATTGAAAATTATTATAGCCAAAGACCTCCATCTTTGCCGGTGGGACCTGACTATAGATAATCCACATCTGACCGATAAAGAACAAAGATCTGCACACTTGAACCAAGCCCACGGCTGCCTGACAATAGGAAATCAGCTGTGTTTTATATTTTTGGTAAGAATTTAAAAACATTGGATAAAAATGGATAAAAAAAAACCCACATACGAAGAATTGGAAAAAAGAGTCCGGGAACTGGAAAGGCTGCAGCTCATGCAGAAGCAAAAGGAATCCCAACCGCTGAATCGTGAAATGTTTTTACGCACCCTGATTGAAACAATACCGGATCTTGTTTGGTTGAAAAATCCGGATGGTGTTTATCTTGCCTGTAATCGAAAATTTGAACGCTTTTTTAATACTAAGGAAAAGGATATTGTCGGAAAAACAGACTATAATTTCATGAGCAAACAGGAGGCGGATTTTTTCCGCAAACATGACAAAGCCGCCATCGCAAAAGGAAAACCTGTGAAAAATGAAGAAGAAGTCATCTACCGCAATGACGGCCATAAAGAATTGCTTGAAACCATTAAAACGCCAATGTTCGATACTCAAAACCAACTGATCGGCGTATTGGGCGTGGCCCGTGATATAACAGAACGAAAACGGATTGAAAGAGAGCTTCGAATGAACGAAGCGCGATTACAATTAACGCTTAAAGTTGCCAATATCGGCATCTGGGATTGGAATATTGCCAATGATACCTGGTATGCCTCGCCTATATATTATACCATGTTGGGCTATAAACCCATTTTCGGTCGTTCTGACAGAGAGATATGGATCAAGCGGATTCATCCCGAAGACAGGGAAATGGTCAAAAATAAAATTAACAGTATTCTGAATTTCAAAACAAACGAATATCGCTATGAAGCACGTATGAAACATGCTGACGGCTCCTTTCGCTTGCATTACGTCACCGGATATGTGCTTGAAAGGGATGAGGACGATAAACCGGTTCATCTGATCGGCCTTAGAATTGACATCACCGAACGGAAAAAAGCGGAAGCTGAAAAAGAAAAACTCCAAGCGCAATTAATTCAGGCTCAGAAAATGGAGGCGGTAGGGCGTCTGGCAGGCGGTGTTGCCCATGATTTCAACAACATGCTGGGGATTATCATGGGGCAGGCCGAACTGATGCTGATTCAAATGGATCCAGCCGGACCCTATTTTATCGGGTTACAGGAAATCAGAAAAGCCGCTGAAAGTTCAGCCGACCTGACGCGACAATTATTAGCCTTTGCCCGTAAGCAGACCATATCGCCCAAGGTGCTTAACCTGAATACGGTTGTTGAAAGCATGATCAAAATGCTGCAGCGAATCATTGGTGAGGATATCCACCTTGTCTGGTCTCCTGGGAAAAAGCCCTGGAAGATATCAATGGACGCCGGACAAATCGACCAGATCCTTGTCAACCTGTGCGTCAATGCCCGGGATAGTATCACCGGCGTTGGAAAAATCATCATCGAGACAGAAAACTGCACGTTGGATGCGGATTATTGCATTGATCATGCGGGATTCATACCCGGTGATTACATGACGTTGGCGGTTAGCGACAGTGGTTGCGGGATGGAACCCGATATCCTCAATAATATATTTGAACCTTTTTTTACTACCAAGGACGAAGAAAAGGGGACAGGCCTCGGCCTTGCCATGATTTATGGTATTGTCAAACAAAACAATGGGTTTATCAATGTATACAGCGAACCAAAACATGGCTCGAAATTTAAAATTTATCTGCCCCGGCACCAGACAGATAACAGAGAGGAATCCCAAACCAATCGTCCCGAGGCCCTGGAGACCGGCTCAGAGACGATCCTGGTGGTGGAGGACAATGCCGATCTTCTGGAAATCAGTCAGACCATGCTGGAACAGCAAGGGTATTTAGTATTGACCGCTGCCTCACCTGTTAAAGCCCTGGAAGTGGTAAAAAAGCATGCCGACGGTATTGACCTGCTCATTACGGACGTGATTATGCCGGAGATGAACGGGCGGGAGTTGGCAAAAAAACTGGAACTGAGCTATCCGGATCTGAAAGTGCTCTATATGTCCGGCTATACCGCAGATATTATTGCCCATCACGGGGTACTGGAAAAGGACACCCATTTCATCCAAAAACCATTTTCAATACGGGAACTGGCAGCCAGGACAAGGCAGGTTATTGAAGGCCGATAAACGGTCTTCAATAACCTGCCCCAAAAGGATAAAATGAGAATTGTACGTGTCATTTTCCGTTATTTGGCGTGTTTAGGTTTGGCTGATTCTCATATGCACCATCGAGCAAACACCAAGCATATCTGCAATGGTAGATGCTAATTTTGCTTTAAATGGAATCCCGTGCTTCATTCCTTTGGACATGGGAATTGAATTTATGACCTGAATTCTTTTGTCCCATTGTTCAAGTATTTTTACCGGTTTCAGCCCCCATCCGCCATCCATGGACATGTCCATGCCGCCTTTTTTTAGTACCTGCTTTTTCGCAAATTTCATTCCCATGGGGGACAAAGAATCAAAATAAAAATCACATGATTTAAAATGGTCAGCGACTTGGATAAAAAACCGTTTGATCTGCGCTTCCTGGAAATAGCACAGCACACCACCGGCCAGAAACAGCAACCCGTCCCGGACTGTTATCTGCTTAAACCATTCAGTGTCCAGAAATGAAGAGGCAATGCTTTTGTGCCTGTCACTGTCTTCATAAAAATTTTTCCTCAAAGTCATAACATCCGGCAGATCAAGTTCATAAAACATGATTTGACCATTATCAATCCGGCTGAAGGTCGTGTCCAGGCCACAGCCGATATTGACAATTGTCGCCTCGGGATGTTGTTTTATGAACCCTTGCGCCATTTTATCGGTATGCAGGCTGCGTGCAACCCAACCATGCTGGGACATGGATTGGGTTTTTTCGATATCTGAAAAATCGTAATCAATCTGATCAAGAATCGTCACCGCGCTTTTATCAACCAAGCGCGGGTTGTTTTTTTGTGTTTCATATGCCCTGCCCCACAACGGCAGTAAAAGCGTCTCCTCAACCGTGCCTGTTTTGATAGGTATTTTCCGGGTCATTATTTTTCCTTCCTTATTCGATTAATAGCCTGGGATATTCCACTCTTTTGTTCTCTGTTGCGCATGCCACATGGCAGCGTATCTTTTCTGCAGGGTTATTAATTGCGTGTGGGTCCCCTGTTCCGCAATTTTGCCGTTTTCCACCACCAGAATATTGTCGGCCCCGGCAATTGTGGATAGACGGTGGGCGATCACAATAACGGTTTTATCTGCAACCAGTGCGTCAATGGCCTTTTGTACCGCCACCTCGCTTTGGGTATCCAATGCCGCCGTGGGTTCATCCAGCATGACAACGGGGGCGTCTTTGAGTATGGCCCTTGCGATGCTTATCCGCTGCTTTTCCCCGCCGGACATGGCCCCGCCGATATCCCCCACTGCCGTATTATACCCATCGGGCAAACGGTTTATGAATTCATGGCAAAATGCCTTTTGGGCCGCATCTTTGACCTGTTCATCCGTGGCATCGGGATTGCCCATCCTGATATTGTTTAAGATGGTGTCATCAAACAGATAGACATCCTGAAAGACCACGGATAAATTTTTCATTAAATCTTCCTGCCTGATTTGCTTGATATCCGTACCACCTATTTTCACCAAGCCTTCCTGGGGATCGGCGTAACGCATGATCAATTTGGTAATTGTTGTTTTGCCGGAACCGGACGGGCCCACAAGGGCCGTAAGTTTACCGGCCGGAATGGAGAAGGAGACATCTTGCAGGGCATATTGATCCTCTTTTGCATAGGCAAAAGAGACTTGGGAAAACGCAATGTCGAATTGTCGGAGTTCGGCAAGGGGATAGTCGACCGCCAATGGTTTGATGGAGAGCAATTCCGTTATCCGGATTAAAGCGGCATCCATAATATCAAAAACCTGGGTCAGGTTTGAAAACAAAGACAAAGGCTCGCTGAAGCGGGAGATAATGACCAGCAATGAGGCGGATACGGACAGGGTCAGACTGCCCTGGGATATCATAAATATGCCCATGGACAACACAGCAATCAGACCGATCTCCACAATCCCGGACATAACAACCATGGGCGCGATAAGCTCTATAACTGATTTTGTCTGCACTTTTTTATGATTACGAAGGGACGCCTGTAGCCCAACGGCCCGTTCCCCGACCTGATTGGTTGAACGCAACACAGGCAGGCCCTGTACATATTCAAGTACATCTGATTCCACCTGGGCCAGGGCCTTGCCACAGGCGATCTTTCCTCTGCTTGACCCGCTTCTGTGCCACTTTTGAACCGGCACCGCAATACAGAAAAGCACAAGCATCGTAAAAGCCAGCCGCCATTCAATTACAAAGGTAACAAGGATCAAAAGCACCGGCGGAATCACCGTCTGTATGATGACGGAACTGACAATGCCCATGGAGAGCACGGAATATTCAACCCCGACGGAAAGCACATTGTTCAATGTTCCGGTCTTATATGAATACAGTTTTTCCAGGGGCATGCTTTTCAGTTTTTCCCCAAGATCAAGGCGCAGCCTGTGGGCGACATCCACGATGGTACCTTTAAAATCAAAGTCATGCCCATACCATCTGCAATACAACTCAACGGCCACCAGCATGAGCATGACAATCAGCCATCCTGTCGCGCCGGCCGCCGAAGGCTTTGCCCCGAAAAGACAGAAAAGCAGAGGGAAAAAACACAGATACGCCAATCCTTCGGCAGTAAAGGCGGCAACGAACAGCAGCATGCTTCTTTTATATTCAGGGCCATTCTCTCCGGCTATTGTTTTCCCCGCCTTGTATGACTGCAAAAAGGTGGTCGGTTTTATTTTCGATTCCATGATAATCCCCTTATTTTTGCAAGTTCCACGCCTGTGCCTGTTCGTAGTTTTTCCAGAGCACTGCGTAAACACCGTTATTGTTGATCAGCTCCCCATGACGCCCTTTTTCTGTGATCATGCCCTGGTCAAACACAATGATCTGGTTCACATCTCTTATGGTGGACAGCCTGTGGGCGATGATAATGACGGTTTTACCCTTCATCAGGCTTGACACCGCCCGGATGATCTCTTCCTCGTTTTCCGGATCGGCAAAGGCGGTGGCCTCGTCAAGCACAACAATGGGTGCGTTTCGCAAGATTGCTCTGGCAATGGTAATTCTCTGCTTCTGACCGCCCGAAAGCCTCAAGCCCCTGTCTCCGGCAATGGTTTGGTAGCCGTCGGGGAGTGACAGGATAAAATCATGGACCTGCGATGCCTTTGCCGCTTCGTATATCTCTTCATCCGAGGCTTCCGGTTTAGCCAGTCTGATGTTGTTTGCAATGGTGTCATTGAATAAAAAGGTATCCTGAAAGACAAACGCCACATGGCACATCAACGTTTCGGGCAGCATATTGCGAATGTCAGTGCCGCCGATTCGGATGGTTCCTTTTTCAACATCCCAGAATCGGGGTATCAATCTTGCCACGGTGGTCTTGCCGGCACCCGAAGGCCCGACCAATGCCGTTACGGTCCCTTCCGGGACTTCAAAGCTTACATCGCGCAGGGCATAACTGTCCCTGTTTTCATACCTGAAGCTCACCTGTTCAAACACGACGGATGCATCGTTGGGCTGTTCGGGGTGCTCTGTCACCGGCATGATCTCCATGCGCAGGATATCCTGTATTCTCAATGCACCGGCTTCGGATTTTTTTATGAAGTTATTGAGCCACATCAGCGGCATCATGGCATCCGCCATACCGGTACTGAGCATCAAAAGGGCAATGAAATAGGGAAAGGCAAGGGTTCCTGTGGATACAAAAAAAATACCTGCAGCGGTAACGGCCACCAGTGTGGGCATGGGGCTTAAAATCAGTATCCCCATCCTGGACGCGTTGCCGGAATAATCATACCACGATTTAACCGCAACCCGGAATTCATCCAGGGCCTTTGTGTATCTTTTAAAGGAACTTGTTCCGGCATCAAAGGTCCTGACCACCGGCATGGCCTGCACAAACTCAATGACCGCCGAATTAATCATCTCCTGGCTTTCATCATACTTTCGTCGGAGCACTTCATTGTCCCGCATGGCCAAACGCATGAAAACCCCGCCCAAAAGCAGCACGGTGATGCTCACCATGGCAAGACGCCAGTCAATCACAAACATCATGATCAGGGACATCACCGGGCCTGCCAGGCTTTTCCCGATAAACGGGGTGCTGTCCGCCACAAAGGCGTGAAGCATGTTCACATCATCCACAAGCACTTTTTTCAACGTTCCTGAACCGGTGTTGGTAATAAACCCCAGCGGCAGTTTCGCCAGATGATCAGAGAGCCTGGTTCTAAGAATCTGTTCAAGGCGAAAGGCCCCCAGATGGGAAATCACAAAGCCGCCCTTGCGGCACAGAAAACTTACGATCACCAGCGCTGCGATCAGGCACAGCAACTGCCAGAGATTAACGCCAAGTCCCAAAACAACAGCTGTGTTTCCGGTTACGACGGCGTTCAGGGCTTTTGCCATGAAATAGATACTGACAATGGAAGCGATCGCGCCAACGGCCGTCGTGGCCATGGCCAGATAAATCCAGGTCATAACCGGATCCATGATCGCCCACAAGCCCTGTTTCATTTCCTTTTTTCTCATTTTGTTCATCCAATCTTAATATTATTATCCAACCTTACTCATCGGGAAAACAGACGGATATAACCTACTATGAGAAATAAAAAAAAGCTGTCGAATGCGGAACAGATACTGTCTGCAACTGAAACAAAATAAGCTACAGCTGATGCGCCGCCATAAAAGGATGTTAAACAGATAAATGCCTCCGGCCGAACGGAACCCAAAAAATATGAATGCCGTGGTGAGGCGGTTCAGATTTCGAGGGCGCATTCCCATTTTCCCGGTTTGAAAAAAGCCTATCTTTGAGAACAAAAAACGTGATAGTTTCTGTTCGCTGAGACGACTATAAAAATGGACTGTGCTGATGAAAAAAGCTGAAGATTGCAATACTGTTGAGGAAGTCTATGCTTGCCTGAAAGAACTGGAAGACGATCCGAGGTTGGTTCGCAATGCTCAAGAATTGGAGCAGGTAGAACGTGAAATACTTGGGTATACGAATCGACTGAGTGCCTTGCTTTTAAAAAAAGCATCCAGGGCTCATTAAATTCCTATGATCAGGTCGATCAAGAAAAAGAATTGATGTCCAGCTGGCCGGGCCGGATGAAAAGCGAAGGGCTTGAGACCGTTTCGATTCAGTGTTGTACAGGTAGTTCTGTTGATGTTCGTGTTCGATATTATCGGCGATCCTGTGACCGTCGAAATCGAAAAAGATATAAAGGTGCCTACGCCGGTTTAATCCTTCTTGGAATCCATGATCGCTGCTCACCAGCTTTGGCTTCTATGGTGAGTGCCTGGTCGGCCTTATTGAGTTCTTTTGAAGAAGTCCGTCAAGTGCTTTGTGATCATGGTATGGTGTTGGATATAAAGGTTATCCGTAAACTCACCTATCGTTACGCAGAACGGGCCCGAGCCGAGCAACAAGCGGGGCGAATCCCACTAAATGAGAGAGATTCACTTGAAGGGCGACGGGTGGTTATAAGCACCGATGGTGGACGCACACGGTTAAGAGAGAAGAAAAGAGGTCCCAAAACCCCAAAAAATAGAACCCGATTTCGTGGGGCGTGGCGAGAACCCAAACTTTTGATTATTTATGTGGTGGATGCCCAGGGAAAACAAGAAAAAAGCTTCTCACCATTTATTGATGGCAGTTTCAGCGGTCCGGATGGCATATTCCTCCTGTTAAAGGGGTATTTGAACGCCCTTCATATCCAGAAGTCCGATAAAATACTGTTTGTTGCAGATGGAGCACATTGGATTTGGAACCGGATCCCCGGACTGATCAAAGCATTGGGTTTGGCTCCTCAGCGAGTATATGAACTTCTTGATTTTTACCATGCCGTGGAGCATTTGGGTAAAGTATCAGCCCTAAAGAAGACCTGGTCATCCAAGGAGCGCAAACGCTGGGTGTCAAAACAGCGGGGCTTCCTGCTGAAAGGAAAAGCCGCTGACGTAGTACAGGCCGTCCAGACACTTTGTCGAGGCAGAAACAGTAAGGCTATTAAGACGGAACGGGATTATTTTGTGCGCAATGAAAGACGGCTTGATTTCCCAACTGTAAAAGCGTTGAATTTACCTATTGGCAGCGGTGCTATTGAAAGTTCAATTCGTAGGGTGGTGAATTTACGTCTGAAAGGTCCATGCACTTTTTGGTATCGGGAAAATGCAGAAAAAATGATTATGCTACGATCATACTTTAAAGCAGGGCGTTGGGATTGTTTGAAACTCATGGCAACCACGCACAATCCAATGCCGGCGGCATGACCGGGAAAATGGGAATGCGCCCGATTTCGACATATACCGGACCGATTTTTGAAGGACCCAAGTCCTTGGGCTTTGACAACCTTAAAAATGGAGATGAATTTTGGAGGGTCAAGGCAAATACAAGATGACGGGCCTTGACCCATGGCGATTTTTATTTGCCTTTTCTGAGTTCAGTTACGCATTTTCCACCTATGCCCCAGTTGTCGGTATTGACTTCATCAATGACGACAACCGTGGTGGCAGGGTTCTTGCCCAAAACATCCACCAGGAGCTGTGTTACCCCTTGAACTAGTTTTAGCTTCTGTTCTCTTGTCACATTCTCATCTGTAATCTTGATGTTAACGTATGGCATCATAACCTCTTTGTATTTTTATATAAAAGAAACAATAAGTTGCTAATGTTCTTTCATTCTTTGCTTGGCCTTCAGGCTCCCTTCGTGGAATAGAACCGCATTGGACGTACCTCTTTTGGGACATCGGAGCCTTTCATCAATGTTGTATTGCATGTTTAAAAAAACATACAACCCACGCGTTGAGGATATAATTGACATAAACTCTTGGTTGATGTAGATATTTAAGTTAGCTTTGGCTATTATTTTTTAAAAAGGCTAATTTAAGCTATCATGAAAAATATTTTGGGACATGCTATTGATTTGGACCTCGATACCATCAGTCTGGACTTCAGCTACGACGATTTTATCACGTTTCACGGGGAGAAAGTGATTCCACATACTGAACCGGAGCCCGATGAATTTTTCTGGCACTGTCCCCGGGAGCTTGGGTGCGGTACGTTTCAAAGAGTCAAGATCAGACCGGGGTTTGATTTATGGCTGACGGACTGCTCCTTTTGCCGGGATATCATTTTTAAAAACTATGAAATTCCGGTCACCATCCAGTTCAACTTTACCCTTTCCGGCCACTATCGTGTCCGTCTTAAAGGGGACCGGAATGACAAGCGGTATTTTGGCGAATTTCATGGCATCAGCTATTATAATGATGAGTATTCCTATTGCAGATTAATCCATGATGTTCCCGCACGCAGCGTATCCTTAACACTTCAGCCGGATGTTTTTCTGGCCTGCTATAAAGGCCACCTTCACCTGATGCCGCCCGTTATTCATGATATGATCCGGGGCAAGGTAAATACCGGGTATCTGTATCAAAGTACCATTACACCGGCTATTCGGGAGGTCATGTATCAAATCAGCGGATGCCGTTCCCACGGTATTGCCCGCAAGCTGTTTCTTGAGAGCAAGGCCTTGGAGCTTCTCTCGCTTCAACTGGATCAAATAGGCACAAGTTCCCCTTCTATCCCTTCATGCATGAGAATTCATCCCCATGACAAAAAGCAGATTGAAGGTGTTCGGAATATTCTTGACGGCAATCTGGAGACGCCGCCCAGTCTACGGCAGCTTGCAAAGGCCGCAGGCATGTCCCACCCCAAACTCAACCGGTGTTTCAAAGAGATGTATGGAATGACGGTGTTCCAATATCTTAGAACAGAGCGGCTCAACAGGGCCAAAATCATGCTTCAGGAAGAAGGATATTCGGTGACCGAAACCGCCTTTCAGGTGGGATACGATTCGGTGAGCCACTTTTCCCAGGTGTATAAAAAGCAATTCGGTGCCTCCCCCAGTGCGTCGGTCAGGTTTATGACCGAAGGCTGATGACAGCCGGACTATTCAAAACTTCAGCCTTGCCACCCCCCCTTTAAAGTTGATTTTTCGTACCAGACCCGGTATGCATTAGCCAGTATACATGACAGCCGTGGGTCGACCTGGTATATTGATTCCCAGGCAATCCCAACAACCAGAGATGAAGGTAGTCAAAGACGATTGTGATACTCATATACCCCCATTGGAGAAGGCCATGCAGTTTGCGTGCAGGGGCCTGACCTTCACCTACCCGGAGGCGGACAAACCGGTCCTTGAAAATCTTAATTTTTCCATGACAGCACCTGGATTTAATGCGGTTTTCGGGCCGTCCGGCGTGGGCAAAACCTCCTTTGCGAGAATTCTTGCAGGCGGCAGCACCGGCCCCGGGGGAAATGCCCTGATTTATGAAGGTATTTCCACCATTTTATATTCTTACAACCAGGAGCGTCTGCCCGGCTGGTCCAGCACAGGCAACCACCTGGACAAGGTATGCCCCTCAAAAAATGAGGGTCTTAAGAAAGAACTTATCAACATTTTTAAGGTCGGCACCCTGTTGAAGTCACGATTTTCCCAGCTCTCCATGGGTCAGCAGAACCGGATGAACCTTATCCGATACCTGATCCAGGATTTTGATCTGCTGATACTGGATGAAAGCCTTGCCAATGTGGATGAAGCCTTGCGGGAAACCATTGTGCTGGCTATGAAAGAAATATTTCCGGAAAAGCTGTTTCTCTATATCTCCCACAATCTCATGGAAGTGGCGCGATTTTGCAAGGACATCCTGGTGTTGAGCCGGCCCGGGAAAGGCAAGGGGGCCATCGTGGTTCAGGGCCAGGATTATGAAACAGGATATACGGCAGACCCCAAAGCAATCGACCGGTCCATGCTGGAGATTATGAATGCTGTTTAGACGAATCTACCAGTTTTTGATTGTCTATTGCCTCGGTGTTACAGGGCTTTTGGCCGTTAAATATGCAACGGGTCTGTCCAATTATGTCATTCCCGGTTTTCCGCTGATCTTTGATACGGCACACAGGGTGCTCAACGGCTATTTTCTTGACGTGCTCAACACCCTTTCGGTGGCGGTCCTGGGCCAGATGATCTCCATTATCATGGCCTTTTTTGTTGGGATTCTGGGCCGCAAGTCTTCCTGGGCCGGCTCGTTTATCAAGGTGATGGCATACAACATCCAGGCCTATCCCATCGTGGCCCTGGCCCCGATCATTTTTATCCTTTTGGGGGACGGATTTTTATCCCGCCTGCTCATTGCGTCAATGATCTGTTATTTTCCCTTGCTGCTGTCAGTGTTGGGAATCATGGCTTCACCCATCAAGGACATTGAACATTTTTACATTGCCACCGGCCGGATGCGCTGGCAGCTGGAAGTCAAAATCCGTGCCTTTGAAAACTTAAACAAGCTGACCACAGTGATTGCAGGGTCATCCACCCTGGCCATGGCCGGTACCATTGTGGCCGAATTTATTGCCGCGGATCAAGGTATCGGCTACAGTATCCGCATCGCCCTTTACCAGAGTGATCTTGCTTGCATCCTTGTGGCCCTGTTTTCCATCGGCATTATCATTTCGGTGTACCAGGGCATTCTGGAAACTTTAGGCGAACAGATGAAAAATAAATGGTCTGCACCCAAAGGAGGAGATCTGATATGAATCAAACAATTAAAATCGGCACCTTAATCCGGACAAATTTCGTGGTCCTGTGCATGATACTATTTTTTACAACAGCCCCCGCCCTTGCAGGCGACACCCTCAATTACCGTTTAAAATGGCTGTTCAATACCTCTGTGGCCGGCGACATCATTGCCGATACCGGTGGCTTTTTTAAACGAGCGGGGTTAGATGTGTCCGTGAATGAAGGCGGGGCCGGGAAAAACGCCATCAAGGAACTGGAACTGGGATATGCAGATTTTGGGGTGGCCTCAGCCGACCAGGTCATCCGGGCCCTTGAAAAGGGTGCTGACGTGGTGGTTCTGGCCCAGATTTTCCAGGTCAACCCGATGCAGTGGATTTACCGGTCGAATCAGGCCGAAATCAATACGCTTTCCGACTTAAAGGGGCGGCATATCGGAGTCACTTTTGGGGGGAACGATGAGACCATCATGAACACCCTTTTGGCCAAAGCAGGCCTCACGTCAAGAGATGTGCGCATATCAAGCGTCCGGTTTGATTTTACCCCTTTTTTAAAGAAAGAAGTGGATGTCTGGCCGGTATACCGCAACTCCCAGGGGGTGATTCTGGAAGAGCGGCTGGCCGCAGAAAACGAACAGATAAAATTCTTTAACCCCGCAGATTACGGCGTCTCCTTTGTGGCCAATTCGGTTGTAACATCAGGCACCATGATGAAAAACCATCCGGACACGGTAAAAACATTTATGACAGCGCTGCTGGCGGCATGGGAATTTGCCATGGACCCAGCCAATGAAACCCAGGTTTTAGACCAGATCAAAACAAAGGATAAAGGCACCCAAGACGACATCCGACAAAAACAGCTTGCTGCCACCCGGCCTTTAATCAAACCTGACAAAGAGGCAAAAATCGGCATTATAGATACGGGAGCATGGCAGCAGACCGAAAGCATCATGATCAATGAAAATCAGATCGCAGCGCCGGTTCATGTCACAAACCGTCTGGTTGGATTTAAAAAATAGAACCAATCTATATTCAAGTTACTGTTACATTTTGAATGCGGGGAATAATTATCTCCAACGAACTTGAACTCTGTGCTCTCTGTGTCCTCTGTGGTTTTAAAAAAACCGCGGGCAAAGCCCGCAAAATACATCCAATCCCTTCGGGATTTTGGTTTTTAAACCACAGAGAGCACAGAGGTTTGGCTTTCGCCAAACTACACAGAGAATGGCGCCGTGACGAAAAATGGCAGCCCAGTCAGGTGCGTGCCTTTTTTGCAGAGTTATGTTTGAGCAAATCTTTCAAGCACGCATCCCTGCTTTCGGGATCATCAATGCAAAGGATGTAATTATAGTTCCAGCACTGATCTTTTAAACGCTCACACGGCAAAAGCCCTGCAACCAAAAGATTAAGATTCTGCGTTTTTCCAATATCAAGGATATTGATTTGAACTCCGGCCAAATGACCGCGGGGATGCGTGTAAGTCAGAATGTATATCCCGCCGGTTTCCGGAAGCGGCGCACTTTTGGAATACAATTCAAAATTATATTGTTTTCCGGATTCCCCTGTAAATAGGCAGTTTGCGTTCATTTTGTTTATTATCATTTTTTCATTTCCATCTGCGTGTTTCAGTAGAGTCCCCTCACTTTTAACCTCTTTTGGCATTCAATTTGCTCTTGTAGTTAACAAAAATCATTTTAAAATGGAATGCAGGAGATGGCATGGAGCCGATTTCAGGGATAGGAACAGCCGAAACAGCCAGCCCGGTGGTGTCTTCAAAGGGGGCTCGTTCCGATCCATTTTCCCGTGTGTTTGTACTGGCAAAGGCAGACGAACTGCTCAAGCCAACAGCACAGTATAAAAAGTGGACACGAATTCGTCAAAAAAATGACGATCTTGCGTTCCACCTTGGGAACATTCTTTTGCAGCGCCATGAATTACTTGAAAATGCCGGACAGGGCAAAGCGGTTGACTGGCCGCGGTTTGACGAACTGACCCAAAAACTTGCCGATCATAATATTGTCTTGTTTGAAAGTTCGGCACTTACCAGCCAACTATCCACGCCGCCCAAAACGTCAGCATCCAACTTACAGCACCCCCATATTACACCCGCAGCCAGCAGCCCGCCACCGGAAGATCCAACCGAACTCACCCCGCTGAAAAACGAGCCCGACAATGCGTCAATCAGTCCGGACAACCTGTTGATACTGGATGCACGGTATAAAAATACGCTGCTCAGTTCCGGCATGACAGCCTATGGTGATAATAACGGGGTATTGATTCCCTTAGGAGAGATCGCCCGGATTATTGATTTTAATATCCAGGTGGATGCAGAATCCAAAACGGCAAAAGGCTGGTTTATCTCCGAAGACCGACCATTCTCCCTTGATCTGTCACGAGGAGAGGCCGTTATAGACGGCAAACAGGTCAAAGTTCCGAAAGGGGCAACAGGCTCTGCTGACGGAGAAATCTATGTAGACTCACAAGTTCTGGGAGAATGGTTCCCTGTGGATTTCAATTATGAATTCTACTCCCAGTCCATTAAAGTCAATCCCCGTGAGCCCCTTCCGTTCCAGTCCCGATCAGAGCGGGAAAACCGCCGGGGGCAAGTCCTGGAAACGGGCGGAAACGATACTGTCCTGCCCAGGAAAGAGAGCCACTACAATTTACTGGAATTCCCAGTGGTGGATATTTCCCTCCAGGGTGGACATGAAAGCGGCAAGGCAATGGACAGTGAGAACGGATTCTCAGGAGAATTCAGTGTGCTTGCCCGGGGGGATGTCGGCAAAATGTCCGCGGACATCTTTTTTGCAGGCGATGATGAAAACGGCCTGAACAACAGCCGGATCACCCTGGAGCGAGGCGACCCGGAAGGCAATCTTCTCGGCCCCATGAACGCCACCCACGTTGCGATCGGAGATGTCCAGGTGCCAAGCTTCCCCATTATCTCCTCGGGACAAAATGAGACCGGCGGCACCATCGGCAACCAGGCACTCAACCGCACACGGGATTTTGACACCACACGTTTTGAGGGGGATCTTCCCCCGGGATGGGATGTAGAAATATACAGGAACTTCAATCTGGTGGGGTCCCAGCGGGTGGGTGCTGACGGCAGGTACGACTTCAAAGCGGTTGATCTGTTTTATGGAAAAAATGATTTTGAACTGATTTTTTACGGCCCCCAGGGACAAAAACGCGCCCAGACCAAAAGTATTAATGTGGGTAGCGAAATGCTCCGCAAGGGAGAAGGAGAATACCACCTTTCGGTCACCGCCAAAGATTCCACCATAGTGGATCCCAATCCGGACTTTGAAACCCTGGACCAGGACTCATTGCGCATGGTAGGTCAGTATGAATACGGGGTGAACGAACAGCTCTCTTTTAGCGGCGGCGTCCAGAGTCAGCAGATAAACAATAAGCGCCATAACTATCTCAATGCAGGTATCAAATCCGCCATGGGCGGTGTGTTTACAGGGGCAGACTATGTTCATGACACCCAGGGGGGCGATGCAGCCCAGCTTTTTCTCCAGACCGGCACCCAGACCAAGGCAGGACCTGTGGATTTTCGGATCAGCCAGCAGTTTTACGATAATTTTATCGCCGAAAATATTTCCGAAGCAGATCCCCCCAAATCAAGAACCGACATCTCTGTTTCGGGTGTACTGGAAAACGGGGAAAAATATCCGGATATTCCGTATACCCTCTCCTACCGGGGAAGCCTGAAGGAACAAGCCTCCGACAATCTGTTATCGTTGAACCTTGGGGCAAACATGGGCAGCACCTATCTGAACAACCGGCTGGAATGGAACGACACCCCGGCATGGGAGGCATCGGAACTGGAAGGACAATTCCGGGCCACAGGCAATTTTAAAAACCTGCGGGTGCGCGGCGCCCTGGATTATGAACTGGCCCCGAGATTAGAAATAGAGGGTCTGGAACTGTCCTCCCAGTTCAATCCCATGGACGAACTCAGTACGGAGCTGCTCTTTAAGGCAGAACTTGAACAGCAGGATAAAGTGACAGGCGGCGTGAGATTCAACTGGAAAAACGGCAATTACATCCTCTCTCCCCAGGTGAGCTATGGATCAGACGGAGAGTTCGTCGCCAGCCTGGCGGTGAGCACTTCCATCGGCAGGGAACCCAGGAGCAAAAAAATGTATATGACCTCGGAAAAAAGTGCAGACAGCGGCAGGGTGTCGGCAAGGGTGTTCTACGACCGCAACAATAATGCCGTTTTCGACGAGGGAGACCAGCCCATCGAAGGGGCAAAGGTAAGCGCCCCTCAATTGTATACCCAGGCAAAGACTGATGAAGACGGGGTGGCGCTGTTGACCGGCTTGAAAAAATACACCCCCGCCGATGTCGTGGTGGAGAAAGACTCGCTTGAGGATCCGTTCTGGGAACCGTCCCAACAAGGCAACTCCATAGTTCCCAGGCCAGGCCATGCAGAACTTGTTGAGATCCCGGTCATTGCGACCAGTGAGATAGAAGGGGTGGTCCGCCTTGCCAAGGAAGATGGCGACAAGACGTCCCTGCCCAATACCCGGATTCAACTGGTGGATGCGAACGGTGAGGTGGTAGACGAAACCCGGTCAGAGCATGACGGTTTTTATCTGTTTATGAAGGTGCCCCCGGGTAAATATTCGATTCGGCTCCACCCGGATGACACAGCACGATTTAAGGCCCAGGCAGAAGGGATGGGGAAAATTGTGATTGGAAGCGACGGTGATGTGGTCAGCGGTCGTGATCTGGTGCTGCACAAAAAATTGACGGCACCTGAAGTAGTGGCCCAAGCCCCGGTTGAGAAGCAGGTGCCCACGCCGGCAAATATTCCGATGCCTGAACCAGCCCAACCCAGTTTAAAGCCGTCCCGGCTGGACACAGATGCGGACATAATCGCCATGGCAACACCACCTGTGGTCCAGAAAACCATCCCAACCCAATCGCCGCAGCGGATAGATGCCGTACCCGAATCGGCAGACCGGCCGAAGGCCGAACAGCATTACGGCATCCACCTAACATCCTATCGGACTGCTGAAAAGGCAGTGGCCGGCATATCCTTTTTGAAAAAACAATACCCAGACCTATTGAGAGACTGTGATTTTACGATTCAAAAACAAGATCTGGGACCTGAAAAAGGCCAATGGTACAGGGTGGTGGTCAGCGATTCCGGAGACCGCAGTAAAGCAGAAACCCTTGAAAACCGTATTCGGATGAAAGCGCCCTATTGTAAAGTAGTCGCCTTGGATCAGAACGGGGACGCAGGCGTTCATCTAACCTCGTTCCGGACCACGAAAAAGGCGAATTTAAGTATCGAAGAATTAAAGGCCCAGTATCCGTCACTGCTTAAAGACCTGCCATTCTCCATCAGGAAAGTTGATCTCGGATCGAAAAAAGGGGTGTGGCAACGGGTTGTGGCAGGTCGTTTCTCAAGCAATAATGACGCGGTATCCCTTGCAAGGAAGATAAAAATGCAAGAACCTTATACCCGGATGATTCCCATTGAGAAAAAGGATGACATCGGTATCCACCTGGCATCTTTCAGACAGCCGGAAAGGGCGCAAAAAGCCCTTAGCGAAATCAACAAAAAATTCGGCGACCTGTTGGGTGATGAGGCCCGGTATATCCGCAGGGTTGACTTAGGGGCCCAAAAGGGCACCTGGTACAGGGTCATGGTGGGTCGGTTCGAAAACCTTCAGGCTGCAAGTGACCTGCAAAATGTACTGACTCAAAATCAGCAGTATGCGCGGGCGATCCCCCTATAAGCGATCTTTTTAATCGATCCAGAAGACAGGAAAAATTTAAGGGATCTTTTTAAATTGCCGAAAAGAAATAATATCTTTATCGAGAAATCGGCTAAAAGAGTAATGAAGAAAGGAAATCGGGATGATAAAAAAAATGTTTCGCAGATGTATACTGCTGTTAGCAGCCCTTTTGGTGTCCATGCCGGGCAGCGCGGGGGCTGTGAATTCAACCGTTACGGTCAATGCCGTTATCCAGCAGGCGGCCCTTACGGTGACCAATGCAACCGTTAATTTCGGAACTATCGTTACTGCGGGTGTGGATACCGTAATTATTGATGCCTCTGCAAGTGCTGCGGTTGCCGTGCCCACCACTGCGTCCCTCACGACGATAACTGTCGCAGGTTCCAGCGGAACAATCACTGTGACCTCCACCGTTCCCAGCGCCATTGTGGACATCACCTATCCTGCGTCAATCGTTCTCAGCGACGGTGGCACTGCCACCATGACAGTGGACCAAATTTCAACCTATTCAACACCGACGCCCCTAACGCTTGACGGGTCAGGAAGCGGAACGATCAATGTCGGCGGCCGACTCTCCATAGGTGCAACCCAGACAGCAGGAACCTACACAAACACCGGAACCATTGCCGTCAATTACCAATAACAGATCTATTGTGAATGGCCCTGATTCGAGGTAGAATTTGATGGAGAAGCGGCATAAAAACAGTCTTGTCCTGATATGGGCGGCCCTGGTTCTATTCGGACTGCCCTGTTGCCGCGTGTTTGCACTTACTGTGGACAGTATCCGAGCCCTGTCCTTTGGCAGCATCATTGCTGACCCAAGCCGCAATGAGACCTTTGAAATTGACGCCCGATTCGGGCCTGCGGGAACCATAAAGACAAGCGCCGGCGCTTCCGTGCTTTCCAGCCCGGGCAACAGCGGCATCATCCGTATCAGTTCAGGTCTGCCGTTTTCCTGTACCCTGGTATTTCCTGCCGGCACAAACTTGACCCAGGGCGGAAACAGTATGGTTGTGGATCATTTTTCCATCCTCTCGGAAACCGGGGGATCAAGCCCCGGCGGTGTCCTGGATTTGAATGTCGGCGGTCGACTGAATGTTCAAAGGGGACAGGCCGGAGGAGCTTACAGCGGCAGCGCCGTCATCATGGTTGTTTTTGAATAACGACCATGAAACGTCATTCAACAAAAGTTTGATACTTTAATACAAACCCTCTTAATCCTATGAAAGCGCTTTTAACATGAAAATTTTCTTGCGATATCATTTAAGTATTGCCTGTTTCTTGACCCTAGGAATCCTGGGGGCGATAAGTCTTCCCGACACCATCCAGGCCCGTACCAGGGGAATTCTGGTCTCACCCCAACGGGTTCTTCTGGAGGGTAGAAACCGCACGGCCAGTATCACCATGGTAAATCCGGGGGACCAGCCCCTGCAGTTTCGGATCGACCTGATCTACATGGATATGGATGCCCAGGGCCGGCTCAAAAAAGTGGAGAATCCAACCCCGGCCCAGGAAGAGCTGAAAAATATACTGCGCTATTCGCCGCGCCGAACAGTTCTCGAACCGGGCAAGGCCCAGACCATTCGCCTGATGGCAAGACGCCCCGCAGGCATCCCGGACGGAGAATACCGGATGCATTTAAGTCTTTCTCCCATTACGTTGCCACCGTCACAGAACAAGGCAGAAGCCGCTGCAAACAACCAGAATACAACCAATTTTGATATTGATCTGCTCATCGGGGTGACCCTGCCCGTATTTATCCGTTACGGCGAACTGGATGCATCGGTGGAGGTTTCCGGGGTTGAAATCGTCAACACCCCAAAGCCGTTTGTCAATCTTGACCTGACCCGAACAGGCAATCGCTCGGTATCCGTTAATGTAGATACTTACCTTGTTTCCGAAGATGGACAAAAAGAAAAAAAAGTGGGTATGATTTCCGGTGCCGCCGTATATTATCCCAATGACTTACGCAGGGTCAAAATGCCTTTATCGCTGCCAAATGATTTCAAATTTTCAGGCAGAAATTTAAAAATCGTTCTCAAAGACAATGAAAACCAAAAAGGAACGATTCTTTCCACCAAAACCGTCTCTCTTCCTTGACCGGTAACGAAAAAACCTGCCGAACGACACCATGAACGAAACCGTTGAATTCACCGGATGATATGTGCCGCGGAAGTGAAGCACATCTCCTGTTTGGGGTCAAACGATAAAGGTGTCTACAATCTGTTTTAATTCTGTTGCCATTTTTTTCAAATCAGCCGCACTTGATTCGACTCTGGAACTGCCCGAAGCGATGTGCTCGGAAGATTTACTGACCTCTGTGATATCCTGGGCCATTTCACCGGCCACCTGGGTACTTTGACTGACATTTTCATTGACTTCCTGGATGCCCAGGGACAATTGTTCAACATTTCCGGCGATTTCCTGGGTGGCAGAGGACTGCTGTGTGACTGCCGTGGCAATGGTCACAACCATCTCCTTGACATCATTGATGACATCCGTAATTTCCGAAATAACTTTCCCGGTACCGTCCGAGGTTGTTTGAACGTTGTCAACCTTGGCTTGTATATCCGCCGTTGCCTTGGCCGTCTGGGCGGCCAGATCTTTTATTTCATTTGCAACAACGGCAAAGCCTTTACCCGCATCGCCGGCCCTTGCCGCCTCTATCGTCGCATTCAAGGCCAGCAGATTTATCTGGTCGGAAATATCATTGATGGTGTCAGTGACGTTGCTGATATCCTTGGCCGCCTGGCTTAATTCTCCCATACTGCCCGAAGCTTCAGCCACTTTTTCGCTGGCCCGTTCGGAGACATTCCGGGCAGATTCAGCGGTACCTGCAATTTCATTAATTGTCGAATTCATCTCTTCGGCAGCAGAGGCCACCACAGCGGCATTGCTCGATGACTCTTCCATTGCAGACGCCACAGAGTTCATGTTGGTACTCATCTCTTCGGATGCCGCCGCAACCTGGTCGGCACGATGGTGTGTATCGGCTGCGTTGGCCGACATCTGGGTGGCAATGGAAGCCAATGCGTTGGATGCATCCCCAACTTGATCGGAGTTATTGGCCAGTCTTTTGATGATGCCCTGGAGCTTTTCAAGAAACACATTAAGCCACTTTGCAAGCTCGCCGAGTTCATCCTGACTGCTTATTTCAACCCGTTTGGTTAAATCACCTTCGCCTTCAGCAATATCTTTTACACTGCAGATAATCAGCCCAAGTCCGCGAGCAATGCCGAATACAATGATTAAACACAAAGAGATGATACAAATAAAAATGATGCCGGCAAACACGACCATCTTAATCGTAGAAGATGTCACTCTGGCGTTTATTTCCTGTGTCATTTCCGCCTCGTATGCATCAATGTTGTCAAGGTATACGCCGGTTCCAATCCAGTAATCCGTGCCGGGAATCATTTCCGTATAGCTCAATTTCAACGTATCGCCGGCGCCTGGTTTCTCCCATACATATTCGACAAAACCGCCGCCGGCTTTTGCCTGTTCGGCCATTTTTTTCACAAAAAGAGTATTGTTTTTATCTTTCAGGGATTCTAAATCCTTTCCGTTGAGTTCCTCTTTTATGGGATGTGCGACCATAGTTGTGCCCTGATAAATCATAAAATAACCGGAGTTATCTTCTTCAAAACGAATATCCTTAATATGACGTCGAAATACGTTTATCTGCTCGTCTTTGTCCACAATATTTTCTATTGCGTGGCCGAGGGCTAAGGCAACGCTGTGTGTGGCCACCTGAAGTTTGTTTTGTTGATCTTTGAACATCACGTCATCGGTTTTTTGTATCGCCAGCAGCTTTACCGTGTTGCTTCCTGATACGGCAAACCAGATCATTACCGCAAACAGCACCAGGATCGCACCAATAATGAGGAACATTCTTGCTTTAATGGAAAGTCGATTCATCTACGCCTCCTATAATTTACAATGACAATAGATCTAATTATTATTTAGGGATCATCACATCATCCCACCGCAAATATTTCGCCGTACGGATCGTTGCATTGTTCTTATAAAATTAGAACTGTTTCGTGCTGTCTAAGATTTTTTTCAATAATTGCATAGCCCATATGATAACGCAATAAAAGAAGTACGCCCGAAAAGCGATAATTAAAAACGGGTATTGCCACAGACCGCTCCCAGATGTAAATTAAAGCCAATTTTCGTCAGCGGCAAAGTAACAACCCGGCCCTGATTTTTATTGTACAGCGAGACACTTATTGCGTTTTCGTAACAGCAATGGAAGCATAATCATTTCCATGGAAACCCGAGGAAGGACAATACAATGAAATATTTTCGACTGTTTTTTTTACCCATAATATGGTTATGCCTGCTTCTTTTTGCCGGTCGGGGCATCGCCCAAAGCGCGGCGCTGGAAGCCCAGTTTGCCGGCCAGCAGACCGTGGACGGTCAAAACGCCCTGGCGGTGACCTTTTCTCTGCCTTTGGATACCACCCAGGACTTAAACAAATATTTCAGTATTCTTGAACAAGCAGACGACACCCCGGTGGACGGCGCCTGGATACTTGCCAAGGATACCCAGGTGGCCTATTTCACCCAAATCGAACCGGACACCGCCTATATCATCCATGTGGAAAAAGGCCTGATGCCTGCCCAGGGGCAGCCCCTGGCCGGAAAAGTCATATACGAAGTAACCACCCGGTCGGCCCAACCCATGATCGCATTCGGTTCCACGGGATTTATCCTGGCGGCGGACCTGACCAAAGGGCTGCCCGTGGACAGCCTGAACATCAAACAGGCGGACATTGATTTTTTCAGGGTACGGCCCGATCAGCTGACCGACTTCAAGGATGAATTCTGGGATTCTAAATATCTGAGATATTACCGATCCGATGATCTGGCCAAAATCGCCGATCTTGTCTACACCGGCCGCTGGGATCTGGACATAAAAAAAGATCTGCGCACCCAGGTCAACATCCCCATCACCCACATCAGGGAACTGAAAACACCCGGCATTTACATTGCCGTACTCCGGGGTGCGGGCCATTATAACTACGGCTACCGCATGACCTGGTTCTCCATTTCCGATTTAGGCGTCCATGCCAGGATGTACGACACTTCCATCCGGTTTTTTATCCAGAGCCTGTCATCGGCAGACCCGATAGACAAAGCAGTTGTCAAAGGATTTGACAAAGAAGGAAAGGCCCTGTTTGAGCAAGCAACAAACCAAGAGGGACTGTGCGAGATTAAAGGGCATTTTGAGAAACTGGCACTGGTCTCTGTTGCTAAAAAAAATCATATCAGCCTGATGGCCATGGACACCCCGGCCCTTGACCTGTCGGAATTTACCGTGGGTCGCGCCCTGTTCAGGCCCCTGGAGCTGTTTGTCTACGGGCCCCGGGATATTTACCGTCCCGGCGAGACTGTTGTCATTGACGGTATTTTAAAAAACCAGGATGGCCGGCCGGCCCCGGCGATCAAAGTGGCCGCAGAGGTGGTTCAGCCCGACGGGAAAACCATCCGGGAGTTTACCTGGAAGCCAACCAAAGGCAATCATTTCAACACCAGTTTCCAGTTGCCCGCCAATGCACTCACAGGAAAGTGGCGGGTGACATTCTCCAATGCAGAGAACAGATTTGAAGACTATCCTTTTCTGGTGTCCGAGTTCTTGCCCGAACGTATGAAGCTGGTCATTGACCAGACCGAAGACAAAATTTTATCCCCGGATGAAAACCTTTCCATCCACATCCAGGGAGACTTTCTTTACGGTGCACCTGCCAGCGGCAGCCGGGCCAATGCCGTGATCCACGTGAAACAGGCACGGGATCTGTTCAAAAAAACATTACCCGGTTTTGAATTCGGTGACATCACAGATATTGTCAACACCACATACACCAGTGACGACATCCGCCTGGATGAAACGGGAAAAGGCGTTATTGCAGTAGAAAATCAGTGGAAAGAAGTCACCTCCCCCCACTGGGTCACCGCCAATGTCAGCCTCTACGACGCCGGGGATCGCCCGGTGGTCAGAAATGCGTCCTGGCAGGTGTGGCCTGCCAGGACCCTTGTGGGCATTCGAAACATGTCCGGTACTGAAGATGACCCCGATCAGGTTCCCAACAATGACACGGCAAAATTTGAAGTGATCCTGGCCGACACCCAGGGGAACCTGAAGGCGGTCAAGGGGTTGAAGGTCACAGTCATCCGCGAACACCGGGAGTATTACTGGGAATATAAAAATAACGAATGGAATTGGGGCTACAACAGCCAGTTCTATCCCGTGGACCGGTTTGATCTTGATATTTCCGACCAGGGCAAGGCCCAGATAAATGTCCCTGTGGAATGGGGCGGCTATCGCCTGGAGATTAAAAACCCTGCCACCGGCCTGACAACATCCAAAACCATCTGGGCCGGATGGCGTCCCGAAGGCCAGGGGCAAAGGGACATGAACCGGCCGGACCGGGTGGACCTGACCCTGGACAAACCCGGCTACCGCGCCGGGGAGACCGCCCGGGTGACGATTAAGGCCCCCCAGGGAGGCAAAGGCTTTTTATTTGTGGATGGGGCAGACAACCTGTTAACCCTTCCCATTGATATCCCTGCCCAGGGAAAAGAAGTGACCATCCCCATTGATCCGGCCTGGGCACGCCACGACATTTATGTATCGGCCCTGGTGATCCGGCCAGGAGAGAGCAGAGAGGCCAAACTGCCCAAGCGCTCGGTCGGCCTGATCCAACTGCCCCTTGACCGTACCGACCGCCGTTTGCATGTTGAAATCCAGGCCCCGGAAAAAACAGAACCCAACCGCCGGGTGGATGTGACGGTCAATCTGACCGATGCCCAGGGTCAACCGGCCAAACATGCCATGGTCACCCTGGCTGCTGTGGATTCCGGCATTTTAAACCTGACCCGGTTTAAAACCCCGGATCCCTTCGGCTACTTTTTCCAGCCCAGAAAATACAGCCCTGAAATCCACGACATTTATCAGAAACTCATTGAGGCCGCGGACGGCAGCAATGCGAAAATGCGGTTTGGCGGGGATATGGCCACCCTGACCCGGGGCGGCGACCGGCCGTCGACCGATGTGCAGATCCTGGCCATGACCCAAAAGGCGGTTGATGCCGACGACCAGGGCAACGCCTTGTTCCACCTGGACCTTCCGGATTTTGACGGACAGGTTCGGATCATGGCCGTTGCCCATACAGACGATACCTTTGGCTCCGGGGACAAGGAGATGATCCTGGCCTCGCCCATCGTGGTCCAGGCCACCATGCCGCGTTTTCTTTCCTGTGGAGACCAGGGATTTATCATGCTGGAACTGAACAATTTAACGGATATCGTCCAGAATATAACCCTGGAAACGGACATCTTCGGGCCGGTATCTTTCACAGGCCAGGCCAATTACACATTAGCGCTTGAACCCCATAAACGTAAAAACTTCAAACTGCCGATTACGGCAGGCCCCACAGCGGGCAGGACACACATCACCTGCCGGATCAAAGGCATCCAGGGTCCGGATGTCTCGCCGGAAATGACCAAAACCTGGTTTTTGGAAACCCGGTCGCCCTATCCCCATAACACCCAGACCTGGCTCAAACTGCTGACTCCGGGACAGCAGTTCTCCGCACCCGCTGCCGCTTTGAACACCCTGGTGCCGGGGACAGTAACCGTGATGGCCGGCTTGGATTCGGAACCACCCGTGAACCTGGCCCAGCATGTCAGTGAGCTGCTGGCCTATCCCTACGGCTGTCTGGAGCAGACCGTATCCGGCTTTTTCCCCCATATCCTGCTCTCCTTTGATCAGTTTGCACAATTGGGAGTTGAGACCGGCACCAAAGAAGACACGAGTAAAAAAATCAGGATTGGTATCCAGCGCCTGCTTGAAAAGCAGAAAAGCTCCGGCGCCTTTGGCCTCTGGAGTTCCCAAAGCCCGGAAAGCCCCTGGCTGACAGCCTACGCCACCCATATGATGGTGGAAGCGGTGGACGCAGGGTATGAAGTGCCGGTGAGTGCGGTGAAAAAAGCCCTCACACGCCTTGTCGTATATGTTCGCCGACCCAAATCCATTCCCTGTCCGGGCTGGAGCGACTGCACGATGTTCAGGGCGTCCACCCGGGCTTATTCCGCATTTGTTCTTGCCCGGGTCAGTTCCCTGGGACTTGCGGATGCCAGAAACGTCGATGCCTATGTGAAAGCCAACCATCCCACACCCTTGGGGCTGGTCCATGCGGGTACGGCCCTTGGGCTTGCCGGTGACAGAACAAAGGCCTTTGAAGCATTTGACCTGGCCCTGAGAACCCGGCGGGATGAGGAACGGGTCTATTGCGGCGACTACGGCTCCAATGTCCGGGACCTTGCGGCTGCCTACTATTATGTAACCACCTATTTTGCCGACTATAAATTCCGGGGCGTGTTTCTCCACGATCTGTCCGCCGAACTGAACCAGCGGCAGTGGCTCTCCACCCAGGAACGCAACAGCCTGGTCATGGCAGGGGCGGCAAAACTTGCCCATCCAGCCGGGGCATGGGATGCTGATGTAACCGTAGGTGGTAAAACCGGCACCCATACCGGAAAGGGTTCAGGCCGGGTGATATTTACAAAAGGCACTGCGGCCAAAGGATTCACCGTAAAAAATACCGGCAAGTCCAATCTGTATCTGGATCTTGTACTCACCGGATATCCCAACACCCTGCCTGCCCCCCAAAGCAACGGCGTCAACATTTCCAGGCAGTTTCTGGATACCAACGACCAGTCTGTGGATATCTCAAAGGTAACGACCGGGGACCGGATCATTGTGGCATTGAAGGTTCAATCCCAAAAACAAAGACTCCCCCATGCCCTTGTCGTGGACATGCTGCCTGCAGGTTTTGAACTGGAAGATCCCAATGTGTCGGGGTCTTTTATCGTTGATGATATAAAGGTGGACGGCAAAACCATATCCCAATGGCATAAAGAGTGTAATACCGCCCACACCGAATACAGGGATGACAGATTTATCACCGCCCTGAATCTTGGATACAGTGACACCTGCCGGATTTTTTATGCGGTTCGGGTGGTCAGCCCTGGTGTGTTCAAAGTGCCGCCGCCGCTGGTGGAAGATATGTACCGGCCTTATATCCGGGGTGTAGGAAAAACCGTTGACCGGACCCGTGTGAATACCCCGGATGCAGGCAAGAACTGATCAAAAAGAACTTCGGCGTCTTTGAGATCCGTCTGGCCAATAGGTAAAACATTACGGGATATGACCCGCAACGCAGCAAAAATTGTCGGAATTTTTATCTTTATGCTCCTGGCAGGTGGTGCCTGTTTTATTGCAATGGACCATTTATTCCCCTTTGACACCACGGGACGGTCCTTATCCACTGTGATAACGGACCGCAACCAGGCACCCCTTCGGGCCTTTGCCGACCAAAACGGGATATGGCGTTACCCGGCAAGGCCCGACCAGGTGTCGCCTTTGTACCTCCAGGCCCTTCTGGCCTATGAAGACCGCTGGTTCTATTACCATTTCGGCATCAATCCCCTGGCCATCGGCCGGGCGTTTTTCCAGAACCTGGCCCATGGTCGAATCTTATCCGGCGGATCAACACTCACCATGCAGACCGCCCGGATTCTTGACATGCAAAAACAAGAAGACGGGCCGTCGGCCCCCCAATTTTTACCCCGCATGGGCGTCAAACTGCGCCAGATGTTCAGGGCGCTTCAGCTGGAATACCACTTTACCAAGGACGAAATCCTTGGGTTATATCTTACCCATGCCCCGTTCGGCGCCAATGTCGAAGGCATCCAGGCGGCCTGCTACACCTGGCTGGGCAAAAACGCAAAGGAGATGACCCAGGCCGAAGCGGCGCTTATGGCGGTACTGCCCCAGGCCCCGTCCAGATACCGGCCCGACCGCCATCCAGACAGGGCGGCCAAGGCCCGGGACAAGGTGCTTGACCGGATGGCCCGGTTCGGCATTTGGACGGCAGATCAGATCAAAGCCGCCAAGCAGGAGCCGGTTCTCTCTTTCAGATTTCCCACATCCATGACAGCGCCTCTTGCGGCCCGGCGGTTGAAAACCCTTTACCCGGACGCCGAAGTGATCAACACCTTTATTGATGAAAATTTGCAAATGAACACCGCAGAACTTTTACGGGCATATATGGAAAGACTGCCCCCAAAACAGTCGGGTGCTGTCCTGGTGGTCAATCATACAACCCTGGAAATTGAAGCCTATGCCGGATCTGCGGACTTTTTAAATTCATCCAGGCTGGGGCAAGTGGACATGATCCAGGCCCTGAGATCCCCGGGGTCCACATTGAAACCCTTTATTTACGGCCTTTCCATGGACCAGGGACTGATTCATTCCCATTCCATGCTCCTGGACGTGCCACGCTACAAACAAGACTATAACCCGGGAAACTTCACCCGAGGATTTTCAGGGCCAGTCACCGTCGCCCGGGCGTTGCAAGATTCGTTGAACCTACCGGCGGTCCAGGTGCTGGAAGCCTATGGCCCGGGGCGTTTTAACGACAGATTGCGCAACGCAGGGGCCCGGTTTCAATTTAGAGGCAAACCCAATCTCTCCATGGCTTTAGGTGGTGTGGGCACAAGCCTGGAGTCCCTGGTGACCCTGTATACGGCCATCGGGCGCGGCGGTATTGCCGGAAAGCCGCGATTAACGCCGAAAGAGCCCATACAGGAACGGTATCTGATGAGTCCCGGCGCCGCCTTTATTATCCGGGATATCCTGACCCGGCCCTTTCCGGGCAGGCAGGGCGTCGGCAGGCTATCTGGCGCATTGTCCATGGCATGGAAAACCGGCACCAGCTACGGATTCAGGGACGCCTGGGCCATGGGCCTAAAGGAGGATTATACGGTGGGGGTATGGATCGGGCGGCCCGACGGCTCACCGTCCCCGGGACAGTATGGTGCCATCACGGCCCTTCCGTTGCTTGGCCAAGTCATGGAAAGCTTAACCGCAGGCGTGAAAACACAAAAACCGCCGGAAAGCGTATCCAAACTGCCCATATGCTGGCCCTCCGGAATTGCCGAGGCCGGAATCCGGGGCCGGGCAAAAGGTGCCTGTGCCAAAAAATTTGAGGCCTGGATACTTAACGGACAGATTCCGGCCACCATGACCGGCGAAATAGGTCTTAGCGCCCCCCTGGTCCGGACGTTCTGGGTGGACAACCAGGGAATGCGGGCAACTCCGGCCTGCGGGGGTATTGAGAAGAAAACAGTGGCCCTGTGGCCATGGCAGGCGGAGCCCTTTATTCCGACTTCTTGGCGCCGAGCTGTCGTACTGCCCAAGGATTCACCCACCTGCCCCGGTATGGCACCTTTGGTTTTACCTGATATACGAATTGTTTCTATCTCAGACAACAGCATCCTGACCCGCCAGCCCGGACAGACGACATTTCCCACCATTCCTTTAAGGACCATGGGCGGCAGGGGCGAATGCCAGTGGTTCCTGAACCAAAAACCCCTGATGAATGCCGACGGCTCAGCCCCGGTTTTCATGTCCATGCCGGTACCTGGACAATATCATCTGGCCGTGGTGGATGAATCCGGCAGTTTTGACCAGGTCCGTTTTTCCATCATTGAACTGAATCAATGACAGGATGTGATCTACAATCTAACTTTTTGATTGGCTGATTTGATTTCAAAGTATCGTCTGCTAATTAAAACGGCGTATCAGCGATCACGCCCCCATTGAGCGGTGAGAACTCAAGATCTTTGATTTTAAACCCAAAATGTTCGGGTTTGAAAGCATGATTTCCGGCATGGTCACGGTCTTTGAAATAGTCATCCAAGGTTTCACGGATCACATCAAAGGCAATTTCGTTCCAAGGGACATCTGACTGGGAAAACAGCCGAACATCCGTGCTTTCGGAGGTGGGACCAAAATCCTGGGTTAACAGTTCAGCAATAAACATCAGGTAAATCTGGTCCACAAAAAGGATATTGAACATCCGGTAGGGCGATAAAATCCGGACTTTGACTCGGGTCTCCTCCAGGGTCTCGCGTACGGCCCCCTGCTGGACGGATTCCTCATTTTCAAGATATCCGCCAGGAAGGGTCCAGCACCCTTTCCGGGGCTCAATATTGCGTTTGCACATTAAAATCTTGTCCTGGAAAACAGGAATTGTGCCCACAACCATTTTGGGATTTTCATAGTGAACATGACCGCATGAGGGGCATACGGATCGGACATGGTCGTCGTCCTGGGGAACCTGACGGGTCATGGAGTGGCCGCATTGGGTGCAAAATTTTATTGACATCTGTTACCTATATTCCTAACTTTTGCGAAAATTTAAAATTCTGCCGTTTTCATTCATACAAATTCCTTATCATAAATTCTTATGATAAGGAAACCTTCAAAGCAAAGCAATTGGGAAAATAAAAGGATCGATTTCTCCCCCAACGTTGCTACCCGTGGAAAAAAAAGCCGTTTCCATAGGCAGAAACTGCCGCAGCCGTCCCTGAAAAAGCCTGCCAAAAGACATCATTTCCTTTAAAACCAGTCAGATAACCAAAGGGTACAGGATTTGCTTCCAAGCCCTTGGGGGATTGTTTTTTATCCGTCTCCCGACCGGCAGCAAGGATGGAGCCGGTGATCTTTTATCCCGGTTGCCACTCAGGAGGATGAAGCTGCCGGCCTTGAAAAAGGAGGCTGAATGATCATAAATGCCTTTTCTTTAGATTTATCCTCGTCAAGAACCTATTCAGAAACCCACGCCACCCAAATCTCCCAGCAAACGTCTTTTACGGATCTCATGGACCTGCGCCTGGCAGACCGCCGGGCCCAGGTCCAAGACGCCACCGCCGACAACCGGCAGATCCAGGAGATGATTACACAGAGTTCATGGGTGACGTCTGTATTTCTGGAGGGCCAGCCGACGGTTTCCCTGACCGATCAGTTCCGTGCGGAATTGACATCCATGCGCCAAATTATGGATTCAATCCTTGAGCAACTGACCGGACGGCTGTCGATATCCGGCGGCCTGCGTGTCACCGGGGTATCTCAAATGCATCTTATGCAGGTGTCCGTCACCCGCCAGGTCAGCGTCTCCGTAACGGAGAAGGAGCAGACAATAGTTACGGCCCAGGGTCAGGTGCAGACCGCGGACAACCGGAATATCGATTTTTCCCTGGACTTGGCCATGGCACGGGAATATTTCAGGGAAGATCTCGTTGAACAGACATCTTCCGGATATGCCCTGGTTGATCCCCTGGTCATCCAGACCGATGCGGGAGCCCCTATGTTCAGTGGCGGACAATTCTCCTTTGACCTGGATTCCGACGGTACAGAGGAGGACCTGTCACTCCCCGGAGAGGGATGGGCATTTCTCTGCCTGGACAAGAACCAGGACGGACAGATCAATGACGGCAGTGAATTGTTCGGTCCGACCACAAACCAGGGATTTGCCGAACTGGCCGCATATGACCTGGACCGAAACCTTTGGATTGATGAAAACGATGAGATTTTTGACCAGCTGACCCTTTGGGAACAGGGAGATGAGGGCATGACCCTGACCCGGATAAAGGATGCCGGGATCGGTGCCATTTACCTGGCCGGCGTCCCATCACAGTTTGATATTACCACCCCGGACAATGAACTGATGGGCCGGGTGACCCGGACCTCCGTGGCCCTGACCGAGGCAGGCGAGCCCCTTGTCGTCCAGGAAGTAAACCTGGCGGCATCATCCGGGGAGGCCATGGCCTGAATTTGAGAACCGGCATGGTGATGATGCCCCCAGACTGCTGGATGGCGCACAGGCCGTTCAGCAGTCAATTCAGGTACAGATCTTTCGAACAAATTGAAAAGACGGCCGGGCCCATTATATAATTATAAATAATTGTTGGTTACGAAACACAGCACAAAATCGGGAAGGACTTGGGAATCATGTTACATCTGGGATGGATGATTTTATTTTTGAGCACTATGGCTCCCGTGGTCGTGGAGGCAAGTGGTATGTCCTTATTGAAAGGTGAAAAAGTTTGTGTCGCATCAGGATTTGATGGTCAGCTGCTGTTTGAAGGAAAGCCCCTGGCCGGTGTGAAGGTGGTGCGCAATTTTAAATGGAAGGATGATAAAGGGGTCTCTGAAGAGACAGTAACGGATCAAAACGGGATGTTCCGTTTTCCGTCCCACTGGGATGAGCTGCGGCGGATTTTACCGTCACAGTTTATGGTCCACCAGCAGATGTTCGTCCATCACGGGAAGAATCCTGTACAAATCTGGGGCGGGGGAAAGATGACCAAGGGTGAGTATGAAGAATTTAAGGGTAAACCTCACAACCTCAAATGTGAAATCACTGAAAAAATTCGAAGGGTTCAGCTGGAAGCCGGGTTTATCGGAACCAACTGTCGCTGGGAAATAAAAGAGTAGGACAGCCATGCCCTGATCGGCCGACGATAGGATGATCGACCAAGATAGATTAACATATCAATTCGATCTATATCACAATTCATTCAAAGTTAAATTTTTTCTGTGGCCTGCATGGCCCGGATCTGTTCCAGAGCTGTTAATGCTGCCGATTTTACCTTGGGAGATTTACAGGCAAGGGAAAAGGCCTGTTTTGCCTGTTGGGGGCTATCACAGCTCAAGGCGGCGTAGCCGGCCATAAGCCAGGAGCGGCCCGGGGAGCGTTCGCGACCGGCAAGTTCTTTATATGCAACGTATGCGGCCTTGTAATTTTTCTCCCGGAACAGCAGGTCTGCCTTAAAGGCCAGAAGCCGTGCGTCACAGCCCTGGGATAGTCCCCTGTCCGCCCAGTTAAGGGCGGCCTGGTAATCCCTGCCCTGCTGGTAGGCCCTGGCGATGGCAAGGAAACGGTCCGTCATATTTTTCGTTCCCTCTCCAGAGAGGCCCTCCGGGCTTTTTTGAATCTTTCCCAGCCAGTCTTCATAGACCCTGGCCGCTTCCAGTGGGATGTTGCACCCGGCATAGAGATCTGCCAAAAGTTTGGTTTCTGATGCGGTCAACGGCGTTGTGAAACTGTAGATCATGAAGGCTTCAAGTCCTTTTTCAAGGCGGTTCTTCTCAAGGTGAATATGGGCCAGGGCACGCCACCATTTCGGCTCTTCGGGTTCCTGCCGGGTCAATGTCCCGGCATAAGCGACCGCCTCCTTATCCATGCCGAGTTCCATGTACTGATACAGCAACACCTCCTGCCAGGTCCTTTGTTTATCACCCTTGGATTTGGCCGCCAGCTCCTTGATATACGGCAAAGCCTGGCGATTCTTTTTAAGGGAAAAAAGGATGTTGACCATCAACTCTTTCCGGTCAAGGGTCACGTCAGCGGGATGGTTTTTCATCAGCCGGTTAAAGGCCTCCAGGGCATTGTGATAATCGGCGTTAAAATAGTAACATGCTGCGGCCTGGTAAAGATACGCCCCCTGCTTTTCCGGGGATGTATCATACCCCCGGACAAAGGCGTGGGCCGCCTTGCCCATCTGTTTAAGGGTATACCGGCACTGCCCCAGATTCAGCCATCCCTGGTAGAACCCATCGTATTTTTTTACGGCCCGTTCATAGGCGAATGTCGCTTTTTTGACGAAGCCCGCCCCCTGCTTTTCCATCATCATGCAGCAGTTGCCCAGGAGAAAATCCAGGTAATAATGGGTGTACCCCTTTTTATGTGCCGTGTCAGGATCAACGGTGTCTGCCTTGGCCTGGAAGGATTCAATCTCTTGAATCGCTTTGGCATAACTTTTCTCGTCCATAAGTCCTGCCACCTTGTTTGCACACATCCCTGCAGCAAACGGCAAGGGTTCGCCTTCCTGGGCGGCTGCCAACAATATACAGGGAGAAAGCATCATGAAAACAGACACAAAGCAAACCCGCAACACTCTATCCATTACTCCTCCATCTTAAACCGGATGGTGGTGATGACACGCACCGCCACGGCACTGCCGTCCACGGTTCCCGGTTTGAACCGGTATTGGGAGACGGATTGCATTACACTGGATTCAAACACCCCCTTGGGCTCGGCCGCCACCACCTTGATATCCCGCACCCGGCCCTCACTGGTGACAATGAATTCCACTTTAACCCAGCCCTCAATGCCGAGCCTGCGGGCCCGCAGGGGATAGGACGCAGGCATCCGCACCAGCGCCTGCAGGGGCATATCCAGTTCTGAGGTCGAAAACAGCCCCTGGGGAATGTCTGCTTTCATGGAAAAATTTGACAGCGGGCCCAGGGCAATGCTGTTCGGCAATTGGGGCAGATTGGGGTTCAAGTCCACAGACAGATTCGGCCTGGCAATCGCCGGTCTTTGGATTTGTTTCTGCACAATTTTCGTGGCTGACACCACCTCCTTGGGCGGCTCAGGCGGTTTGGGCGGCGTCTTTTTGTGCGGCGGCGTCTCCGGGCGTTTGATCCGGACAACCTGGATGGCCTGGATCACTTCCTGGTTATCCGGTGCATCGGGCACCCGTTGGATAAAGGTCGGCAAAATTCCAAAAATAAACACATTAAGCCCCAGGGCCAGAACAATGGCCGTGATCCAGATTAAAACCGTACCCGGACGAAATCTGCGGGATTTTTCCCCATATGCCGGCTGTGCGAAACTGGTCATCTATCCACCTTCGGGCAGGCTTGCGGCAAGGGCTACGTTTTCAGCCCCGGCCAGTTTACAGGCATCCATCACCGAAATCACAAGACCGGTTCTGCTCTCCTTGTCCGCCACGATGACCACCGAGGATTCCGGATTTTCAGCCATGGCCCGTTCAACACCCGAGCGCACGGCCCGGACATCAATTTCCCTGCGGTCCAGGTGAATGGTATTGTCCCGGGTGATGCCGATGAGAATGGTGGATTTGGTTTTCGCCACCGCCGTACTGGCCGTGGGCCGTGAGATATCCACCCCGGTCTCCTTGACAAAGGAGGTGGTGACCAGAAAAAAGATCAAAAGAATGAACACCATATCGATCAGGGGCGCAATATTGAGTTCAAGGCTCTTTTTCGCCGCCCGCCTGGATGCGGATATATTCAGCATGAAACACTCCTGTTGTGAATAAAGGGTTTAAGATACATGGCGGTAGAGGCGATGCGGTGTTTAAGATTTGAGGCCCGCCGGTTCAGCCACCCGCTCATGTAGAGCCCGGGTATGGAGACCATCAGGCCGGTCTGGGTGGTCACCAGGGCCACGGAAATCCCCGAGGCCATGGCCCGGACATTGCCCGTGCCGAATACGGTGATCACATCAAAGGTCTCCATCATTCCCACCACCGTACCCAAAAGCCCCATGAGCGGTGCCACGGCAGAGAGTACGCCTATCAAGGAGAGGTATTGGTCCAGGGAGGCGGTCAGATTCATAACCGTTTCATCCAAAATATGTTCATCCAGATCCGGGTCATACACCGGGCTGCGCCGGGCTAAAAATTCGCGAACCAAAAAGGCGTTGGCGCCTTTATATCTCTTTTCGGGCCACTGGTTATTTTTGACCAGTTCCCCGGCCATGGCCCTGGGCATGTTTTTCACATAGAGGCGGCGCAAAAAAAAGAGGCGGTTGAAGATCAATACCCACATCACAATGGATACGCACAATATGGGCACCATCACCACGCCGCCGGAACGGATATACGCAGCCATCTGGTAAAAAAACTCGTCCATCCGGATCGTTCCTTAACCCTTTTTCCCGTCTGTTGTGTTGAAAGCCTCGGTGTCCCGGCATTCGTTCCTTGCCTTGAACACCATATTAACAAAGCCACAGATTTTTCCTCAATGGTGCTGATCTGGGTTTCCACACGCCGGGACAACAGTGTGTGGAACAGCATAATGGGAATGGCCACAGTCAATCCGAGCATGGTGGTGACCAGGGCCTCGGAGATACCGCCTGACATCATCCTGGGGTCCCCGGCCCCGTAATAGGTGATTACATGGAAGGTATTAATCATCCCTGTCACCGTTCCCAAAAGCCCCATGAGCGGCGCAATGGCGGCCAGCATGCCCAGGGTGGACAAAAACCGTTCAATGACGGGGATCTTGGCCAGTATCGCCTCCTGGAGCACATTCTCCATATCCGTGCGAGTCTGATCCTTTGCAGACAGGGCCTTGAGCAAAACCTGGGGAATGAAGCCCTGCTTATTGGACTCCATCAACGCCTGGCACGCCTGAAAGTTTCCGGATTCCATCAGCGAGGCGAGTTTTGCCATAAACGGCGCAATCCGGATCTGGTGACGCCAAAAGAATACCGCACGCTCCAGCAGGATAAGAACGGCAAGTCCGAGAATGGTCAGGATGGGCCAGACAAGCGGCCCGCCCTTGGGTACCTGATCCATCAGATTCAATTCATGGGTAAACCGCCGAAGCGCCCCGCCTTTAGAGATATCCACAGGCACACAATCGCTTTGCCCGGCAAGATAGGTATCAATCTGGTCAACGATTTTTTTTGAGGGCAGCTTGGACAGGGCAAAGAACCGGCTGCTTTGGTCCGAATAGAGCAGAAAGCCTGTTTCCGATTCCCGGCCTTCATCATCTTTGAGGACATAAAAAGATGTAAAATTGCCGATGGACAAAATCTGTGCTGTCCTGTCTTTTCCCTGGCGGTCCACCACCATGCCCTGGCGCAGAGCCACCTCTCCCGACGCCAGAATTTCGTCAAACAGGCTATCGGACATCTGCCGGATATCATCCATGGACCAGAACCGCTCCTGGTTGACCAGGACGTTCAGAAAACTGTTCCGGTCCTTGTTAAAGGCGCTTTGGGGACTTTGGACCAACAGGCTGTTAAGGTCCTTGGCAGAGGTTTTAACAAAACCTGCCAGCTCCTTGTTCACCATTCTGGACTCTTCAAGAGTGCTCTGCAATTTAGCCTGTTCGTCGGCCAGGACGTCAATTTTTTCCTTAAGCCCCTCGTTATTCGTCTGAAGACGGCTGTTTTTGGCTTTCAATGCTGCAATGGCCGAAATCAAGGCATCTTTGTCCTGTTTTATGGCCAAGGCATTTTCCCGGGCTTCGGCCTTGGCCGCCTCAAGTTCTTTTGCGGCTTTATCAGCCATTTCCTGGCGTTTTTGTTCAAGGACCGCATAGGATTTACGCATATCTGCTGCCATGACGTTCGACGCAGGGACACAGATAACCGTGGTGGCCAGGATGAGGCAAAGCAAAAAAGAAGTCGTCACGTATCTCACCGGTATCATTGCTGCGCCCACTTTTCCGGAGCAATGGCCCCGATGGGCATGGTGACCACCTCCATGGGCCGGTGCTTGCCCGCCATTTCCACAACTGCCTCAACAGCCGGCACCCGGGTTTTGTCCAAGGTGTGCCATTGGTTGTTTGCCACGTCAAAAAGCCCTGCGCTTTCACGGTCCAGGGCCAGAAAAAATAAGGCCACCCGACCCATGCGAAAAATGTCAGCAAGAACCTGTGTACCGTCCACAACAATTTTTTCCCGGTACACCTCCACCGTGTTGCCGTATTCGGCCTCCACAAACAGGGCTTCCATCATTTTTCTGTATTTCTCCGCAATGGTGATCTCCGGGTCATCCAGAATTACGGCCAGCCGGGCCAGCCGATCCTTGCGTTCCCGGGATAAGAATGGGGCGTCGGCGGCCACAAGGGATTTCAGGCGTTCAAGCTGTTCTTTTAGAAACGGGGCCAGTTCAGTTCTGATCCGCAGGGTCTCCTCTTTTTCCCGGGCAAGATCCTGGGTCGATTTTTCCAGTTCCCCGAGCTGTTGGCTCAAGTTTTTATTGGCAAAGGCCAACTGCTCATTTTCCGCTTTCAAGCGGTCATATTCCTCCGCAAGCTTTTGACGTTGGGCATCCCATTTTTCCCGGGTCGCCTGGGTGGCCTGACGGGTATCCACGGCCTTGTCAACCGGGGCTTCAATATCCTTTGGCACGGATACCTGGGCGTGGGCTGCAGATCCAAACCATGCCGGGAATATGAGCAGACAGAACATGACCGCGCGCCTTGCCCATGCGCAACCATAATCCCTGGATGACTGATGCGTTTTACATCCCATTATATTTCCTTTCATCAATTTTGAAGTCCCGATCCCATAACTCTTTTATATCAGGTATCTGCTTATTTCCAAAGCCGTATCCACCGGCCATCCGACTCTATGGGCGCAGAGAAGCGGGGAATTCCCACGTCCTTTAGAATTTGATTAAAATCACGGCGTTTCAATATCTGCCAGGGATCGTCCGGACCGCCGGGCTGTCGTCTTTTGCCACCCGGGCCGCGCCCCCCGTCCTTTTTCATGTTCCGTTCAAACTGTTCGCGCATTTCAGGGGTGCCCCGGCCGCCGCCCACAAAGGCTTTTCCATTGGGGGCCAATACCCGGTAAATTTCCGACAATGCCTTGCCCGGATCATTCCAGAACGGAATGGAGCCGCGGCTGATCACAAGATCCATGCACCCGTCCGGCAAAGGGATCTCGTGAACATCGGCCTTCAAGGTTTTGGCCCGGGTTTCAAGCCCGTCTTCCACGATATGTGCATCGGCCTTTTCAAGCATTTCAGCCGAGATATCCAGAAAAGTAAATTCAAGATCGGTGATCCCGGCAAGGGCCAGGCCAAGATACCCGCCGCCGCATCCGGCATCAAGGCAACGGCCGGACACCATGCAGGTTTCATCTTTTATTTTCTTTGCGTAATATTCATACAAAGGGGCATTCTTTCCCCTGGCTGAGCGGTCATATTTTGTAACATCCATTTTTTATCTCCTGTATGGTTATGCCCACTGCCATTCCCTGTCCGGCTTGCTGAACGACCGGTTGACATGGGGCAGAGAAAAATCCATTTGATAAAATCTTCGGTAAAAGCGTTTCGCCTCTTCCATGACATTAAAATTAAATATTTCCGGGTGCAGCACATTGGCCATGAACATCAATCCCAGGATCCAACGGGGACTACCGAAATCCCACCCCGGTGAAGGGGGCGTATAAATCTGTTCTTTTTTCACCGCATTGACCTGAATGTCCAATTGCAGGCACTCTTCGCAAAAATCGGTCACAGAGTTGGAAATAAACGCCGAAATGAAAATGACATCCGGATTGAGCGCGACCAATCGCTCCTTTGTAAAATTCCGGCCGGGCCGCCCGACTGAATCCATGGATTTGTTCACACTGATCCCCCCGGCCGTTTCCACCAACTGGTTTTCCAATCTTTCGTGATTAATGTAAAAAAGCGGCTTTGCCATGGTATAGTAGACACGCGGCAAATGGGTCGCCATTGAGACACCGGCGTTGATGTATGCCAGTTTTTCTTCCAGAAATCCGGCCAGATCTTCTGCGGATTCAGATGCATCGGCAATTTTACCGAAACGCCGAACTGTTTCAATATAGGTCCGGGGGGTTTGAATCCCATGGTGCAGTTTTTTTAAGCCCCCCTTTTCAAGAAGCGACTCCCAGGCCTTTGCCAATTTTCTTTTGTCACGCACACCCATGGCAATCAGCATGGCTTCCACAATTTCCAGGGCACGGGTAAACGGATATCCCCCTTCAAAGTCACCTTCCTGAAAGGCGGAATCCGAGGATGCCCCGATCATGTTCAGATCACACCGGCATTGGGGGCATTTACCATCGTTCTCGGATGCCGGGAGCACCCCATAGGGTTTTGCGCCCATGGGACCGTAAAAATTGCGCCTGTAAACCGTCAGGTTGCATTTGGGGCAGGTGGTATGAAGCAGTTCGGTGCCCGGGGTATTGAACAGGTAGACAAAGGGCAGTATTTTTCGAAGCGTTCTGCAGAACTCTTCGGCCTCACATACCGTGGGTTCCTGGGAGATGTCCGCATTTTCAAAGGGAATAAACCGCATCACCTGAAACGGGATGGTTGGGGAGATCTGTGCAATAAACATGGCCAGATCTGCGAGTTCTTCTTCATTGTCTTTCATCAGGATGGCCGAGATCTCAACATGGACACCGGAAGCGACCAGAGTCCGGATGTTGCGCAAAACCGGCGCAATCCCGGATGAGGCCCCACACCGATAATAGGCGTTATCCAAAAACCCTTTCATGCCGACGTTAATGAAATTCAGATACGGTGTGATCTGGACCAGAGACGTTTCAGTAAAATAGGTATTTGAAGAACAGCCTACCTGAAGCCCTTTGGCCCGCGCCAATTTTGCCACACGCAGAAATGTCGGAAAAGAGGCCAAAGGATCATTCATTAAAAACGCAATGCCCATGCAACCTTCCTGGATCGCTTTTTCAACGATCTGTTCCGGTGTCAGGGTTTGAAACACCCGGCTCTCCCGGGGCATTTCCCGGACAATGGTGGTGGAAATACAGCCCGGGCAATTGAAATTGCAGCCGGTGGTGCTGATCTGGAGGAACTTTCCCCCGGGGAAATAGTGCAGAATGGGCATGGTTTCAATGGAGATGGGGCAGGCAACCAGGTACTGGTCGGCGAACCGTTCTTCAATGCGCCCGTTTTTTTGTTCGTACATGCCGCATACGCCGGTTTTTCCTTCGGCAAGAACGCAGCCCTGTTCGCAGATATGACACGTTAAATTTGCCATGATAATTTTCCTTAAAAAGAGAAAGAGACTTCCATACCAAGGGTCCGGCCGCGGTCCGGGTAATATCCTGTCACATAGCGTGTGGAATAGTTTTCATCCCCCAGGTTCCGTCCAAAAATCGCCACGTTCATGAGCATATTGCGCAAGATAAAATCCCGGGAAATATTGGCATCCACCCGGGTATATCCGCCCAGCCCGCCGGTTGTTACGTCGCTCCTGGCACTGCGGGTACTGGTCCATTCATCCACCTGCTTGACGGACAGATTGAAGCGGTAAGCGTTCCAGTGGTGTGTCAGGGTCAATCCGAAAATATTCTCAGGTGAATAGAGACCGATTTCATCGGTTGTAACGCCGTCGCTGGTGCTCTCGTTTTTAAGCATGTAGGTCCAGCTGGCTTTATAAAAAGTATTTTGACAAATCGTTCCCTGAACCGCCAACTCTATTCCCTGCCGCAGTGTGTCGGACTCGGTGTAATAATAATAGGTGCCGGTATCCGTTTCATAGGTGTCGGATGTGGCGCTTTTTTCATTTTCCGTATCAACGCGAAACCAGGTAAGGGTCGGGTTAAAAAAGGAAACAATCTTTACGCCCAGGCCGATTTCAATGCGTTCCTGTTTTTCTGCATGGGGCGTTGCATCGTCTTCCAGCCGCATGTCAAAATCACCGGATGTGCCCTGATCCCCGTAAAAATACCGGCCGTCCAATGTCACCCGGTCTGTCATCTTCCAATGAGCACCAAAGGCAACCACTTTTGCCGGGGCCATATCCACATCATTGTTGGCATCATCATTGGCCAAACTTTCACTCCTGGCCGCACTGGAATTGTCGATATGTTTTTCATCCCAGCGGCCGCCAAGATCCAGGATCAGGTTATTATTGAAAAGAGACTGCTCCACCGAGGCGGAAAAACCTGTGACCGTTGTGTCATACCGGTTGTAGCCCTTGCTGAGATTGGGGCCATATCCCGTGCTGCTGGACATCTGAATTCCGGCCTGAACCAGGGTGCCGCCGAACCGGGCATTGTGACGCAGGCCGAATCCGGATGTCTCCTCGGTGTACTCTTCTTTCTCCGTAACGCTTGTGGAATCAAAGTATCCGTTATGTTCATTCTGCTCATAATCGGTTTTGAATACGTTAAAAAGCGTTACTTGATTTGAAGTCCATTTCAGGCTCCCGTCCGTTGACAATACCCTGACTTTCAGGGGGTCGTAGTACCACTTGGCGTCATCCAGGCTTCCATCCTCCAGGACACCGCGCTGCATCTCGAACCGTCCTGTGTCCTGGTACACCATCATGTTGAGGTTGAATTTTCCTGCCGAGAATCCGGCATTGGCCATCCCCCCATAGGACTCCTGGCCGTCGAACCAGGTATCCTGGCTTGACCGGTCCATTTTAGAACCCAGGACGCCGACATATGCCTCGGTGCCGGCTTCGTTCTTCATGCGGGTACCGACATACAGGTCTGCGGAATAGCCCACCGGATGTCCGCCCACAGACTTTTCAACACTGGTGCGCAAGGTGCCTTCGGTTTTTTCCGGCTGCCGGGTCCGGATAATGATAAACCCGGTGTTGATCCCTGATCCCGAACTGGATGCACCAATGGGGATGGTCGGCCCCAGGGTGAGAGAGGTGGCGCCTCTGACGACTTTCAACTCTTCAATGGACGCCACCGGAAACTTGTAAAGAATCCGGTTGACCGATGGGGGCAGCACGGCACCGTCAATGATGTAGGTGAAACTTCCGCCGCCCCGCTGTCGGATAAAATATGGACTCTTTCGGCCCTGGTATGTGATATCGATCCCTGCGGCCTTGTCAATGAGGTCATTCAAGTCCTTGGGTTTAAAATTTTTAATATCCTCCCGGGTGAACACCTCAGTGGCAAACTCGGTACTGGCTTCGGTCCGGTAGGGATTGGTCAAACTGTCGGGTTGGAGATCCGGCCGGGTTGACCGTTTTGACCCTGTCACCGTGAGCGGTTCTAATTCCTGAACGTCTGTTTGGGACTCTTCGTCTCCGGTTTCAGCTCCCATTGCATAGGGTGTGTTTAAAATCAGGGCGACCACCAAACAGACCCCAAGAAAAATATTTCTTTTTGGTTTTATTTCGTTACAATTCATCCATCTTCTCATCTCTCTTCCTTCATTTTCTTTTGACAACAAAGCTGCCATTTCAACGTCTCACCAGCGAAAGGAGTTCCGCTTCGCTTAGGTCATAGTGGTAAAACAGGGAGAAAAAGGTCTTCACCTTTGTTTCGACCCAGTTTTCCGGAAAAATTTTTGGATAAAGCACATGGGCTGTCCAGGGGATGCCCACGATGCGGTTGACCCCGGGCGGGCGGTCGAACCAGTTAAACGGCATCTGCGGGGCGCAATGGATTCGGTGGTCCTGGACAGCGAGTACCTTTTTCCATGTTTCATCTTCATAGGCATGCCGGACAAATTCGGGGCTTGTGGTAATGATGATATCAGGGCGCCACATCAGTACCGACTCCATGGTCACCTGGGTCATGCCCCGGCCGGATGCGATTTTACATTGGGCAACATTGATGCCGCCGCACACCTCAATCAACTGTGAATGACAGGAACCGGGTGGATCGGTGGCCAGCCCGTTCTCTTTTTCAGCATAATAGACCCGTATTTTATTCTTTTCGGCAATGCCGGAAACCTTTTGCTGCACCTCCTGCAACACATTTTGATAATAGTCGACCAACGCCCTGCCCCGCTCGGGCACGCCAAGGATGTCTCCCATAAACGCCAGGGTTTGCGCATAACCCACCGCGTCTCGCGTATTGTCCACACAGACAACCGGGATGGTGCCGAACTTTTCTTGAAGCAGGTCGACCCTTGAAGCATCGGTGCCGGGCTCGTATGACGTAAACACCAAGTCGGGCTTCGCGGCAATATAAGCTTCATAGTTGCTTACCTGCCGCCCCCAGCCCAGCACGGGGATATGCCGGAATTTTTCCGGGATATACTTTTGGGCCTGTCCGGCTGGGGAAAAAAACCATCCCCCCAACTTTTCCGGTGCAATCATGTAGACAAAGGTCGACGGCGGCGGAGAGGTGGCCAACACCTTGGTTATATTTTCCGGTATGTTGACCTTGCGGCCAGCCATATCCGTGATTTCACGGCAAAACCCGGCAACAGGGCCCACGCCCCTGACGCCTGCCGGAACAAGACTTGTCAGCATCAGTATGCTGATAAAAACGCTTATTTTTCGAATCATTCTCTTCCTCCTAACGCCTGACAGCCGCCCGACCGTGTCCGTTAACGGGAACCCGTGACAACGGAATCACAAACGGCGAATCCCCGATGCGTTTCACCGTGGCTTTTATGCCGTAAACCGCTTCAAGATTTTCCGGGGTCAGCACGTCATCCGGCATACCGTTGGCCAAAATTTTTCCCTTTTTCATCATCAGCATCCGGTCGGAATACCGGGCCGCCATGTTCAGATCGTGGATGGCAATAACGGCTGTAAGCCGTTGCCTGCGGACCAGGGTTCGCAGAATCTCCATCACGTCAATCTGATGCCAGACGTCCAGATTGCTGGTGGGTTCATCCAGAAGCAGCACCCCCGTATCCTGGGCCAGGGCCCGGGCAATCAGCACCTTTTGCTGCTGGCCGCCGGACAACTCACTAAAAAACGCCAATGCCAGTTCCTCAATACCCAGCAGCCGGAGCACTTCCCACACTTTGCCCTCATCCTGTTCGTTGGCCTTCCATCCCAGATGGGGCCTGCGTCCCATGAGCACCACGTCAAAGACCGTGTGGGCAAACACCCGCAACGAATTCTGGGGCACGTAGGCGATCCTGCGGGCGGCGTCCTTCCGGTTCATTTTCAAAAGATCCTGGCGGTCCACCCGCACGTCGCCGGAACAGGGCTCAAGAATCCGGTCAATGCATTTAATCAGGGTGGATTTGCCGGAACCGTTCGGGCCGACAATACTGACAATCTGACCGTCCCCGATGGCCATGGAAAAGTCGTGCAGCACATCCTGGCCGGTATAACCAAAGGTCAGATTATTCACGGTCAGTTTATTGATCATGACCAGAACTCCCGGCGTTTACCCCTGATTATCAGATAGAGAAACAAGGGAATACCCAGCATGGACATGATGATGCCCACGGGAATGACAACGCCGCCCAGGATGTTCATGGACACGGTATTGGCAATCAAAAGCAAGGCCCCGCCGATACCGCCGGATGCCGGAATCAGAAATCTATGATCATTACCGATGATGATCCGTGCGATATGAGGCGCTACAAGCCCCACAAACCCGATGACGCCTGTAAAGGCGACAATGGCGGCGACCAGCAGGCTTGCCACCACCATGACGGACATACGAACCGCGTTGGCATCCACCCCCATGCTCTTGGCGCAATCATCGCCCGTGGTCATCAGGTTCAGATCCCAGGCATTGCGATAAAGAAACGGAAGGCAGATCAGACAGACGGCACCCAAAAACCCGAGGCTGTGCCAGTTGAGATCCGAAAGAGAGCCCATGCCCCAGTAGGACATGATGGTCCGCTGCTCATCGTCGGCAATATAGGTAAATAACTGGTTGGCGGCCTGGGACAGATAGTTGACCGCAATGCCGGCAAGGATCAGTGTTTCGGACGTGGCCCCCCTCAGAGCCGAAAGGGCGATGATGAATCCCGAGCAAAGGGCCGCGCAAACAAAGGCATTCCCCACCAGGAAATAGGGCCCGTCCAGGAAGGTGACACCGAAAACGGCGGCCAGAGAGACACCAAAGTGGGCGCCCGAAGAGATCCCTAGGGTAAAGGGACTTGCCATGGGATTTTTTAAGACCGCCTGCATCACGCACCCGCAGATGCCCAACCCCACACCGCAAATCACGGTGCCTGTGATCAGCGGCATGCGGATGTGCCAGACCACATGGGCGATCATAGGGTCAATGTTAAACCCGCTTGGAATCAGCCGCTCAACCAGGGTAAGATAAACCTGGCTGACAGTCATGGGCACCTGTCCCAGGGTGATGATGAAACTGGCCGAAATGATCAGCAGCAGGAGCAGAGCACCCAGGAAAAAGAATTTACCCTGGACGGAACCTGCATGGGCCTGCTGGGTCGGCGTCATTTTTCCGGTGCGGGTTCTGCCGGGAATCCGCCAGGAAAGCGCCGGGGTAGCTCGCAAAAGCGCGTGTATCATCGGTCAATGGCCTTTGCACATCCGATCATAGTGCCGGTGGCATCTGTTGTGCCGGTGACCACGATCAGGTTACGTTCCTTGGCAATTTCAGACAGGGTCTGGAACTCACGGAGCTTGAGTGCGGCCGGTGTGGCTTCATAAACCTTAGCCGCCTCGCTCATCCGCTGGGATGCCTGGCACTCACCGTCCGCCAGAATCACCCGGGCCCGCCTTTCCCGCTCGGCCTCGGCCTGGCGCGCCATGGCCCGGAGCATATTTTCGGGCAGGGCAATGTCGCGAATGGTGACAATATCAACATGGACACCCCAGGGCGCGGTCACGGTTTCAAGCAAGGTTTGAATTTTCTGGTTCAGGACCTCCCGGTCCGAAAGGATCGAATCCAGTTCGTTCTGCCCCAGAACATCCCGGAGCATGGTCTGTGCAATGAGGGCCGTGGCCCCTTCGTAATCTTCGACTTCCACCACCGCCCGAGCCGGATCATTGACGTGATAATAAATCACCGCATCCACATCCACGCTGATATTGTCCCGGGTGATGATCGTCTGTTTAGGCACGTCAAGTTGACGGGTCCTTAAGTCCACCCGGACGATTTGATCCACCACGGGAATGATCCAGAAAACGCCTGCGTCTTTTACACCCTTCAAGCGGCCGAATCTGAATACTACCGACCGGGCATATTGGCGGTTAATCTTGATAGATCCCAGGCCCAACAAAGCGATAAGCAAAACAAAAACAATTTTCCACAATAACATCATCACCCTATCCTTCGCACCGGACCCTGGGGGCCGGTGCCACATTCAAGCAATCCTGATTTTCCATGGGGTCAGGAGTGGCTGCAGTATTTTTAAACGTCATATGTACTTTTTAAGCTGCAAGATTGATCAACTACAATACGAAAGATGGGCCCGTCAACACTTTTTTTCCGGAACGTTTCCAACGTCCGGCCGTTAAAAAAATTATTTTTTTAACGGTTTCGTTAACGCGTTGTCAGAATTTAAGAATTGGAAACGCCATAAAGGGATTAAGGAATCCAAAGAAGTTGTATCTGCACCCGAAAAATGGATAAAATTAAGACTTGTATGAAGACACAAGCCAATGGTAAACATTTTCTAACTGCCATGGGCAGGCCTGGTCCATCAACACCCAGACTTACCTCACAACAAAACAAAAAAAATTATTTTTCAACTTATTTGAATTTTAAATAAAAAAGGGACGCTATATATGCACCAGCATGGTTACATCGGCCGCAAGATGCGGCTGCCCAAACTTAAAAATCATCCGGCAATCATCATTGCAACCTTTGGCACTTCGACCAGCGGCCAGGCAGCCATGGACGCCGTTGAAGCCCAGATTGCCGAAACTTTTCCCGACCATCAGATATACTGGGCGTATACATCGGAAATCATCCGCAGAAAAAAAGGGCTGCCAAGCCTTCTGGAGACCCTGGCCAAGGTGGAATCCGACGGGTATCGCAAAGCCGTTGTCCAGCCCCTGCATGTTTTTCCCGGCACAGAGTATCAGCAGGTCAGGGAGTCTTCGTTATATTTTCCCGGGTTACGGGTGATATTGGGGGAAACCCTGTGCCACCGGTGGAGTTTTATCGAAGCGGTCCTGGAAGAGGTATCGGGGGATTTTCTCACCGGGAAAGACCAGATCAACCTGCTTGCCCTGCACGGAACGCCTCTGGCGGCAGATCCGGTGAACACAATCTATATGGGCATCAATCATCTGGTTTCGGGGATGTATGACAATGTTTATTCGGCCACGGTGGAAGGGGTTCCCAACATCCAGGCGATTGCCGGGCAGATTAAAAAGGACCATAGCCGGACACCGTTTACCCGGATTCGCCTGATCCCCATGTTGTTTCTGGCCGGTATACATGTGCAAGAAGACCTTATGGGCGAAAAGGACAGCTGGCGAACGATTTTTGAAGGGATGGGAATGGAAGTGGACTGCCCCACCATCACCTGCGGGACACAGGAATATTTCAAGGGCCTTGCATATAGAAACGTGTGTATCCGGTTTTTCTGCCAAAGAATTCAACGGGCACTTGATCTCATGAAGCACTATTGAAAAGGAAAAGTCCCAATGAAGCACCTGTTCATCCCGGCCCTGGCCGCAGGCCTTATAACCCTGTTATCCTGGGGAACCTGTCCTGGGGACACGCCTCATCCACCGGCACCCGCAGCATATGCAGCATATAAGGATGCGGTCCTTTGCGGGCGCATCACATCCCTTAAGTTACCAGAGGTCTCCGGCATAACTGTTTCCCGGAAAACACCCGGGCTGTTGTGGGTTATCAATGACAGCAGCAATCCAGCTGCAATTTACGGTCTTTCCACCAAGGGAGAGCTGCTTAAATCATACAAAATCGAGGGGGCAATAAACTGGGACTGGGAAGACCTTGCCGGATTTCGGTACAAAGAAGAAGATTTCCTTGTCATTGCGGATGTGGGCGACAACTGGTCGGCCCGCCCTTTTAGTACGCTTTATTGTGTAAAGGAACCGGCAGCCGACAACCAAAGCGAAACCCTTGAACTTGAATGGAAAATGAATTTCAGTTATGAAAACGGCCCCCTGGATTGTGAAGCCGTGGCCGTTGATGCGGCACACCAGAAAATTTACCTGCTGAGCAAACGCACCGCCGTACCGATTCTATATGAACTGCCCCTGGATATGGACGGCAAAAAATTCATGTATACGGCCCGGGCTGTGGCGACAATCAAACCCATCCCCGGGCCAATCCCGAAAAATCAAAAGCAGGCCCATGGCAAATACCGCTCCCACCCCACGGCCATGGACATTAGTGCCGACGGGAACACCCTTTACATTTTGACCTACAAACACGCATATGCATATTCACGCACGCCGGACCAGACATGGGACCAGGCATTTTCAAGGCATCCCCTCCAGATCACGCTGCCGGACCGCTCTAAAGCCCTGGTCCAGCGCGAGGCATTGGGGCTGGACCACACCAGTGGAAAAATCTTTATCACAACGGAGAAAATCCCTGCCCCGATCTATGTGGTTGAACCCACATCGCCTGCGGCACACTGATTTAACGAATAACAACCGAAAGAGTCTATCAATTGTGCATAAAAAATAGAATAAAAAAGCTCAAACCTTCAATTATAACAACTCAACTTTTACAGATGCACTCGCCTTATTTGCATTCTCTCTGGCTTCTTCAATGGAATTCGCCCTTGCAACCGCAACACCCATTCTTCTCTTGCCATTCACCTTTGGTTTTCCAAACAGTCTAATCTGTGTATTCTCTATTGCCAGTGCATTTTCAACACCTGAGAATGTAATATTTTCAGAAATTCCTCTTGCCAAAATCACAGACGAAGCCGAAGGCCCATGCTGCACAATGTTTGGAATAGGAAGTCCTAAAATGGCTCTTGCATGGAGAGCAAATTCACTTAAATCCTGGGAAATCATTGTTACAAGTCCTGTATCGTGTGGACGCGGAGACACTTCACTAAAAATCACTTCATCATCTTTAACAAAAAGCTCGACGCCAAAAAGTCCCCATCCGCCAAGCGCATCAGTAACTTTTTTTGCCATATCCTGGGCAGATGCAAGCGCCTTATCACTCATGGCCTGTGGCTGCCAAGACTCCTGATAATCGCCATCTTCCTGTCTGTGTCCAATGGGCGCACAATAACTTGTCCCATCTTTATGTCTAATGGTCAAAAGTGTGATTTCATAATCAAAATCAATAAAGCCTTCAACAATAACCCGTCCTTCTCCGGTTCTTCCCCCACTTTGGGAATAATCCCAGGCGTGGTTAATATCAGATTCACTTTTAATTGTACTCTGGCCCTTACCGGAAGAACTCATAACAGGTTTAACAACGCAGGGAATTTTTACGTCACTGACGGCCTTTAAGAACGCCTCTTTGGTATCTGCATATCTATAGTTTGATGTTTTTAGACCTAACTCTACAGCGGCTAAATCCCTAATCCCTTCTCTATCCATTGTAAGTTTTGCAGCTTTTGCAGTTGGGATGATATTAACACCTTCTTTTTCCAATTCTACCAATGTATCTGTAGCAATTGCTTCAACTTCCGGCACCACCATGGTTGGTTTTTCATCTTCAATAATTTTTCTTAATGCATCACCATCAAGCATAGAGATAACATAGCATCTATCTGCAACCTGCATCGCCGGCGCATTTTCATAACTATCTACGGCGATAACTTCAACGCCGAATCTCTGTAGTTCAATGACGACCTCTTTTCCCAACTCTCCAGATCCAAGCATCATCACTTTTGTTGCTGTGCTGGTAAATGGTGTTCCAATCATAATATCTCCCTAATGTTAATCTCTTTCAAAAACCTGCAGCTTTTCAACATGAAATGCTCTTGAAAATATATCATAAAAAGCGATGATCCTAAACAAATCGTATCCGAATATCAACTAAAGTCTAAAAATAGTTATAAATTCTGAGGGTCTGAATTGAGGTATGGTGACCCATGAGTCTAAAATTAGTTGTGAAAATTCGTTTGGTCCAACCAACACCATTCAATTTTCATTGTGTTTGAGAGAAGTATGAGTTAACAGGGATTTTTTGAGGGCGTTGTTCAACCGAAAAATGAAGCCCGGCCGGAGGGAAGCCTTCGACTCAGCTCCTTGATTTGATTTTCCAGATTTTCAATTCAGCTCACCAACAAGGACACCACCGTAAAAAATAGTGAGTCCTGCCATTACATCATTCGCGAATTCAAAGTTGCCATGACCCATATTGACCCGCCAACAAAGATAAATATCAATAGGATTGAAAAAGCCAGGGTAATCAAATTCCAGTGCTGTTTTGAAGATCTGTCCAAATGCAGGAAAAAGTGGAGATGCACCAGCATTTGGAAAATTGCTGCGATAAACAGGCCGGGCAGCGCATAAGATGTTGCCCCCTGAAAGGATGCAAGTCCAAAGGAAACAATGGTTAATATTACAGCCAGGACAAATCCGACAAGGTATTTTGCCGTGCTCAGATGCCCCAGGCCCAATGCGTCATTTATTTTATTCCGATCCATTTTATCCTCTCTTTAAACCACACCGGCAAGGTATACAACGGTAAACACCCCGACCCATACAATATCAAGGAAGTGCCAGAAGAGGCTGAGCTGCATTAAGCGTGAACTGACACCCAATGTCAGCCCTCTGGTTTTTACCTGATACATCATGATCAGCATCCATAAAAGGCCAAAACTGACGTGTGCTCCGTGTGTTCCCACGATGGTGAAAAATGCGGAAAGAAAACCACTTTGACGGGGGGTATGGCCGGCCGCAATCAGGTCATAGAACTCATAAATTTCCATGAACACAAAACCGGCTCCCAGCAAAAATGTAATGCCCAGCGCTTTCAAAACCGTTTTGCTCTTGTTGTCCTGCAGCGCCACCATGCCTGTTCCGTAGACAACCGAACTAATGAGAAGCAGCAGGGTTTCAACAAAAAGATAGGGAAGACTGAACAACTCTCCGGGCTCGGCGCTACCAGCGTAATTGTGGCCCAGAACCACAAATGTGGTAAAGAGGATCGAGAAGATAACCAGGTCACTCATCAGATAAATCCAGAATCCCAACGCTGCGATCTCAACCTTCTTGAGGTGTTCGGGGGTATGGACGGTTACTGCTTCGTGTTTCATATGCTTGCCTTTATCAATTTTTCAATATGTTTTTCTTCTGTTTCCTCGACTTCTTCGGCGGGAATAATAAACTCAGTATTATCGCTGATGCTGATAACGGCAACAATGATGCCAATGAGACTCACAACAGCCATCCACCACATATACCAGATCATGGCAAAACCAAACGTTGTGGCCAGCATCCCGATGACAAAACCTTGGGGTCTGTTTGCCGGCATCGCAATGGAGGAATATTTGAGGGGTTCAGGAGAGGCTGTCCGGTTCTTTTTCATTTCCCAGAAAGCATCCAGTCCTGTCACTTCAGGGATGACAGCAAAATTATACTCAGCCGGTGGAGAAGACGTCATCCATTCCAGAGTCCGTCCGTCCCAGGGATCTCCGGTGTCGTCCCTGAGGTTTTCGCGATTGATGATGCTGACGACAAATTGAATAATCATGGAAAAGATACCAAGCCCGATAAGGGTCATACCGATCCAGGCCAGGATCAGCCAGGGTTGCCAGTGGGGATTGGTGTAGTGGGATATACGCCTAGGCATCCCCATTAATCCAAGGACATAAAGCGGACCGAAAGCCAGGACAAAACCGACCGTCCACCCCCAGAAAGAGAGTCTGCCCCATTTTTCGTCCAGCTTGAAGCCAAAGGCTTTGGGAAACCAGTAGTTAATGCCGGCGAAATAACCAAAGATCGCTCCGGGAATCAGTACATTATGAAAATGGGCCACCAGGAAAAGGCTGTTATGAACAACAAAATCTGCCGGAGGGACAGCCATCAGCACACCGGTCATGCCTCCCAATACAAAAAGTATAAAAAATCCAATGGTCCAGTACATGGGAACACTGAGCGTAATGCGCCCTTTGTACATGGTCATCAGCCAGTCAAAAACCTTTACCCCGGTGGGGATGGCAATCATCATCGTTGTGATGCCAAAAAAGATATTAACGCTGGGCGCGTTTCCCATTGTAAAAAAATGGTGCAGCCAGACGATAAAGGACAGGAACATGATGACGACGGTGGCATAGACCAGAGAGGCATACCCGAAAAGGCCTTTGCGGGAAAACGTGGCAACCACTTCGGAATAAATGCCAAAGGCGGGTAAAACCAGAATATACACTTCCGGATGTCCCCACATCCAGAACACATTGGTCCACAACATCATGTTGCCGCCAAGGTCATTGGTGAAAAAATGCATCCCCAGATACCGATCCATCGTCAGCAGAAAGAGTCCGCCGGTAAGGACGGGAAAAGCCAGGACAATCAGAACGCTTGTGGTCAGGGCCGTCCAGGTGAAAAGCGGCATCCGCATCAGGGTCATGCCGGGCGCCCGCATCTTGAGGATGGTGGCAATAAAATTAATCCCCGTCAGCGTTGTGCCGATTCCTCCCAGTTGTATCGCCCACATCCAGTAATCCACCCCGGAATCGGGCGTATAGGTCTTTTCAAAAAGCGGGGCCAGTCCTGTCCAACCGCTGATGGAAAAATCTCCGATACCCAGTGAAAGCATGATCAGGGTGACAGCGGTAAATGTCAGCCATAAACTGATGGCGTTAAGCAGTGGGAAAGCCACGTCACGGGCGCCGATCTGAAGGGGAATGATAATGTTCATCATCCCGACGAAAATCGGCATCAGAACAAAAAGCAGCATCATTGTTCCATGGGCGCTGAAGAACTGGGCAAAATGGTCCGGTGATAGAAAACCGTGGCTCTGGCCAAAGGCGATGGCCTGCTGCGAACGCATGAACATGCCGTCTGCAAAGCCTCGAAGAAGCATGACCAGCCCCATAATGGTATACATGATACCAATTTTTTTATGATCAACACTGGTCAGCCATTCCTTCCACAACCAGGCCCATTTCTTGAAATAAGTGATAATGCAAAAAAGAACAACCCCTCCGAAAAGCGTACCGTAAACCGCGCTCATACGCAGTGCATCATGGTAAAAGGCGTCTGCGGTTAATCTTCCAAACATACTTAATTTCCCTTTTTCATGGTGTCCGTGTCATCCATGTCCATCTGTTTCATGTTCTGATGCGCCCCCATCCAGCCCATGAAGGATTGCATGACATGCTTAAAGAGTCCGGGCTCGACCGGAGAAAAAACAGTGACAGGGTAGTTGGTGCTGGGCCGGCTTAATTTCGAGTAGGCTTCCAGATTCAGCGAATCGTGATTCTCACTGGCCTGGGCAATCCATTCATCAAAATCCGGAATGGTCTTGGTAATCACTTTGAAGTGCATGGTGTCATAGCCTTCTCCACTGAATTCGATATTACGGCCTTCATAGATCCCTGTCTCGCTGGCCATCAAATGCAGCCGGGTCCTCATTCCCGCCATCGCATACATCTGACTTCCCAGCTGGGGAATGAAGAAGGATGTCATGACTGTTGCCGACGTCAGGCTGAAGCTTAAGGGAACTTTTTCCGGAATCACCAGTTCATTCACCATTGCAATATTATAATCCGGATAGATAAACAGCCAGTTCCAATCCAGAGAAATAACCTGGATATTCAGTGGTTTGTTGTCAGAGGCGATGGGTTTATATGGATCCAGTTCATATGTTTTAACCCACACCAGATAAGAAAGAAAAGCGACAATCATTACCGGAACCAGCCATATGACCATCTCAACCTTCGTGGAGTGTACCCAGTCGGGCTGGTAGTCGGCATTATTTTTTGAATTCCGGTACCGTTTGACGAACAGATAGGTCATGATAAAAACGGGAACAATTACAATCAGCATGGCACCAATGGACATATAGATTAAAGCGGCTTCCTCCTGTCCGATGGGGCCTTTTGAATTGAGCACAATCAATTTGCTGCATCCGGTCGTCAACAGCGTGAAAATAAAAAAAATAAAGACTTTGAGACGATAAAAAAACTTTTTAGATACCATTGCGATCTCCGATAATGCATTTCTGCCTGGCAGAAGGCCGGTAATATAATATTTAAAAGAAATATCAGTTTAGAGATAAGAAAAAAAGCCTTTTTGTCAGAAAGTTTCGCATTAAAGTAGCAAAGGGGAAATAAGTTTGAATATTTTTGCATTGCAGGACAAATTAATTCAGGGCAAAACATCGTTGCCGTTTTTTTCATTTCACAGAAATGGACACTTGAATTTTTTAAGCCGCGCATTATTATATTACATAGGGGTATAAAAATTAGGACCTTTGAAAGTTCCCCTGCTTCCGGTCCCGTTTAGGAGGTCATTATGAAAGCTTTGAACTGTGCACCGCAAAAAATCAGCAAACTATTGATTGGATTTGCTGCCGTACTGTTCGGAGTCGCCTTATTCATTCTGGGAATCACGCTTCTTCCCGTACTGGGAATCTTCCTTTCTCTACCTACCTTTGCCATGGCGGCCAATATACTTAAAAGCCATCTCAATGATGAATGTAAATTGATGACGAATTAATTGCATACCTTGAATTCTGCATTCTGTTATTTAGAATGCAGAATTCAAGATATCTCCCAAGAGGTTGTTCACCTGAGGTTAAACCCACCGGCTTACAAGTCGGTGGGTTTAACTTATCGGACTGAAAGTCCAGCAACGCCGGATTTTGCCATTTTTTTAAACAATGTCAAAATTTAGGGTGAATGTAGCATAACCAATTCAATTACTCGCAATCATCTCTGATATCACCAAGAGTTAAGATAGAACCCATGAGGATTGACACGATTTCCTAAGATTATCTTCAACCCGTTGAACAACTTGGTGTTTTTTTGATTAGAAGTACAGGGAGTACCGGAAAGTCCGGGGTGATTTTCACCTGGAGGAATGGTCCTTGTCGTGGAGATAGCAGGTTATAGGGTTCACTGATGTCGGGTTCAACGCCTGATTCTTTTTTGGGGAATTGATCGCTTAATTCAAAGTCTTGCCGGTCCGGTTAAATACCATTGCTCAAGAGCAAACCGGATAAAATCATTATTTTTTTTGTATTTCCCGGTATTTTAATGTAACGTTCTTTTTAGTGAATTTCCGGGCTTGATCATAAGATGGACCACTCATGAGAAAATCCGATTCAGGGCACTATCAACCATCTGTAATCCCAACGTTATTTTGCAGTTAATTAAAAGGCTGGCACAAAGTCGCAGTTATGATCAAGCTCAAATTTCCAATATGCAATTTGATTTGTTAAACATTTGAACAACTATGAAGGCAAAAGTATGAACGCCCGGATGTTGATTTGCAGCCATGTTTTTTAAGCTTAGACTGGATAACATCCGCATCAATATAATCATTGTCAGGCTTCCAATGGGAATCCATCTTATTGGGCAAAAGTGGATGTTGTACGGGAAGAGGAGCAGAGAACCTGGCCAGGTTAAATGAAAGGAACCTTGATGATCCAAGATAAGAATATACCGGAACTGCCTGGTCATATTTCTACTCGGACTGCTGGTATATTTTCGACTTTTCATCGTCTTGGTCTTATAAGCAGATGGGGTGCCTGGATTGTTCTTTTTTCGTCTTTGCTGATCACTTTCAACGCCTGGTATTTCATCAGGGGAGAAGTAATCAAAAGGGCTCACGCACGTTTTAATTTTCAGGTCAACGCAATAGAAGCAGGAATTTATGAACGCCTTCAGGCCTATGAATTTCTCCTTAGAGGGGGGAGCGGTCTTTTTGAGGCTTCTGACGAAGTCTCTCGAGAGGAGTGGAGGACCTATGTAACAAAGTTGCAAATTAATAAATATTATCCGGGAATTCAAGGGGTCGGTTTTTCCAAACAAATTCTTCCTTCTGAAAAGGAGACCCACCTTCGTCAGATTCGCAGTGAGGGTTTCCCTCAATACACCATCAAACCCGAAGGGGACCGACCGGAATACACCTCAATTATCTTCCTGGAGCCCTTTGATTGGAGAAATCAGAGGGCTTTCGGCTATGACATGTTTTCTGAGCCCACTCGTAAAGAAGCCATGATCAGAGCTCGTGACACCGGAAGAGCTGCCTTAAGCGGCAAGGTCACACTGGTCCAAGAAACGATCAAGGACATACAAGCGGGTTTTCTCATTTACTTGGCGATTTATCGCAAAGGAAAACCGTTGGAAACCCCGGAACAGAGGCATGAGGCGCTAATAGGATATGTATATAGCCCTTTTCGGATGAATGATTTCATGAAAGGTATTTTGAGAGAAAAAGGGGAATATGTCAACCTTCAGATTTTTGATGGTGAGAAGCCACTTAAAGAAACTCTGCTATATAGAAGCGATGACAGAGAAAAACCTCACAATGCTTTTGAAGGTCGCCATTTTGCCACTGACCAATCAATCCTGACATATGCCGGCCATCATTGGCTGTTATCTTTTATTTCCTCTAAATTCTTCGAGGAAAACATCGAGACTGGCTCCATGAACTTCATCTTATTACTTGGCATCACTATCAGTCTGCTGTTATTTGGAATAGTACTGTCTTTAGCCAAGTCGTACAACCAAGCAATCAATCTGGCAAATATGACAATGGACCTGAAAAGGACGAATATCGAATTAAGAAAAGAAATCATGGAACGTGAGCAGGCTGAAATGGAATTGCATAAAAGTGAACAACGATACAAGAGCGCCCAGCGATTGGGCCAAGTAGGGAATTGGGAATTTGATCTTGTAACAGAAAAATTTTGGGGATCTGATGAAGTAAAACGCATTTATGGATTTAATCCTGAAAGTGAAAATTTCACAATAGAGGAAGTCGAAAAATGTATTCCAGATAGAGAACGGATTCATCAAGCACTTATGGAGCTGATAGAAAACAACAGACCATATGATCTTGAATTTGAAATTCATCCAGTTAGCGGGTCAAAACAAAAAATTATCAAATCAATAGCAAAACTTCAAAAAGATAATACAGGCAAGCCATGTAAGGTTGAAGGCGTGATCCAGGATATCACACGGCAAAAAGAACAAGAGCGGATGCTGCTTGAACAAGAAAAACTTCAGGGTGTATTAGAAATGGCCGGAGCTATCTGTCACGAACTGAATCAGCCTTTACAGGTAATATCTGGTTCTTCTGAAATGCTCCTGATGGACATTGCAAGCAGCGAATCTAAGAATAAAGCACTCAAAAATATCCAGGCCAGCATTGAACGAATGGCTATACTGATGCGCAAAATTATGGGGATTACCCATTATCAGTCCAAACCATACTTAAAAAGCGAAATTATAGATATTGAAAAGTCTTCCTGCAATGGAAAAAAATTCAGAAAGTGAGGGCGACCACTCTATTATCGGTCACTTTTGGCCGGATTTCCCAAAATGCAACATGTTGTATCTCTTGATGTTCGAATATTTTGGGAAATTTCAGAAAATCTGAACATTGCCAAAAGAATATCCCATAAGGTCACCCCAGATTAAGCCGCCAGCATTCTTCGGTAAGGGTTTTACCCCAGACTTGGGTGACTTTTGTTTCAGCCAGTTGAAATCCGTTATTGGCGTATATGCGGCGAGCAGAATCTAAAAAATCAATGGTCCATAATATAACGGAACGATATCCGTTGTCTGCTGCAAACCGGATAGCCTGCTTGACCAACTGCTTCCCTATCCCTCTTTGGCGTTGTTCGGGTTCTACAATGAGCCATCTTAATTGAGCCGTATACGTATCGTGGCGAACAATAGCCACGGACCCTGCGAAATGATCACGGCATTCTGCAATCCAGAGGTTTTGTTCCGGTGTTTTATTTTTCGATAAAGTCTGCCATCCCACTGGCCACATAAGCGTCAAAATCTACATTAAAACCGTATTCTCGGGCATAGATCACACCGTGGCGGTAAATGATGTATCCAATATCACCGGGCTTGTAGGATCTGATCGTCACAATCCCTCCTTCTTTAGGTTTTAAAATTTCTTCAATCCGGGTCATAGCGGTCACCAGGTCCGATTTCTCTTCCGGGGTCAATGTTTCGATAAGGGATGCAATATGGACGTTTGATGTTTCTTTTAAGTTAGAATACGCAGCCATACCATTCGGAGTCAGGGCAATAACTTGTTTTCTGGAATCATTTGTGAACGGAGACCGTGTGATCAGGCCCTGGGCCTCAAACTTGGAGAGGGTTTTGCTGAGATAATCCGAAGAAAGTCCCAATTCCCTTATCAAGTCTGAAGCATGGAGGGGGGACCTATCGTTGATTTCATAGAGTAATCTGGCCTGAACCAGTGAGTATTTGCTTTGAAGGAAACGATTAGTAATCAGTCCAATTTTTCCCGTATAAAATCGATTGAAGGTGTACGGGCTAAATATGCATTGATGGATAGAGCTTATGACGCAGATAAACTGATTGAACAGCTTAAAAAGCAGGAGATTATTCCTGTTATTCCCCCCAAATCAAACCGAAAGGTACCTCGGGAATATGACGAGCATATCTATAAAGAACGCAATCTTATTGAGCGTTTTATTGGCAAGCTGAAACAATTCCGCCGGATTTTCTCACGGTTTGAAAAATGGGCAAAAAATTATATGTATTTTGTTCGCTTTGCTGCCGCTTTGATATGCTTACGTTAAAATTGGAAAGATCAAACTGAGATGTCTGAAAAGGGAACTACCTGCTGGGAGGGGTCCATTTTTAGGGTGACACCAGCAGCCAGGAGTGCTCGGATTGTGGATCGCGGCTTTCTCGTAGCATTAAAAGGGCCAGAAAACCGGGATAAAAAGACCGGCCAGTACAATAACCATGATGTTCAATGGCAAGCCCAGCTTGATGAAGTCGGAGAACCTGTATCCGCCGGGACCGTAGACCAGCAGATTTGTCTGGTAGCCAATGGGGCTTGCATAACAGGCACTGGCGCCAAAACAGATGCCAATGATAAACGGCCTGGTATCAACGCCGAGGAAGACCGCCGTGGAGATGGCGATGGGAAGCAGAAGTACGGCCGTGGCATTGTTACTTAAAATATGGCTGCAGACACTGGTCAAAAAAATGATGGCAAACAGAATGACATGCGGCCCCATGCCATGGAACAACGTTAAAAAGGCCTGGGCATAGAGCTCGGTCGCACCGGTTTTCTGCATGGCCAGCCCCAACGCCAGTGTCCCGACAATCAGCAGAAGCACCTCGGCCTGAAGAGACCTGTAAGCATCTTTCAAACTCAGGCAGTGGGTGATTGTCATTAAAAAAACGCCGGCAAGGGCACAGATCATAATATCGCTTAAGCCTAAGGTGGCCGCCAGCACCACGGCGGCAAAGATGCCCGAAGCAATGCCGGCCTTTTGTTTGTCTATGATTGCATGGTGAATATCCTCAATGAGCAAAAAGTCTGAACTGTTTCTGAGTTTATCCAACTTGCTCCTGGGGCACTGAACGAGGATAATATCGCCGATCTTAAGTTTTACTTTCTGTATTTTGCGATAGGAAAAATAACTCATCCGGCTTCGTATGGCGATAATCCGAATATCTGAATCGTACTGCAATTCCGCAGATATCAAAGGCTCCCTTAACAGGGATGAAAGCGGGGGGATAATGAGTTCGACAATGAGGTTTTCTTCGGTTTGCCCGCCAAAGGTAAAATCGTCATCCCCTTGAACCAGAGACAGATGTTGGGTTTTCAGACAGGAAACCAGATCCTGTGCCGCCCCTTTTACCAGAAGAATATCATCAGGTATGATGGTTACATTCTGCCGGGATGGATCGATAATGCTGCCGTTCCTAAAAATTTCAACCACATCCAGGCCTAAATTTTCCTCGACATATTGACTGATATCCCGTCGCCCGACCAATGGGCTTTTTTCGGTTGCGATCAGTTCTGCAATATATTTGTTTTCCTTACCCTCATCCAACTCACATACAGGGCCGATCCGGCCTGGCATCAACTTTGGTGCAACAAAAAATAAAAAAAGCAGCCCCATCAGGGCGATGGGAACGCCAATGCGGCCAAGTTCAAACATAGAGAGCTGATCATACCCTTTAACGTAAGCAAGATCACTGACAATAATATTGGTGGATGTACCAATAAGCGTAGACGTTCCGGCCAGAATCGACACATAGGACAATGGAATGAGTAATTTGGACGGTGAAAAATCATATTCACAGCTCATTGCCATTACAATTGGAATAAATAGGACCACAACCGGCGTATTATTGATGAACGCAGACAACACCGCAACGGCCGCAAGAATAATAATAAAAGCCGATTGCCGGTTTCCCCTGGAAAATTTCATGACCAGCTCCGTCAAAACATCAACGGCGCCGGTCCGGATAAGCCCGTAGCTCAGCAAAAACATAGCCGCCACAGTGATCACGGCAGGATTGGCAAAGCCTGCCACCGTCTCCCCCGGGGTAAGAATCCCGGTCAGGGCAAGAAGAATCATGATGCCGATGGCGGTTTTATCAACCGATATCTTTTCAGAAACCAAAAAGACCAGGGTGATAACCAGAATCAGAGACACCACAACAATCGGCACAGTCATCTCGTAAAAACCCTTTCTTTATTTTTACCCCGGCACTGTAAAAAACGGTTTTACAGTGCCGGGGTAACGTCACGTTCAGGTTAACAGCAACTGACACTCGGCGTCCATTGAATCCGATCTGCATGGACAATATAAATTGGCAAGCCCCTTGTGCCAGGCACGACTTTTATTCATCGGGAGCACCGGGCAAAAGTCTTCATCCTTGGATGTTTCCCGGGGTATAAATATATTCCACCATCTGTTTTCTTTATCTGATATCATCATACACCTCCGTGTATTGAATTTAAATTTATTATTCAGACAAACGACAGATTTGTCTGTGCTTTATAAGTTAGCTCAGAAAACCATTATTTCAATAGTCGAAAACAAACGGCATTGGAAATTGTGTGTCGCGTTTGGCATGGCCCGGGGATTTTTGATTCACGCACCGGACATTATCTATGCAAATATATTATCCGGTTTATAGGGATGGGTGCCCTCAATGACGTCAACCCCTGATTTTGCCTTTATTTTCTTGATGATTGTCTCTTTATGGGGACAATGATCCGTGATACAGGGGGCGATATGAACCTTGGTTACTTTTTCGTCCATGGGTTTGTTCCACAAACTCACCTGGGCCAGACGGGTAACAATGGTTGACCCGGGGCAGTCGCCGCAGTTAAGCAGCCCCAAGACCTGTGCATCTTTGTCCTTGTAAGCCGCAAAATCACCTTCTCTGCGATTGAATCCCACCAGACATCTGCTGCACGCGATACATACATCATCCATCATTTTTTTACAGCCAACAATTAATACCTTTTCCATTCCAATTTCTCCTTCTGTTGTTGGGGGTTAACATCTTGATCAACTTTGAAAAAAGAGTTAAAGCAATGGCCGTGCCATATGGAAAACGGCGACATGGCAAACGAAATCACACTGAATTCCAGCATGTTATACATGCACCGTAATACGTATAAATTTCCAGGTACAACAACGTTATCACCAACCAGAGCTGCTGAGTCGCATAGCTGCAACCCTGATCTGTGTTTATCAGTTCAGGCCCCGGCCCTGTCTATGAACACACAGGGCCGGCCGGATTTTGGATTTGTCCCCATCCGGACCGGAATATGATATACGGCCTGAATATTTTCCCGGGTCAGGACCTGTTCCGGCGTACCCAGGGCATGAATCCGCCCCTGGTCTTTATTCAAAAGAATCAGCGAATCGGAATATTCAGCGGCCAGGTTCAAATCATGAAGCACCATAAGTACGGTAAGGCCCAGACTGTCCCGCAATCCGGAAATAAGATCCAGTATTCTGGCCTGGTGGGTGATGTCCAGATGCGCTGTGGGTTCGTCAAGTACAAGGAACTCGGGTTCCTGGGTCAGGGCCCTGGCAAGAGCTGCCAGCTGACGCTCCCCGCCTGAAATCCGGTCCATGGTGGAATCGGCAAGATGGCCGATACCGGTGAGCCCCATAAAGTGCCGGGCACGTTCCCGGTCGTCTCCGGTCTCAAAAAATTGAAACGGCTTGAAAAACGGCAGGCGGCCCAGCAGCACATAAGCTTTAACCTGCATGGGCAGCGGGTCCTGGTTCTGCTGCACCACGGCCATTTGCCGGGCAAGTTCGGCCCGGGTCTGGGCAGTGGCGTCCTTTCCCTTGAGTATCATTTTTCCATTGAACGGTCTCAGATGCCCGCAAACCGAGCGCAGCAGGCTGGTTTTACCGGTACCGTTGGGACCGATAATGGAGACAATGCGGCCTGCCGGCACATCAAAACTGATGCTCGACAAGACCTGACGCTGGCCAAAGCCCAGAGTGACATCCTGAATTTTCAACAACAAAGATGGCGTCATATCTCCCCCGGGTTTCTGGAAATGGCCCAGATGAACACCACGCCCCCGATAATGCCGGTGATGACCCCCACGGGCAGTTCCAGGGGTGCGATCGCGGTCCGTGCCACCACATCGCACATCAGTAGGAACACGGCACCGGCAAGATAGGAGGAGATCAAAAGGATTCTGTGATCCGGTCCGGTAATCAGGCGCATGAAATGCGGTACAATAAGCCCCACAAACATGATGACACCGGCCATGGATACGGAGAGCCCGGTTAGAAACGATGCAATGAAAAAGATGCCTTTTCTTGCCCGGGCCGTGTTCACCCCAAGATCTGCAGCCGCCTCTTCGCCCAGGACCAGGGCGTTTAGATCAAAGCAGAAAAAATAGGAGAAAAAAAGCCCGACCAGGGACCCCGCCAGGGCCATACGGATCAGGGTCATATCAGGTTCGTCCAATGATCCCATGATCCACAGTACAATGGTCTGAAGCTCATCGGACCGGGCCAGGGCCATGAGCAGCATCACAAGGGACGATGCCACATAGGATATCATCACACCGGTGAGCAGCATCCGGTTGGAACGGATATGCCGGGTGCTGCGGTTCAGTCCGTATACCAGAAAAATAACCAGGCTGGCCCCGGCAAACCCGGACAGGGGATAGGCAATGATGCCGATGACCGCATAGAGTTTAAATAAAATATTTACACAGATGCAAGGGATGCCCCGCCGGAAATCCCAAGGGTATAGGGTTCCACCAAAGGATTTTTAAACATGCCCTGGAGCAGGGTGCCCGCAAGGCTCAACGCCCCGCCCATGGCAATGCCAAGCAGGGTTCTCGGCAGGCGGATTCCCATGAGGATTCCGTATTCGGGACTGCCCGGCCCTGAGGCTATGATGCCCGGTATGTCGAAGAATCGGATATCGGCACTGCCCACGGAAAGGGAGATGCCTGCGGTGAATACCAATAAAATAAGCAGGCCCAATGAAAACAGCCCCCATGACCTGGCGCAGGATTTCAATTGGGTCCTTCTGTCGTGCGGATTTCCGGATGAATAAGAGTCGCCACCTGCCTTAGACCGGCGGCGAAACTCACCGGGGTGGGGTGACAGATCACTTCCGGGTCGAGCACATGAATTTCGTTGTTTTTGGCAGATGCCAGAAACGAAAAAGACATCCACCGTTTCTTTTCAAAGGCAGCGGCTTTTTTGCTGGACCCCATGGTGGCCACGAGGATGACATCAGGGTCCTGTTGGATCACAGCTTCCCTGGAATAGATGCCCGAAGGGTGATGTTCCGCAATATTAACGGCATTGGCCTGGCGGATATATTCGTTGATAAACAGATCTTTGTTCGCCGTATGAAGGGGTTTCAAACCAATCTGGATAAACACCCGCCTCGGGCGCAGACCTGCGACCCGTTTGCGGACGTTGTCCACATCCGCCGAGGCCTGCTGAACAATGATCTGGGCCCGGGCCGTTTTGCCAAGGGCCGTTGCAATTTTCAGGGTCAGGGCGCACATCTGTTCAAAATTTTGGGGATTGCGGACCTCCATGACACAAAGCCCCTGGACGCGTAGGATTTTAAGCTGTTTTTCGCTGCTCAATGGCGAGGCGATCACAAGGTCCGGTGCCAGGCTGATAATTTTTTCCACATTCACCTGGGTTACGGACCCGATTTTCTCTTTTTGGGCCGCCTCGGGGGGCACCGTACAATAGGTGGTGTCGGCAATCAGCTGGGCCTGGGCCTCCAAAAGGTAAATGGTTTCCGTGATAAACGGAGACAAGGAGACCACCCGCACTGCCGGTCCGGGCGATTGGGCTGAAGCCAAACACGGAGCAAAGACAATGAAGGCTACCCAGAACAAAAACAGTGTAAAATGTTCACGCCTGCCCCTCATTCGTCCTCTTCTCCAATCCGTGCTTTGGCACCGGCCATAACTGCATTCAACGCCTTTTTAATCACAATGGGAATATCATGCTTCCGGATCATGTCCATGATATCAATGGGCCGACCAGCAATTTTTTGTGCCATTTGTCCGCACCAAAGGTCAAAGGCGTCAAGGGTTTTCACCTGCCCGCGTTCATATGCGTCGCTCAAGGATAAGGCAGAGGCCATAAACCCTGAAACGTCTTTGTTCAGCAGCAGATGTTCCACCATGGCGTTAAACTCACTTTTCTGCTGTTGGCAGTTACATTGGGCACCGGCAGTAATTTCGTAAATGCTGATATGTCGCTCTTTCAGGCGCTGAATCACATGGCGGCCAGGTAAAATCCCGTTCTGTTTTGCCACCGCATCTTTAACCCCAGCGTACACCGCCTTTGCAATGAGTTCGCCCATTTTGGAATGGCCCCCGGCATTGTCAATGGCGCAGCCCTGCCCCTGGACCACCAGGATATTGTCCGTACCCGTGCCCGTGGCCGAATGTTGCGCCCCGGAGTATTTTGAACGGATGTCCAGGTCTTCGAGCAGGGCGGTCTTGGCTTCCGTGGCCGAAATAATCGCCCGGGACATAGCCCTGGGGGTCAGGTGCATATTGGTTAATATCAAAATATTAATGGTCCCCGGCTCATAAAACATGCCCTCATCTTCCCCCATGCGCACGGCATTGGACATAACGCCTGCCGTGACCAGCGCCGTAACCGTCACCGCTTTAAATGTTTCGGTCCGGACAGCCAGATGGTCCATATCCGCCCCGGTCATGAGCAGGGCCGTGGTCTCAGCCTTTTTGCCAATGGCATCCAGAATACGGGTGCGCAGGGGACCTATGCCCGCCAGATGGCCCGGCATCCAGGTGGACGGCGGGGTGTAATGGTTGCCCACGGTTGTAATATTATCCCGCCACCCTTCCAGGGTGGACAAAACGGTCATGGGGGATTTTAAATCCACCACCAGGGTTTTGTTGGGATAGTCAAGCACGTAGGCATTGATGATGGAAGCGTTTGCCACATAGGGCAAATCCGCTGAAATATCCTGCTCAAGGGGTGTTTCACCGATGATTTCAGATGGGTGAACATCATTTTTCGCATCGGCAAATTCTTTTGTGTAAATCAATGAGGAAAGATAGGCCACAAAATCGGCGGTATGCACTGACGCCCGGCAGGTCAGATCACAGGGCAGGTAATAGATCTGGTGATTTTTCACGGCATCCACGTTTTTCCACCCCGGCGTTGAAAAAAAATTTTCCGCAACCAGTTTGTCATTCCCGCAGCCGTAAATCACCTGGGGGTTGAAGTGAGTCCACTCGTCCAGGGTGACGGGCACAATATTGCCTGTTTTACCGAAATCAGGCGCAAGTCCGCCTGCGGCTCGGATCATTTCTGCCTGGAACGTATCCGGGCCCGGTGTCATGATTTGATCCCGGCCCATGAGCCGCATCACCCGTTTATGTGAGACCTTTGCCTTGTCCAACTTTGCCTTGACGTGGGCCAGATTACCCTTGTTCTGTTTCACAAGCTCCCGGGCCCGGGCGTCATCTCCTGTAATCCGGCCAAGGGTCTCGATCTGGTTCCAAGCCTGGTCCAGGGATATTGTGTCATAAACAAAAACATTCAGCCCGGATGCCTTTGCATCCGCAATGATCTGATCGTGAAACGAAGCGGCAATGAGCAGATCCGGATGCAATGTTTTGACATGGACCCAGGACGGATTGAAAAATCCGCCCACAACCGTTCGTTTGTCAGACCCGGCCAGCGTCACATCATGGTAGGTGGTTCCTTTAAGCAGGTCCCCGGCCCCGATGCTGACAAGTATTTCCGATGCCGTGGGCACAAGACTGACAATGCGCTGGGGCGGCTGATCAAAAACAAGGGTTGCCCCGGTACTGTCCTGGACCTGGACCCGGGCGGCGACGACATTGGCCAGGCAAAAAACCGCAACTAAATAAAAAACAAAAAAACAGCGGTTCTGCCGCAAATAGTTTAAATACGAATCCATTATAATAATATGGATTAATTTGATTGTTTTGCGGATATGATGGAATTAATCAGCCAGGCAATGATCACTCCGCATATTATCCCCACAGAGTTTGCGAACAGATCCAGCCATTCTCCATAACGGTTCACAAACGGTTGAATCAGTTCTATGGCAGCGCTGTATAAAATAAAAAACACGCCGAATAGAATCCAATTGGCAGGTTTTCGCAGTGCTACGGGCAACATGAGCATGGCATAGGCAATGAAATGATGTGTTTTATCCGTGCCTGGTGCCGGCGGCAAGACGGCCACCGGCAGCAAAGACAAAAGGGTGATGGCTGTTAAAATCAAAAGGGTTAACGCTTTCCAACGCTTTTTTATTTCGTCTGCAATTAGTTTCATTTGAATCTACGTCCCAACCCCAAGGCATTCTGATTTCAAATTCGGGCAATCATTTCTTTTAATGCCTGCAATGATTTTGAATTTTTCTTTTTCTGGGATATCTCTTTGTTGGCATTTCTGATCACCTGCCTTAATTGCTGGCGATCCGTGTCGGGGGCGGCAGCCAGAACTGTTTCCATGGCGTCATCATCCCAGGCCAGCAGCTTGTCCAACAACACCTGGATCTCTTGATCCGCTTGTGAAGCAACGTCTGGACTATGCGTATAAAGGCCCATGGGAGACGCTTTTAACTGTTCAAGCGCCTCCAGAATAGATTCGGAGTCCGCCTGGCGCATCAGGGTGCCGATGTACTGTCGATGGCGACGGGCCGCCACATTGGAGGTAATGGATTTTGCATCGACCAGGGCCTTGAACAGGTCAGGTTCAAGGTCAAGCTGTTCAAGCTGATTGACGGCAAGCCGGCTTAATTCCTCCCCAAGTTTCTGGAGGTTTTCGGCCATCTTTTTTTTCTTTGTTTTGCTTAGGGAAAGCGCCTCATCGGGCGTTTTGTCTGGAGGTAAGGTCATGGGTATGATTTTTTATCTGTAAAATAGGTTCTAGGTTCAGGGGCTGGTCTTGAATTTTCACCCGGGTGCGGAAAAATGTTTCCTGGATGATGAGGGCATCGGAACTGGCTCTGTGCCGTGTCAGGGCCATGGAATCGATAATACTGTCCTTGGTGGTGTGCCAGATTTTCATCTGGGGCTCAGTGAGTATGCATTCCAGGGGGCTGATTCTGAAGGCCTGGCGAATACCGGCCTCGGAAAAAAGCCGGGTCATCCATGGTTTATCCGTCACCCATCCATCCGAATAAACGGTCAGGCCGTTTAAAAGATGGTTTAATTCCTTGGCCACCTGGGTCAGGGGTTTACCGTGTTTGATCAAAATATCCCGGGAAATCTGGTGGGTCTCCTGGGCAGCCATGTCCCAGTGGGTCCATCGGTCCGCCGGAATAATCAGGCTGCAATACCTGTTCTCACTTTCAAGGGCCAGTCCGATTTCAATGGGATAGGATTCACAGCCAAAGCCAGAGGCTTCAACATCCACGATAAAGGGTCTGAACGGTTCGATATTTTTCTTTTTCTTCATGGGAAATTATACATCACAAAATGTAAGGATTATGTTTTATACCTACGCCTTTCTAAGTCAAAAGGCAAATCCTTTTACCTAATAATCTCAGCATCTCAACGGCACAGGCCATGTCTACACCGCCGCCGCAAAGGGTGGCAAGCCCCAGGCTTTTGTGATTGTTTTTCATAACGACCGCCTTTTTAAAGGCCAAACGCATCCGCCCAGGCGGCAAATCTCTCTGCATGGCCCGGATTAAGTTTGGCAAGGGATTTTTCAATCTTTTTCCGGGTCATGGCATTATCCCGCTTCTTGGGACTTTTGGAATAAAATTTATCTGCGCAGCAGATGATTTTTTCTTCCAGACTAACAGGCACCATGTCCCTATGGGGCAGAGGCAAATCCGCTTCAATAATATTTTCCAGGGTAATACCGGCCCCGGTATGACGTTCGGACACAAGGCCGAACTCCCGGGGCAGACCCAACTCGTCTAAAAGTTCACGCCCAAGGTAACCGTGGCATACATAGGGATATGTCCCCACGCAGCCGATTTTCGGAGAACTGGTCTTAAAAATGCCGATGTCATGGAGCATGGCTGCTTTTTCAATAAACGCCATGTCCGGATTCAGGTGGGCAACGCCCCTTGCAATCTCCAGGCTTTTTGCAGCCACCTTTGTGCTGTGTTCCACCAGAAGCTCAAAAAGCGCTGAATTCGAATCATAAAACTGACGGATAATTTCCACTGGATCTATGGGCATAAAAAAACTCATTTTTTTAATTCGTCAGGACGCCGGACATCAGAACGCCTTCAATAAAGGGATCAAGATCGCCGTTCAACACCCGGTCCACATCCCCAATCTCAAGGTCAATGCGATGGTCTTTGACCATTCTGTAAGGATGCAGCACATAAGATCGGATCTGGCTGCCCCAGGCATTATCATCCTTGCCGTCATGCAGGCTCTGCCGCTTTTGATCCTGTTTCTGCTTTTCCAGCTGATAGAGACGGGATTTGAGCACTTTCATGGCAATCTCCCGGTTCCGGTGCTGGGAAGATTCCTGTTGACATTGGACCACCACGCCCGTGGGCGCATGGGTGATACGCACGGCTGAACTGGTTTTATTGACGTGCTGGCCGCCGGCTCCGCTGGCCCGGTAGACATCAATGCGCAGATCCCCTTCATCAATCTCGATATTGATTTCATCCTTGATCTCCGGATAAACAAATACGGCCGCAAAAGAGGTCTGGCGCTTGCCGCCGGCATTAAACGGGGAAATTCTGACCAGACGGTGCACCCCGGATTCGGCTTTCATGAAACCGAAGCAGTTGGGACCGGAAACATGGAGGGTTACGCCCTTGACACCGGCTTCGTCGCCCTCCTGAAAGTCAATGATCTGGCACTTGTACCCTTTTTTATCAATCCACCGGGTATACATCCGAAACAGCATCTCCGCCCAGTCCTGGGAATCGGTCCCCCCAGCCCCTGCATTGATGGAGACAATGGCATCCCTGGCATCATCCTCTCCGTCCAGGGTGATCTCCAGAGAAAAATGCTTAACCTTTTTCTCCAGCTGGGCGAGCATCTGACCGGCTTCTTCTTCGGCTGCCTTGTCCGACTCCTCCCGGGCCAGTTCCAGCATCACCTCCACATCCTCAATTTCTGAAAATATATCGTTGCAGGTATCAATAAAACCTGCGATGGTGGTGCGCTCCTTTAACATCTCGGTGGCTTTGTCCGCATCATTCCAGAAATCCTCTCGGGCGATGAGCAGTTCAAGCTCCCGAAGCCGTTTTTCCTTTACAGGGAGGTCAAAGATACTCCTTAAGCTGGTTGGCTTTGGCAGTAATGGAAGAGATAATCTGTTTGTATTCTACGCTCATTGTAAAAATCTCCTAATTTTTTTTTTCATGGTTTCTAACACACAAATTAAAAAGAATGCAACCAGGCAGGCTTTGGCCACAAGGTCGCCATGGCGGGTATAAAATGTCGTGCCAGACAAAACCTTCACCTGGCGAGTGAGGGCACAATCCGTAAAAATATCAGTTCGTTCAAGGATGGCGCCCGAAGGGTCAACAAATCCGGAAATACCCGTGTTCGCCACCCGCACCACGCTTCGCCGATTTTCAACGGCCCTGAACACGGAAATGGAAAAATGCTGAAGCGCGGCCTGGGTCCGGCCGAACCAGGCATCATTGGTCATGGTGGTTAACATATCCGCCCCGTTGCGCACAAAGTCCCTGGCAATATTGGGAAAAAGGATTTCAAAACAGATTAACACCCCGGTTGTGCCCGTACCGAATTTCAATGGTACCGGCCCGGTTTCGCCCTTGGAGAAATCCCCGGCCCCGGCCGTCAGTTTTTGGGCAAACCAGAGCAGGTCCTTAAAGGGCACATACTCCCCAAAGGGCACCAGATGATGTTTATCATAATAGCCCGTGGGCAGGGCAAGGGGAGAGAGCATGCAGGCCCGGTTGTAGTACAAAAAGCCCTGGTCCGAAGGCTGAGCCGCAGGAATACCGATGAGAAAATAGGTGCCCGCCTTTCTCACCATGGCATCCACCCGGCTTGAGGGTAAAGGGTCCATGCCGTAGTAAAAAGGCAGCGCCGTTTCCGGCCACACCACAAGATCGCAGGGAATGGTCTGGAGAGACAACCGGGAATACCGGTCGATGGTGTCATTGATAAATGCTTTATCCCATTTTTGATCCTGGGGAATGTTGGCTTGGACAACCCCAATTTTATGGGACGGTGCGTCTTTAATCCGGCCACGGATATTTGCCAGTTCAAAATGGCCGTAAACAAACGCCAGGCAAAGCACCCCCACGGCAAAGGTTAAGCCTGCCATATTCCTCTTGCCGGGCCATGCCCTTTGGGCAAACGCCTTGAATGCCGTCACCTGAATCCCGTTTCCAAGTACCAACAAAAAAGAGAGTCCCAACACCCCGACCATATCCGCCGCCTGGATAAAAACAAGGTTATGGAACTGGCTGTAACCTATTAATCCCCAGGGAAAGCCTGAAAACAAGTATGTCCGGATATATTCCAGGGCGACCCAGGCCACAGCCCCCCAAAAAGGCACAAGCCCCGCAGGCACCGATATTTTTTTCATGGCCAGGGCAAAAATGCCCATATACACAGAGAGGTAAAAAGCCAAAAGCAACAGACAGGCTAAGGCGGCTAAGGGATTCAGGCCGCCGAATTTAATCATGGTGGGGCATATCCAGTAAATAAGGGGCAGGTAAAACCCAAGTCCTGCGACGATACCAGCATAAAAGGCCTGCTTTGCCCCCAGTCGATCAATGGAAAGCCATAGGGGAACCAGGGCAAAAAAAGCGAGGGGATACAGGCAGGGACTGGGAAATGCAGCATACAGCATTACACCACTGACCAACCCAGGCACAAAGGGTAACAAAGCGCCGTATGTGAATTTGAATTGCATTTGGGGTGACCTTAATTTAAAATTCTGGTATATTTATCAGATAACCTAAGCGTTCGTCAATTTTTGGAAGGCACTATTTTATGACCCATGGGCATGATGGCATATCTTTCGAATTGAGTTCAACCCAGCCGGACGAATCTGACCGGAAATCCCAGAATTGTGCAGGTTCTGACTTTTTCTCCCGAAAAAATATTGAAAATGTATTAATCAACGCTCCTGTGGGCATCTGCATTCTTCACCACGAAGACATCCATTGGGCCAATCCTGCCTGCTACGCCATGACCGGCCACGAAGACCGAAGCCTGGAAGGCAAATCCGCCCGGACCCTTTTCCCCACGGATAAAGAATTTCAACGTGTGTATAACATCTTTATCACGGACATTAGGCGGACAGGGGCGGCCACCGTTGACGCCTGCCTGTCACGGATGGACAATACCGCCTTTGACTGCCGTTTTCGGGCCTGCTGGCTGGATTCCAAGGATCATTCCCAGGGCCTGTTGGTCACGGTATCGGATATCACGGAAATCAAATCCGAACAGATCAGGGAAAATCAGATGCGGAAAATGGAAGCCATCGGAGTGCTGGCCGGCGGTGTCTCCCACGATTTCAACAATCTGCTCATGGCCCTCCAGGGGCATTTGTCCCTGATGGGCGTCAACGCAAGCAGGCCGGAAAAAATCAAGGATCACATCCACCAGATGAACCGGCTGATTGAAGCGGCCGCTAAAATTACCGGCAGTCTTCTGGGATTTGCCCGGGGAGGCAAGTACCAGGTTGAACCCTTAGATATTAACCACGTCGTAAACATGGCCCTCACTGTTTTCCAGCCGGGGAAAAACAATGTTGTCATTGAAAAAGACCTGGCCCGGGATCTTCACAAGATAAACGGAGACCGTTCCCAGCTTGAACAGGTGCTGCTCAACCTTCTGGTCAACGGATGCCAGGCCATGGTGGATGGCGGCACGCTTACCATAAGGACCCGGAATTTAACCATTGAAAATGCCCGCTGCTATCATTTTGACGTGGCACCCGGTGCGTACGTGGAAATAAGCATCCAGGATACCGGCATCGGCATGGATGACGCCACCCAGAAAAAAATTTTTGATCCGTTTTTCTCCACCAAAATCCTCGAAGACGTAAAAGGACGGGGGCTGGGGCTGTCGACGGTATTCGGCATTGTGAAAAATCACGGTGGATTCATCACCGTGGAAAGCAAAAAAAATACCGGCTCCATCTTCAGGGTGGCGCTGCCCAGTTCCGAACCCAAGAAGGTGGAACGTGTTGAAGAAGAGAGAGATAATTTTGATCTGATGCCCAAAGGCAGGGAAACCGTTCTGATTGTGGACGACGAGGATGAAGTCCGTGAAGTAGGCGTAAGTCTTCTTGATGCCTTGGGCTATCAAGTGTTCCAGGCCCGCAACGGAGAGCAGTGCCTGGAACTGATAATAAAACACCCGGGCAAAATTATGCTGGTCATCCTGGATCTTATCATGCCCGTCATGGACGGAAAAGAGACGTTTCATCGGATTCAGGAACTGGATCCCGGCATTAAGATATTGATTTCCAGCGGCGTCAACATGGATGAGGAAACAAAGGAGCTGATTTGTGACAGCAGTCACGATTTTTTACAAAAGCCCTTTTCCATGGACAGGTTTTCAAAGGCCATACGCAGGATACTTGATCAGCCAGATTGATAACCATTTAATTTTTATAGTGCTTTACAACTTTTCCGTCAGATGGTAATCTGACAGAATTGATTAAGGGACAGGCCAACAGCATTCAGGGTGGTTCCCTTCCCATTATCAGGAGCATGTTATGGAAAAGATAGAAATTCGATTTGGGAATCATATTGAGACACCGGCCACGGAAGAAAAATCTTTTGAAGAGATGTTTCAGTCCGTTAACCCCATGTTCTGCTTTTCAAAACGGATCTGGCGCCCCCAGATGGATATTTTTGAAACAAGGGAAGAGATCATCATCCAGGCTGAAATCGCAGGCGTCAGCCGGGAGAACATGGTTGTGGAACTATCGGATAAAGCAGTAAAAATTTCCGGGGTGCGCAAAAGCAACCAGCCGGATCCCACCGCCACTTACAGGCTTGCTGAAATCCAGTTCGGCCGTTTTGAGCGGGTTCTGTATCTACCCAGTGTCATTGACATAGAAAAAGTATCTGCATCATATGCCAACGGTTTTTTACAACTGAAATTAGGAAAACAGCTCAAGGCAAATTATTCTTCAGAACCCAAAATGCCTATTGATTTTTTATAACAGCCATGGGATAGAGCCAGTCTATTGATCATCGGGGATGCCCCCAAAAAATATAACATCCCATGGATTCGGCGATTGCATACAAAAAGGAAAACGAATGGATGAATTAAACCATCCCTCCGTCCCCATCACCACTGACGACATACCTGACGAACTACCCATTCTTCCTATAGTGGATACCAATTTGTTTCCCAAAATGGTATTGCCCCTGGTGTTAATTCAGAAAGAAGCCATTGACCTGATTGACGAGGCCATGTCCGGCAACCGTATGCTCGGCCTTTTGCTGTCAAAACGTTCGGATATTGATTCCAGACATACCTCCGACGATCTGTGCCGGATTGGTACCGTCGCCGTCATTCTTAAAATGTCCAAAATGGAAGACGAAAAGGCCCAGCTGCTGATCCAGGGATTAAACCGGTTCAAGGTATTGGAATTCCTTGAAAACCGAAATTACATGCATGCCGGCATCGCTGTTCTCAAAAGTCGCAACAACGAACGGCACAAGGAAAACCGGGCACTGATGGCCAACATTGTTGAACAATACGAAAAGATCGTGACGCTTTCGCCGGGGCTGCCGGCTGAGATAAGTCAGATGGTCAAAACCCTCCAAGAACCCAGCGCCCTTGCGGATATGGTGGCCTCCACCATTAATGCCCCGGTGAATGAGAAGCAAAAGGTCCTTGAACTCATTGATGTGACCCGCCGATTAAAAAAGGTCACCCGGCTGGTCAATGATCAGCTTGAGATCCTTGAAATGGGGTCTAAAATTCAAAGTCAGGTCAAAGAGGATATGGACAAGCGCCAGCGCGAATATTACCTGCGCCAGCAGCTCAAAACCATTAAAGAGGAACTTGGGGAGGGCGAACAGGACTCCGTGGAGATCCGGGAATACAGAACCCTGCTCCGGGAAAACCCCATGCCCGAAGAGGCCACAAAAGAGGCCGAGCGTGAACTGGAGCGCCTTGGCAGGATGCATCCCTCTTCTTCGGAATATGTTGTATCCTCCACCTATCTGGACTGGCTAACCTCCCTGCCCTGGAACAAATATGCCGAAAACCGGCTGGATATTGCCAGGGCCAGAAAAATTCTGGACCAGGACCATTACGGCCTTGAAAAGCCCAAAAAAAGAATATTGGAATTTCTGGCCGTGCGTAAACTCAAGCAAGATTCCAAGGGCCCGATCCTGTGCTTTGCAGGTCCCCCCGGCACGGGGAAAACCTCCCTGGGCCAATCCATTGCCAGGGCCCTGGGCCGAAAATTTGTCCGCATCGCATTAGGGGGCGTACGGGACGAAGCTGAGATCCGCGGCCACCGGCGGACCTATGTGGGGGCCATGCCCGGAAGAATCATTCAGCATCTAAGAACTGCCGGGGAAAAGAACCCTGTGTTTATGCTGGACGAGATCGATAAGGTCAACTCCTCCTACCATGGTGATCCCTCATCCGCCCTGCTTGAAGTCCTTGACCCCGAGCAGAACCAGCATTTTGTTGACCACTACCTGGATGTGCCCTTTGATTTGTCCGATGTCATGTTTCTGACCACGGCAAATGTGCTGCACACCATCCCGCCCCCCCTGCGGGACAGAATGGAGGTGTTGGAACTCACCGGGTATACCCAGGAGGAAAAGCTTAAAATCGCCACCCGGTATATCATCCCCAAACAGCGGGAGGCCAACGGCATCAATTCCGGCCAGATCAAGATAACGCCGGCTGCGGTTAAACAGATTATTTCCGGATATACCCGGGAATCGGGCCTGCGCAACCTGGAACGTCAGGTGGGCGCCGTATGCCGGGGGGTTGCCGCTAAGATCGCCGAAGACCAGGTGGAACATCTGACCATCGGCCGCAAGGAACTTCCCGAATACCTGGGCCCCATCCAGAACATGCCCGATACCGCCACCCGGATCAACGTGCCGGGCGTGGCCGTGGGGCTTGCCTGGACTGCCGTCGGGGGAGAGGTGCTTTTTGTGGAAGCCGTGGCCATGAAAGGCGGCAAAGGCCTGACGCTCACCGGGCAGCTCGGGGATGTCATGAAGGAATCGGCATCCACCGCGTTAAGCTTCATCCGGTCCAACGCCGACCGGATGGACGTGGATGAAGCCTTCTTTGAATCCCACGATATCCACATCCATGTGCCCGAAGGGGCCATCCCCAAAGACGGCCCCTCTGCCGGGGTAACCATGCTGACCGCCCTTGCCTCTCTGATCACCAACCGGCGCGTAAAATCCCGTCTGGCCATGACTGGAGAGATCACCCTCAGGGGTGAGGTTCTGCCTGTGGGCGGCATCAAGGACAAGGTAATTGCAGCGCACAGGGCCGGTATCCGCAGTTTGATTCTGCCCCTTTGGAATGAAAAAGATATGGAAGATGTGCCTGAACATATTCAATCCACAATGACCTTCTACTTCACCGAGAAGATGGAAGATGTTCTTCGGACGGCCCTGGAAGAAAAAAAATGAAATTTTGTTTGAATTATACAACCCGGACATTGATGCCGGGTCTGATTTTCTGCCTTGCCATTGCCGTTGCCGGATGCGCTGCCGGCAGTTATCGTTCCGGCCACAGCCGACCTGCGGATAAAGGATACGGCAACACCGAAGCCACTCAGCGCCCCTATCGCATTGAAGGAAAACATTACTATCCCATGGCGTCGGCCAACGGATATGAGGAAAAAGGGCGCGCCTCCTGGTACGGCAGAAAGTTCCACGGCCGCAAAACATCAAACGGTGAAACCTACAACATGTATGCCATGACCGCAGCCCACAAAACCCTGCCCATGAACACATGGGTAAGGGTCGAAAACCTGGACAACGGACAAGAAACCAAGGTGCGCATCAATGACCGGGGGCCGTTTGTGGCCGGCAGAATCATAGATCTGTCATTTACGGCAGCCCAGCAAATTGGCATTGTGGGCCCCGGCACGGCCCGGGTGAAAGTAACGGCCCTTGGAAAGGCAACAGCCTATTCAAAGGAAGACCACACCCCGGTGGACTTTACACCCGTGGATTACTGGAAAGGCAATTTTACGGTGCAGGTGGGGGCATTCAAGGTTAGAAGCAATGCGGACCGATACCGGATTAAGTTGTCACAGGACTATCTTAACGCCCATATCGTTCCCTATACCGATGACCGGGGACAATTTTACCGGGTAAGAATCGGTAAATTCACCAATCTCAATGATGCCGTGACATTCAGCGAAAGACTAATGACCACAGAAGGATTCCAACACGCCTTTGCCGTAGCCGAATAGTTAGAAATAATGACCGAATATACAGTTTTTCTGGACCGGGATGGTGTAATCAACCACGATTCCGACGCCTATATCAAACACCCTGATGAATTCCATTTCATACCCCAAAGCCCCGACGCCATTGCCCTTTTGACGGCAAAAGGTTTCCAGGTGATTCTCATTACCAATCAATCGGCGGTGGGGCGTGGCATGATATCCCGACAGACCCTTGATGACATTTTAACGAAGATGACCCGGGGCGTGGAACGGGCCGGTGGCCGGATCAAGGATATATTTTTCTGCCCCCACACCCCGGACCAGGGATGCGACTGCAGGAAACCCAAGCCCGGAATGATCCTTCGGGCAGCGGCAGCCCATGGCATTAATTTGGAAAAATCCGTTATGGTGGGAGATTCCGCCAAGGATATTGAGTGCGGTAAAAATGCCGGGTGCGCCAAAACCATCCTGGTGAAGACCGGCAACCCAGAAAAAGCGTTGGCCGCGTTGACGGCCAAAGGCATTGCCCCCGATTTTCTTGCCCGGGATCTTTATGAGGCCGCGTGCTGGATCACCGCCAATCTTACCTGTGGCAATACAGCTTCATGATTACTATCAGCGGAACCCTGTCCCGGATTACATTCCAGAATCCGGAAAACCACTACACTGTATGCCGTCTGACCGTGCCCAAAGTGGCCGATGCCATCACGGTGGTCGGGCATCTGCCCGGCGTGGCCCAGGGAGAACGGCTCAAACTTAAAGGCACATGGATCAGTCATCCCAAATACGGAGAGCAGTTCAAGGCAGACTCCTTTGAAGTCACCCTGCCTTCGTCCATGTCAGGTATTCGAAAATACCTGAGCTCGGGTATTATTCCCGGTATTCACCAGGAGTTGGCCGACAGGATCGTGGACACCTTCGGGGAGCAGACCCTGGAGATTATTGAAAACGACCCGGCCCAGTTACTTGATGTATACGGCATCGGCAAAACCAAGCAAAAAATGATCGAGACGGCCTGGAATACCCACCATTCAGTACGGCGGGTCATGGAAGTGCTGCAAGGCACAGCCATTGATTCGGCAAAGGCTGCAGCCATCCTTAAAACATATGGCAACAATGCCCTGGAGGTGTTGACCAAAGATCCCTTCCGCATTGCCCGGGATATCCCTGCCATCGGCTTTGCTGATGTAGACGAACTGGCAAGGCAGCTGGGCACGGAAAATCAGGCAGAAGAACGGCTTAAAACATGTCTGGTATGCTGCCTGCTGGACCTGGAACAGGACGGCCATGTGTTTGAACCCAAAGAGAACCTGATCCGGATCTGTGCCCAAAAGACAGGAGTGCCCCAAGAAGAAATTATAGATGCACTATTGTCTCTGGATGCGGATAACGAGGTGGTGATTGACAAAGAGCGGGTCTATCTTGCGCCGCTGCACAAGGCCGAAGCCGGCATTGCCCGACGGATCAAGGTGCTTTTATCCATGCCTAATCCAAAGGTCGGCATTGACGAAGATGTGATCCAGGCCCAGGTGCTCTCGGCCATGGCGGTCCAATTGTCCCAGGAGCAGCTGGATGTGGTGACCCGGATTATGGGCCAGAAAATTTCCATTATCACCGGCGGGCCCGGCACAGGGAAAACCACGCTGATCAAGGCCTTATGCGTTGTATTCAAAACCCTTCACCTGAAGGTGATGCTCTCGGCCCCCACGGGGCGTGCGGCCCGGCGCCTGTCCGAAGTGACCGGGCGAAAGGCCAAAACCCTTCACAAACTTTTGGGCTTTAACCAGGAGACGGAATCCTTTGAACACGATTTCACCAATCCCCTGGACCTGGACCTTCTGGTGGTGGATGAAGCATCCATGGTGGATACCCAGCTCATGTACCGGCTCTCCGAGGCGCTGCCTGCCGGAGCCGGGCTGATTCTGGTGGGGGACACCTTTCAGTTGCCCTCGGTTGGACCGGGTAATGTGTTGTCCGATATCATTGATTCAGAACAAGTGGCAGTGTTTCCCCTGACCCGAATTTTCCGCCAGGCCCGGAAAAGCCCCATTGTCATGCATGCCCACAGTATCCGAAACGGACAGATGCCCGACATTAAATCGGCAACGCCCGACCAGCCCTCCCAATTCTATTTTATCGAAACCGGCACCCCGTCCCGTGTGGCAGATACCATCTGTGAACTGTGCGCCAAAAGAATACCCAAAGCCTTTCCAAATATCCGTGAAACCCAGGTGCTTACCCCCATGCACCGGGGAGAAGCCGGCACCATCAACCTGAACCAGCGGCTGCAGACGGTTTTAAATGATACCCCCGGCGGCATTGAGTCCCACAGCCACACGTTTAAGACCGGTGATAAGGTCATGCATCTGAAGAACAATTATGATAAAGAGGTATTTAACGGGGATATCGGCCGGGTAGTCGAGGCGGACAAATCCACAGGAGAAGTCCTTGTGGATTATGACGGCAGGGTCGTGGCCTATGACCTGCCGGAACTGGACGAACTGACCCTGGCCTATGCCATCTCGGTGCATAAATCTCAAGGGTCGGAATACGATGCCGTTATCATTGCCTTGACCACGGCACATTTTCCCCTCCTTCAAAGGAACCTGCTCTATACGGCCATGACCCGTGGAAAATTTCTTGTCATTATTGTGGGATCCACCCGGGCCTTTAAAACGGCCTTTGACAATAACAGGACCGCATTGCGGCGGTCCGGACTGAAAGATCGCCTGGAGGAAAACCAATGAAAAAATTGTTGATCGTTTTAATTTGTCTGGTCGTGGTCTGTGCCGCAGGGCTGCCCATTGCCAATGGCATCATCATGGAACGTACGATTAAATCGGCTGTGGCGGAAAATAACAATAAATCCGCCAAGGCCGGTACAAATCTTAAAATCGAAATTCTTGACTATGACCGGGGGCTGTATTCTTCACGTGTAAAGTGGCGCATTGCAAATCCCCAGGGGTTTTCGGCCAGCGAGACAAAACAGCTGGTTCTGGAGACCCAAGGAACGCACGGATTTTTTAGTGTGACTGCCCACACAGACCTTCAGGAAAATACCTGGTACATGGAATGGATGAACACCCGTTTAAACGGCAAAGATCCGTTGTCCATTCAGACGCGGTTTTCCATTGCAGGCACCATGACTTCCACGTTACAGATGAACGCCTTTTCCATCGAAGACAAGGGAAAAACAATAGATTTCAATTCCTTGAGTCTTAATATATCCATGGGAAAAAATTTCAAGACCATGGACGCAAAATGCAAATGGGAGGGCTTATCCCAGGGCAATGAAGTGGTCATGGGCCCGGTGACGTTCACTTCGGATCTGTACCAGCTCACAGACATGCTCTGGGCCGGCAAAAATACCGTCTCACTGGATCAGTTGAAAATCAATGACGGCAGATCAGATCCCCTGAATCTTTCAGGATTCACCACAAACTTTGAAACACGGGCATCCGAAGATAAAAAAACCATGACAATGACCATGGATTTTCACATGGACCGCATCGAACTGGGCGGCACGCCTTTATCCGACTGGGCAGCCACCCTTAAGTTCAAACAAATTGATACGGCAGCCTTGGAACAGGGCATCATTCTGTATTCAAAAGTGATGACCCAGGCAGGTCAACAGTTTGAAAGCACAGGCAGTAATCCCGGTGATTTCCAAAATATTTTAAAGGAATCAATGACCCGGAACACGCCCCAGCTCATGTCGGTATTAAAAGACCTGCTTAAAAAGGATCTGGGTATAGAACTCACAGGCCTGAATATCGCGCTGCCCGAGGGAAAACTAACCGGAAACCTGGATCTTAGTTTAACAAAAGATTTGGACCCCTCTAATATTTTGGCTTTTGCCTTGCAACCGGATATGATTTTTTCATTTTTAAACTTGGATGCCCAACTGAGTCTGCCCTATGCTTTAGGCGGCGGAATCCCTACGCTGACCCGACCGCTGTTCCCTGGAATGGCCACCGGGTTGTTCGTTGTTAAAGACGAAGGGTTATCCCTTGATATGCACATCAAGCAAGAAAAACTGTTTCTCAATGGAAACCAGGTGGTACTGACACAATAAGTGCTCCCGACCACTGGGAGGCGTTTACCCAGTGGTCGGGAATGGACCCGAAAATTTTCCATCTAAAATGGTAGGATCAATTTCTTTGATGGCTATTGAATGCCGTAATCTGTGGCAAATACCATACGGGTAGTAAAATTTTCCGGATCATCTTCGTTGAGCTCAAATACACGGGCACCCCGAAGCCTGTCCCGCTCATCCCCACTGAGTCCGTAGGTGCCGAATCCGGTGTTGCCGGCATAGCCGAGATAGATGCCGTAATAGTTTCCAATATAGGAGTTTACATGATCGTGACCAACGAACACACCTTTTACATCTCCGCGTTCAAGTAACGCAGCAAAGAGCCCGCTGTTAAACGGCCCCGGACAGACACTCTCATTTTTTTCACCAACAATCTCGTGGTCAACGGTGTCTTTCATATTCCACATGGTGTCAAACTCCCAGAGGGGGATATGGAAAAACATGAACCCAGGAACCGTACCGTGCAGTTTTCTTTCAATTGCCTTGGAGGCATTCACGTACCATGCAATCTGGTTATTTTTAATCCAGTCCCATCCGGGATATTCGTCCAAAGACTGACCGGCTATTTCATCCGGTGCATATTTACCGGAATCAAGGGCCCAGATGGTGAAAACAGGTAAATATTTTTTTGAGCTCAATATGAACGTAAACATGTTGCCGGTTCCGTCCACATCTTTTGGCCCGACTTTATTAATATTGTACTCGTATGACATGTAAATTTTGAGCTGGTCCGCTTTATCAACTCCGGTGGCATCGGTAGAATCTTCATCATGGTTACCGAATGTGATCAGCCAAGGAATTTCCCGGTCATTAACAGGCTGGGCAAAGTTATTAATGGCGGTTTTAACATCTTCAGCCGTCTCACAGCCACCGGCGATATTATCACCGGTGAAGACAACCAGGTCCGGTTTTTCGGCATCCAATACGGCCTCGATAAGCTGGACCGTCCGGGGGTCAATCTCTTCGTCGTCCTGGGTGTCCGTAAACTGAACAATTTTAAAACTTTTGTCGTCATTAAATCTTAACAACCGCTTCCCCTTGGCCTGGGCCATGGAGCCGATACTGAGAATAAATAAAACCAGCATAAGCATTCCCAGCAAGTTCTTTATTTTACCGGCAACTATCATTTCCTCTTTTCCTCCTTTTGTTAACAACTCCGTTGCGATGTGCGGGAAATCCGCAACACGTTTCTTTTACATTTTGAACCTTTTGGATAATTGAACTCATTGTTAAAGGGGCTACTTCTGTCTCCCTGCCGGGATAACGGATCAAAACTATAGATTTCGTATTAGCGAAGGATTACTGAAAAATTAAATAAAGATTATGTTTTCGCTTCCCTTAACGTCGGCCCTTGGCAGGCGGTTATAGAATGCTAAAAAATTTTAGGAGTAACGACCAATTAAACAGTCGCAGGAAAAGAACATTGGATGGAGAAGACTCGGCACATATGCACAGAACAAATTAAAAGAGCTGTGCAAAAAAAGGCTTTAAAAGGCCCATAATTTCACTAAAGGTTGTGAAACCCAGGCATTGCGGGCATAGAGATGGAAGGATGGTCAGGCGCAATCCAGATAATTACGTATCATCAGTGCCGATTTCAGGATAGACCATTTTTCCAGTCATGGAGAGGTCGTATCCGCCCAGTTCATCGACTGTTCTTTGGATCACCTTGCCTTTGAGCATGGCCAGAAACAATTGAATGCCCTGGTCAAAAAAGCTGTCTTTATTTACAAGAAGGTCAAACCGCTCCCAGCACAGGGAAATGAAATCCAATCCCAAAAGATTGGCCACGGATCTGATGCCCGGGGCGGCTTGGGCGCGGCCATTGAGTATGGCCAGGCCCGCATCCATATGCCGGGAGACACAGTTCTCATACCCGTTAATGGATTCACCAGCAATCCCCAGCTGTTTTAATTCCCGGTCTAGAAGCTGACGCGCCCCGGTGCCCAGACGGCGATTGACCATGGTCACCCCCGCTTGAGAGAGATCTTTTACCGATGAAATCCCCAGGGGATTGTTCTTTTGAACAATCAGACCCTGCTCCCGCTGGCACAGATTGACCACCGCCAGAGTTTGGGCGATCTCTTTATCCATGATCGGCGCGCCGGTATCGCAGCTTTCATCCGCCGACCGGTAACCGGCAATGTGGCATAAATTATTTCTCAGGGCCTTGAGCCCGCCCAGACTGTCGGCCTGTCCGGACAAGGCCATGTGTTCACTGTGTTTCAAGTTAAATGTATTGACCAGGGTCTCAAGCAGCGGATCATCGGCCCCGCAGATAAGCACCAGTCCGTGATAGGGCGGCAGCTTTGCCTGTTCGGGAAAATTCTGGGTCCCGTTCTCAACCCACTGACGCACAAGGTCAAGGGGGAACAGCCATTTGCCTGTTACCTTAGAGGCCGGCAGACCCTTTTCAGCAATCAGGGCGTAGATCATTTTCTCGTTTACATTAAGATATTTTGCCACCTGGCGCGTGGTCAGCATTTCGTCCATGTTGTGATGCCTTTGGGATAACGGTGTTACTCTAAAACTTCAATCACTTGCTTCATTCATTTCATTCTTTGCTGTGAATTGAGCCAGGGCTATACATAATCTGCCAGGGCCGTTGAAATGTCTGCAGCCACCTGCCCGGGCTGATTTTGACGGCACTCAATTTTGATATCGCAGAATTTATCGTACAAAGGCGCTCTTTCTTCGTAAAGCGATTCAATGCTGCTGCTCGGGTCAATGGCAACGCCCCGGGCTTGAATATCGGACAACCGGGTCAACAGGGTGGGCAGGTCTGCATGCAGATAAACGACCACGGCAATATCTCTTAAATGACGCATGGCCTGTTCCCGGTAGATGACGGAACCGCCGGTGGAAATGACCTGACGGTGGCCGTCTATGTTGAGCAGATGCCCGGCCTCGATATCCAGAAATCCCCCAAGCCCCTTTTTCTCAATGATCCGGGCAAGACTCATATTTTCCTTTGTCTGGATCACAATATCCGTATCCAGAAAACCGTATCCTAGCTGCTTTGCCAAAAGCACGCCTACGGTGCTTTTACCAACAGCCGGCATACCTATCAATGCGATGCTGGGGTGTTGAGATTTCAATTTCTTTTTCTATTTAATACGTTTGATTTTACTCAGGGTGTCAATGGTGCCTGTTATTTCATGTTCTAACAACCAAAAACGCTTACCGGCCCAATCTTTCTTGGGCATCACACGCGGTTTCTGTTCTTCGTCTAAATATTAATAACAAATGTTTGAATTATTTAATAGTTAATTTGTTTTGCCGTTTCTATGGATCTTTGCATGGACGACAACCTTTTCGTGAATAAAAACTACTCCTTCTTTTTAAGGCAATTTCTGCAAATGCCATCAAGGCGCAACTCAAACTTATCTATACGGCCCGGGAAGGTATTTTCAAAGGTGTGGAAATCAATATTCACGGTTTCGGGTGTCAGGCAGTCCATACGTCCGCATTGGGTGCAGTAAAAATGGGGGTGGGGCGGGTGCTGGGCATTGGGGGCCATACCGTAGTAGGCCGCCCGGCCACCCGTGGCGATGCGGTCCACAATCTGTTTTTCCACCAGCAGATCCAGAATACGGTATACGGTCACCCGGTTGATGTGGTCAGATCTTTCAAGGGTTTCGTGGATATCTGCCGCAGACAAAGGGAAATTATTACCGCCGATCACTTCCAGTACCCGCAGCCGGTTGGGGGTGGATGCCAAGCCCGCATCTTCAAGCAGTTTTTTGTAATTACAGTGAAGGCACATGATCTTACCTTTTTATATTTACGGGATGCGGAACCGGTCTGCGCATCAGACTCCAGAGCGTTTCCATACCCAGCGAGACCAGAAATACGGTGCCGGCCACCATGATAATGGCAGCCCCGGAGGTCAGGTCAAACCGATATGACAGGTAAAGCCCCGCCATGGTGAAACAGGCGCCCAGCAAGCTTGAACCGACCATCATGGTCCCTAAGGACCTGGCATGTTTTTCCACCATAAACGGCGGGATGGTGAGCAGGGCAATCACCATGATCAGGCCCACCACCTGAATCACCATGACCACGGTAAGCCCAAGCATGGCAATCAGGGAAAAATAAATCCCGCGCACCGGAAGTCCCCGCAACCCCGCAAATTCTTCGTCGTAGGAAACCGCCATCAGCTCCTTATAGAAAAAGATGACCAGAAACAAAATCAAGGTGCCGATAATACCCATGATAACCAGATCTGATCCGGGCACGGTGAGAATGCTGCCGAAAAGATAACTCATCAAATCCACATTATACCCCGGGGTCAAATCCACCAGAATAATACCGAAGGCCATACCCACAGCCCAGATGACCCCGATCACCGTATCAGCCCGTTCCCTGTTGTTCAGGGTCACGGCAGCCATGACCAGGGAGGCACCCAGGGAAAACCCCATGGTGGACGGAATCACCGGCCAGTTGAAATAAAATGCCATGCCGATCCCGCCATAGGCGGCGTGGGCAATGCCGCCGGATAAAAACACAATTCGGTTCACCACCACCAGGGTGCCCATGATGCCGCAGATGATGCTGGTCAAAAGCCCTGCGGCCAGGGCATGACGCATAAATTCGTATTTAAGGATTTCCATCTGCACCCCCTTTATTGACAGCGCTTGTCCCGGGAAGGACCTGGCTTAGCACCTGCATCCGGCATGTATCTTCCACCGAGCATTCATACATGGTTTCAAGCATCTGCCCTTTAATCTCCTCCTGGGAGTGATAATGCAGCCCGTGATTGACACAGGCCACGGATTTAACATATCGGGACACGGCAAACAGATCATGGGTGACCACCACAATGGCAACATCCTTATTCAGGATTTCAAGCAAGGTTAAAAACTCTTCCTGGCCCCTTGAATCAATGCTGGCAGTCGGTTCATCAAGAAACAACAGGCGGGGCTGGCTCATCAAAGACCGGGCAATGAATACCCGCTGGCGCTGCCCGCCGGACAGTTCCCCGATTTTTTTACGGGCGTATCTGCCCATACCCAGTCGCTCCAAGGTGACCAACCCATCTTTTTCACACTCTTTTCGGGTCCGCCTGGCCTGTCCAAAACGCCCGCCTCTTCCCAGGCATCCCATGAGCACCACATCCAGGGCCGTAATGGGAAAATGCCCGTTGATATGGACATTCTGGGGCACATATCCCAGGGCCTGGGTATTTTTTCCGGGGCGGTCTCCCAGCACCCGAATTTTACCTCTATCGGGTTTAAGAAGCCCCAGGATCAACCGCAGCAGGGTGGATTTTCCACCGCCGTTGGGTCCGATAACGCCAATAAAGTCATGTTCCCGAATGGTCAGATTAATGTTGGAAAGAATCGCTTCTCCATTATAGGAAAAATCCACATTTTCAACTGTAACCAGGTTTTTTTCTAAAATCTCGACTATTTGAGAACCTCCTTAAACTGTTCTGCCACTTTTTTCATATTGCCCAACCAGTCCAGGGCCAGGGGGTCAGCCGGTATAACCTGCCCGTTAATCTCACCGGCCACAAGTTGAGCACTTTTCGTTGAAAACTGGGGCTGGACAAAAATCACCTTGATACCTTCGTTTCTGGCATGGGCGATCAACGCCTGCAGTTTGGCAGGTTTGGGATCCTTGCCTTCTATTTCAATGGGGATCATTTTCAAATTGTAGTCCCGGGCAAAATACCCCCACGACGGATGAAACACCATAAATTGCATGCCCGCGTTGTGTTTTAACATTCGGCCCAGATCCTGATCCAGGGCATCAATCTTCTTAATAAAGGCATTACAATTCTCCGTATAAAAATCTTTGTTTTCAGGATCTTCGGCGGACAGGGCGTCCAGGATGTGCCCGGCCTGGATTTTTACCATTTTTGGGGAGAGCCAGATATGGGGGTCCAGTCCGCCATGGCCATGATCATCTTCGTCGTCATGATCGTCTTCTGACATAGCCGACTCATCATGATGATCGGCCGGGTGTTCGTCCTCGTGGTGGTGCACAGCCATGGGCAGCTTTTCGATGCCTTGGTCTGTGTGGATAATTGTCATGTCCGGATTGGCAGATGCAATTTTGTCCAGCCAAAAGGTTTCAAAGGGCACCCCAATGGAAAAATAGAGACGGGCGTTGGATAATTTTGCCATCTGCATGGGTTTTGGCTCATATGTGGCCGGACTTGCGCCTGGCTGGACCATCACGGAAACATCCACTTTATCTTTGCCAATTTGTTGCACAAAATATTGCTGGGGTACGATACTGACAAACACGGAGACCGGCGTTTGTGCCATAGCCTGCCCGCAAGCAACAACAACCATTGAAATAACAATAAAAAATATACTAAGCTTTTTCATTTCAGCCCTCTGTTAAATGGATTTGATATCGTCACATTGGATGTGAATCATGAATAACACCTACATGCAAATTTATTGCATTTTGCAGAAAAGGCAAGGGTGTTTTTATTTTTCATGAAAAAGAGGATTCGTTTATATGTGGTTTGACGTCTAAAAGAGATTGGACACAGAGGCTATCCGGGGATCTTCACTAATTGAGGTCTTCGTTATCTTTTTTGAATGTTGGGATTTTGAATGTCGGCACCCCTTCTTTTTCCAGGGTCTTTTCCTCTTCCTGGGTTGTGGTGCCCCGGATCTGTTTGAACTCCTTGGCCCCGTAATGCATTTCCAACGCCTCTTTGGCAAAGGATGAGCCGACGTCCTCAAAGTTATTTTCAACGTACTTCGTCATTTTTTCTGCAAACTCGGCCATGGCATCCAGTTGCGCCTGGGACGCCATCTCCTGCTGGGGCCCGTAACGGCCCGGGGATGCGGATTTTCGTATGGCCACGGCGGAAAGCTTGGGGCTGACGGACAGACTGTCACACACCGGGCATTGCAGAAGGCCTTGCTCCTGCTGCCGGTTCAGATCATCCCGGTCGTCAAACCAGCCTTCAAACACATGCCCGTTAACGCATTCAAGGTCAAATACTATCATGATTAGAGGGATATACGTTATTTCAGCATCTTTTTCAATTGGGAAATGCGGTCCAGATCTTGTTGGGAGCGCACACAGGGAAACAGGCTGTTGTTGGTCAGGGCCGGATGGGCAGTTATATCAAACCGGGCATTTTTTACGGCATCCGCCCACATGGCGGTGTGAGGAATGGGGGTGTAGTAGGCCAGAACCGGGGTGAGTCCCAGGCGCTTGACCTGGTTGATGGACCCCTCCACCTCATCAAGATCCTGGTCGGGCAGTCCACATAAAAGATAGGCCCCCAGCTGATCTTTTTCAAACCCTGCAGCACGCAGGTTCTCCACGGCCGTAAAAAATTCATTCTGCTTCACCTTAATATCGTGGCGGTGGTTTGAAAAATCTGCGGTTTCAAGTCCCAGACGGATGGTTTTAAAGCCTGCTTTGAACATCAAATCCGCCGCTTTTGCAGAAATCTCTTTGATGTGCAGGGCATTGGGGGTGTGGAAAAAGAGCTCCATCTTTTCATCAATGATGCGTTCAAGCAGAGGAAAGGCGTATCGTTCCGGGTTGATCAACAGGGCATCATCGTAAAAAGCAAAATTGTTCACCTGAAAATTATTGTGCCAGTGGCAGATCTCCTGGAAGACATTTTCCGGGGAGCGTCGCCGGAACCTGGGTTCAAGCACGGATGAGGCGCAGTATTCGCATGAAAAGGGGCACCCCCGGGAAGTCAAAATCGGGGCGTAGGCCATGGTGCCCTGGAGGTCCAGGGCGGCAAAGGGCACGGCGTCAAGGTCGGCCGGGTTCGGTATGGAGCTCAGGGTATACCCGGTATAAGCTTTAACCAGATCTGCAAGAACAGGTTCGGCCGGACCGGTGACAACCTCATCTGCCCCGGCATACTTCCGGGCATGGTCTTCACACAGGCTTGCGTAAATACCGCCCAGCACGACGGGCACGCCGGGAAACCGCTTTTTGAGCACTGCAATGGTTTCGGCCACCCCCGTGGCCCAGTAAGTCATAAGCGAAGTAACCAGGATCAAATCAGGCCGATCCATCTCCGAAATATCCTGTTCAATCCACTCTATTAAAGCCCCATACCGGGTGAAATTACCGGCGGTGTCTCCCAGTTGGGTTTCAAGGACCTCGGGTAAGGGAATCGGGGTTTTATCAAAGGGGCCGCGACCGTCCCAGCACACCTTGACACGCTTGGTTCGCCTGGGATGAAACCGATTCATGCAGTCCAGCAACGAAACGCGCACACCGTTTTCGCGCAGAATGGCGGCAATGGTGAAAAGGCCTAACGGGCGGGCCCAGAAATCAAAGGCGGCAAAATCATGGACCCAGGGATTAACGCAAAGGATATGGGGTGGATCAGTTTTCAAAATACTGCATGGAGGTTTTTTTCAGCTCCTGACGGGAAAACAGCAGGGTATAATCTTTTTCACCTGTGGCTTTTGAAACCTTTGCCGCAATGGCAAAGCATTCTTCTTCGGATGCGCCGTGAACCATGGTGTACAAATTTCTATCCCACCCTGGCGCAGGATCTCTTCGATAACAATGGGTAATTTCACGGAAGGAGGCCATGATAGCGCCCACCTCTTCCACGCGGTCTTCGGGCACATTCCAGGCCACCATGGCATTGGCCTTGAACCCTGATTTCTGGTGTTTAAGGGTAGCGCCGAACCGTCTGATCATATTTCTGTCGTGGAGACCGGAGAGCACGTCAAGGAATTCTTCCTCTGAAATGCCGATCTGTTCGGCCATCACAAGATAGGGGCGCTTGCAGACCGGAATATCGGTCTGCAGCAGTGAAATTACTTTTTTTTCCAGGTCTGTGAGGGATGTTGTCATAAACTGGTTTCCAAAACCCTGTTGGGGTTAGCTTTTTTTAATCAATGTATTTATCCAACCAGTGTTTGGACGAAAAATTGCCCAGATGCAAGGCGCAGAAAAATTTGTAACCGGAGCAACCTAATGGTTGTGAGGATTGCAAATTTTTCTGCAACGCCGCAGGTGGGTGATTTTTCGTTCAAACACCATTTATTTTTTTCTCTGGGAACAATGCCATAATCTCATCTTCACTGGCACCGCAGATGCCGCGTTCGGTGATAAAACCGGTCACAAGACGGGCCGGGGTCACATCAAATGCATGGTTGGCCGCCGGGCTGTTCGCCGGGGGCACCAGGACCGATGTAATTTTTCCATCGCAAAGCCCCTGAACATATTTTATCTCGTCCGGGTCCCGCTCTTCAATGGGAATATCTTTTACACCATCGGTGATGGTCCAGTCAAAGGTAGATGAGGGCAGCGCCACATAAAAGGGCACATTGTTGTCCCGGGCAGCCAAGGCCTTGAGATAGGTGCCGATTTTATTGGCCACATCACCGGCCCGGGTGGTACGGTCCGTACCCACAATGACCAGGTCCACCATGCCATGCTGCATCAGATGCCCTCCGGCGTTATCCGTGATTACGGTATGCTTAATACCGTGCTTACCAAGCTCCCAGGCGGTCAAACGCGACCCCTGGTTCAAGGGCCGTGTTTCATCCACCCAGACATGAATATCAATACCCGCATCAAAGGCGGTGTACATGGGCGCTGTGGCCGTGCCGTACTCAATGCATGCAAGCCACCCGGCATTGCAGTGGGTCAAAATGTTGACCGGTTCACCGTTTTTCTTGTCGGCAATCTCTTTGATGATTGACAGACCGAATTCACCGATTCTTTGGCAGTTCACCGCCTCTTCTTCCACAATATCCAGGGCTTCTTTCAAGGCAACACCCACCCGGGCATCATATCCGGATGTGGCAAGCACTTTTTCCATGACCCGGTCCACGGCCCAGGCCAGGTTGGTGGCAGTGGGCCGTGCATCGCGAAGACGGGCACACTCAGCCTTAAACCAAACATCGGCCGCACCCTGATTGCCCTCCTGCACCAGAATAACATAAACACCCAGCGCCCCGGTGGCACCGATCAACGGAGCCCCCCGGACATACATCTCCTTGACGGCATGAATCACCTGATCATTGGTTGTCAGGTCTTCCACAATCAACTCATGGGGCAAGCGTCTCTGGTCTATGACCTTAACGGTTTTCGAATTATCATCAAACCAGATGGGCCGCATCTGTTTTCCATCCACATTCATGGCGTGTTTCCTTCAGGATTTTAAATTTTCAATTCTTATACCAGATCAAACGGTTAATTTGTACAATAAAACCCTAATCCGAATCAGGAATCAAGCCACAACGGCTTTTTAACCCAATGGAAATATAGCCCCCTTACTTGATGAGACTGCTGATAAACGGCCCAGTGGCATCCACCCCTTTTTGCTCCACTTCACGGATGGTCTGGGAGCCCACCACGGCAATATCTGTTTTGCCCACCAGAAAATCAACGTCGGCCTTTTCCTTTACCCCGAATCCAACGGCCGTGGGCAGGCGGGTGTTTTTTTGGCACCTTGCAAGGTAGGTGCCCATGTCCGATGAAAATTGCGTCTCTTTGCCGGTCACCCCTTTTCTGGCCAGACAATAAATAAAACCGCCGGCATGGGTGTCGATCATTTTCATGCGCTGGTCCGAGGTTTCCGGAGAAAAGATGTATACGGCGGACAGATCGTGCTTTTTCATGGCGGCCAGATAATCACCCGCCTCTTCCGGGGGAAGATCCGGGACAATGGCCCCTTTTACCCCGATTTTCGCCATGCGGGCGGCAAAGGCATCCATGCCGTACTTATACAGAATGTTGCCATAGGTCATGAACAGAAACGGGATGTCAAAACTTTCCGACACTTTTTGGGCAAATTCAAAGCATTGCGCCACGGTGGCACCGCTGTCCAGGGCGGCCTGGTTGGCCTTGAGAATCACCGGCCCGTCGGCCATGGGTTCAGAGAACGGAATCTGAAGCTCCATTAAATCCACGCCGGCGTCCACCATCTGCCGGACAATTTCAAAGGAAGCGTCAAAGGAGGGATATCCCATGACAATATGGGTCATCAACAGGATCTCTTTTTTCCTGCGCTGTTCCCGGATATAGGTTTCCAGAAAGTCGGGGGCAGGTGTTGAAGTATTTTTATCAGTCATTTTGATATTCTCCTGCTTTGGCACAGATAAATTCTTTCCATTTGGGATCGTCGATGGCATCGGCCACGGTGAAGATGTCTTTATCCCCCCGGCCGGACTGGTTGATGATGATGATGTCATCCTTGGACATGTTTCCGGCTTCCTTGAAAGCCCCTGCAAAGGCGTGGGAGGATTCCAGGGCCGGGATAATGCCTTCCAGCTGCATGGTCAGTTTCAGGGCGTCCACCACCTCGGTGTCCGTGGCATATTCAAACCGGGCTTTGCCTTCATCCCGCATATTGGCAAGGATGGGAGAAACCCCCACATAATCCAGCCCCGCGGAGATGGAGTGGGTCTCTTTCATCTGGCCGTCGCTGTTCTGCAGAAAATAGGTTTTATACCCCTGGGCAATGCCGGGGCTGGCATCGTCGGAACAAAGCCGGGAGGCATGGCGCCCCGAGGCAATGCCTTCGCCGCCGGCTTCAACCCCCACAATTTCCACGGGATCATCCATAAACCCCTGGAAAATCCCCATGGCATTGGAGCCGCCGCCCACACAGGCAAAAACCTTGGACGGTAGCCGGCCTTCGGCTTTCATGATCTGGGCACGGGCTTCTTTGCCGATAATGGACTGGAACCAGGAGACCATCTCAGGAAAGGGATGGGGGCCGCAGGCGGTTCCCAATACATAATGGGTATTGTCCATGTTGGTGACCCAGTCCCTGAACGCCTCGTTGATGGCATCCTTGAGAATCCGGGTGCCGTCGGTGACCGGCACCACAGTGGCGCCGAGCTGCTCCATCCAGAACACATTGGGGCGCTGTCGCAGGACATCCACTTCACCCATGTAAATGGTGCAGTCAAATCCGAACTTGGCGGCCATGGTGGCCGTGGCCACCCCGTGCTGCCCTGCTCCTGTTTCGGCAATCACCCGTGTTTTACCCATCTTTTTGACTAAAAGCCCCTGGCCCATGACGTTGTTGGCCTTATGGGCACCGGTGTGATTGAGGTCTTCGCGTTTAATATAAATTTTCGCCCCGCCAAAGTGACGGGTGAGGTTTTCGGCATAGGTCAAGGGCGTGGGACGGCAGGAATATGTTGCCATCAGATTTTCATATGTCTCCCAAAACCCCGGGTCTTCTTTGGCCTGCCGGAACCGTTCATCCAGTTCCTCAAAGGTGGCCACAAGGATTTCGGGTAAAAACGCCCCGCCAAAGGCGCCGTAATATCCACGGTGTTTCATGTATCTGCCTTTCGTAAAATGGTTGGCAATTTTAAAACTTACAGTTGATTTTTAATGGTCTGGGCAAAGGCAAACCGGTCCGTGCGGCAAAACAACACCGAATAGACCGCGCCGGGCGCTTTGGGAAAATTCAACAGCCGCCGGACCACCAGAATCGAATCCAGAGGCGACATACCCAAAAGAGTCGCCCGGTGTTCGTTCAAGGTTTCCACCTGGAACTGCTGGGTGCCGTCCGAAGGTGTGAGATAAAACCGTTCCGACACCACCTGGGACAAAGATTTATCCCCGAGATCCATATCGTCAATTCCCGCAAACAAGTCCGGATCCAAAAAAATATCCTCCAGCAGCACGGGTTCATCCCGGGCTACGGTGAGACGGGACATGACAAAGGCGGCTTTTTCGTGAAACGGATTTGCCACATCGCCTTTAACGGTCTTTTTTTCCAGAGGCTTAATGACTTTTTTTTGCGTGGGAACCCCCTTGGTTGAAAATGCCTGGGAGGTACCTGCAAGGGAGAAGAGATCAATTTGCGGGGAGGGTTCTTTTACAAAGGTTCCGGAGCCACGTTTTCTTTGAATCAGGCCCCGTTGCACCAGAATATCCATGGCCTGGCGCACGGTGGGGCGGCCCACCCCATATGATTTAGACAGTTCCGTTTCGGAAGGGATCATCTGCCCGGGCGAATAAACACCCTCCCGGATACGGGACTGAAGTTGTTCACAAATCTGATGATACAAGGGGATGGGGGAGTCCGGATTCAGCATTGCCTGTCTTGCCCTTAAGTTTACAGCCCCCCGGAGATGTTCTTCTGCGCATCACCCGGCAGACAATTCAATTAATAATTGACCACATCCTAATTGACAACATGTTAAGTTGTCAAGACATTTTAACAACGCAAATAAAACAAACTTGCCCGGACGCGCTTAATTTGTTACGAAATAAACACAGCATTAAAAACAGATCTGCATCGAAAAAACGGGTATCATAGGCCTTAAGCAAAAGTCTTCATAAAATCAGGCAACCCAACTGTCCCGGTAAATCAACCTGACGGCACAAAAAACGCCCAAGGTATAATTCCAACATTCCTTTTGGAGGAAATCTTCATGGATACCAAATCGTTCACACCCATTATTCTTATTTTGGCCGCAGCGTCCATGCTGGTATACGGCTGTTACCCTAAACGGGTGGGCCCCATGGATCCTGAAGGAAAACAACTGACCTGGGAGGAAATGGACCTGGACCAGCGAAAGGCACATATGCGGCAGAAGGTGCTGCCGGTCGCGGCAGATGTTTTCGGCACCTGGCGGCCGGAACAGTTTGCCCAGGTGGATTGCACCCTTTGCCATGCCCGAAGCGACACTCAGGGTATATACGACATGCCCACAGCCGACCTGCCCCGGCTAAGCGGGGAACTGCTTTTAGGCCCCGAATTTGCCAGTGAGCCGGAAACCACCCGGCTTAAACTCGACCGCCTGGTCCCTGAAATGTCTGCAGCCCTTGGCCTCAAACCGTTCAGCATCATTACTCGGACAGGCTTTGGCTGCTATTCCTGCCATTTGGGACCCAATGGCCCGATGTTTGGAAATTAACAGTGGTTTTGAGTCCACCGGACTAACCCGGAATAATGTTCAAAACAAAAGACCAATTAACATTGGTCATAGATTTGCCGGCAAAATCTTATCCAGATCCAGATTGTGCCGCTTAAGCTTATTGTTTAATGTGGTTCTTGTTATATTAAGAATTTTAGCCGCTTCGGTTTTGTTGCCTTTGGTCTGTCTCAGTGTCTCAATAAGGGCGATGGTTTCGATTTCGTCCAGGGTTTTTCCGCCTCCGGCGAGATCTTGACCGATTATATCGTCCGGTTCATAATCCTTTAACACGTTTGCAGGCAGATCTTTTTCACTGATATACTGCCCCAGGCACAAAATAATGGCGCGTTCGATGATATTTTCAAGTTCCCGCACATTGCCCGGCCAGCCGTATTTAACCAGGGCATCCATGGCCATGGGGGTAAACCCTTTAATATCCTTGGTGTTCTCCCGTGTGTACCTGTCTAAAAATTTTTTGGCAAGCAAAGGAATGTCATCGGCCCTGTCCCGCAGGGGCGGCACTTTTACATTGATGACGTTGAGCCGGTAAAACAGGTCCTGGCGAAAAGTTCCCGCTTCCACCTCTTTTTCCAGATCTTTGTTGGTGGCCGTAATCACACGCACATCAATGTTAGTCACCTTATCGGAACCCACTTTCTGGATCTCTTTTTCCTGGAGGACCCTGAGCAGCTTTACCTGCATGGACAAGGGGATCTCGCCGATTTCATCAAGGAAAATCGTACCCTTATCCGCTGAAATAAAAAGACCGTCACGCGGTTTATCCGCCCCGGTGAACGCCCCTTTTTCATGGCCGAACAATTCGGATTCCAGCAGGGTTTCACTTAATGCCGCACAATTCACCGAAATCAAAGACTTATCTTTTCGTTTACTGTTCGTGTGAATGGCCTTTGCAAACAGCTCTTTACCGGTACCGCTCTCCCCGGAGATTAAAATATTTGCATCTGTGGGCGCGGCAATTTTAGCCGTATCTATGACCTCCCTGATGGCCGGACTTGTACCGATGATTCTGGAAAAATCGCCCTGGCCCAGCAATTGTTCTTTAAGCTGGCTGTTTTCCAACGACAATTTCAGGTGTTGGGTGACCCGCTCAATGGAAAGTTTAAGTTCCTCAAAATTCAAAGGCTTGGTCAGATAATCATCAGCCCCCAGACGCATGGCCTCAACGGCCTTATCCACCGACGAATATGCGGTCATCATGATGACTGGGGTGGCCGGGTTAAAATGTTTGATCTCTTTGAGGGCCTCCATGCCGCCCACGTTGGCCATCCTGACATCCATGAGAACAAGGTCATAGGGGGTCTGTTGCACCTGCCGGATGGCATCAGAACCGTCCTTGACACATTCAATGGTGTACGAAAGGCTCTTTAATAAGGTTTCCAGCATCGACAGGTGAGCCGTGTCGTCATCAACAATCAGTAATCGGCCTTTCATATCAGCTCCTCTTTGTTCCGATTCGGTTTGTTTTGCGCCAGGGGAATTGAAATCACAAAGGTGGTGCCCGTATCTTTCAGGCTCTCTATGGTGATGGTTCCGCCATGGGTTTCGACAATCTTAAAGGCGATGGCAAGGCCGAGGCCCGTGCCGCTTTTTTTGGTTGTAAAATAGGGATTGAATATATTTGCCTGATCCTGGGGAGATATGCCGCCGCCTGTATCTGATATTTCAAAATGCAGGCTCTTTTCCACGGTCTTAACATTGACGGTCAAGGTGCCGCCGGACGGCATGGCCTGGATGGCATTGATAAACACGTTGAGCAGCACCTGGGTCAACCGGTCTTTATCCACCTCAACCTCGGGCAGGTCAGGTTCAACAGAACTACTTATTTTTATACCTGCCGGGTCCGCCTCATATTTTATCAGTCGTAACGCCTTGTCCACCAGCTCAAAAATCCTGATTTTCTTTAATTCCAGTTTAATGGGCCGGGCAAACTCAAGCAGCTCCGAGATGACCCGGTTCACCCGGTCAACCTCTTCGGCCATGATGTTGGCGGCTTTTTTATTGTCAGGCTGGGCATCAAACAGGCTGCTGAAATAGGTGGCATAGCCTTTTATGGAACTTAAGGGATTTCTGACCTCATGGGCGACACCTGCGGCAAGGGTACCGACCGCCGCAAGCTTTTCTTTGTGTTTGATCTCAAGCTCCAGGGCCCTGATCCGGCTTAGGTCGTTTAGAATGAAAACATGGCCTATGAAATTGCCCTGGGTCCCCACAATTTTTGTGATGGTTACGGAGACCGGGATTGACTTTCCAGTCGCAGATGGCAGTTTTAACTCCTGCTCGGACACAAACCGGCCGTTATCCACCTGGCCAAGCCGTGAAAGCAAGGAAGCCGGCAACACCTGGCCGGCATTTTTATCTTTTATCTGATCAAGATTTTTTTGCAGAAGACCGGAAGCCGTTTCATTGACATAGATGACCTTTCCCCCATCATCCACCGCCACAATCCCCATGGGCAGACTTGCGACAAGCTCTGAAGCAAACGCCCGGGTGTCGAGAAGAAGCCTGCGGGACCGGGCATGGTTCTGTGCCCAGAATAAAGAGACAATGCCGCCAAGCCCAAGGAATAAAATCAACACGATGCTCATGAAACTATTTTGAAGATCTTCCTTGCGGGCGTGTTCAAACGGCTCAATATCCATCCCGATGAAGATGACCGGCCGGTTTTCAGGATCCAAAAGGCGCGCCCGGGATTGGCCCCTGATCCACCCTGAAGAACACGCCTGGGAATCGTTCATGTGGCCTTGGCCCATCATATGACGCCTTAACCCTTTGCCCTGACCATGGGGATGCTGCCCGTGCTCCTTTAATTTCGGCAAAAACGTTTTATATACCTCAAAATAGTCTTTTGAGCCCTGGCCCTTGACCGTTCGCCATTGGGGGAGATCAGAGGGCTGGGCGTCCGCATTGGAAAGGGGCGGGGTAAACGAACGGCCAATTTCATCCTTTTGATTATGGGCAAGGATCACCCCGGATTTATCTGTGATAACAATATATGAAATGTCCTCCAGGGCCGCGGTTTCCTCCATCAGTGTCTGCAGATGGGCCTCGCTTCCCATCCCGCCCATCATCCCGGTGATGGATCCCGCTTCAAAGGACCGGATCAGTGCCGCACCTTTTTCCGAAAGGATCTGCCCCATATATTTTTTTTCACGGTTATAGTTCATGGCTGCCTGGATGACCACAACGCCAACCAGAACAACACTGATTCCAATGATCACCCAAGGGGATATGGATCGATTTAAATAGGGTGTTTTATTCTCTGACATCATACGCTTTTGCTGCACTGATTAAATTTTAACCGCCGGTATCCGGCAAAGTGATTAAAATTTAATCACGGCATCTCCTTTTTACAATGACTGCAAACCACTAAAAATAAAAAAGCACTTAATTTTTAAGTGGTTACATATTAATAAATCCTATGGCATACCAGTTGCAATATTAGGTCCATGAAGTTTGAACGGTGTACATTTTTTTAATAACTTAAATTTTATAACCACCTAAATCAAAAGGAGTTTATCATGAAAAAAACAATCACAGCAGTCACAACACTTTTTATCGTAGGATTTTTTGCAGTCAGTGCATATGCCTGGGGATGCGGATACGGATCAGGTGCCGGCAATCCGGGATATGGCAAACAATTTAATAATCAGGCCGCAGTCAATCAGGACGACCTGAACGCCTTTTACAAAGATACCCAGGCGCTTCGCACATCACTCTTTGCCGACCGGGCTGAGCTGAATGCACTAATGGCAGGACCGAACCCTGACCCCAAAAGAGCCAGGGCACTGTCCGAAAATATCAGTAAAACCCAGATTGAGCTGAGAGCCAAAGCACAGCAGTACAACATCCCAGGCCCCATGGGCGGCCAGGGTTACGGCCCGGGCAATGGAAATTGTGGTGGCCAGAATCGTCATCACGCTGCCAGATGCTGGTAAACCTTGTCGACGAATAAAGGACGGGCTGGTCATTTGACCAGCCCGTCCTTTATTTTAAAATCATTTCAGACACGAGGATTAGGGGACCAGGACCCTTTCAAGACGTTCTACCATATAATCCATCTCCGCGTCATTGATGACCAGGGGAGGAGAAATGCGAATGGTGTGGCCGTGGCTGTCGTTGACAACCACCCCCTCCTTCATCAGTTTATGACAGAACTCCATGGCATTGCCGTCTTTCACTTCAATACCGATAAAAAGTCCCAGGCCCCGGACCTCCTTGACATGGGGAGAGCGTTTGCCGATCTCTTCAATGCGTTTTTTTAGCCGTTCGCCCTTTTCTGCGGCCTGTTCATCCAGCTTTTCATCCAGAAAAACCTTCAGGGCAGCGGTCCCGGCCACACAGGCCAGAGGATAGCCGCCGAATGTGGAACCGTCTGATCCTTTGGAAAAAATCATATCCATAATTTTTGAATTTGTCATGAACACGGACAGCGGCACCAGGCCGCCGGACAGGGCCTTGCCCAAGATGACGGCGTCGGGGACAATATTTTCATGCTCAAAACAGAATCGCTTGCCCGTGCGGCCCAGCCCCACCTGGATTTCGTCGCAGACCAGAAGCAAATCCTTTTCGTCGGCCAGCGCCCTCAATCCCTTGAGAAAACCTTTGGGCGGTATTCGCATGCCCCCTTCCCCCTGCAGGGGTTCCACAAGGATGCCGCAGGTGTTGGCCGTGACCGCTTTTTTAACCGCTGCCAGATCCCCAAAGGGCACGGATATGAACCCCGGTGTCAATGGTCCGAACCCTTCTTTGTATTTTTTGCTGGAAGAAAAGGAGACAACGGAAATGGTACGGCCGTGGAAATTGTTGTTAAAGACAATGATTTCCTGTTTGTCGTCTTCGATCCCCTTTTGTTTAAACCCATAGTAACGCATGGCTTTGATGGCCGTTTCAACGGACTCCACCCCGCCGTTTTTGGCCAGGACCTTGTTGCCGTGGTCCCCGAATCTGGGCCCAAGCTGGGGGGCAAAGGCCGCGCATTCGGAAAGAAAAATGCCCAATGGATCAGTGAATACCACGTTGGAGATCACCGATGCATAATTTCCGGTGAGTGCGTTGAGCAGGGCATTGGCAATAACAGGATGATGGTGCCCCGGATTGGCCGCCGAGTACGCGGCCAGGCAGTCCAGGTATTTGTCGCCCTTATCATCGGTGAGCCAGCAGCCCTGGGCGCGCCGGACCACCAGATTGATCCGGGCGTAGTGATGGGCGCCGAACTTTTCTTCCAGATTGAAGATTGAATTGTCTGATTCCGTGGAAAAACCGTTATAATTGTGTATTTTTCGCATACTCGTCATAAACGCACCTCCTTATACTGGAAACTGTTAGTGTCTGAACGAAAACCTGGAAATTTTGTTGATTACGGTTTTCGGGCAAGCACTATTTCACGGAAACGACAAACGTATGAACCCCCTCAACATCTTTCTGGGGCGCAAATTTCAGCACTTCGCGTGTTGTACGATTTTTAAGCAGTTGACGAATTCTTATTTTAGGCGCACGCGCCTGGGCCGTGCCGACTTTGGTCATTTTTATGCTGATCTCATTTTTATTCTTGCAAAGACCGCCGATCACCACCCCGGACCAACTGGCCGTAACCGGCTTTTGGGGAACACCGTTGACTGTCACCTCGGCCTGGTACCCATAGCTGAAAATATCAAGCAATGCCGAGGAATAAGGTTTTTTAACCAGGGCGGGTGCCGGTTTTACCGTCCCATCCATGGCACAGGCCGGGCGCAGGTCCGACAGGTAAAATTTGGTTTTCTGGCCGTCATCATGATACATGGGCTTGTCGCAGCTCATGAGTGATTCCACCTTCCAACCGGACTCATTGACGAATTTAATGGCGCTGAATGTCACCGTGGGGTTTCCATTGGCGTCTTTTTGTCCCGAATCTCTGACATAAACAAGTCCTGCATTGTCTCCGTTTTCGATCAACCTTGAAAATTCCATGGTGGATATATCAGGGCTGTATTTTGCAAAACTTTTGATGATGTCCGGTGTTAAAGACCGCTGGGCCGAAACCAGTTTATTTTTCAGGGTAAACAGGCTGTAGGACGACATTGCTTTTTGAAGTTCCAACTCACATCCCGACTGACTGGCCTTAAGATATGTATACCATGCATTTTCCAAATCGCCCTGTAGAGACCCGGCAAAGGCGCAGTCAAAAGAGAGCACCAAAAGGCCTGTAAAAATTACCGAAATAAACGCATTTTTTCCGAGCGCCATGTTCTGACTCCTTTTTTTGATTTTCAAACGTATTTTGAATTAAATTTTTTTGCGGCAGAATTCATCCGATTCTGAATTTTAAGAATAGGCGAACCCTTTTGTCAACCAAAGCATGAAAATTTCATGCCCGTATGATTTTTGCAGACACTGTAGAAAACACTAAAAACAAGTGAAAGGCAGCATTGACAATAATTACAGCAGCCCCGGCAGAAAGGTGATAATCCATGGAAAAACCATAAGCAGAACAATGCAGAACAGGTACGCCGGCAGAAAAAAGGTCACCCCTTTGAACACCTCATTCAAGGTGCTGCCCTTGGCCATGCCCGCCACCACGTAGGTGGTGGCACCCACAGGCGGCGTAACGGCGCCAAGGGTCGTCACCACGGTAATCAGCACGGCAAACCAGATGGGGTCGCAGCCCATCTGGGCGGCTACCGGGAAAAAGATGGGGATGGTGATCAACAAGAGAGCCAGGGCATCCATGATGGCACCGCCAATGGCATACATGCCGAAAATGACGGCCAGGATGACGGGGTCAGGCACATTGAGGCCCGCCACCCACGATGCCATGTTAAACGGGATACGGGTGATGGTTAAAAATTTGCCCAGAATCATGGCCCCTGCAATAAGCATGATGACCATGCAGGAGACCCGAAGGGTATCCATGATGGCCTTTTTAAAATTTTCCCAGGAAAGGGTCCGCTGGACCAAACTGATGGCCACGGCAAAAAAGGCCCCTGCCCCGCCCGCTTCCGACGGAGTAAAGTATCCGGCATAGAGCCCGGTCATGATCAATAAAAACAGAATCAGCATCTCAACGGCACCGGAGAGGGACCGGATGCGTTCCCCAACACCCGACCTGGGACCTGCCGGCCCCCAATCGGGATTCAGCCGGCAGACCACATACACCGTCAGCAGCATCAGCAGGCACAACAAAATGCCGGCCCCGATACCGCCGTAAAAAAGCCGGGCAATGGACTGTTCCGTGGAAAGGCCGATGATGATCAGCACCACGGACGGCGGAATCACAACGCCCAACGTGGACCCGCAGGCAATGGACCCGCAGGAGAGCAAGGGCTTATACCTGAAATTGGACATCTGGGGAAATGCCACCGTGGTCATGGTGGCGGCCGTGGCCGTATTGGACCCGCAGATGGCGGCAAAGGCAGCGCAGGCCATAATGGTGGCCATGGCAATGCCGCCCCGGATGTGACCGACCCACTTGTACGCCGCCTTGTACAAGCGTTCATTGACCCCGGAATAAAATGCGATCTGCCCCATGAACACAAACAAAGGAATTACGGTGAGCCCGTATTTGGAAAACACCGACCAGAACTCCTGGCTGACCATGTTTACACCGGCGTTGAGGTTGATAATATATGAAAATCCTCCAAAACCCACCAGGGCCATGGCAAAGCCCACGGGCATGCCGAATACAAACAACAGCACCATCAAAACGGCAATCCCGAAGATGCCCACCAGGGTCAGGCTCATTTTGGATCCTTTTGCAAAAACAGTTTAAGCAGATCAATAAAGAGCATGGCCGCCAGCAGAAAACAGCCGAATGCCACCACAAAAGCAAAGGGATAGTAGGCCATTCTAAGGGTTTCAGAGACCTCCCCGGTTTCAAGCAATGTCATGCCCCGGCGGCCCACAAACCAGGCGGCCATCAGGAAAAAAAGGGTGCATAACACATTGTTCACGGCAAATACGATCTTTTTGACACGTCGGGGAAACCGGCTGATCAGAATATCCACATGGATATGCTCTCTTTTTTTCTGGGTAAACCCCATGGCAAGGGCCGTGATCACGGCCCCGGCAAAGCCCATCATTTCATAGGTGCCCCGGATGGGTACCCAGACCCTGCGCAGGACAATATTGCCCATGGTCAAAAGGATCATGAACATTAGTATGATCCCGGCAAGGACCCCGGCGCACCGGTTAAGGGCGTCGCTTATTCTTTCAATGGTTTCCATGGAGGTATCGCTATTCTGCGGTGCGCTTTACAATAAATTCTTTAATATCTTTTACAATCTGGCCGCCGGGCAGGCCATCCTCTTCGGCCGTTTTAATCCAGCTTTCGGTAATGGGGGCAAGGGGCGCATTCCACTGGGCCTTTTGTTCGGCAGACAAAGTGATCACTTCGACCTGGTGTTCGTTTTTTGACCAGGCAATGGCATCGCTGACGTGCTGGTCCATGTATTCACCGGTCCAGGCGGCCTGTTCTTCAATCATACCGTCCATGACCTGTTTGACGTTCTCCGGCAGTTTATTCCAGGCGTTTTTATTCATGATGACGGCAAAGGGATAGATTACGGTATCGGTGATGGTGATGTATTTGCAGATTTCAGCAAATTTAAGATCCTTCATCACCTCCAGAGATGAAAAGACGCCCTTAACCACGCCTTTTTGCAGGGCTTCGGGGGTGTCGGACATGGGCATACCCACCTGGTTGGCACCCCAGGATTTGAGAATCTGGGCTGCACCGCCGGATGCACGCAGATCCAGTCCCTTAAGATCGGACAACTCGGCCACGGGTGCCTTGGACATAATGTTAGCAGGGGCGGTGACAAACATGGTCAGCACCTTGACCTGGTCAAAGGCCTTGGGCTGGTATTTGTTGTACAGGTCCAGAAGCACCAGGCTGCCGGTTTTGGCATCGGGAATATCCAGGGGCAGACTTGTGGCATTGGTCACGGTAAACCGGCCGGGCTGGTACGCCATGCAGATACAGCCGATGTCGGCCTGGCCGTTGATCACCCCGTCCATCATATCTTTTGCGCCCAGAAGCGTGCCGCCGGGAAAGGTGTTGACCTGTACGGCACCGTCCGTACGTTTTTCAATTTCGGTTTTCCAGCGTTCCATCTGGACGCAGGGAAAGGTGGGCGCAGGAGGGAAATTTGCATAGTTCAGGCTGACTTTGGCCTGTGCCGTTAAAGGGGTGATACCGGAAACCAGGACGACCGATGCCAGAACACAGAAAAATAATGAGACTTTTTTCATTGTAACTCCTTTGTCGAGTAAATTTATTCGGATGGGCGGTTGTCAAACACCCGCTTGCTCTTTTTTTCCGTCCGGGGCAGATCACCGTAATTCACAATTTCAACCCGGGATCTGACCAGCAGTTTTTTACGGATTCTGCCTGATACCTGATCGGCCAGACCGTTGTCTTCTCCGGCTCCGGCCCCATTTGTACGCTCCACCCGGATGGTCATGTAGTCCCTGCCGTCCCCATCCTGGTTCAGGTGAATCTGGTATTCACTGCCCACCCCGTCAATGTCGCCGAGGATGTGATCAATCTGGCTGGGATAGATGTTTACGGCCCTGAAGATAAACATGTCATCGGTACGGCCCGAGATCCGGGCATGCCGGGGGAAGGGATTGCCGCAGGGGCAGGCCCCGGGGATCAGCCTGGTGACATCATGGGTACGGTAACGGATTAACGGGGTGCCCTGTTTTTTCAGGGTGGTGACCACAAGCTCCCCCTCTTCCCCGGCAGGTACCGGTTTCAGGGTTACCGGATCTATCACCTCAAAAATAAAATGATCTGCCCAGTAATGAATACCTGCGTGTTCCGTACAGTCGAGGCCGGTGCCGGGACCATAAAGCTCGGTCATGCCATAGATGTCATGGATATGTCTGGCCCCGGTGATCTCCTGGATACGCCTGCGCATGGATGCGCTGTGGCGTTCGGCCCCTAATATAATGGTCTTTAATTTAACCTGATCCGTAAGTTTTCGTTTTTCAATCTCTTCGGACATGAGAAGGGCCATGGACGCCGTAGAACAAAACACCGTGGACTCAAGATCCAACAGCATATCAATGTGCATGTCCACATTGGCAGGGCCCAGCGGCACAGCCATGGCGCCCAGCCGTTCGCACCCGTTCTGGAACCCGACACCGGCCGTCCAGAGCCCGTAGCCCACGGCAATCTGGACCCGATCTTCGTTGGTGACGCCGGCAAGTTCATAGCACCGGGCGAAAATATTGGCCCAGTTGTCCACATCCTCGCGTGTATAACACAGGATCTTTCTTTTCCCTGTGGTGCCCGAAGAGCCGTGAATCCGCACAATGTCGGACATAGGCACGGACCGTAAGGGAAAGGGATAGTCCTTAAGAAAGTCGTGCTTGTCCGTAAAGGGCAGACGTTCAAGATCCCCCAGGCATTTAATATCCTGGGGCGTGCAGCCGGCGCCGTCGAGCTTCTCTTTGTAGTAAGGACTATTGTTGTAAGCGTGGGAGACGGTCCATTTCAGACCCTGCTCCTGAATCTCTGCGATCTGCTCGCCGGTTATATCTAAGGGAATAAAACTCATGAACTTACCTTTTTTCATATAGTTGCATGCCTGACTCAAGCAGGCTTAATACATTTTGGGCCACCGCAGGTTTTGCCTGGAACTTATCTTTAATCATACGGGCAAGGCTGTCGGGGTTGAATATCCGGGCGTCATCATCTTTCATGGCACCCAGAAAAAAGCCGAGCATGGCTACGTTTTCACTGCGTACATTTCCGGCCGCTTCAGCCAGGGCTGTGGCGTTTCCGGAAAACACCCGGTACCTGTCATCTTCCACAGGATCAGGACAGTTCACCACCGCCAGACCGCCGGACTTAAGAAAATAGCTATGGTGGGCAAAACTTTCGGCTTTCAGGGCAATCAAGACATCTGCCGTGGCAGGCCGGATCAGGGGGCCTGAAAAATCACCGATCTTAAGATAGGAAATAACATTTCCCCCCCGCTGGGCCATGCCGTGGGTCTCCGACGTGAGCACGGGAAGATTGTCAGCCATGGCAGCAGCGGCCAAAAGTTTTGAGATAAAAAGAACGCCCTGGCCACCCAGACCTGAAATGATAATCTGCTGATTATTTGACATGATATTTACTCCTGATTTCCAAGTACGAGTGCGCCTTTGGGGCAGACAAATGAACAGACCGTACATCCGGTGCAAAGCCCTGCGTCAATGCAAACCTGTTCACTCTCTTTGTCCATGCCAAGGGCCGGGCATTCAAACTGGCTTACGCAATATCCGCAGCCGTCACAAATATCTTTATCAACGATTACTTTTTTAAAGGATGCCGCAAGTTCCGACCGGTCCATGTCAAGCAGACAGGGATGCTCGGCGATCACCACGGCCGGCCCGTTTTCTTTGCAATAGGCGCTTGCCTCTTTAAGAATGTCAATGAATGCCGGCAGGTCATATGGGTCTGCGGTTTTAATGAAGCGCACCCCGCAGCCTTTGACAATGTCAGGGATATTCACGGCAATGCATGGGTCGCCCGAAGCGTCCCGGCCCGTGGCCGGTGTGGGCTGGTGGCCGGTCATGGCGGTGGTCCGGTTGTCCAGAATCACCAGAACGTAAGGGATTTTTTTGGTAACGGTTTCGATCAATCCGGGAATGCCGGAATGGAAAAAGGTGGAATCGCCGATGGTGGAGAAAACCGGCGGCTGCTTTTTGTTTTTGGCATAGGCAATGGAAAAGCCTGCGGCCTGACTGATACCCGCGCCCATGCAAGTCACCGTGTCTACGGCCCCCAGATTGCAGCCCAGCGTGTAGCAGCCGATGTCACTGGTGAATATACCCTTGGGCGCAGCCTTTTTAATGGCATAGAAACTTGCCCGGTGGGGGCAGCCGGCACAAAGGGTGGGACGCCGTCCCGGCATCATGGTGACCTGCGGAGCCTGATACGCCACACCGGTAAAGGCGCAGATTCGTTCTTCCACATTTTCGGGAAGCAATTCGCCGGCAGGGGAGATAAAGCCCGTATTTTTTCCTTTTACCCGGCCTTTGTCAGCCAGCTGCATCTCAATGACACCCCAGGTCTCTTCCAGCACCAGGACCTCATCGTAGGCATCCATCTCTTTGATGAAGCTTTTGTGTAAGGGAAAGGGCTGAACCACCTGGTACACGGGAATGTCCAGATTCCTTTCCTTAATAATGTCCATGGCATTGGCGGCGGCCACGCCGGCCACAACAATGGCCTGTCCACCGGCTTTGGGCGTTCCGGATACCCGCCGGGGGCGGGTGGCTTCATAATCTGCAATTTTGGCAAGTTTGGCTTCCAGTTCCTTGTGCAGCTGAAGGCGGAATTTCGGGGTTGCAGCCCATCTGCCCGGATTTTTCTCAAATGCGGCCTCACGCCATTCAATGTTCACTTTTTCCACGTCCATACTCTGGCGGGAGTGGCACACCCGGGTGGTGGGGCGCAGCATCACCGGAATCTCAAAGGCCTCGGACAATTCAAATGCGACACCGGCAAGCTCGGCGGCCTGGGCCGGGGAATCGGGGTCCAGCACCGGCAGTTTGGCCATAACGGCCATCAGGCGAGAATCCTGTTCGGTCTGGGAGGAGTGGGGGCCGGGATCATCGGCGCTGATCACCACAAAGCCGCCTTTCACGCCCAAATATACGGAGCTCATCAAGGGATCCGCCGCCACGTTCAACCCCACCTGTTTCATGGCAACCGCGGTCCTGAGCCCTGCCTGGGCGCCTGCGTAAGCGGTTTCAAAGGCCACTTTCTCGTTCACGGCCCACTGGGCGTGAATGTCCAGATCCATCTCTTTTTTCAGGGAAACAACTGCGGACAATATTTCCGAAGAAGGGGTGCCGGGGTAAGCACAAGCCATCTGGCAGCCGTTTTCCAGCAACCCATAGGCCAGCGCTTCATTTCCCAGCATCAGTCGTTTTGTATTCATTATTATATCTAACCTCAAATGGTTTTAGCGTATGTTTCTGCGGACAGCAACATGCCAAAAATTCAGATAAAAATCAATTTATTTGTTGGAATTGTTAGATATTAACCCCACCAAGACTTAGAGAGGCAAGGGCACTGCACGACATACACGCGGCCCGTTCATAGTCTCGCTGGCCCTCGCTCAATTTATTTTCAGATCAATATATTGATCCCAATACAATTTAATATCATCATTAGAGGCACATAAAACACAATCTAAAATAATTACTTTATTATAATAGAATGTTATTTTTTTATTAGGGTCATACAACCGACCGACATGCACCGCTACCAATACAAGAAAACCACACAAAATAGAACTCAAACACAAAACATATATATCGAATACGATATATTTTATCCTTGACCTTGCAATGAATAGACGGTAATTAATGCGATGTTGAAAAGCATTAAGTGAAAATCAAAATTACAATTAAGTTCATTATTAAGGGATCTTGAAATTCCTAATCTGACATAACGGCGGAGGGAAAGATGAAACCTGTCCGCTAACCCAAATCAAGGAGAATATTTTGGCATTACAAAAAGAGACACTGGGCAATGACAAATGGTTTGCAGAGGGTAGCCAGGCGAGTAACGAAGTCGAAGAATATTACAACACCTGGGGCAAAGACTACGAAGATTCAGTAAAAAGCTGGGATTATGATGCGCCTGAAAAAGCCGCTGCACTGCTGAACAAATACAAGCAGGTTGACGGCACCGTATGTGACGCGGGATGCGGCAGCGGACTGACCGGTGAAGCGCTGAATGCCGCCGGGTTTAACAGCATTATCGGTTTTGACCTAAGCCCTGATTTTGCCGCCGTTGCCCAGGAAAAGGGTGTGTATGAAGATGTGCATATTGTCAATATGCATGAAAGGCCGTTCCGTTATGACGACAACCATTTTGCCAACCTGAACTGCATCGGCACGCTCACCTACATTGAAGACGTGCCTGAAGTTGTTCGTGAGTTTGCCCGGATCACCACGCCCGGCGGCATGGTCATCTTTTCCCATCGTACGGATATGATTGACGATGAATTTACCGGAAAACTTGAAGCCCTCAAGGCCGAAAACGTTCTGGAAGAAGTTTTAGTTTCCGAGCCCAAACCATACCTGCCCGGCAACAAGGATTTTTCCGAAAAAATCCAGATTGTTTACTACGCATACCGCGTATTGTAATCCGCTCTCCTGAACAGGACGTATAAATTCGTCTTCAGCCCTGGAGCCGGCAGTTGAACGGTCGGCCCCAGGGGGCACCCACGTCACAGGGCGTGGCCGGACAAACAACCTTTGCCAAATTGTTTAGGAGGTTTTCAAATGAGTTCCACCCATAAAAAGGGACGTGAACTGCCATACGCAGGGGGACCGCTCAAGCTGCGCATCCCTTTTGTGCATTACAGGCTTGAGTACCAGGACTTTATTCAGGGCGCCATATTAAGCTGTATCCCGCTGGGCATCACCGCGGCCATGGTCAAAATCCTGGGTATCCCCCTTGAAATCGCAGTTCTGATGGTCGTAATCAATAATTTTTTCTATTTATTACACACCTCTTTTGGCGATCCGTCCGTCAGCGGGTGGATTACTGCGGGCATCCCCTTATACATATCTTTTTTAACAGGCTTTAACCCCGGCCCGGAACGCATCCAGGCACTGATCGCCCTGCAGGTGCTTGTGGGACTCATCTTTCTGGTCTTCGGCGTCACCGGCATCACCCGCTGGATTATCAAACACTTTCCCATCTCCATGCGCTCAGGGATTCTTCTGGGCGCAGGCTTTGCCTCATTGATGCGTGTATTTGACCCGGCCCAGCCGTTTATCGGCAAAATGCCGGTGGCCTTCAGCGTGGCCGCCCTGGCCAGCTTTTTCATTCTGTTTTCCTCCCGGGCACTGAAATTCAGGGCAAGGTCAAATCTGTTCACCTGGGTGGCGGGTTTCGGCATTGCCCCCGGATTTATTATCGGCTATTGCGTCGGGGTACTCACCGGCGAAATCGCGCCGCCTGCGGGCGTATTTGACAGAATTATCATTGACGCCCCCTTTGGCGAAATGCTCGCGTCTTTTTCCGTAATGAGCGTGGGCATGCCGTCACCGGGACAATGGATGGCGGCGCTCTCCCTGGCCATCGTGGCCTATGTGCTGGCATTTGGTGATATCCTGGTGCTGGAGACCATGATCGAAGACTGCAACGAAACCCGAACGGATGAAAAGATCGTGTTTGAAGTGCCGCGAAATCACATCATCACCGCCATCAGAAACGGCATCCAAGGCCTTTTCCTGCCATTTCTTCCCTTGTGCGGCCCCCAGTGGACCGGCGGGCAGGCCCTGGTGGTGAATAGATACAAACACTCAACACCCGACCAGGAACCTTCTTATTGGGGCGGGGCCACCTCCATTTTCTGGGGTATGAGCCTGGCCATGGTATTTCATCCACTGGTTCAAATCATCCTGCCCGGCAAGCTGATCGGATTCGGCCTGACGCTCTTGATCCAGGGCTATCTGTGCATCTATCTTGCGCTGACCCTTTGCGCCACCAATGTCCAGCGCGGCATTGCCGGCATTATGGCCGCAGCCCTGGTGTCTGCCAACTACACCAAACTCTGGGGCAGTGCATTCTGGTCCGGGCCGACCATGGCCCTGATCGTCGGCGCGGTTCTGTTTTTTATCCTTGAGTATGAGAAAGAAGAAACAAAGGGCGTCTCCAAGGCCGCCCTGTCGGACCGCTAAACTTAACCACGGACAGCACGGAAGCACACGGAAAAAGGGCATTACGCAATAAATTTCAGTGCATTCCGTGTCTTCCGGTGCGCCAGGATAAGCCTGGCTATTCTAATAACCTGCACGGAGGTTATCATGTAAATTGCTGATTATACATGTAGCTGCGGTCTGTCATGTGGAGGTACTGGTTAAAAAAAGAAAAAGACCAAGCCTGCTCCTGACGCATCTATCCGAAATGAGCAAGGAGCGGCTTGCCACATCCATCTCCTCTTTTCCTTGAATCCATGTACCAACGGCATCCTTCTGATCTGCCTGCGCTCCGGCATTTCGTGGCCTTATTTATTCGGAACAAAGGTGTACCCCGAATTACAATCCCAATTAACCCGAATTCATGGCCACATGCGTCAGGAGCAGACTTGACCCTTTCCTGACCCTTTCCTGACCCTTTCCCTTTCCCTTTAATCAGGTCATGGTGTTCGCTCTCCAGGGAATCAATGCAGGCCCGGGCGTTATCCACACAGGTGACCTGGAAAGAAAGCGCCTCAAGAATACGCCTGGTACTTCTGCGGCAAAGACGATTATTTTCCACCAACAAAACCCTGCCCTGGCACGTTTGGATATCGGCCTCAGCGCGCTGCACAGAAACGGTGTGGCTGGTTTTAAGCCATATGGTGAAATAAAAGGTTGCCCCCTGTCCCGGTTTACTGTCCACCCAGATCCGGCCATCCATCATCTCCACCAGGGTTTTGGTGATGTAAAGCCCAAGTCCTGTGCCGCCGTATTTTCTTGTGGTGGAAGAATCTGCCAGGGAAAAGGCCTTGAACAAATTTTTCTGATGTTCATAACTTAGGCCAATGCCGCTGTCCCGGACAAACAGCTCAAGTTCAACCCTTTCTGCTTCACTGCCCAGAACCCTGCACCCGATGCGCAACTGGCCCTTGTCCGTGAATTTTACCGCATTATTGGCCAGATTGGTCAAAATCTGGGAAACCCTGAGCGGGTCGCCGACCACCATATGCGGGCTATTGGACGCGATGTCCAGGATTACCTCCAACCCCTTTTGCCGGGCACTGACGCTGATCATATCCGAGACATTGTTCAGCACCTCACCCAGATTAAAGGGGATGGATTCAAGGTCCAGCTTACCGGCATCAAGCTTGCTGACATCAAGGATATCGTTAATAACACCCAGCAGCAAAGATGAACTGCTCTGGATTTTTTCAATCATGGCGTGCTGGGTTGAATCCAGGATAGTCTGTCCAGAAGGTGGGCAAATCCAATAACGGCATTGAGGGGGGGCCGGATTTCGTGGCTCATGTTGGCCAAAAACTCACTTTTCACCCGGGATGCATCCTGGGCCATCTTCATCGCCTTTACCAGATCCGCGGTCCGTTTTTCAACCAGCACCTCAAGATGGTCCTTGTATGCGTTCAGCTCCGCTTCAGCTTTCTTTAGGTTCGTAATGTCCTTGGCTGAGGTGGTAATGCCTGTAATCTGTCCGTCCAGATCAAAAACAGGTCCAAATACGACATACAGCCAGGCTGTCCGGCCATCTTTTCGCTGAATACGGATATGGCACGCCAGTCCTTTTTCGCCTTGGGCGGCGCGTTCATAGTGATGCAACAGATGATCTCTGTCACGCGTATCCACAATTTCCAGGAAATCTTTACCTGTATCTTCGTGTTCGTTAAAGCTATAGCCGGTAATACGTTCCATAGCCTTATTGGACCACAGCAACTGGCCGTCAAGATTGCGCCATGTCTGCCAGTCATGGGTATGTTCGGACAATATTCTCAAGCGCTCCTGGGAGACCTTGATTTGCTCCAGCAGATTCTGTCTTTCCGTGATATCTATAGATATACCGGCTATTTTGAGAACGTTGCCATTCTCATCCTTTTCCAACACCCGGCGTGAGGTATTCGCCCAAAAATAAGCGTTGTTCAGCTTGTTTTGGACGCGATAATCTTCGCTGAAAATTTCACTCCGGCGTTGCTGTCGGGCTGCATTTAACATCCTTTCACGGTCGTCAGGATGAATAATTTCAAGCATCGTGTCTATGTCGTAGGGAACCTGGGCGTCTGAGTAGCCGTAACCGGTAAAAAATTTAGTTGATTCGTAAGAAAAACGTTCTTTTACATAGTCGTACTCCCAGTAAACCGCACCGGCAGCCAGCAAGATAAAATGAAAACGCTCGTCTTTTCTTTGTATTGCCTTTTCGGCCTTGAACCGGTCTGTAATATCAAACATACTCACACGAATGCTATCAAATTCGCCGTCTTGTCTGAATACCGGATTCCAGAACACAGCCACCTGGCGCGTTGCACCATCTTCGCGCTTAATAGAGAGCCTGATATCACTGCCGGGGTTGTTTTCCCGGGATTTTTGCAGCACATCATTCCATTTGGACAGATCTTCCGGCGCAATAATCGGCAACGGGTAATCACGCATCTGCATGGACTGTTGTGCGGAATACCCTGTCACCCGTTTCACAGACGGACTGATCCAGCTCAGCCTGCCGTTTTGATCATGCAGACTTTCAGCCCCGTAGGTGTAGTCGGCAATGATACGAAACTGCTCTTCCACCCTGCGCCGTAAAAAGACCTCTTTTTGCAGACGCCGGTTGGCCCCGATGATCACCGCAAGAACTGCCAGGGCAATAAGGACAATGGGGAGCCCCCATGCGGCGATCTTTTTCCAGTCCATATGGTGTTCAATCTCAATGGAGACCCAGCGGTTGTGAATGATGGCACGCTCTGCAGGGGTTAACGAATCAATGGCCTTATTGAGAATGTCCACCAGGATCGGCCAGTCTGGTCTGACCCCCATACGCACATGTGTTTCATGCCCGTTCAGCGTCTCTGCCATTTTTAAATTTTTAAGCCCATGTTTTTTCATAAGATATGCAGTCACAGCAGCAACGTCCACAAAGGCATCCAACCGGCCTTGGGATACCTCGGAAAGGCCCGTCAAAGAGTCGTCAACCGGAACAATTTTCAAACCGGGATACTGTTGTTTAAGCCTGTCATTAAGGGCGCTGGACTTGACAATACCGACAGATTTTTTTTCACGGTCAAAAAAAGACAGATTATCGGATTCCTTATGCGCTTCGCCTGTAATAATAACCCACGGAAAATCCATATATGAGCTGGTATATCTAAAAAAATCCCGGTTTGTTGTCCTGACCAAGCCGGGGACAAGATCCACTTCACGGTCGCGGCCTGCCACAAGCACCTCATCCCAGGATAAAAGGGTTCTGTCTTTTTTGAATACCGGTTCAAATGTCACCTGAAGCCGGTCTGAAATGAGAGAGAGATACTCTGCTGTGATACCATAGTATCGTCCCTGGTCATCCCAAAATTCAAAAGGAGGCGTACTGGAGTGAGCACCAGTCGTTCCAAAACCTGGATGCACTGCAATGAATAAAACCAGAAAAAAAGAGAGGACCCCTATGCGCATTCAGCACTCCAATGCTGGTCGATTTTTATATAAAAGGATGGCTAAGCAACTAAAATTTTACAAACTTTGTTATGTGCTGAGCCTGGCATCTGACATGCCAAGGCAGCCCATGGCACTTGTGTACGATCTGCTTGCCGGGAAATCTATTTGACTGTTTTTAATTGTAATAAATGAAATGGGTTATCATAACCCGTGCAGGGCAGTGGAGCAAGATTTTTTCTCTGGGCCTTAAACTAACGGGGTGGCAACGCTTCAGGCATAGATTTAAAGCCTATTGCAAGCCGCCGCTTCTTTTTATGTAAAAAATATTTATTTTTTTCTATAAAAATTAATATTTTATAAGAAAAATTAGTGTTGACCTAATCATATAAAAATAGTAGGAAACTGTCCGATTAAATCACTTGGAAACATAGCAGGCGCTATTTTAAACCATCAATCAGAGGATTGGATTATGTTAAAACGTAAATCATTGCAGCTGTTTATATCAGCGATGATTGCCTTTTCCATTCAGGCTCCCTTTGTCGGATACGCAATGGTTAACGCAGATAAAGAGACCGAGCCGGATGTTATCACCATTGGGCTCGGTCCGGAGTTGAGCAAACAAGAAATGGCCAAGGTCGCTTTTCGCCATGATTTGCATACCGCGGCACTTGAGAACAATTGCAAGGTTTGCCACACGGAGAAAGACGGCCGGCTCGCATTTGTCTTCGGGCATTCAGACCAGACACCCTCCATGGAAATGTACCATATGGAGTGCATCTCCTGCCATGAGGAGAAAAAGAGCGAAAACAAGGCCACAGGACCTGTGACCGATCAATGCGGCGTCTGCCATGTGCGCAAACCGGATGTGGCACCGGGGCAGAAAAAAATCGCATTTGATAAATCCCTTCACTACATCCATGCCAATTCGGACAAAATCAAAGCCGTTGATGCAGGCGACGAGCAGAACTGCAGTGCCTGCCATCATGTGTTTGACCCGGATAAGAAGACCCTTGTTTACAAAAAAGGGGAGGAAGGGTCTTGTGCATACTGCCATAAGAAGACCCCGTCCGAACTTGCCGGTAAACAAGTCAAGGCCATTCGTGAGGCGTCCCATGAGTCATGCGTGGTTTGCCATGAGCAGAAGCTCGCCCAAAACCAGGTCGCAGGCCCTGTAAACTGTGCCGGATGCCACGGAGAAAAAGAGCAGGCTCAACTGGAAAAGCTTGATACCGTTCCCCGGCTCAAGCGCGGCCAGCCGGATGTCGCACTTCTCACCCCCTGGGAGCCTGGCAAAAAGAGCAAAGAGACCATGATGCCGGCGGTGGCCTTTGACCATAAGGCCCATGAAGCACTGGATATCAGCTGCAAGTCCTGCCACCATGAATCCCTTGAAAAGTGCAGTGCCTGCCATACCCCGGACGGCGGAAACCAAAAAGGCGGGTTTATCAATCTGGCCCAGGCCATGCACACAACCACCAGCAAGCAGTCCTGCGTGGGATGCCACCAAAATATCACTACGGTATCGGCCGATTGTGCCGGATGCCATGCCCAGATGCCGGTCTCGGTCCAAAAGGATCCTGAGTCCTGCAAGGCCTGCCATAGTGTGGAAACGAGCAAATTAGCAGCGGAATCCGATCCGCAACAGCTGGCCAAAGATGAAGTGGCCGAACGCAAAGCGACCTATACCAAGGTGCCGGCGGACAAGATCCCTGAAACCGTTGTGATTGACGACCTGGCCAATGAATACAAGGCCAGTGAATTTCCCCACGGTAAAGTGGTCCGCGCCATCATGGAAAGAGCAGACAAGAGCCCGCTGGCCAGAACATTTCATAGGGATCAGGCCGGACTGTGCATGGGGTGCCATCACAACAGCCCCAAATCCCTTGAACCGCCCAAGTGTGCCTCCTGCCACAGCAAAAACGGCCCCGGGCCGGACGGCAGACCGGGGCTGAAGGGCGCATTCCACGGGCAGTGCATCACCTGTCACCAGGACATGAAGGTGACCTCGGTTCAGGCCACAGACTGCGTCAAATGTCATCAATTAAAAAATTAGGATATCTCAAGGAAAAGGGTTAATTATGGCTATATCTCGTAGACAGTTTTTGGGCACCATAGGGGCGGCAGTCGGGGCATCTGCTTCGGCGTCTCTCTCCAAAGCCCATGCTGCAAACAAGACCTTTAAGGGACATCCGGACACCCACGGCGTACTCCATGACACCACCCGGTGCATTGGATGCCGGAAGTGTGAGCAGGCTTGTAACAAGGTCAATGATCTGCCGGCACCGGACGTCTCTTTTGACGACCTGTCCGTTCTGGAAGAAAAGAGAAGAACCGACGCCTATGTGTATACGGTAGTCAACCGGTTCGATAATGAAAAAATCCAGAGCGCGTCCCCGGTATTTGCAAAAAAACAGTGCAACCACTGCATGGAACCAGCATGCGCATCTGCCTGTTTTGTCAAAGCATTTAAAAAGACGCCCAAGGGAGCGGTGGTATATGACGCCTCCCTTTGCGTGGGCTGCCGCTATTGCATGGTGGCCTGCCCCTTTGAGGTACCGGCTTACGAATATGACAAGGTCCTGACCCCCAAGGTGACCAAGTGCACCATGTGCGCCCCCCGGATAGAGGCAGGCCAGCTGCCCGGATGTGTAGAAATCTGTCCCAGGGAAGCATTGGTCTACGGCAAAAGGGACGAGCTGATCAAGATCGCCCGCCAGCGCATCGCGGCCCATCCGGACAACTACATCGACCATATCTACGGTGAGCACGAAATGGGCGGCACCTCCTGGCTCTATATATCAGGCGCGTCGTTCAGCGACATCGGCATGAGAGAGGATCTGGGCACCAAATCGGCTCCGGAACTGACCTCCGGCCCCCTGTCCACCGTCCCCATGGTGGTAGGATTGTGGCCGGTGCTGCTCACCGGGGTTTACGCCATTTCAAAGCGCAAGGAAAAAATCGCGGGCCAGGAAAAGGCCGCAGCACTTAAAGAGGCCCGGAAAGCCGCAGCCACAGATCTGGCAGCCCAGCTTGAAGCCCAGAGGGAAAAGATGACCCAGGAAAAAACTGCGGCCATCAACTTTGAAGTGAAAAAAGCCCTGGACGAGGCTGCCAAGGAAAAAGAGGCCCTGGCGCAGGAGCTGGACGCCCTGAAATCTTCGGGCGCATCCGTTCAAGCCCCGGAAGCCGACGCGGACGCCCCGGAGGATGTTCCGGCACCTGACAACGGTGAAGACAAGGAATAGGCAGAAAATGAAAGAAATTATTGCCAAAATAACAGACAAAGTATTTGAAAAGCAGGAGCCGGATCAGGGGTGGTTTACCCCCTTTAACATCGTTGCCGGCATCATCCTGATCATTGGCGCAATCCTGACCGTTTTGCGGTTCACCATGGGGTTTGAAACCGTCACCAACCTGGATAACAATAACCCCTGGGGCATCTGGATCGGATTTGACCTGCTCTGCGGGGTGGCCCTGGCCGCAGGAGGCTATGTAACCTCGGCCACCTGCTATATTTTCGGGCTCAAACGGTTTCATTCCGCGGTACGCCCGGCCATTTTAACGGCATTTCTGGGGTATGCCCTGGTTGTGTTTGCCCTGCATTACGACGTGGGCCGGCCCTGGCGTCTGACCTACCCGGTGTTTTACTCCCAGGGCACTTCATCCCTGCTCTTTGAAGTGGGCCTGTGCGTGTTTTTGTATCTCAGCGTCCTGTTTACCGAATACAGCCCCGCAGCACTGGAATGGCTGGGGTTCAAGCGGGCCCGGAACATTGTGGTTCGCCTGACCATCGCGCTGACCATTTTGGGCGTGGTCCTGTCCACCCTCCACCAGAGTTCTCTTGGCGCCCTATTCATGATCGCCCCGTCCAAGCTGCATCCCCTGTGGTACTCGACCTATCTGCCGGTTTACTTTTTTATCTCTTCCATGTTCGCCGGTATGTCCATGGTGATCTTTGAGGGCAGCCTTGCCCATAAATACCTGCATCACAAGATGGACCAGACCCACCTGGACGAAAGTGACGGGGTGGTCCTGGGATTTTCCAAGGCCGCGTCCTTTGTGATGATGGGGTACATCGGCATCAAGGTTGTGGGGCTTGCCATCGACAACAACTGGCATTACCTGACCACCGGCTGGGGAGTTTGGTTCCTGGTTGAGCTCATCGGATTTGTGCTCTGCCCGGCCCTGCTTTATGCCGCAGCCTACAGGGAAAAGAATCTGAAATTTGCCAGGGCCGCTGCCATCTGGAGCGTTCTGGGCATTGTTCTGAACCGCTTCAACGTGTCAATGATTGCGTTTAATTACCATCTGCCGGCGGACCAGCGGTATTTTCCCAGCCTGATGGAGATCGCCACTTCGGTCTTTATCGTTACCCTAGGCGTTGTCATCTACCGGTTTATCTGCACCCGGATGCCCATTCTCCATGAACACCCGGATTACAAGGCCCATTAATTAGATTTAGGTACTCCCAAGGAGAGATATTGTGGAATTTTATAGTTTACAAGAATTTTATGTTCACTGCAAAGGAATCACCTACCTGGTCATGGGCGCAATCCTGGTGTTCGCGCCCATGTACTGGGGGTTTCTTACAGACAGAGAAGACGATTAGACGAAAGGAATGACCCATGCATGATTTTTTAACCGGTCCTTTATTCTGGATCGCTCTAACCGTCTGCGTCGGCGGCTCGCTCATCCGCTTTGTGCTCTATTTCAAGGGCTTAAGCTGGCAGCTCGACCGTGTGGCCTATACAACCTATCCCAAAGCCGGGCTTAAAGGGGCAATCCGGTCCATTTACAAATGGCTTATCCCCTATGGCACACGCGGCTGGCAGGCCCAGCCCCTGATTACCCTTGTTTTTTTTGGCTTTCATCTGGGCGCAGTGCTGATCCCGTTATTTCTCACCGGCCATGCCCTGTTCATGGAATCCAAAGTGGGGTTTCACCTGTTTACCCTGTTTACCCTGAACGCTGCCCTGGGAGACTTTTTGTCCTGGACCGCCGTTGTGGCCGGCACCTTTCTTTTGATCCGGCGTCTGGTCCTGCCCGAGGTTAGAATCCTGACCACCTGGAACGACATCTTTATCCTGCTGATTTCCATGGTTCCCTTTGTTACAGGCCTTCTGGCCCGTTACCAGGTGGGGGATTACGGATTCTGGCTCAATATGCACATCCTGTGCGGGGAGATCGTACTTTTTGCCATCCCCTTTACCAAGCTTTCCCATGTCTTCCTCTTTTTTGCATCACGGGCTCAGCTGGGTATGGATTTCGGTATTAAGCGCGGCGGAATGAAAGGAACAAAAATGGCCTGGTAGTCCCAATCAAGGACAATCCGGAACCATTAAAGGAGAACACAAGCATGCCAGAAGGAATATATTGCAACAAACAGCCCATCAACACCCCGGAAGAAGTGAACAAGCTTCTGTCGGACACCTCGGGCAACAAATATTACCAGGAGATGGAAGCCCTGGATGTGGACTCGGACCTGCTATGGAAAACCATCCAGAACACCTGTAAATCCAGGACCCGTACCTGGCTGGAAATCTGTGCCCACTGCGGGATGTGCGCCGATTCCTGCTTCCTCTATGAAGTCAACGGCAGGGTACCTGAACAGGTACCGGCCTATAAAATCCAGTCCACCCTGGGAGAAATGATCAAGCGCAAGGGAAAGGTGAACAACGCCTTTATGCGCCGGGCCATGAGGATCGCCTGGTCCCAGTGCACCTGCTGCAACCGCTGCGGCATGTACTGCCCCCACGGCATTGACACCGGTGTCATGTTCAGCTATCTTCGCGGACTGTTGTACCAGCAGGGGTTTGTACCCTGGGAGCTGAAGATCGGGGCCGGAATGCATCGGGCGTACCGGGCCCAGATGGATGTGAGCAACGAAGATTTTGTTGACACCTTTGAATGGATGGTGGAGGAGTACGAGGATGACTATCCCGGACTGACCGTTCCCGTGGATGTGGAAAATGCCGACATCATGTATACGGTGAACGCCCGTGAGGTCAAGCATTACCCCGAAGACCTGGCCGAGGCCGCCATTTTATTCCACATAGCCGGTGAAAACTGGACCGTGCCCTCCAAGGGATGGGAGCAGACCAGTCTGGCCATGTTTGCCGGGGACTGGGCCGCGTGCAAAATGCAGGTGGACACGATATACGAGGCTATGGAGCGGCTGAAACCCAAACGGATGGTGGGCACCGAATGCGGCCATGCCCACAGGGCCTCGGTCATTGAGGGCCCCTATTGGGCGGGCAGAAAGGACGGGCAGCCCCCGGCACCGTCCATCCACTATGTGGAGTGGCTGGCCGAAGCCCTGAATACCGGCAAACTCAAGATCGATCCGGAAAAGCGGATCAAGGAACCGGTAACGTTGCAGGATTCATGCAACTATGTCCGGAACCACGGTCTGAAAAAGGCCACACGGGACATTATATCCCATATTGTGGCGCCCGGTTATTTTATAGAAATGGCGCCCAATAAAGAGCATAACTACTGCTGCGGCGGCGGCGGCGGGTTTAACGGTATCGGCAAATTCCGCAAGGAGCGTAACGTGGCGCTGATCAAAAAACGGGATCAGATCCTTGCAACCGGGGCCAAACTGGTCATTGCCCCCTGCCACAACTGCTGGGATGCCATCCGTGACCTTGAAGAAGAGTATGAAATCGGTATACGCTGGTCCTTTTTAAAACCGCTGTTGATCAAAATGCTGATCATCCCGGACCATTTAAAACCCGAAGAGTAGACCAAGACCAAACACCCATAATCATGAGAGGGTCCTATGTTTAAAAAAATTCTGCTCGCGACCTCCGCCACCCCGGCCAGTGACCATGCTGCCCGGGTGGCCTTCAACCTGGCCGGCAACTACAATGCAGAGCTCAACCTTTTCCATGTGCTGGGAGTACCCTCACGGGGCTTCAGCCATGTGGTGGTGGATGTCAAAACCCGGGAAAAGGTGGATGTGGATGATGAGTATCTTTTCGGGGTCACCGAAGAGATCAAGGCCTATTATGCCAAATATCTGGAAAATGTAGCCGAATACAGCATTGATGTGGCTGTGGGACTGCCGGCCCGTGAAATTTTAAGGCAAGCCAAGGCACTTGAACCCGATCTCATTCTGCTTGGGGGCAGCACCGGGGATGAAGACCAGAGTGTCTATAAAAAATGTGCTGCCGGGTCCACCCTGCATAAAGTAGCCAAGGCCGCTGCATGCCCTGTTATGGCCGTCACCCGACCGGCGGCCTCTTTTTCGGGAGGCATGTCAAATATTTTGTTTGGAACCGATTTTTCAAAGACGTCGGACAAGGCCTTTGAATATGCCCTGACCCTGGCAAAAAACCTGGGATGCGGGCTCCACGTCTTTCATGCCCTGGATATTTCCGGGATTCAATCCGGAAAACTTCTGGATCAGGATGAAATCGAGCAGAAAAGCAGGGAATCTTTGCGCATGATCCAGGCGCGTTACGAATCCCAACTTAAGGGGCTGAAAAACTACTCCATGGACGTATGGGAAGGCATTCCCTTTATTGAAATTGTCAAATACGCCAGGGACAAGCGCGCAGATCTCATTGTTATGGCCCATCATTCCAGGCGCCTGCCGGCCGAAGACAGCCACCTGGGCAGCAATGTGGAGCAGGTGATTGTCAGGGCCGGATGTCCGGTACTCAGTGTCAACAAATAACCCCCAATGCCAAAGAGGTTGATATGAAAAAGAAAATTCTGGTGATTGACGATGATTTAAATGTTAGAGACTATCTGGCGGCCCTGTTCACAGATAACGGATATGAAGTCTGCGTGGCCGGAGACGCCCGGGAGGGGCTGGAACAAGCCAGAGCCGAACATCCCGATCTGATCACGTTGGATATTGAAATGCCCGGGGAGTGGGGACCCAGGTTCTACCGCCACCTGACCCAAGATAAAGAGCTGAAAGACATCCCGGTGATCGTGATTTCCGGTCTCACCGGGCATAAATACGCCGTGGTCAAGGCAGTGGCCCAGATTCCAAAGCCATTTGACCGGGAAGAGCTGCTCAGCACCGTAAAGGAAGCGTTAATGGCCTAATGCAGGAGAGAAAATGACGAAACAGGTCTTACTCATTGATAGGGATAAGGAACATGCCCAGGCACTCCAGATGTATATCGGCAGGCAGGGATATGAGGTCCTGATCGCCGGATGCAATGAAGAGACCGTTCTTTCTCTGGATAACCAGGGCTGGGGCATCATCATTGTCCATCCCGGCACCAGCCCTGAAACAGCATCCCATGTTCTTGGGTTCAAAACGACCCACCCCCTCGTCCAAATTATTGTCATGGCCCCCAAAGAGGATCTGGAAGGGGCCATGGCTATTTTTAAAATTGCCGCCATCCAGTATATTGAGATACCGGTCTGCGCCACGGCACTGGATCTTGCCCTTTGCCGGGCAGAGTACCAGGCCTCTTTGCTGACCCGGATAGACCGGTATACCGCCCGGCTGGAAGACCTTCACCTTGCCCGTAACGCCTTTAATCAATTGTTTGAAGAGGTGCCCTGTTATATTTCAGTCCAGGACAAAAACCTGAGAATCACCGCTGCCAACCGGCGGTTCAAAAGAGATTTCGGCAGCTTCGTGGGCGGATTCTGCCATGAGCTGTATAAGCAGCGGGACTCCCAGGGCCATCAGTGTCCCGTGGAGGCGACATTTAAGGACGGCAAATCCCGTACCACCGAAGAGATCGTCACCTCAAAAGACGGCAAGCAGTACAACGTTCTGACCCAGACCGCCCCCATCCGAAACAGCGAAGGGGAGATTGCCGAGGTCATGGAGATGTCCACCAACATCACCCAGATCCGCCAACTCCAAGACCACCTGGTCTCTTTGGGATTAATGCTCGGCTCCGTGTCCCACGGAGTCAAGGGCATGCTCACCGCCCTTGACGGCGGTATTTACCATCTTGAAGCGGGACTTGCCCAGGACGACCGCAAGCGGATGGTCATGGCCGCGGGCCAGGTCAAGGAGATGTCGGACAAGATAAAAAAAATGGTTCTGGCGATCCTGTACTATGCCAAATCACGGGAGTTGCAGTATGAAACTAAAGATACCGAGGCGCTGGCCCGCAACGTGGTCAACACCGTATCGCCTCTGAGCCTGAAGCATGGGGTGACGTTTTCGGTGTCCATCTCCCCGGGATTAGGCCCGGTTGAAGTGGATGCCCAATGGATGGAAGCGTCCCTGGTCAACTTCCTGGAGAATGCCGTGGATGCCTGCCTGTTTGACCGGTCTAAGCAGGACCACAGGGTCGGGTTTACCGTGGAAAGAATTGCGGAAAAGGGAATCTGTTTTACCGTCAGTGACAACGGCATCGGCATGGATGCAGCGACTAAAAATAAAATGTTCACCCTCTTTTTCAGCTCAAAGGGCTCCCAGGGCACCGGCCTGGGGTTGTTTATCGCCCACCGGGTCATCAAATACCACGGTGGCCGGGTGGAGGTGGAATCCCAGCCGGGCGAGGGCAGCCGATTCACCATTCTTATCCCCTTTAAAAAAACAAAGAACAGCAGTATACTCACCGACCGAAAAAAAGAAGGAGATTAAACCCGCCAGGCTCAACCACCGCCGGCTTGTGACGATAGACAGACCCAAGCAGTTCAGCAAAATGTAAATTAGACAGACCTTCCAAATACGGAGCACTAATTGCCCATGCGACTGACCACCAAAAGCAGATACGGAACCCGACTGATCCTGGATATTGCCCTTTACGGCACTGAAAAGCCCGTGCCCCTCAGCGATGTCTCCAAACGCCAGAACATCTCCTTAAAATACCTGGAGCAACTGAGCCGCAAACTCCGAGACGCCGGCATCATCAACAGCCAGCGGGGGCCTTTTGGCGGTCATATGCTGGCCAAACCCCCGGCAGAGATCTCTGTTGGGGATATTGTCCGGGTCCTTGAAGATTCCACCGCCATAACCGACTGTGCCGAACAGGAACAAAAGAACTGCGGCGTCTGCACCAAGGCCGGAGAATGCCTCTCCAGATGGGTGTGGGTGGAAGCCTCAAAGGCCATGTTCAACTTCCTGGATAACATCAACATCCAGGGTCTTTTGAGTATAGACAACAAACAGATAAAATAAAAACACGAAAAGCACTGTATGCTCTATCTTTCAGTACTTTCCGTGTCTTCCGTGGTTAAAAAAACTCTTAGCGTTTAAACTTTTTCCATGGCCCGCTTGAATCCAGCCATGGAATTTTTAATGGACTGTTCAGGCACAGCATAGGAGAGGCGAATATGGCCGGGGCCGCCAAATCCGGAACCGGGTACAGCCAGAATATTCTCTTCTTTCAGAAGACCCGCAAATTCCACATCATTTTCAATGGGGGTTTTGGGGAACAGGTAGAAAGCCCCTTCGGGCACGTTAAACTCATACCCTGCCGCAGCAAGCCCGTCACAGATCATATCCCTGCGTTTGCGGTAGATTTCAACGTCCACACACACGCCCTGCAGCTTTCCCACCACCTGCTGGAACAGAGCCGGCGCGTTCACAAACATCATGGTGTTGGCCACCCCAGCTGCCGAGGCAATCAATGCCGCATCTTCAGCCGCAGGATGGACCGCAAGATATCCCACACGTTCACCGGCCAAGGAGAGCTCTTTGGAGTAGGAGGTCAGGACAATGGTATGATCATACATCCCGAACATCCAGGGCACATCCACATCATAGGCAATCTTGCGATAGGGTTCGTCGGAAATCAGATAAATGCGTCGTCCAAACGCCCGGCTTTTCTTTTCTAAAAGCTGCCCCAGGTCCGCCAGCTCCTGCTTGGTATAGACAACGCCCGTAGGATTGTTGGGCGAGTTAATCAGCATGATCCGGGTATTTTTATTGATAGCAGCCTCAATGGCCCCAAGATCCAGATGAAAATCGGGCTTTGTAGAGACGGTCTTAAGCGAGGCCCCGGCAATAAAGGCGTACTGGTTGTAGCCCACAAAATAAGGGGACGGCACCAGGAGTTCTTCGCCGGGATTGACCAGGGCTTTTAAGGTATCATTCAACGCACCGGCCGCCCCCACACTCATGACCACCAGATCCGCAGTCACCCCAACGCCGCACTGGGCGTTCAGATAATCGGCAATGGCCTGGCGCACCCAGGGGAACCCTGCATTGGGCATATATCCGTGAGAATTGGCGGGATCATTGATGATGCCCAGAACCGTTTCCTTGACCACCGGCGGTGGGGGTACATCGGGATTTCCCAAAGAAAAATCAAACACATTATCAGCCCCGAACTTCGCTCTCATCCGGATGCCTTCCTCAAACATCTTTCGAATCATGGATGCGGACTCCACAATTCCGACCATTTTGTCTGCAATTGGCATGGCAGCACCTCTTAGTTTATTAAGTATTGATTAATATTCGGCAGACACCATAACGCAAAACGCATTAAACAAAAACTTTTAATTTATCCACACAGCAAGCTCGCTTAGCGCAACCGATTCCATCAGATATGACTGCCGGAGGCGGAGCGTCAGATCCTGGATATGATCCAGTAAAGTCTCCAAGGACCAACTACTGACTAAGTCCCGTGGGCCAGCGTATCTGTCTGATACATACCCCCACATATGCTGGAGCGTGTTTTTTAATCCGCCCTGGCATGGCGGGGTTCTCAATGTTTCCACCAGAAGACGGGCCAGGTCGCTGAAATCATCCCGGGGACCCATGCAGGCCGCATCCCCACCGATTTTTTTGTACAGCGAGACGCTGCGGGCCATGACGGCGTATTTGTACTGACGCCACATCTGCTGGGCGTTTTGGGGCAAAGGGATACGCCCCGGTTCCCTGTCCCTGTATTTTTCCCTGAGCAACCGAATCTGGACATAAGGTTCATCGATAAAGGTATCGGGCCACACGCCTTTATTTTTTCGGGTACGCACCGGCGATGTGTCATCATATCCACGCAGCTTCATCTCGGCAGCCAGCAGCTGGTGGCGTTTGTTGAGCGCCCAGCCGAACTCCATCCAGCGCAGGGTCTCCGGGCCTCGGACGTCATCTTTTTTGCGGTTGACGATAATGGAGACCATGTCGTGCAGTTGCCGGTGTTCGCCTAAAAGACTATCCTGGTTAAAGTATCCCGGGTGAAGATCCCAGATTCTCATGACACTTCCTTGGTTGGGCCTAGGATTTAACCAACGATTCCAACAGGGAAATTTCCTCGGCCCAGATGTCATTGTCCGGTGTTTCCAGAATCATGGGAATATGGTCCAGGCGCTTGTCTTCCATGATTTGCCGAAACGCCTCAAGGCCCAGTTCCCCTTTACCGATGCTTTCATGCCGGTCCACCCTGGAGTTAAGCGGCTTTTTGGCATCGTTTAAGTGCATGCCCTTTAATTTGTTAAAACCGATGGTCGCATCAAACTGATCCCAGTTTTTTTCATATCCCTCCCGGGAGACAAAATCATACCCGGCAGCAAAGGCGTGGCAGGTGTCAATGCACACCCCGATGCGGGATTGATCATCCACCTGATCAATAATGGCTTTTATCTGTTCAAAGGCAAAGCCCACATTGCTTCCCTGGCCTGCGGTGTTTTCAATGACGGCGATGACGTCCGGCACCGTTTGCAAAGCAAGATTAATGGAATCTGCAATGGTTGCCAAACATTCATCCATGCTGACTTTCTTTAGGGTGGAACCCGGATGGAAATTAAGCATGGCAATACCGAGCTGCCGGCAGCGCTGCATTTCATCAATAAATCCTTGTCGGGATTTCTCCAATGCGGCCTGTTCAGGATGGCCCAGATTGATCAGGTAGGAGTCGTGGGCAAGAATCTGGCCGGGTCCGAATCCCAACTCGCTGCAGTTTGCTTTAAACGCATTGATATTTTTGTCGGATAAGGGCTTGGCCTGCCACTGCCGCTGATTTTTTGTGAACAGCGCAAAACAGGATGCACCGATATTCCGGGCATTGACCGGCGCGTTTTCAACACCGCCTGCGGCACTGACATGGGCGCCTATATATTTCAATTTTTTCTCCTTTTTGAGCGGATCATTCAAGGATTATGACCCTGCGACCTCAGGGTCCGCCACAAGGTTTTTAATCCATTTCTTTGAAAAAAAGCGGGGCAGACCGATCATCAGCTTAAATAATTCTTCCAGGGCAATCAAAGCCATGACACCGTACACAGGCCAATGGAAGACAAATGCGCCGACAAACGCCATGGGCACGCCAATGCACCATACCGCACTCAGGTCCATAAAAAAGCCGAATTTTGTATCGCCCCCACCCCGGAACACCGACACCACCGTTGTAAAATTGGTGGTCTTTGTCCAGAAAATCAGGCCGGTTGTCAGCATCAGATAGTAAGCATTATCATAGGCTGCCGGGGAAATATTGTAAAATCCTAGAATAAAATCTCTGCACAAAATCAGTCCAAGCCCTGCGCCAAGGGCCATGGGCAACTGGGACAACAGCATAAATTTGCCGTAGGCAAACGCCCGGGTATCTCTTTTTGCCCCGATGCTGTTGCCGATGAGAATGGAGCCGGCATGGAAAATACCAAAAAAAGGCACAAATAAAAATTCCTCTAGGGTGGCCACAATATTCACCGCAGCAATGGACTCGGTGCCCATGCGGGCGTAAACCAGCTTGTACATACTCACGCCTGTAACCCAGAAAAATTCATTGAGAAACACCGGCCAGCAGGTAACCGCCACCCGTTTGACAAAGGCAAAATCGAACGCCAGCATCTTTTTTACGGATGCGGCAAGTGGGTAAGGTTTCAGGTAGATGATCGCTGTCAGCAAAGCGGTTTCAATCAATTTTGCGGCGCAGGTGCCAATGGCTGCGCCGGTGACCCCCATGGCGGGAAAGCCAAGGTTGCCGAAAATCAGGCAGTAGTTGAGCGCAATGTTTACAATGACAGCGATAAATGAAGAGAGCAGCGGCACACCGGCAAACCCCATGCTCCTCATATTGGTCATAAAAGAAAATGTGACGCAAAAAGGAACAAAGGCAAATCCCACAATACGAAGATATCCGGCCCCGAGACCCACCACCCGGGTATCATTGGAAAACAGTGAAATCACAGCAGAGGGAAAAAACAGGGCAGCACCGGCAAATACGGCGGCAATGGCAAACCCGGCCAGAATCCCAAGTCCGGATAACTGGTGAATCCGCGAAACATCCTTTTTACCCCAGTACTGGGCCGTGAATATGGCGATACCCGAATGAATGCCGAACTGAATAACAAAAAAAATAAACACAAACTGATTGGCAATGCCCACGGCGGCCACGGCCGCATCGTGAAGCTGGCCGATCATGAGGATGTCTATCACAGCCATGGAACTTGTGAAAAGACATTGCAAAGAGATGGGCAGCGCGAGGCTGAAAAGCAGCCTTAAAAAAGTTTGGGGGACAATTGCCTTGTCCCGGTCGGTGACGTCCATAAATAAGGCCTGCTTTACATTAAAATGGGAAACTTTATATCAGCAAAGATGACAGGTCAAGGCTATTTCCAGACAGGCGCTATACACATGCCGACAGGATATCCCGCATCTGCTGTGACGACAATTGAATGGGGAAATTTTTATTGTCCGAGGTATTGACCACTTTATCAAAGTGCTGTTCTGTCAGTCCATACGCACTGAGTTTAGGCAATTGTTCGCTCCAGGAATCCATGCAATCCAGTGCGACTTTAAAATCATCGGGCTGGGGCACTGCGTCAATGCCCCTGGAGAGCCATGCGCCCACTTCATCTAACGCTTCCACCTGCATCCGGTCGGTCAGCAGTGCAAACACCCGGGGCAAAAGGCAGCCGCATGCCACCCCGTGGGGCACACGGGTAAGTGCACCAATGGGGCCAGCCATACCGTGCACCGTGCCAAGGCCTGCATTGGCCAGGGACACCCCGGACAGGTACGCCGCCATGGCCAGGTCCCATCGCAACGACAACTCCATGCGGCTTTGGTAGAGGTTGTCCGAAAAAAGCCGTGAACCCCGGACAAACAGGCGAAGCCCCTGTCTGCTCAACGCTTGGGTAAATGGGGTGGCGGCGGTTGAAACACGGGACTCCAGCAGCTGGCTGAAGGCGTCCAGGGCACAGGCCATGGTCGTTGCGGGCGGACACCCCAATGCCAGTTCCGGGTCAATGATGACGGCAGAGGGAATAAACCCATCGTGGCGTAAGGATTTTTTATATCCATCCGGCCCCGGGCAGCTCAGCACGGCATTTTTGGTGGCTTCGCTGCCGGTACCGGCTGTTGTGGGCAAGGCAATGAAGGGGACTGTTTTTCCATGGGGTTCTTTGGTGCCCACGCCCTCTAGATAGTCTTGAACCGACCCGTCATGGCAGAGCATGGCCGCAACCGCTTTGCCGGCATCCAGCACAGATCCGCCGCCAATGCCCACCACGCAACCGGCCTGCAACCGGTCCGCCTGTTCGGTCAGGTCATCAACAACATCCGGGCCGGGCTCCCCATGAACGGTCTGTCTCTGGAACTTGCATCCCATCGACAGCAATTGGGATTCGAGGCTCTGCCAGGCGGAGGTATCCACAAAATGGGCACCGGTAATAAAAAAGATCGGGGTGGCGGGATTAACCAGTCCGGCAAGTCGGTTGATCTCCTGGGGACCGGAATAAAGAACAGGATTGGTCAGATGCTTAAATGTTTTCATGATTCGACCTTTTTGAGGGTAGTGTATCTGTCATTTTTAATTTGTAATTTATCATACCAAGTGGTATTTTATTCCGATTTTAATAATGCGGACGGATAATCTGTCCGGCTTAAACAACAGGAACATTTATTTAAATCAAAATTCGCCTTTTACCCTGCCGGCAGTCATATATCTAATCTTCAAAGTACAGCTTGTTGCCTAACTAAACCATTGGATTGCCTGATGAATTATTGTTTTGCCGACAGAGCAAGGGGTTGGGGTATCGGCATATGAAGCAAAACATATTAAATCAGAGTATCGTATTCATTTTCGGCCTGTTTATCATGGCCATAGGCGTAGTTTTATCCGTAAAAGCAGATCTTGGCGTTTCGCCCATTTCCTGTGTACCCTATGTCTACAGCTTAAAGTTTCCACTCACCCTGGGTCAGACCACCATCATTCTCAATGTGCTGCTCATTTTCCTCCAGATGCTTTTACTTCGCAAACGATACAAGGTGCTCCAGCTGGTTCAATTCCCGGTGGTGTTTCTTTTTGGGTATTTCATTGATCTGATCATGAAATATTCCGATTGGATGGTTCCGGCCACCTATGCTGAACAGGCGGCTTTATGCCTTTTAAGCTGTGTGGTTCTCGGCATTGGCGTCTTTTTTGAAATCAAGGCCGCACTCACCTATCTGCCCGGAGAAGGACTGGCCATGGCGCTGACCCAGACCTTTGGCGTGGATTTCGGCAAAACCAAGATCGGCACGGACTCATCCCTGGTTGTCCTGGGCATTGCAAGCTCCCTGTTTTTCCTGGACACACTGGCAGGCATCAGGGAAGGCACGGTGGTCGCTGCTGTTCTCGTTGGATATATCGTCAGATTCCTGCATACCAGAGCTTTTCTGCTTGAACGGTGGCTTAAAGCCCGTAAGAAAAAACAACACCACTTTTTTAAATAACGCCGCTCTTTTTGCCTGCCTTTTTGCCTGCCTTTTTCAGCGGGAGCCCGCCAGGAAAGGTATTTCAGGCCGCACAACGCGGCCTGAACACATTGATATGTTGCGTCTATTCGATAAACTTAATATCGATCTCTTCGGTACCTTCTTTTTGTGTCATCTCGAACTTGCCACTTGGGGTAATGGTAAAGTCCCTTTGCAATGCGGAAGTTTTTAATTGTTCTTCCAGTTTTACAACAGCATCTTCTTCACAATCGACATTAAAATACAACTTTAAATTCTTAGCGTTGTCATCATCAAACTGAATCATAAAGGGGTTATGCTGAACAAAAACCAGATCATCATAGTTATAGGTAAGTTCAAGCCCGGTTTCCTCAATAATTTCTTTTGCGATGCCCAGAGGTCTTAATTCCATAATGTGTTGAACCTTTTTTAATTATCTTTATGCGTCTCAATCTAAAGACAGCAATTGTTTAAAATGATAGCATACCCCAGCAGTTCTATCATTAAAAAGTTGCCGGGAACGAACACTAAAAATGATTGACCTTGCTATCAAACAAGTTTAGGGTACGCATTAACAAGATGTTGTCAAATCTTTGGCAAACGGAACACGGTGAAAATCCGTGACGGTCCCGCCGCTGTAATGGGGTGTATCCCCCTGTCGTGCCACTGGAAAACGGTTCCGGGAAGGCCCGGGGGAAAAAATCCAACCCCCAAAGTCAGAAGACGTGCTTTAAGATTTTTGTCATGCAGGACACGATGGTAAAGGGTTTTGCAGGAATCTATTCCTGCGTGCCTGAATATCATGAACGGCTGCAGGACAAATCAGAGAGATAAAATAATGTCCCTGCTTGAACAAACCATTTCGTCCATCAAACCCGAACTTGATCAAAAAACGCTTGCAAAGGCCAAACAGCGCCTTCTGGACCAGGCAAAACCCCCGGGAAGCTTAGGACTTCTGGAAGAGATTGGCGCCCGCCTGGCCGCCATCAAAGGTACCATTGACGTCCGTTTAACCAACAAATATATCATCACCTGCGCCGGTGACCACGGAGTGGTGGAAGAAGGGGTCAGTGCCTTCCCCGCCGAAGTCACCCCCCAGATGGTGTTCAATTTCGTCGGGGGAGGTGCATCCGTCAACGTCATGGGCAAGCATGCCGGGGCCCGGGTGAAGGCTGCGGATATCGGTGTGAATTACGATTTTGACCCGGCACTTCCCATTTTTCATAAAAAAGTACGGTACGGCACTGACAATTTTGCCAAGGGGCCTGCCATGACCCGGGAAGAGGCGATCAAATCAATTGAATCGGGCATTGAAATCGTCAATGAACTGCATGCCGACACCCCGGTGGATCTGCTGGGCACAGGGGATATGGGAATTGGGAATACCACCCCGTCCGCAGCTATTATTGCGGCATTTTCAGGATTGTCCGTGGAGAGCTTGACCGGCCGGGGTTCAGGGGTTGATGATAACGGCCTTGCCCAAAAGGTGGCTGCAATCCAAAAAGGGCTGGACATTAACAAGCCGAATCCCAATGATCCCCTTGACGTACTGGCCAAGGTCGGAGGGCTTGAAATCGGCGGCCTTGCAGGTCTGGTGATCGGTGCTGCCGCCCAGGGGATTCCCGTGGTCTGCGACGGCCTGATCTCCACGGCAGGCGCTCTGATAGCCTGTGAACTGGCGCCTGCAGCAAAAAATTATCTATTCGCCTCCCACAAATCCGTGGAGGTCGGTCATACATTTATGCATGAACGCATGGGACTTACGCCTTTAATCGACTTGAAATTCCGTCTTGGCGAGGGAACCGGCGCTGCGGTTTGCATGGAACTTTTGGACCTTGCCACACGCATTCTTGCGGATATTAAGACATTCGAAGAAGTAGGCGTTACCAAAAACAACTAATCTTCCCAGTCCTCATACCCCGGGTACTGTTCCGGATTATCCCCCTTGGCCTCAATGACCCGGGGATAAATAACGCCGGGCTGGGCCTGTTTGTCTTTGTGCCGGGTTTTATTGATCTGAAATACCCATTGGTCGCCGAAATCAAACAGATAAAACAGCTTCAGTCCCGGGGGCATGGGCCAGGCACTTGATATGGGAATGCGCTGGTAGGTATTGGCCGGATGATAATTTTCCCAGTCCGGGGTGCCACCCACCACCTGGGCGGAATGCCCCGGGCGGCGGCCTAAATAAAATTCATACAAGTGGTCATCGTCAAAATCTACGGCCGATTGAATGGCCTCGTGCAGCTCCAGAAACGACGCCCGCCAGTCGATCTCGATCACCCGGACCCATTCCGGGCCCGCCCCGGAAAGCGTGACGCGCAGTGTCCATATTTTCTTTGGCTGTTTGAACTGTATAATATTGTTCATTTTTTACACGGCCCCTTTTCTTTTTATGCTTAAACGGGTACCTTATAGCTTCAACCCCGAATGAAGGCCAGAATAAAAATACTTTTTTCCTTTCGAGCATTGACGTTGCCATCTGAATACCTTAAATTATCGCCCTTTTGGCGGGCTGTACGGAAACGAAACGTCTGATACCATTTAATTAACCATCCCAGGACAGGCAAAACCACATGAAATTTGACACCTATGCAATCAACAGCACCCTGAAAAACAACCTTAAAACCCTGGGGCTGATCAGGCCCACGGATATTCAGTACAAAGCCATTCCTTCTATTCTAAAGGGCGAAGACGTTCTGGCCATTGCACAGACCGGCACCGGAAAAACCGTTGCATTTGCAGTGCCTGTGATAGATACCGTCCTGAATCTGAAAAAAAACAAAAGCAATTCAGGCATTCAAAGTATTGTTATGGTGCCCACCCGGGAGCTGGCGGTTCAAATACAGGATGTCTTTATGGACTTGTGCCGAAAAACAAAGGTGAAACCCTTTGCCGTGTTCGGCGGGGTGGAACAGGACAAACAGATTCAGACCCTGGTCAAAGGGGTTGATATTCTCATTGCCACGCCGGGCCGCATGTTTGACCTGATCAGCCAAAAAGCCATTGATATCCGCCAGGTTAAAATTTTAATCCTTGATGAAGCGGATCAAATGCTCGACAAAGGATTTCTTGAAGATATCCAGTGCATCAAGCGGCTGTTGAAGCATCGGCACCAGACCCTGTTTTTTTCTGCGACAATCAACAAAAACATAAAAAAACTGGCCTATTCCCAGGTCAAATCGTCTGCTGTGCGCATCCAGATTTCCCCTGAAGATCCGGTTTCAAAAAATGTAGCGCACTATGTTATTTTTGTGGAGATGGACGATAAACGCTTTTTTCTGCGCAAATTCATCCGGGAAAACCCGGAAAGCAAAATTCTGGTCTTTGTCAGGACCACCGTCCGGGCCGAACGGGTGGCCAAAGCGTTGGAAAGATCGGAGATAAACGCGTTAACCATTTATGGTCAAAAAGACCAGGATGAACGGCTGTTGGTTTTGGACCGCTTTAAGCAAGGGGAAGACAAAATACTGGTTGCCACGGATGTGTCGGCCCGGGGCATTGATATCCCCAATGTTGACTATGTCATCAACTATGACCTTCCCGATCAAAAAGAGATGTATGTCCACAGGGTGGGCAGAACCGGCCGCGGTCGCGCCAAGGGAAAAGCCGTATCATTTTGCAGCAGCCAGGAAAAGGATCTGCTCACACAAATCCAGGATTTTTTGGGCAAGCCCATCGAAACGATCAAGGTGTCCAAGGACGAATACGCCTTTACAGTTGAAGTCACGGAAACATCAAAGGACATCAGAGAGATGATCATGGCAAATGAACAATGGGAAAAGAAAAAAAAGCGTCGGAAAAAATGAAAAACGAATCACATTCTGATTTTGAGAGTGGCATTGATCAATGGTAAGATGCGCCTTGAATACGAATAAAAAATCGGCCCCCAATTATGTGGAGTTTATTATTTTCGCCCCCCTAAACTGATCACAAGGGGGGCTGGTAATCCATCATTTTGGCCTAACTGCTTGATTCTAAAAATACTTGCAAAGTACATTTTTTTGCGTTAGTATCCCCACCTTTCTTCATATATTCATTATTTTTATAACACTAAATTTATAGCAAGGAATCAAAATTGAGCAAGGCATTAAACCGTAACCAGTTTTTTATTAAAGAGCATGTGGGCCTTTTCAAGGCGGCAAACAACTATGACATTCTTGATCCCGAAACCCAGAAAATAGTCATGGCCTGCAGAGAGGAAAAACTGGGCATATTTACCAAAATATTGCGGTTCACCAAGTATAAACGGATGACCCCCTTCCATGTGGAGATTCAAACCCCGGATGGGGAAACCCTGGTTCATATCAAACGCGGTATTTCGATCTTTCTGTCAAAAGTTCGGGTCGAGGATGGGAACGGGCAGTATCTTGGCGGATTTAAGCAAAAATTTTTTTCCATTGGGGGAAAATTTGATGTGCTGGATGCTGATGACACGCCTGTCTGCTCATTAAAAGGGAAATGGACAAGCTGGGATTTTAAGTTCATGCGGGAAAATAAAGAACTTGCCCATGTCTCCAAGGAATTTGCAGGGTTTGCAAAAGAACTCTTTACCAGTGCGGACAACTATATGCTGACCATCTGTGACAGCATTCCTGCCGACAATCCGGTACGGAAACTGATCATGGGAGCGGTGATGTGTATTGATATGGTATTAAAAGAGTAAAATAGAGCTTAAAGGCCATGGAAACAGTTGAATAGAGGGGCTACTCTACAATCCCAATCTGGCCTGTTTTTTCAAAATGCACGGCACAGCGGACCAGCTCGCTTGCATGTTTGATATTCAGCTTTTTTTTGATCCGCTCTCTGTAGGTACCAATGGTTTTGATACTTAAAAAGAGGCGCTCGGCGATTTCTCTGCTTGAAAACCCCCGGCCGATCAGCTTGAACACCTGGAGTTCCCGATCGGTCAGGCGGTCAAACGGACTTTTTTCCTGGGCCTCGGGCGGATTGGCCATGGACAGAAGAATATGTTCTTTGACCTTTTCATTGAGATAAATTTTTCCGGCAAGCAGAAGATGGATGGCATGGACAACGGATTCCACGGCCTCGTGTTTCATGATGTAGCCATGGGCGCCGGCAGATAAAGCCCTGGGAGCGTAAAGGTATTCATCATGCATTGAAAGTACCAGCACAGGAATACTGCTGTGATGCTGTTTCACATATTTGACCAGATCCAGCCCGTCAGACTGTCTCAAAGAAAGATCCGCAATGATCAGGTCCGGCTTTATATGATTTATCTCTTCAATGGCCGGCTCAACATCCCTGGCACTGCCATATGCGGCCAAGTCATCTTCCTGATTAATCAACTCCGCCAGGCCCAGCCTGAAAATGGGGTGATCTTCCACCAGCAAAATTTTCTTTTTTTCAGACATATGCCATCCATATTGACTGTGTGATATTGTTTGCTTTTTTCTATATCACCAACCAAATATGAATACCAGATTTTTCAGATACGGGCAGCCCTGCTGTCCGGCCAAGGAATCTTCCGGGCCACAGGCATGCACGTCAAATGTCTTTGAGCCCCCAACAGAGTGCCAGCCAATCCCTGCCCGGCCGTTTCATTCTCCGGGAAAACGAAAAAGCAGGGATGGCTGCTGCAAGGATCAAAAAGTATCAATAAAGCCCAAAGGGGCTTTCATCCATGCTGATATAAATATTTTTACTCTGACTGTAATGGGCCAGCATCATTTTGTGGGTCTCACGACCGATACCTGATTTTTTGTAACCGCCGAAAGGCGCATGGGCAGGCAATTGGTTGTAGGTGTTGATCCACATACGGCCGGTTCTAACGGCGCGTGCCACCCGCAAGGCGCGGTTGATATCCTTTGTCCATACAGCACCGCCCAGGCCGTAGATATTATCGTTGGCCATGTCAATGACTTCCTGCTCGTCCTTGAATTTGATCACAACGGCCACAGGGCCAAAGATCTCATCCTGGGCAATGTTCATACGGTTGTCCACATCCGCCAGAATGGTGGGTTTCAAAAAGCATCCCTTGGCAAGCGCTCCATCATTGATCTTTTCCCCGCCGGTAACTACAGTGGCGCCCTCTTTTTTACCGGCTGCCACACACCCCAGAATCTCTTCCACCTGTCGAGGGTTCACCTGGGAACCCATCATGGTATCCTCTAACCAGGGCAGGCCGACCTTAACGGATTCAAACCGTTCTTTAATTTCAGCCAGAAACTTGTCATAAATATCCTCGTGGACAAAGACCCTGGATCCGGCACAGCAGACCTGTCCCTGATTGAAAAGGATGCCGAGGAGAGCGCCTTCCACAGCCTTATCCCAGGGGCAATCCGGGAAATATATATTGGCCGATTTTCCACCGAGTTCCAGGGTGGCGGGAATCAGCTTTTTGGCAGCGGCATCTGCAATCTGGTATCCCACATCCGTGGACCCGGTAAAGGCAAGTTTTGCAAATCCTTCATGGTTGAGCACGGCATTTCCAGTGGACGAACCGCCACCGGTGACCACGTTCACAACGCCGGGCGGCAGTACCTCATCCAGTATTTTTGCAAATTCCAGCAAGCTCAAGCTGGTGTCGGAAGACGGCTTCATGACCACAGTGTTGCCTGCGGCAAGCGCCGGCGCGATTTTCCATGCCGCCATAAGAAAGGGAAAATTCCATGGAATAATCTGACCGACAACACCGATGGGTTCGCTGAGCACGATACTCATGGTCTTATCGTCAATCATGGTGCAGGTTCCCTCCTCTGTGCGCACCACACCGGCAAAATAACGGAAATGATCCGAGGCCAGGGGTACATCAATATTCCGGGTCTCCCGGATGGGCTTGCCGTTATCAAGGGTTTCCACCATGGCCAGGTGCTCGGCCTTTTCCTCAATGAGGTCCGCAATTTTCAGTAACAGCCCCGCCCGTTCCTGGGGAGATATCAGGCGCCAGGTTTCAAAGGCTTTCTGCGCCGCCTTAACGGCCAGATCAACATCTTCGGCCTCTGCATTGGCGCAGGTGGCAAGGATCTCGCCGTTGGCAGGACAGGTAACGGTAAAGGTCTTTCCTTCTTTGGCATCAATCCACTTGCCGTCAATATACAGATTGTAACTTTGATCTACGGGATTTTCCATGGTACGTCCTTTTCTTTTAAAATAGTATCTGAATGGATACGCTCCTTTCCCGAACCCAATGTCCGGGGACAAATGCGATTTGAGCATCGCAAATATAATGCCATCAAAACAAAGAGAATGGCGCCAGACTAAAAATGGCGTGCAACTACTCCGTAGAACAAAGAAAACGGGTCAATGATACCAGTCTTATTTCAACTATATTAAAAAAGTGTCTTGTTTTTTGTAACAGGAAATGAACAGGTGTTCTGTTTTCCGTGACACCTGTCACTGGTAGGTGGGCTGTGAGCGATGAGCTGATATCACTATTAGGAAAAGGATTGATCCCGGCATATGCCGAAAAATTTAAGTTTCCGGTATACAGTGTTTCTGGAAACGTTCATTTCCCTGGCCACCCGGCTGATATTTCCCCGGTGCTGTTTTAAAAGTGCCACGATATGATCCTTTTCCGTCATAAGGTGCGCCATATTCCTGGTACCGGTTGTTACAGATTCAACAGGGGTACAGGCAGGGCCGTTTTCAATGATATCCCGGGGCAGATGATCCGGTTCCAGGCAACCGTTCCGGCCGGCATGGATCATTTTCTCTGCTACATTTTCAAGCTCTCTGACATTTCCCGGCCAGTCATAGGCCACAAGATGATCAAAAACAGCCGGCATAATCTGTGGTTCGACAATACCCTGCCTTGCGCAGATTTTCTTAACCAGGTTGGTGAACAAAGGATAAATGTCGCCGGGCCGCTGCCGCAAAGACGGCACCTGGAGCCGGATGACATTGATGCGATAGTACAGATCCGACCTGAAATTACCTTTTTCCACTTCCATCTTAAGATCCTTGTGGGTGGCGCAAATCACCCGGACATCCACGGGGATGGTGTGACCACCGCCCACCCGGGTAATCTTTTTTTCCTGGAGAACCCGCAAAAGGATCGCCTGCTGATCCAGGGGCATATCTCCGATTTCATCCAGGAAAAGGGTGCCGCCGGCCGCCAGTTCAAACTTTCCGGGCCGGCCGCCCCTTTTGGCGCCGGTAAATGCACCGTCTGCATACCCGAACAGTTCACTTGAAATCAATTCCCTGGGCAGGGCGGCACAGTTCAAGGCGATAAACGGGCCTGTCCGCCTGTGGCTGTGATTATGAACAGCCTGGGCAAACAACTCCTTTCCCGTACCGCTCTCCCCAAGAATTAAAATATTGGATGCGCCGGAAGCGGCGTGTCTGGCCTCATCAATGGTCATTTTAAGCACCAAACTGTGTCCGATGATGTCTGAAAAACGAAAGCTTGCCTGGGCGCTACTGAACCGGTTGATCAGCTTCTTAACCTTAGTGAGGGGATTGAAAAAGATGACGGCACCATTGGGCGCCTGTTTGCCGTCCCAAAGGGGTCTGGTCGTTACCAAGCAGTGGACGGCATCCACCATGAATTCCTTGTCGGTAAGGGTTTTCCCCTGTTCCACCGCGTCAAGAAACGTGGGCCGATGTTCAAAAATACGTTTCAGGGAACAGCCCCGGATTTGACTGCCGAAAATGGCTTCAGCAGCAGGATTGATCTGGCAAATAAGACCTTTTTTATCCGTAATCACGGCACCATCCGACATGGTCTGAAAAATACCGTTTAGTCGCTGATTCAGCAAGGTCAATTCCCGGGTGTTTTCCCGTATCCCCAACTGGCTTTCAATGGCCTCAACTGCGGCGACAATCATGCCCAGGGTATGAAGATGCACGGCATGGGAAGGTCCTGACATCTGAAGCGCGCCGAGGAGCCTGTGGTCAGGATCAAAAATAGGGGCAGCGGAGCAGGTCCAGGTGTGAAGCTTGACACAATAATGCTCCTTACCTGACACCTGAATGGGTTTTTTGATTTTAAGGGAGGTACCAATGCCGTTGGTGCCCACGGTCTCTTCTCTCCAGCCCGTCCCCTTCACTAAATTAACCTTTGAAGCGTTATCCGCTACATCCCCGTCACCGATACTTTCCAGAATCAAACCGGATTCATCCGAAAGAAAAACAACCAGACCCGACCCGGCCACAAACTCGTATAACTTGTTCATAAACGGCTTTGCGGTTTTGATCAAGGCGTCATGTTTTTCCCGGGGCCGTTCGCATTGTTCGGGAGTAAGTATATTACAGCAGGAACCGTCTGTGTAATCTACGCCCGCTTCACAGCAACGCCGCCAGGAAGCAAGGATCTCCGGTCGAACCTTACCTTTGCGCACACCACCACAAGTGATAAACTCCTGCCATGCCAAATCAAGCGCGTTGCGCCTGCTCTGTTTTGAAATCATCCGTTCCGATCCCCTTGCCGGTCAAACATTTTCAAATCCTTGCCAAAACGGGTTTATCCAAACACGGATTTAAGACAGAACAACAACGCATTTCAATTCCGTGAGAACGAATCCGAATCCTTTAGCGCGACCGGTTTTCCAAGGATTTCCGACCAGACAACAGCCTTTTGAAGTCCCCGGGGCCCGGCCGGCAGTCGCCGTGGACCCCCCCGGAGGCAACTGGTTTGCACGGAACCCGCCCCAAAAGGTTTTGACGCCCTTGTTTGCTGCCTTCCAACACCTTTGCGGCGTGATTCTTTGTGGCTGGGAAGAACGACCGGTTGTTTTTTAACAGGCGCAATGGACTCTTGGGCTTGGACCTCTAAGTTCTCGGCATAAAAATCCACATCGTCCCTGTCATCAATTTCATCCCAGAAGGTCTGACTTAAAACGTCGTCTTCGGTCTGGTCAAAGGGGCTCTTGTTGAGTTTCCGGGAGGATTTTGTCCGCCCCGAGGCCTCTTTTTTCCGGGCCTGCTCGGCCTGGGCCTGCATTTCCCGGGCAGCCTCTCTAAGCACATCATTGAGTTTGCCTAGAACGGAGAATCCGCTCTGCTTTGATTGACCTGATGTGCCTACCGTCTTTTTTGTGAATCTTTTCAACAAAGGCGCAAAAATAAAAACAAAAAATAAAATCAATGTAATAAAATCACTGAAGTCCATACCCTTATCCTGATCTTTTTTTCGATGTTTTTTATGAAAGTCTGGACAGCAAGTTATATACAGCTTTCAAACGTTGTTGTGGGGGCAGGCCTGGACGCTGACAGACCCGGTCTGCCCATGGCCGTTATTTCTCGAGCTCATCCGGCTGGCCCAACTGATCAGGGGCGGAAATGGAATCCCTCATCCGGGTGTCTGCGCTGATATTTTGCATTTTATAATAGTCCATGACCCCAAGATTGCCGCTTCTGAACGCCTCGGCCATGGCCAGGGGCACCTGGGCTTCGGCCTCAACCACCTTGGCTTTCATTTCCTGGACCCGGGCCTTCATCTCCTGTTCCTGGGCAAAGGCCATGGCCCGTTTTTCCTCGGCCTTGGCCTGGGCGATCTTCTTGTCTGCCTCGGCCCGGTCGGTTTCCAGCTCAGCACCGATGTTTTTGCCCACATCCACGTCCGCAATATCAATGGAGAGAATTTCATAGGCAGTGCCTGCATCCAGCCCCTTGCTTAAAACGGTTTTGGATATGGTATCCGGATTTTCCAGCACCTGTTTATGGGTAACAGCCGAACCAATCGTTGTAACAATACCCTCGCCCACTCTGGCCAGAATGGTCTCTTCACCGGCCCCGCCCACCAGACGGTCAATATTTGCCCGCACCGTGACCCTGGAAATGGCCTTGAGCTGGATACCATCCTTGGCCATGGCGGCTACAATGGGGGTTTCAATAACCTTGGGGTTAACCGACATCTGCACGGCTTCCAGTACATCCCGGCCGGCAAGATCAATGGCGGCTGCCCGGTTAAAGGGAAGATCAATATTGGCCTTGTCCGCGGCAATCAATGCCTGGATCACCCGGGAGACATTGCCGCCGGCAAGGAAATGGGACTCAAGATCGTCCGTGGAAATATCGATCCCGGCCTTTACGGCCATGATTTTGGACTCCACCATCAGTTTGGGCGGCACTTTCCTGAAGCGCATGAAAATAATGTTGAACAGCCCCACCCGGGCCCCTGACACCAACGCCTGCACCCATAGGCCAATGTAAGAAAACGCAAAGTAAACAATCACCAGGCCGAGGATGACGGCAACGATTAGAAGAATGGACATGATTTGCATGTTAATCACCTTTTTTATTATTTATTTAGTGTTTGAACGAAAACTCACCCACCTGCGGCGTTGCTGCACAAACCTACCCAATTATAAGATCGGGCCTCACGTACTTTAGTACGCTCCGGTTTTAGCTTCGCTTGCGCCTTGCATCTGGGCAACTTTTCGTCCAAACACAGGGTTTTAGATTAAACACTATTTAAGATTTTTATGTGTGTTGTTTTAATTATTGTCCCGGCGGCAGACAATCACTTGGTTGCCAGTGACCTTACAGACCCTTAGGGGCACATCTGCCTCGATAAATTCACCGTCGGTGACCACATCCAGACGGGTGCCGTCAATCAGCGCAGTACCTGACGGACGAAGGGTTGTGATACTGTGTCCGGTGCAATCCTGGTAATTTTTAAGCTCCGGGGACTGGGAAACCACACCCTGGGATGCGGATAATTTCTTTTTCAGAGACAACGGGGAAACTTCCAGCGCTTTAAACCCTAAAATAAACGCGATGGGAAGCAAAATCAAATCCGCCCCCAGAACTGCATAAAACGCTGTAATGGGGAAGGTTGTAAACACAAGAAACAAGGAATAGCCGATAAATCCCAGGGCCGTGATGGTTAAAATTCCCATGGATGGTAGAAATATTTCGGCAACAACGGTCAAAACTCCCAGAATCTGGAGAACCGCAGGAAGAATCCAGGCGCTCATTTTTCCCTCTTTTCCGTATTCATTTCAACGATTACATGGCCTGCGCTGACCCGGGTCACCCGGACCTCTGAGCCCGGATCAATAAACTCGCCCTGGGTAACGGCATCGACTTTCCTGTCCTTGATACGCACCTTGCCCGAAGGCCGCAGGGTTGTCAACGCAATGCCCTCATCACCGGCACTGACGCCCAAGGCCTCAGTGGATTGTGCCCGGGAGTCATGAAGTGTGGCATCCAGATACGGACCCTTGATCACCTTTGACACCCTTGGCAACACAAAACGCACCGCAGACATTGATACCACCAGCGCCCCAAGGGCACTGCCCATGACCAGTCCCAGATTTTTCATCATGAGCGCGCCCTGCCAGGGCAGGCTCGGGTCGGGCAGTACAAAATTCTGGAAGGAGAGCACAAGCCCCACAGCCAGGACCATGATGGCGCTGATCCCGGCAATGCCGAAGCCCGGCAGAACAAACATCTCCACGCCCAGCAGCAGAAAACCGATAATGAATACCAGAATTTCCGTATAATCGGCAAGCCCCACCAGATATTGGTTGAAAAAGACCAGCCCCAGACAGATGATCCCCACAATGCCGGGGATGCCGAAGCCCGGGGCCTTAACTTCCGTGTACACGGCACCAATGCCGATAATCATGAGAATCGATAAAAACGGCTGGATCCAACGGACAAAATTCTCCGACCAGCTTTCCGAAACCTCTATTTTTTCAGCGTCCTTGTACCCCATCACCTCCAGGGCCTGGTCAAGGCTTTCAACACTCTGGCGGGAAAATCCAAGATCGGCAGCTTCTTTATCATCCATGGTCAGCAGCTCGCCTTCACCGACAACGGTGGATTTACGGGTGACCTTTGCCTTCTCCTGTTCGGAAAGCTCGTCCCAGGTGGTTTTATCCATGTATTCGGAATGTGCCCCCCGGGTAATTTTATAGACCTCCATGGATTTGGACACCATGGATTCGGCCAGCACCTCGGGATAGTTATTACGTTTGGCCAGGGTTCGAAACTGCGCCCGGAGCACGGTTTGATGTTTTTCCCCGACTTCCTCAATTCCTTCACTGGTCTGGATGATGGGCGCACAATCCCCGATCAGGGTACTCTCCTTCATGATCAGGGTCCCTGCGGAAAGGGCAATCAGGGCGCCTGCGGAAATGGCGCGTTTCTCCACATAGGCAATGGTTCTCTCTTTGGGTATGCTGCAGATGGTTTCCACAATATCAAAGGCAGAATCCACCCGCCCCCCAAAGGTGTCCATGGCAAAGACCAGGATGGCGGCGTCATCTTTTTCAAGGGAGGAGACCACCCGTTTAAGGTATGCGGCCATGCCCGAATCAACGGTTCCGGACACGGGAATGACATGAACCACCGGTGCAGCCGCCTGGACTGCAGTGGAACACATTATTATAAAAAACAGGACTGTGGCCCATACCCGGGCGTATTTTTGTTCCGGCAACATGACAGATCTCATTTTGAAAGACATCATCTCTAATTTGTTTCAAACACGATGATTTTGTTCCACTATACCATGCTTCAAAGCAATTATACCCATAATTTTTAACTTTATGTCACCTAAACCATACATTCTGCCCGGTTGCTTTTTTAGCGTAAAAAAGCTACTTTCTATGCGTAATTGTAATACGTTTAATTAATTCCTAATAAAACTCTTTTACCTTTGAAATCAAAATGAATAAAAATAGATAAGGATAACTGCCCATGCCGTCCTATGTCACAAAAAGGGCATACCGATTTATTGTTTTCTGCATACTGACTGTGGGCATACTCTTTCTTGCCCAGGGATGCGCTGTCAAATCCAACATGATGACCTCTTTGTCCAGAAGTATTTTGAACAACAATGACCTGGATATGGTGGCGTCCGGTGCCCCGGCCTACCTGATCATGGTGGACAGCCTCATTGACCAGGACCCGGATTCTGCCGACATGCTCTCTTCGGGCGCCCAGCTGTATACCGCCTATTCCGATGTATTTGTCACGGACAAAGATCGAAAAAAGAAACTGATCGACAAAGCCATGGACTATGCCCAGCAAAGTATTTGTGCGGCCCAAAGTGATGCCTGTGATCTAAAAAACCAGCCCTTCTCGGCATTCAGCGCCGTTGTCAAAGACATGGACGAAGACGAGCTGCCGTATTTGTTTACCCTGGGCAATGCCTGGGCCTCCTGGATCATGGCCCATAAGGATGACTTCAATGCCCTGGCGGATATCTCCCGGATCGAAGCCATCATGAACCGGGTTATTGAACTGGATGACACCTACAAGGACGGGGCCGCCTATGTGTATCTGGGCACCCTTTCCACCTTTTTGCCCCCGGCCCTGGGCGGCAAACCCGAACAGGGAAAGCGCTATTTTGAAAAAGCCATTTCCATTTGCCAAGGTAAAAACCTGATGGCCAAAGTCGTATATGCAAAATTGTACGCCAAAATGATGTTTGACCGGCCGCTTTTCGATCAACTGCTCAAAGAGGTTCTGGAGACAGACCCGAACATAGACGGTTATACCCTGATCAATACCTATGCCCAACAGCAGGCAAAACAGCTTTTAAACGAAGCGGACGATTATTTTTAACCCAAAGAGACCCTCAATCATGTTTAAAAAATCCTTTCGCCAATTATTTCTTTGTGCGCTGATGCTCACGGTGTTTTGCGGCTTTGCCCACGCCGTCACCCTGAAAATTGCCACCATTTCACCCGAAGGCTCCACGTGGATGGAACAGATGCGCAAAGGCGCCGACCTGGTTGCCAAGGCCACAGATAACCGAGTAAAGTTTAAATTCTACCCGGGCGGGGTCATGGGAAATGACAAGGCGGTCTTGCGCAAAATCCGCATTAAACAGCTCCAGGGCGGCGCCCTCATGGCCGGCAGTCTCTCTTCGTTTTTCCCGGGCAGTCAAATCTATTCACAGCCCATGAAATTCAAATCCCAGGAAGAGGTGGATTATGTGCGCAGCCACATGGATGATTACATCATCAAAGGCTTTGATGATGCGGGATTTGTCTGCTTTACCCTCATCGGCGGCGGTTTTGCATATATCATGTCCAAATCGCCCATTGCATCCGTGGGGGACCTTAAAGACCGCAAAATATGGGTACCGGACAATGATAAATCCACGGTGGATTCCGTGAGCAGTTTCGGAGTCTCTCCCATTGCCTTGCCCCTGGCAGATGTACGCACAGGGCTGCAGTCCGGGCTCATTGACACCGTGGGAACCTCTCCGGTGGGTGCGGTTGTGCTCCAGTGGCACACGGAAATAAATTACATTACCAATATTCCATTGATCTATATTTATGCCGTTTTTGCCTTAGACAAGAACACATTTAATAAAATCTCACCGGATGACCAAAAAATCGTTTCTGAACATATGGGGCAGGCACTTAAAGAACTCGACCGCTTGAACCGGCAGGACAATCTCAAAGCCATTGACGCCTTAAAAAAACAGGGGATTAAATTCATCACCCCATCCCAGGAGCAAATGACTGAATGGATGGCGACCGCGGCAAAATCGTCTAAAACAATGATTGATGCCAAAGATCTGCCAAAGGCGGAGACAGACAAGGTCGATGCCTTGCTTACGCAGTACCGTGAAAACAATTAAAGACCGGTGATGATCTGATATGTCCCGTGTGATTTCCATTCTCCACAAAATCGAAGATGCCCTGCTGGTCAGCCTGCTTTTGACGATGATCGGCCTTGTGGTATTCCAGATCGTTCTGAGAAACGGTTTTGATGCCGGGATCGTCTGGGCTGATCCCCTGGTTCGGGTGCTCGTCCTCTGGCTGGGGCTCATCGGCGCCATGGTGGCCTCAAGGACCGACAACCACATCAGCATTGACATTGTATCCAAATATCTGCCCAGGGGCCTCCAGCGGTTTACAAGCCTGTTGATTTACCTGTTCACAACCTTTATCTGCGCCTTAATGACCTGGCACAGTGCAAGATTTGTCCTCATGGAAAAGGCCGACGGCATGTCGGCATTTTTTTCGGTGCCCATATGGATCTGTGAGATTGTCATTCCCGCTGCATTCGGCATCATCACCATCAGATATGCCCTGTTTTTCCTGGAAAATCTGATCAAAATATTCACCCACCGGCCCCTGAAACATTCATAACATGACATTTACAATTATCGGCCTGCTCATTATTTTTGCCCTGATGGGCGCACCGTTGTTCACCGTAATCATTGCTGCGGCCATGTACGGATTTTACCTGTCTGAAATTGATCTGTCGGTCATGGCCATTGAGCTGTACCGAATTGCCGATACCCCTATCCTGCTGGCCCTGCCCCTGTTCACCTTTGCCGGGTACATTCTTGGGGAGAGCAACACCTCCCAGCGCCTTGTGACCCTGACCCGGGCCTTTTTAGGCTGGATGCCCGGCGGGCTTGCCATTGTGGCCTTTGTGGTGTGTGCCTTGTTCACCGCCTTTACCGGGGCCTCAGGGGTCACCATCGTGGCCATGGGGGCCCTGTTGTACCCGGCCCTGACCCAGGCCGGATATACGGATCGGTTCAGTTTAGGGCTGGTGACCACCTCGGGCAGTCTTGGGCTTTTGCTGCCCCCCTCTTTGCCCCTGATCCTTTACGGCATCATTGCCCAGCAGATGAGCGGCGGCGAGCAGGTCTCCATTGAAAACTTATTTTTGGCAGGTCTGTTCCCGGCGCTGCTTATGATCGTGATGCTCTCCATCTGGAGCGTCTGGGCCAACCGGGGAAATCCGTTGCCGCTGACCCGCTTTTCCGTTAAAAACTGCCTTTCGGCCCTGCGCGCTGCCATTTGGGAAGTGCCCCTGCCCCTGTTCGTATTTTTTGGGATCTATTCGGGATATTTTGCCGTGTCCGAGGCCGCCGCGGTAACGGCCATGTATGTACTGGTGGTGGAAGTAATTATCTACCGGGAGATTTCGTTAAAGCAGCTGCCCGGCATTATCCGGGAGTCCATGGTCATGGTGGGCGGTATTCTGCTTATTTTAGGGGTATCTTTGGCGTTGACCAACTACCTCATTGACGCCGAAGCCCCCATGAAGCTGTTCAAATTCTGCGAAACCTTTGTGTCAAACAAACTGGTGTTCCTGATCCTGCTCAATATCTTTCTGCTGATTTTGGGCGCCATGCTCGATATTTTTTCGGCCATCATTATCATGGTGCCGCTCATACTGCCCGTGGCCCTGGAATACGGCATTCATCCGGTCCATTTAGGCATTATCTTTCTGGCCAACATGCAGATCGGCTACTTCACCCCGCCCGTGGGCATGAACCTGTTCATTGCAGGGTACCGCTTCAAAAAACCCATTGATGAAATTTACCGGGCCACAATCCCCTTTATGCTGGTGCTGCTGTTGTCCGTGCTGATCATCACCTACTGGCCGCAATTGAGCCTGTTTCTAATTTCCTAAAACAAACCCAACACGATTGAATTCATGCCATAACCCGGATCTCCCGGGAAAACCTTTCGTAAACTGACAGGGACAGCAGGATCGTCATTTTTTTTTTAAAAACTAAAGATCCAACGCCGCCCTGAATAATTTACGTCAATTCAACGTTAAAAACTTTTGTACATATAAATATGGGACTTGGGGCCGTAAAGCCGGACCGGGTGCGTACGTGTTAATGCTAAAGGATGTTCAAATTGACAAATGAACTTGGCATAGTATAGGGTAGCTCAAATATAAAAAGCAATCAGGGCAGTGGAGTAATGAATACGATGACCATAAAAGGCCCTTCAAAGCTTCAATCCGTTGACAGGCCTTTTTCATCCGAACCCTTAAACATTCGGAATATTCTTAAGAGATGGGAAAACACCTGGAAAAAAAAATTATTGCTTTGACCCAGCCCCTTGATCCTCCGGAAGACATCGAATTTGAAGATCTGTTTGACCTTACGGAAACCCAGAAAATCCAGGATGAATTTGCCAGGGGTATGGGGGTTGCTTCCCTTATTACCCACCCGGACGGCACGCCCATCACATCGCCGAGTAATTTCTGCAGGTTCTGTGCGCTGATTCGCAGCGCCCCAAAAGGGTTGGCCAACTGCATCGCCTCTGATGAATCACTGGGCCGCCCGGTCAAAGGCGGGCCGAACATCAGTCGCTGTCTGAGTGCCGGGATACTGGCCGGCGTGGTTGCGGTCGAGATCCGGGGCCGGCATCTGGGCAGTTGGGGGATAGGCCAAGTACGCGATGAGAATGCGCCGACGACAGAAGAACAGATCAAAAAATATGCCCTTGCCATCGGGGTGGACCCGGAAGAATTGGTCAAGGCATACCAGGAAGTCCCATCCATGTCCCGCAAGCATTTCGAGGATATTACCCAGGTCCTTTTTAATCTGGTAAACCACTGGTCTACCATGGCCTACCAAAATATTCAGCAGGCCAGATTGATCAGCGACCTGAAAGCCTCCCGGCATGAACGCGAACAGCTGCAATCCCAGTTGATTCAGGCACAAAAAATGGAGGCCATCGGCCGCCTGGCAGGCGGAGTCGCCCATGATTTTAACAATATGCTGACCACCATTCTTGCCAATGCAGAAATCGCACTGATGAACACACCACCCGACGCGCGCCTGACTCATAATTTAAAAGAAATCGTGAAAGCATCGAAACAATCCTCGGACCTGACCCGGCAGCTTCTTGGGTTTGCAAGGAAACAGGCCATCGCCCCAAAAGTGCTTGATCTGAACAAGATGATAAAAGACCTCACCAGTATGCTCAGACGGTTGATCGGTGAATCCATTGATCTTGAATGGCGGCCCGTTGCCGATCTGTGGCCGGTCAAGGCAGACACGGGGCAAATCACGCAGATATTAACCAATCTGTGTGCCAATGCCCGTGACGGCATTCCGGGGGTGGGGAAAATAATCATAGAAACCGCCAATAAGACCCTGGATGAGAATTACTGCAAGGCCCATGAAGCCAGCATCCCCGGTGATTACAGCTGCATTTGTGTCAGTGACACCGGTTGCGGAATGACCAGGGAGACAATGGCTACTATTTTTGAACCCTTTTTCACAACAAAGGCCGAAGGCAAAGGGACTGGTCTGGGGCTTGCCAATGTCTACGGCATTGTCCAGCAGAATAAAGGCGCCATTGAAGTTTACAGCGAATTGGAACTTGGATCGACATTTAAAATTTACCTGCCCCGCTACATGGCTGCCCCCGATCCGGACCGGCAAGCCCCACCGGAACAAGATAACATCAAAGGAGATGAGACAATCCTTGTGGTTGAAGACGACCCCGGGGTTCTGAAAATTACCCTGGCCATTCTAAAATCCCAGGGATATTCCGTCCTGATCGCAGTTAATCCCAATGAAGCTATCGCGATCTGCAATGAATACAAAAAGACGATTGACCTGCTTTTAACCGATGTGGTCATGCCTGACATGAGCGGGCCGGAACTGGTCAAAACGCTTATTAAAAAGCGCCCCGACCTCAACATATTGTTTATGTCCGGCTACTCCAAAGAGATGATCAGGCACCACGGGATACATGATGACATTACCCCATTCGTTGGCAAGCCTTTTTCCGCCCAAACCCTGTCCGAAGAAATCCGAAAAATTTTTGATGGTACGGCCGACGGGGCATGCCTCTGAAAAGTCAGGCGTCCAGTTTTTTAACAAACGCCTTGAATTTCATAAAATTCTTGTGGTTCATGGCATGTTCCATGCGGCAAGCGGTTTGTTCTGCAATATTTTCATCCAGCTCCACATGTTTAAATAAAAAATGTTTGAACACATTATGCCGGGTTGTAATCTCTTTGGCGATTTTATCCCCTTTGGGTGTCAAGGTGATGTAGCCGTAGGGTTCATAATTTATCAAATTCCGGTCAGCCAGTTTTTTAAGGGTACCGGTCACGGATCCGCATTTGATATTCAGTCTTTCGGCAATATCTTTTGACCGGGCAACTGTATTCATGATCTGAAGTTCCAGTATAACTTCAAGATAGTCCTCAAGACTTTCGGATAGGATCTGTTCGCTGTTCATAGGTTTAATCTCCGTTTTTTATTAACCGTCCTGGGGGGTTCTGCACCCATGCCGCCACCCCCGGCCCTTTCCCCGGCCCCGCATCTCATAGCAACCGCCCTGAACAGTGAGCCGCTTGGCCGTCACCAGGGATTCTGCGATTTTGTATCGCGCGGTTTTAAGGACCCTGCCAACGGTTTGTCGGGAAACATCCATGACCTGGGCCGCACCGGACTGATCCATCCCCTCATAGTCGATGAGTTTGAGTACTTCAAATTCCTCCAGGGAAAGGATGACCTCTCCGGTCTCCACGGTTCCCCTGGGTTTGAACCCCTTAATGGCAGGCTTGGATGAAATACATCTGGGACGTTTGGGTCTTGGCATATTTTTTCCTTGTTATGAGCATTTGATCAAATCATAGTTACAGATGATGGTCGTGTCAAGATAATTTTGATCAAATGATCAAAATTAGGCTGCTCGTAATCATTAATCCCGGAAACGGCGAGTTAGGGTTACAAGCATTTCTTTTTTTGATCTGCACGCCTCAGTGACTTCTTGCGGCGAGAAACCGCTCCAGGCGATCCATGGCTTCAACGAGCTTTTCTCTGCCGATGGTACAGGCAATGCGGATGCACCCTTCACAGGACTGCCCGAATGGGTATCCGGGAACCACCACGACTTTTTCCTCTTTAATCAGATCCAGGGCAAACTGTCTGGATTGGTTGGTGATTCTGGAGATGTCGGCAAACACATAAAAACTGCCCTGGGGACGGCGGACCCGGACACCGGGCATGGCCTCAAGCCGGGAACAGACCAGATCCATCCGGCGTTCAAAGGTATCAGACATTTGCTTGATCACCTCGTCAGGCGTATCCAGGGCGGCAATGGCAGCCCGCTGGCTGACACTTGCGGCACAGGCGATGCTGTAGTTGCCCACTTTTACCATCTGATCGACGACAGGCCGGGGACCATAGGCAAATCCCACCCGCCATCCGGTCATGGCATAGGTTTTGGAAAAAGAGTTAATCACCAAGGAATGGTTTTCCATCCCCGGACAACTATATATGGATGCGGCTCGGCCCTCAAAGGAGATCCGGTCATACACCTCATCGGAAACCACGCAAAGGTCATGGACCTTGGCAATGGCTGCGATCTCTTCCAGAAGGCTTTGGGGAACCACCGTGCCTGTGGGATTATTAGGCGAGTTGATCAAAATGATTTTTGTTTTCGGTGTGATGGCGGCTTCGATGTCCGCCGGGTCCGGTAGAAACCCCTTATCAAATCCCGTGGGCACATACTTGGGCACGGCATGGGCCAGAGTGATGTGGGCCAGATAATCCGGAAAATGGGGTTCAACGACAACAACTTCATCCCCTGGGTCCATAATTGTTCTAAAGGCATTTGCCAGGCCGTTCATGGCGCCATGGGTGATAATGAGGCACTCGGGGGGAACTGATTTGCCAAGGACCTTTGACAGACGAGCAGACAGCTTCTCGATGAGTTCAGGGTCGCCTTTGGCCGGGGTGTAATGGGTGTGGCCATTCCCGGCATCTTCAAAGGCTTGCTCGATAATGGGGGCCGGGGTGTCAAAGTCCGGTTCGCCGATACCAAGGGAGATGACATCCTCATACTGGGCTGCGATTTGGCTCATTTCCCGTATGACGCTATACCGCAGGGCTTCAATGTTTTTAGAAATATTCAAAATACTTTCCTTAAAAAAGGTTATATATACTATACGGCAAGACGCGCTGCCGGGACGTTTTTATCAACGGATCAATGGTATAATAAAGGCCGCTGGTGTCAATGGCAAAATCCAGCCAACACATCAGCCAGGCAACTTTAAACCAACGTTTCATTAATTTTTTTAAACCCATTGGACTTGACATTGGTTTTCTGGGTTAAAAATTGTTATATATTACCTTTTATTCAGCGGTCCTGTTCCTTTTATGTTGAAAATGGAATCAGCTTTTGGGCCGGAAATAAACATAAGTTAAAGAGACACGCCATGAAAATATTTAATTACCCCTCCCCGGAAGCGGAAAAAAGGGTTCAGGATACCATAGACAGAGGGTTAGGTTTTACAAGGGAAGACCAGGACAATGTCCAGGCATTTTTAGATGATGTAAAAAAAAGAGGCGATGAGGCGCTCATCGAATACACCAACAAATTTGACTCTCCGGCGGTTACCTTAGATACCTTTAAGGTGACCGAGCAGGAGTTTGAAGATGCCATGGGTCAGATGACCCCGCAGTTTTTAAAGGCCCTGGACCGGGCCGTTGAACAGCTCAGCGCATTTCACAGCCGCCAGCGGGAAAATTCATGGATGGATACCCCCAGAAACGGGGTGATGGTAGGCCAGATGGTCCGGCCGGTGACCGCGGCAGGAATATACGCCCCCGGTGCCAAGGGCGGCAAAACCCCTCTGGTCTCGTCCGTTCTCATGGGCGGCATCCCGGCCAAAGTTGCAGGCGTTAAATCCATCTCTTTGATGACCCCGCCCATGGCCGACGGAAAAATAAACCCTCATATTCTTGCCGCTGCCCGGGCCGTGGGCATCGATTCGGTGTTCAAGGCAGGTTCCGCCTGGGCCATTGGCGCGCTGGCATACGGAACAACCCTGGTGCCCAAGGTGGATGTGATTGTGGGACCGGGAAATATCTATGTCACCCTTGCCAAAAAAATTGTCTCCGGAACCGTTGGCATTGATATGATTGCAGGCCCCAGCGAAATTCTGATCATCGCTGACAAAACCGCTGATCCGGAATGCATTGCCGCAGACCTGCTTTCCCAGGCCGAGCACGATGTCCTGGCATCGGCGGTACTGGTGACCGATTCCCAGAATCTGGCGCAAAAGGTATCCGACGCCCTTGGCCCCCAGCTTGATGCCCTGCCCCGCAAGGCGATTGCGGAACCGGCCATCAATAATTTCGGCACCATTCTGGTGGTTCCGGATATTGATACGGCCATTGAGCTGTCCAACCGTCTGGCACCCGAACACCTTGAAGTGATCGTGGAATCGCCCTTTGACTATATTGACAGAATTCAGAATGCAGGGGCACTGTTCCTGGGACCGTATACCCCAGAACCCATGGGCGACTATATCGCAGGCCCCAACCATGTGCTGCCCACAGCAGGTACAGCCCGGTTTTCATCGGCCTTGAGCGTCTCTCATTTTACCAAGAAAACCAGCCTGATCCACTACTCCAAAGCCGCCTTTGAACAGGAAGCCGAGGATGTGATCACGTTGGCCCAGACCGAAGGTTTGGGTGCCCATGCCAATTCAGTAAAAATCCGGCGCAAATAACCGCTCGATTTTCAGTGGGCTGAACCTGGGTATAGTATACATGAACCAGGTCAGCCCATGGCAATGTTACAAATCTTCAAGGGCCTGTTTTAGTGCCGTAATGGAAAAGGGCTTGGACAGTGCCGCAGAGAATCCGAACGACGCGTGATTTTCCATGACCGCATCATTGGCATAGCCCGAAGAGACAATGCCCTTGATGCCGGGATTCAGCGCCAGCAGTTTTTCCATGGTCTCTTCGCCGCCCATGCCGTGCTTCACCTCAAGGTCAAGGATCACCTTGCCGATAATTTTGCCTTCCACAAGACAGGCCTGGTACTTTTCCACCGCCTCTTCACCGGATTTTGCAAGGACCGGCTCGTAGCCCAGCCGGGTCAGAATAACTTCGGTGATTTCCAGAATCATGGCATCGTCATCCATACACAGAACAAGGGGTTTTCGGGTGGCCACCCTGGCAGGCCGTTTAACCCTGGGTTCCACTATTTTAGGTCTGCTGAAAGCTTCTTTGGATGTATCTTTGGGGAAAATCGGCAAAATAATATCCACCCGCGTCCCCTGGCCCAGGGTGGATCGAACCTGGATATTGCCCTGGTGATTTTTCACGATGGCCCAGGCAATGGAAAGGCCCAGCCCGGTTCCCCGATTCCCCCCTTTGGGTTTGGTGGAAAAATAAGGATTAAAAATTTTTTCTAAATCATCCGACTTGATGCCTCTGCCCTGGTCCGTGATGGATATGACAATCATCCCTTTTCGTTCGGCATACAGCTTAGCCCCTATATCTACCGGCTGCCGGTTGTCCATGGCTTCTGAGGCATTGATGACAACATTCTTGAGTGCTTCCTTGAGCGCGTCACGGTCCGCTTCGATCACCGGAGGCAGATCAAATACCTCAAGCCGGGACACGATATTTTTTTCCTGTTTCAGCTGGTCAAGGGTGGCGTTAAGAAATCCTGTCAGGTCAATGTGGGTTTTAATGCCCACGGTACTGCTGCTTGAAAAAACGACAAATTTAGACGCCAGATTTTTTGCCTGGAGCACCGATTGTTCTGCGTCGTCCAGATACCCTTTGATGGTGCCGTCTGCCGCCACCATCTGGGCCAGATTAATATTGCCGAGCGTGACCGAAAGGGTGTTGTTAAAATCATGGGCAATGCCGCCGGCCAGTGTGGCGATGGCTTCAAGTTTCTGGCCGCGGACCAGGCGTTCCTTGGCCTCTCTGAGCTCATTTTCCGCCTGTTTTTTCTTAATAGCCGTAGCAATGGTGTCCGAAACAAAACTGAGCAGCTCCACATGTTGTTCATTATATTTAACGGCGTTGGTATAACTTTTTACCGCCATCACACCAATTACTTCGTCCTTGACCATCAACGGAATACCAAGCCAGTTTTTGGGCAGCCTGCCGATCACCCGGCCCTTGGCTTTAAGGTCTATCAGCTGCTGTTCACCCAGCAGTAAAGGCGTTTTATTTATAATAACATCACCAGTCAGCGAAGGTCTTTGGGAAAAATTGTATATCCATTCCGGTATCAGTTCTGACTGCTGGTCCCTGCGAAATACATACTGTATGGCTTTTTGATCTTTATGATAAATGGCTATAAAAAAGTTAGAAATATCCATAAGATCTGAGACCCGTTTGTATATGGAGGCGTACAGATCACCAAGGGAATCGCAGGTGGTTAAATCCGATGCAATATAAAACAGCGTTCGATTGATCAATTCCGCCCGGCGTGCGCCCTGGATGGAGCGCTCCAGTCGTTTTATCTGTTGCTCAAGCATTTCGTAACTGGGTTTATCGCTCATTCACTCACCTGTAATAGAATATGTTTTTTTCTTTTTCTTAAGTGGCCCAGCAACCAAGCATATTATCTTAGGTGCACATGACGCCGTATTTTAAGGGTTATTACCCTTTTAGCTTCCGGTGTTAATTACCCCGACGTTGAAGAATACGTTGCCTTTGGTCATGGTTGGTCTCTTTTTGAACACGGGTTGGAAGCATGTATAGTAAATGATTTTAACAAAAGCATCAAGTCTCGAACCGGCCGCCGCCGCATACCCCTGCCGGATGATTAAATTCCGCCAAACAGCGGGGGTTGAAATCGGCCATATGTCTCTTCCCCTTATACTATAGAGGTTTAATATCCCCACGACCCTAAACCTTAGTTTATAAAAATAGCCAAGTCCACAATTTTTTCCCTGGGGATGGGCGCAGCGCTTTTTGCTGTTTTTAGCCGGCAACCCGAAAATCCATGTCATTACCTATACAACCACATATGAAGGTGGTACAATATAGAAAAAGGTGTCCTTAGGATTTAAAACCTCTACGGCCTCTGAAGCGCATTAAAAATATACGTGATAAATCCGTTCTGGTCATGGACACAAGAAAATGTAACATCTCGATAAATTCAGGAGCAGACAATGAACCGGTTCAACCATATTATGGCATGTATTGACCTTTCCGATTACTCACCCATGACCCTGGGCTATGCCCTGGGACTGGCAGGACAGGCAGATATGAAAATAACCATTTGTTCCATTGTCCCTTTGCGCGAGGTCAATCCGGTGTATATGGCCGGCATGATGTACCCCTGCAGGGAGGACACCAAGGAATATCTTGAGGAACTTAAAACAGAGCGGATTGCCCAGATCAAAGATCTGATCCGGACACGCTACCCTGAATTCGACGGCAAAACCGATATCCGCATCAAAATGGGATATCCCGCCGAAGAGATCCTCAGCATGATTGATGAGGTAAACCCGGACCTTGTGGTCATGGCCAACAAAGGGCGTTCCAACCTCTCAAGTTTCATGTTCGGCAGTGCAGCTGAATTCGTATTCCGCCACTGCAGAAAGGCGCTGTTCAGCGTCAGGGACAAACATATCTTCAAACGAACTTACTCAGGCAACGAACAGCCGGAACCCGGCGAGATCCGCAACATTATTGCAGCCGTGGATTTTTCTCCCTGGACCGAGCATATCCTGGCCCGGGCGGGATGGATGGCCCAAACAACCGGTGCAAAGCTTCATGTGGTCCATTGCATCGGTACCAAAGAGATGGCCTGGATCAAATCCCACTATGTCCCCGAAAACACCTTTTCCGAAGAAGAATTCCTGCCCAAAGCCAAACAACGGCGGCAGGACCGGCTTGAGGATCAGATAAAGGCCGCAGGCATTGGGGATTTACCGGGGATCAACATCATCATTAATTCGGGAGATCCCTGCGAACAGATCCTTTCTGCCACAAAGGATCTCAGGGCGGATGCCCTGGTATTAGGCCCATTGGGTCACAGCCGCTCGGTCAAATTCGTTCTGGGCAGCACCATTGAAAAAATTTTCCGGCACAGCCCGGTACCGGTACTGCGCCTGAGTCCTGATATCTGCATTTAAATGCCCCCACAGTTTTGCCTCCCGGGGAGACGGTTCGTCCATCCGGGAGGCTTTGAATATTTTGGTTCACCTAAAGGAGCACCCATGGCCCGGCAAAAAAAGCCGACTCCTGCATCCGGGGCAGATGTCCCCACGCAAATAAAAAATGAAAAGCTGGTCCGCAAACGGCGTCGACAGATCATTGATGCCACGGTCAAGCTGGCCATTGAACACGGTTACCACAATACCACCACGCGGATGATTGCCAAAGCCGCCGGGTTTTCCATCGGATCTTTATATGAGTATATCAGCTCCAAGGAAGATCTGTTGTATCTGGTGTGCAGCGCCATCCACGAAGAGGTCCAGAATGCCGTGGAAGAGGCTCTGTCCGGAGACGTCTGCAAAAAGACACAGCTGGCCGCAGCCATTCGCCAGTATTTTATGGTGTGTGACAACATGGCGGATCATGTGCTGCTCATGTACCAGGTTACCCAGTTTTTACCGGACAAATGGAAAAAAAGGGTGCTGGACACGGAACTGGATGTTTCCAATACATTTGTCAGGGCGCTGACCCAATTATCCGGGCAGAATGATTTTCCCCGTCTGGATGAAAAAACATGCAGTCTGGTGGGACACAACATTTCCGTGCTCGGTCATATGTGGGCCTTTCGCCGGTGGTATTTAAAGAAAAAATTTACCATAGATGAGTATATCAGCACCCAGACAGATTTTATCCTGGGTCTTATTTACTAAACTCACACCCCGCACGACGCCAACCTGACAGCCATCTGGGTCTTTTCCGCCACGGCCTAAAAACTTCGATTTAACAACATCCAAACCATCCGATCCGAACCCTCCTGGGCAGCTTTACGTACCCATTGCATGAAGTGGGTGGAAAATATCCACGGAATATGTCATACAGGACTAACTTAAAAATTAGCGGGAAGCTTAGGCGCATAGAATGCCTGGCGTTTTGGCCCAAGAAAAACAGGGTAAAAATAAAGGAGCATAAAATGAATAAAGCAGTAATCGTCAGTGCCACCCGGACCCCCTTAGGCAGTTTTGGAGGTTCATTGAGCGGCATGGGGGCCACAACACTTGGGGGCCTTATCATCAGGGAAGCCATCCGGCGTGCTGATATTGAAGATGATGTGGTGGATGAATGCATCATGGGCATGGTTCTGCCCTGCGGATACGGCCAGAACCCGGGAAAACAGGCCGTCGTCAAGGCGGGTCTTCCCTGGGAAGTGGAGGCCATTACCATAAACAAAGTGTGCGGTTCATCGCTGAAAGCCGTGATGCTGGCCGCCCAGGCCATCCAGTGCGGTGATGCCGATGTGGTGGTGGCCGGGGGCATGGAGACCATGAGCATGGCGCCTTATTATATGGATAAGGCCAGATGGGGGCACCGCATGGGGCCGGGCCGCATTGAAGACCATATGGTCCATGACGGGCTGTGGGATGTTGTCAACGATTTTCACATGGGCATGTCCAATGAACTTTGCTCCGAGCGATGGGCGGTGACCCGTGAGGACCAGGACCGGTTTGCGGCCGAGTCCTATGCAAGGGCCAACAAGGCCGTGGCCGCGGGGCGGTTTAAAGATGAGATCATGCCCGTTTCAATCCCCCAGCGCAAGGGTGACCCAAAGATCTTTGATACGGACGAATGCCCCCAGGAGACAAGCTACGAATTTTTGTCTAAAATGAAGCCTGCGTTTAAAAAAGACGGTGTGGGCACGGCAGGCAATGCATCCATCATCTCCGACGGTGCAAGTGCGGTGGTTTTGATGAGCGAAGCAAAGGCAAAGGAGCTGGGATGCACGATCATGGCTGAAATCGGTGCCCAGGCATCCTACGGCATTGACATGAAATATGTACTCATGGCGCCCATTTACGCCATACCCAAGGTGCTGAAAAAGCAGGGTATCACGATCAACGAGGTGGACCTGTTTGAAATCAACGAAGCCTTTGCCGGCACCTCGGCCGGAATCAACAAGGTCCTGGAACTGGACCCGGAAAAGGTGAACGTGAACGGCGGTTCCGTCTCTTTGGGACACCCCATCGGTGCATCAGGCGCAAGGGTGCTGACCACCTTATTGTATGAAATGGCCAAAAGAGATGTGAAGACCGGCCTTGCGTCACTGTGTTTAGGTGGCGGAGAGGCAGTCGCACTAATTGTTAACCGGTAGGTAAATTTTTTTCAAGCTGAATATAGGAGAACAGGACAATGGAAGTTAAAACCTTTGGTGTTGTTGGTTCCGGCCAGATGGGCAACGGTATTGCCCAGGTGGCTGCTGCGGCAGGTATGAATGTAATCATGAGTGATATCAAAGAAGAGTTCTGCCAGAGGGGCCTTGCCACAATCTCAGGCTCCATGGACCGTCTGTTGAAAAAAGAAAAAATAACCCAGGCGGAGAAGGACGCCACCCTTGCCAGAATCACCACCACCACGGATTTAAAGGATATGGCCAAAGCCGATTTCGTGGTGGAAGCCGCCGTGGAAAGAGAAGACCTGAAATTTCAAATTTTCAGGGAGCTGGATGCAGCCTGCCCGGAAAACGTAATTTTGGCCTCCAACACCTCATCCATTCCCATCGGCAGCATTGCCGCCCAGACCTCCCGGCCGGACAAGGTGATCGGCATGCATTTCATGAACCCCGTGCCCATGATGAAACTTGTGGAGGTTATCAAGGGGATTGCCACATCCGAAGAGACCTTTCGACTGACCTGGGACCTGTCCAAAAAATTCGGTAAGGTCCCGGCCGAAGCCAATGACTTCCCCGGATTCATTGCCAACCGGATTCTGATGCCCATGATCAATGAGGCAATTTTCTGTCTTTACCAGAGTGTTGGCACCAAAGAGGACATTGATACGGTCATGAAGCTTGGCATGGCTCATCCCATGGGGCCGTTGACCCTGGCCGATCTCATTGGCCTGGATACCTGCCTTGCCATCATGGAAACCCTGTATGACGGATTCAAGGACTCCAAATACAGACCCTGCCCGCTGTTGAGAAAATATGTTCAAGCCGGTTGGTTGGGAAGAAAGACAGGCAAAGGCTTTTACGACTATAAATAGTGTTTGAACGAAAAGTCACCCACCTGCGGCGTTGCTGCACAAACCTAAAATCCTCACGTACTAAAGTACGCTCCGGTTTTAGCTTTGCTTGCGCCTTGCATCTGGGCAACTTTTCGTCCAAACACAGATTTTCGGTTTGGCTGCACGCCAAATAGAAACGATCAAGGAAAAGGCGGGGCACAATTTGCCCCGCCTTTGATCTTTTTAGTTTATACCTTTCAAGGCAGGATCATCAGCCCTGAAGATATTACAGGTTTCCGATTCAGGATCAAAAACAATCACAGATTTTCTCGTTCGAAGCTGACCCATGACTTGATTGATTTTGGTCTCCAGGGTGGCTTCCGTCTCCCCGTAATCGGTACCGTCACGGGTAACAAACTCTTCAACGACACCTTCAAGCGCCTCGGGACTTAGCTGATCATAGGGTACTTTAACCGCCTTCATTACTGAAATTCCAATCCAACAAGGTGTTAATTTTTTTATCGGTCCGGGTCTTTTTAACGATGTATTCCAATTTGTACGCCTGGGATTTCGACAACTCATGGCGGACAGCTGCCAATGTCACCGGAATTCGGGACCGGGTATATTTGGATGCTGTGCCTTGATTATGACTTGCCAGACGTTTTTCCAGATCGTTGGTCACCCCGCAATACAAAGAGGCGTCGGCACATCTCAATAGATAAGTTGACCAGTTCCCCAATACATCTTCCGTTATTTGGGCGTGACGATCCAAATACTGGCAACGCCCCGTACATGTCGAATCTGTTGCTGGATTTCAAAATAATTTTGAATTACAGGGGACATGCCGCCGTTGCGTACATAGGCTTTAAAATTGCGATAATGTTCTTTTCCGGCCATGCGCTCAATCATATCGACAGCGATCTTGCTGGCCACCCCGGCCGAATCATCCAAAGAAAAATCCACGAGAACAAGCTGTCCCCCAGAGGCGAGCAGTCGCCGGGCTTCGGCAATCATATTCGCTTGCACCCCGGCAGTTTTTTCATGTACAGCAAATGAAATAATGATGATGTCAAAACTTGAATCGGGCAAGCCTGTTTGCTGTACATCGCATTTAATTAGTGTGGCTATTTTGTTGCCCCTTGCAGCAACTTTCAGCATGTCTGGAGATAGATCCACTCCCGTCAATTTGCTGAACCCGGCACCGGATAATCTTTTAAGCTGATCTCCGGTACCGCAGCACAGATCCAGGATGCGTGTGTCATGGTTCGGGATCAAACGGATGATATCCTGCCGGATGCTTTTCAAAACAAAATAAAGGGCGGTATCATATATCTTTGCAGTGAATGCACCTGGGGTATCCATAGTTCGCCTCCGATTTTAAGAAATTTCAGGTACGCAACAGAACGCCTTCGAGCCTTGTTAAGGGCCGGGCCTGAAACATGATAGACCAGGCCGCCCATGACCGTTACGTTATATCAGTCCGGTCGGTGTCAGAATCCTCGTTGGCGCTGCAACAGCTTTCCTGAATGCCGGGCGTGCACCCTTGGCAACTGCAAGTGCCGCCGCAACCGCACGAAGATTCTCCTTTAAACGTTTTGATCATTCTCCTTATCAAATAAAACAAGGCTACTGCCACAATGAGCCCAACTATAATGTTTCCCATTGTCTCCTCCTTAATTAACTATGAGAGAACCTACCTGATAGGTCACCACAGACAGCGCAAAAGCCAAAGCCGTGTTAAACCCGACAGAAAACGCAGCCCATTTCCAAGATCCGGTTTCCCGGGCAATGCAGACAACAGTGACAAAACAAGGCGCGTAAAACACCGTAAAAATCATCAGGGCAAAGGCGGTTACAGGCCCCCAGCCCGGAGATTTGGCAAGTCTTTGCGCCAAAGAGTCTGTACTTTCAGGGTCCACATCCCCAAGGGAATATGCTGTTCCCAGCGTAGAGACCACCACTTCCTTGGCAGCAAACCCGCCCACCAGAGCGATATTGGTCCGCCAGTCAAATCCGGCCAGGTAAGAAATTTTTTCAAGACCTTTGCCCATTCTGCCGGCAATGGAATTTTCCAGCCGGGTCATGGCAGCCTCTCCGTCAATAGCGGCCAGGGCACTCTGAACCTCCCTGGCCCCGGGGGAAAGCTCAGCGCCTTCATCGGCAACCTTAAGTTCATATAAAACGTCCGCCGGAGCCGAATCGGTAATGGCGGTGCGCCGGGATTCAAATTGAGCCGAAGTTTTGTCATCCAGTCCGGGAAAAGTCATCATGGCCCAAAGCAGAATGGAAATTCCCAGGATGACGGTGCCGGCTTTTTTCATATATTGCCAGGTCCGCTCCCAGGTGTGGATCCAAAGCCCCTTGAGGGTGGGAAAACGATAGGGGGGAAGTTCCATGACAAAGGGGGTGGATTCACCCCGGATCACTGTGGTTCTTAACAGTTTTGCCACCAGTAGGGCGCCGACCCAGGAAATCAGCGTCAAAACAACCATGATCGTGGCCTGTTTATGTGGAAAAAAGGCGGCCACCAGCAGGGCATACACCGGCAGTTTGGCACCGCAGTTCATGAACGGCACCGTTAAAAGGGTGGCCAGCCGTTCCCTGGGAGACTTCAGTGTCCGGGCCGCCATAACGCCGGGCACGGCACATCCGCCGGCAATGCCCCCGGAAACGATAAACGCCATGACCGAACTGCCGTGAAGCCCGAATATCCGGAAAACCCGGTCCAGCATAAAGGCCATCCTGGCCAGATATCCTGAGTCCTCAATAAATGAGATGCCCAGAAACATGAACATAATCAGGGGCACAAACCCCATGACACCGCCCACACCGTCAATGATACCCGAAATAATCATGGATTTGAGAAGTCCGTCGGGCAAAACAGCCTCCATCACCCCGCTGATCCATCCAAAGAGCCCTTCAATCCACTCCACCGGCAAGGCACTGTAGGTAAAAGTAAACTGATACAGGGCGGCAAGCACCCCCACCATGATCAACGGACCTAGAAAGCGGTTGGTCAGGACCTTATCAATCTGATCAGAACGCTGGAGCCGGTTGCGGTCAAATGCGAACCGGATCACATTCTGCTTGAGTACCGAGTTGATAAAACCGTACCGCTGATCAGCGATCATGCCTTCGGGATGGATATCGAGGGTTGCGGACATATGACGCTGGAGTTTTTCCCCAATGGCCATAAGTTGATCGGCGGTTTCTTTGTCCCGGGTGGTGCCGAGCTCAAGAATCTGGGTATCATTTTCTAAATATTTAAGTCCCACCCAACGGGCCGAATAGACGTCGGTTAAAAACTGTTTTTCCTCAATAACCTTTTCCATCTCATCCAGGGCTTTGTCAATGTCCTGGCCGTAGGAAATCATCAGAGGCGTGGCCGGTTTGTTAATCCCCTTTGCGACCTGGGCCAGCAGTGCTTCTTTGCCTTTACCGGTCCTGGCCACCATGGGCACCACAGGAACGCCTAAAAGTTCGGACAGTTTGTCAAGATCGATCTCTATTCCTCTTTTTTGGGCCACATCCATCATGTTCAGAGCTAAACACACCGGAATACCCATCTCCATGAACTGCACGGACAGGTAGAGGTTGCGCTCCAAATTTGAGGCATCCAGAATATTAACGACCATGGCCGGTTTTTCATTGACCAGGTAGTCCCTTGCAACCACCTCTTCCAAAGAATAGGCCGTCAGGGAATAGGTGCCCGGCAAATCTATGATTTCAAAGGTACCGGCTTCAGAAACGCAGGTGCCCTGTTTTTTTTCAACGGTTACCCCGGGATAGTTTCCCACCTGCTGGCGGGCACCTGTCAATTCGTTGAAAAGGGTTGTTTTCCCGGCATTTGGATTTCCTGCAAGGGCAATGGCGACACTCATGTTACTCTACCTCCACCTGAATATAGTCGGCTTCGTTGTTTCTCAGGGTCAATGTGAACCCCATAATCCGCAATGCCACCGGGTCATAAAGCGGAGCACGGCCCTGGATGGTGATCTCCTTTCCCGGGACAATACCCATGTCCCGTATACGGCGGCCCATCTCGCCCTGGGCTTTTACCGACGTAATAACCCCGGTTTGATTTTTCTTCATTTGTCTCAGGTTGATAACGCTCATTAAAAAAACTCCTCTTAATTATTCACAATCTGGCATGTGATGCTTTTTAGCGTTAGTGCGAATAAGTTTTATACAGATAACTTTTATGTTGGTCAATAAAGAAGTAACCATTATTTAACAATAGAAAAGGAAGAATACAAACCTATGGGCGGTTAAACGGCACAATCTTTGTGGGCAAACACTGTGCCGACAAAGGCTGTGCCGAATTTGCCGTGGATAATAACTATTCCCCGTGGGTATATTTTTCTTTAATTGCAAAACGGTCTATCTCTCCTGCGGCAGTCAGGGGCAATTGATCCACAAACACAATGGATTTTGGTTTTTTGAAACCGGCAATCAGGCTACCGGTAAAGGCAATCAACGTTTTTTCTTCAACGGTGCAGCCGGCTTTCAGGGTGCACACGGCCTTGACGGCCTCTCCAAATTCTGCATCCGGCACACCGAATACACATGCTTTATCCACGAATTCATGACTGACAAGGGCCGCCTCCACTTCTGCGGGGAACACATTCTCCCCGCCGGGCTTGATCAACTCTTTTTCCGGCTTTCGCCCTTTAAAATAAAGGTAGCCGTTTTCATCCAGCTGCCCCATATCACCGGTGTGGTGCCAGCCGTTTCTGAATGTAAATGCATTCAGGGCGTCGGCATTCCAATACCCCTTGAACACCAGAGGCCCCTTGACAAGGATCTCGCCGGTGCTGCCCGGCGGCAGGGCATGGTCCAGATCATCGGCAACGATCATTCTGACCAGGGGCGATACCCGGCCCGCAGATCCGGGTGCCTCAAACATAGGAGAAAAGGTGATCAGCCCCGACGTTTCAGTCTGGCCGTACATGATCCAGAACTTTGATCCGGTCAACTTTTCCCATAGTTCGGCAGTTTCCGGGCTTTCAAGGCCCGAGACAATTTCAAGACTGGACAGATCCGGAGCTGTCGACTGGGACTGGACACATTCCAGGATGCGGCCCAGAATCGGGGGAAAAGACCCAAAGATGGAGACATTTTGTTCCAGGATCAGGTCGAAGGCGGCCTGGGGGGAAAATTGTTCCAGAATCACATTCTTTCCGCCGGCCATGAGTGTGGCAAGTCCGATATTGACGCCCATGATGTGAAACAAAGGTAAAATATTCAAATAGGTTTTCGTCTGGTCCAGGCCATAGGCATGCATCAGCTGAAGGTTGGCCAGGACAAGGTTTGTCTGGCTGAGGACCGCCCCCCGGGGTTTTCCCTGGACGGCTGCGGTGTGAATAATAATGTAGGCAAGGTCCGGGTCGGAATCGTCGGACAGATCAATGGCTCCCTGGGAATCAGCGGCATAGAGGGAAGAAAAATTGTCCGCCAGGTTGAAACTGTGGACAATACTGCTTCGCTCCCGGATCAGCGGTCCGATTTTATCTTTCATTTCGTCATCATAAATGACCATGTGGGGTGTGGTGTCATCAAGGGCGTAGGCCAGTTCATCTTCACCCAGCCGCCGGTTCACGAGCACAAGACACAAGTTTAAGGCGGAAGCCGCGGCAAACAGGTGAAAAAATGCCGGATGGTTTTTGGCAACCACGGCCACCCGGGTACCGGGAGCCAGATTGAGCCGGGCCATGCCGCAGGTCAATCGGCAGGCATCGTCAAACAGTTCTGAATGGGTTCGGGTTTCACCATTATAATATAGGGCGCATCCACTCCCGTTCATCCGGGCGTTTCTGTGGAAAAAATCAAATACAGTCAGTTGATGGGTTTTATTCATGATGTGCGTTTCCTTAATTCTTTCAAAAAAAATCACAGGCGCAAAAAAAAAACCGGTTACAAATACCCGCATCGGCCGGGATCTGAAAATTCACATCCCTTAACTGTCATGAATTCAAATACATTGTCAAAAAGATTATTAACGGCACACGGAAAATTTAAGGGAATATGGGGCAGGTTAGACGTTGACATCTATTTTTCCAGAGGATAAATTTTATATATTCAAGCCAATCAAATCCCTTCGGCAGGCGTCATTTCCTGCCGGACCGCACGAAGGAGAAACGCTATGAGCAATCCGTCTGCCCCGGCCATGACCATCTGCCTGCCCGAGACCCTGCCTGCTGAACCACAATTTCGCCCGGACATCCGCAGGGCACCGGACAGAGGTTTTCGCCTGACCCGGTTCCAGACCGTTGTGGCCCTTAAAAATGCCCTTCGCTATATCCCGGCAACGCTTCATGACGATCTTATTCCTGAATTTTTAGAAGAACTGCAAACCCGGGGCCGGATTTACGGCTACCGATTTCGCCCCCAAGGAGATATCAAGGCAAAGCCCATCCATGAATACAAGGGAAATTGTGTGGCCGGTAAAGCCGTCCAAGTGATGATCGACAACAACCTTGATTTTGATGTGGCCCTGTATCCTTACGAACTGGTGACCTACGGGGAAACCGGGTCCGTGTGCCAGAACTGGATGCAGTATCAACTGATCAAACGATACCTGGAAGCACTCACCGACCACCAGACCCTGGTGATGCAGTCCGGCCACCCTCTGGGGCTCTTTGCCTCGGCACCGGACAACCCCAGAGTGATCATCACCAACGGACTGATGGTGGGACTTTACGACAACCCGGAAGACTGGGAGATTGCCGCGCAGATGGGGGTTTCTTCCTACGGCCAGATGACGGCGGGCGGCTGGATGTACATCGGTCCCCAGGGGATTGTTCACGGCACCTACAACACACTGCTCAACGCCGGACGTCAGCGGTGCGGGGTTCCGGCGGACGGAGATCTGGCAGGGCTGCTCTTTGTGTCATCCGGTTTAGGCGGTATGAGCGGAGCCCAGCCCAAGGCGGCTAAAATTGCCGGGGCGACATGTATCATTGCAGAGGTGGACAAGTCCAGGGTCAAAACCAGGCATGAGCAGGGGTGGGTGGATGTGGTGTTCGATGACCTCGAAAAAATTTACCAAGCAGCCAAGGCCGCCGTAAAAGCAAAGGAGAACACCTCCATTGCCTACCACGGCAACATCGTGGACCTGTTGGCTTTTCTGATCAAAAAAGATTTGAAGGTGGATCTGTTGTCCGATCAGACCTCATGCCATGTGGTGTATGACGGCGGGTATTGCCCGGTGGGCTTAAGTTTCGCTGAACGCACCCAACTTCTGGCCAACGACAGGACAAGGTTCAAACGTCTGGTGGATGAGAGCCTGAAGCAACACTATGAACTAATCAAAAAACTTGCAGCCAAAGGCACCTATTTCTTTGACTATGGCAATGCCTTTTTAAAAGCGATATTTGATGCCGGCGTCACCGAAGTGTCTAAAAACGGCGTGGATGCAAAGAACGGATTTGTCTATCCCTCCTATTTTGAAGATATCATGGGGCACATTTTCGATTACGGCTACGGGCCTTTCCGCTGGGTATGCCTTTCCGGTGACCCCGAAGACTTAAACAAGACCGATGCCGCAGCCATGTCCTGCATTGACCCCAACCGCCGATCTTACGACCGGGACAATTACGTGTGGATCAAGGATGCCCGGCACAACAAACTGGTGGTGGGCTCCCAGGCCAGGATTCTATACCAGGATGCCCCAGGCAGGGTATCCATTGCCCTGAAATTCAATGACATGGTCAGAACCGGAGAAGTGTCCGCCCCCATCATGCTGGGCCGGGACCACCATGACCCCGGCGGCACGGATTCCCCGTTCAGGGAAACCGCAAACATCCATGACGGTTCCAATGTGTGCGCCGACATGGCCACCCACTGCTTTGCCGGCAATGCCGCCCGGGGGATGACCATGGTGGCCCTGCACAACGGCGGGGGCACCGGCATCGGCAAGGCCGTCAACGGCGGATTCGGCCTGGTGCTGGACGGCAGCAAGCGTGTGGATTCAATCATCAGATCCGCCATGCTCTGGGACGTCATGGGCGGCGTGGCCCGGAGAAACTGGGCCGGAAATCCCAATGCCAGAGAGGTGGCCATGGCCTATAATGCTAAAAACCCCAATGGAGACCAGATCACCATTCCCCATCCGGCGGATGAGGACAAAGTTATGGCGGCCGTGAATAAGCTGTTTGACTGATTCACATCAAACAGCCATTTTCCAAAAAGCTGTAATGTCCTTTAGGGCTGAAAATAATATGATCCAGAACCGTAATGCCCAACGTGTTGCCGGCCTCTTGAAGCCGGCGGGTAACCTTTTTATCAGCTTCACTGGGGGTCATGTCTCCGGACGGATGGTTGTGGGCCAGAATCACCGCCGAAGCCCGGTCGGTGATGGGATCGGCAAAGACCTCCCGGGGATGAACCTGGGTTTGATTCACCAGGCCAATGGAAACCACCCGATGGGTGATCACCTCATTGGCCCCATTCAGGGAAATGCATAAAAAGTGTTCCTGTTTCCGGTCTCCATAATGGCGGATCAGGGGCAAGACATCCAGGGGCGTTGTGATTTTAAGACCTTCCGGGTGAATGCGGCGCCGGGCAAACTCCAGGGCCGCCGCAACCAGCATGGCTTTGGCCGGCCCCACGCCTTCCAGTTGCTGCAGATCCCTCAAATCCGGCAGGCCCTTATGGGCATCCACCAACCGGACAATGCGGGCAGCCACGGTCATGACATCATGACCTTTGGTACCGGAACCCAGTAAAATCGCCACCAATTCATCATCGCTTAATAATTCCGGGCCGTTTTCCAGCATTTTTTCCCGGGGACGATTCTGTTTGGGTATATCCGACAATCGTTTAGGCATGGATCTCTCCTATTCTCTTAAGCCGCCCATCTACGTCCGCTGACGGCAATACGTTGTCACAAAAAATTGAGTATATTCTCTAATTCCTATCCACAATTAAGCAGTACGCCAATTTTTCGTTCACAATTTATTCAATAATGAGAATTACGATTATTTTTAACATGAGATCACCTACCCCGCCAGTTCAAACTGCTTGCAACTATCTGCTAAAACGTTTAGTTATATCTAATAATTCTATCCCGAAGCAAACTCATAAACCGGGAGGCCAATAACTTTGAATATCAAATTCTGGGGCAGCAGGGGGTCAATCCCTATTTCATTTTCTTCGCGTGACATCGAACATAAACTTGCCAGAGCATTGGAGAGAACAGGGTCCCATAATCTTTCATCGGAAAAAAAGATCAAGCAGTTTATAAAAAGCCTGCCCTTTTCAATCCGGGGAACCTTCGGCTCAAACACATCCTGTGTTCAGGTTAAGGGGGAAGACAAAAAGCAAATCATCGTCTGCGACAGCGGAACCGGGATACGGGATCTTGGGACATCCCTTGCGGCAGCCATGAACCGGGACGGGCCGCAAACTTTTTCCATTCACATTTTTCTTTCCCACCTTCACTGGGATCACATCAACGGGTTTCCTTTTTTTATACCGGCTTATATGCAAGGATCTACCATTAACTTTTACGGATATCATGACAAAATTGAAGAATCCATGACCTTTCAGCAGAACGCCGCCAATTTTCCCGTTCCCCTGTCTGCCATGGGTGCAGATATCAGGTTTAACGTGCTGGAACTTGATCAAACCTATGAAATAGGCGGGTTTTCAATAGAAGGAATTAAACAGAGCCATCCTGGAGACTCCTTTGGATTCAGGTTTGAACAAAAAAATAAAGCCTTTGTCTATTCAACAGATTCAGAGCATCATGACGATGTTGACCAGGATGACTACCCGTTTGTTCAGTTTTTTAGCAATGCCGATCTGGTTGTGTTTGATGCCCAGTACAAATTTGCAGACACATTAACCTGCAAAAAAGACTGGGGGCACTCAAGCAGTATGACAGGCATTGAACTTGCTCTCAGGTCGGATGTAAAACGGCTTTGCCTGTTCCACAATGATCCTGCATCCTGCGATGAAAAACTGGAGCAGCATGCCATGGATGCCCAAAAATATGCCCGACTTTGCCCCTGGCCGGGGGCCCAGAATCTGGAAGTGTTCACAGCCTATGACGGACTTGAAATAAACCTTTAAAATCTCTTTGCTTTCAATTTATTATTGTCCTAATATGACAATTTGCTAAATGTATGGGCTGCTTTGCTATGAGCGGCTTAACCGGCATAGTGGGAAACCTACCCTATAGAATAAGGTATAAGCTTGGCCGGTTAAATGACAAGTTAACACCAATTGAGAACGGAGGCGCAATGGAGGTTAAAGTTACCCGGGTATCTGAACCAGGCACCCGCCCCAAGGATGAAGACCTGGGATTTGGTACGGTATTTACCGATCATATGTTTGTCATGGATTATGAAAAGGACAAGGGATGGGTCAATGCCCGCATTGAACCCTACGGCGATTTTACCATGTCGCCGGCAAGCATGGTGCTGCATTACGGGCAGGCGGTGTTCGAAGGCCTGAAAGCCTATAAAACTAAAGACGGAAAAATTCAGCTTTACCGGGCCCGGGATAATTTTGCCCGCATGAACCGCTCCAGCCAGGGCCTTTGCATTCCTGAAATTAACATCGATTTTGTCATGGATGCACTGAAACAACTGCTCAAAATTGAAGAAGCCTGGATTCCAGAAACCCCCGGGACCTCTTTGTACATCCGGCCCACCATCGTGGCCACCGACCCGTTCCTGGGTGTCCGGGCCTCCTATACATACAAGTTTTTCATCATCCTCTCGCCTGTGGGATCATACTATGCCCAGGGCCTGCAGCCTGTAAAAATCTGGGTCTGTGAAGACCATGTCCGGGCCGTTCGCGGCGGGGTCGGTGAGTTCAAAACCCCAGGGAACTATGCCGCCAGTCTTCTGGCCGGGGAAAAAGCCAAAAAAGAAGGATATAACCAGGTATTGTGGCTGGATGGTATTGAGCTTAAATATATCGAAGAAGTCGGGGCCATGAATATTTTCTTTCTGATCAATGACGAACTGGTTACCCCGATGCTCAACGGCAGTATCCTGCCCGGTATTACCCGTTTTTCAGTGATTGAACTGGCAAAAAAATGGGGCATAAAGGTCAGCGAGCGCAGGATCAGCATTGATGAGGTCATTGCCGCGGCCGACAACGGCACCCTGCAGGAAATGTTCGGATCCGGAACCGCTGCGGTTGTTTCCCCTGTGGGAGAGCTGCGCTATAAAGATAGAGTCATTCATATCGGCGACGGCAATCCCGGTGAAACATGCATGAAATTTTATAATGCCGTAACTGACATTCAGTACGGAAAAGCTGAAGATACCGAAGGCTGGATTGAAGTTGTAGAGTAAATTAACCGGATGTATTTTTTAGTCCACCGGCGCTGAACGAGCGCTCAGTCAAAGATGGAGTTTGATCACCCTCAAACTATTGGAGATCGTATGACTAAAAAGAAAGAAATTACCCATGTAGGCGTCCGGATCAAGCGTGCCAGGCTGGACAAAAAACTCAGCCTGGATGCCATGGCCAATGAGACCGGGCTGTCAAAAGAAGTTATCAAGAAAATCGAGAGCGGAGAGCAGCGGCCGTCTGTTGGAACGCTGCTCCAGCTTTCACGCACCCTTCAACTCTCTTCCGGATTTTTGCTCAATGAGTCGGAAGATTCATCAGAAGCCCGGGCCGATGCCTATACCAAGCGCACGGACAATTATGCGTATACTCCGTTGTCACCCGGGGCTGAAAACAACCACTTAAAGGCGTTTCGCATCGTTGTAGAAGCCGGTGCCAGCCATGAAGGGGTTGGGTTTCAGCACGAGGGCGAGGAGTTTGCCTATGTGCTGGACGGTGAAGTTGAAATTCAGGTGGGGGACCATATCAATGTCTTGAAAACAGGGGAATCCCTTCATTTTAATTCAGGGATCAAGCATGACCTGCGCAATATCGGCGATCACGATGCCGAACTGATTGTGGTGGTCTATGCGCCTTAGATCCGTTTTTTTAAAACAAAGGAGATACCATGTTATTCAAGTTAACCGATGAACAGGTGATGATCCAGAATATGGTGCGTGAATTTTCACGCAAGGTCGTCGCCCCCACCGCTGCGGAACGGGATCAAACCCGGGAGTTCCCCGCAGAGAATTTCAAACAGATGGGGGAGCTTGGGCTGATGGGGATGATGGTTCCCGAAGAGTTCGGCGGGGAAGCTGCGGATGCGGTATCCTATGTGCTGGCCCTGTCTGAGATCGCATATTCCTGTGCCTCCACCTCGGTGGTGATGTCGGTCCAGAATTCCATTGTGTGCGAATCGCTCAATAAATTCGGCACAAAAAAACAGAAGCAGGAATTTCTTGTGCCCCTGGCATCCGGGGAGATTATCGGGGCCTTTGCCCTGACCGAACCCGATGCCGGGTCCGATCCGGTGAGCCAGACCACCACAGCCGTCAAGGACGGCGATGAATATGTGATCGACGGCACCAAGCGGTTTATCACGTCCGGGGAAAACAGTTCCGTGGTTCTTGTCACGGCCAAAACCGACGAAACCAAGGGACATAAAGGCATCTCCTGTTTTATTGTCCCCAAGACAACACCCGGGCTGGTCGTGGGGCACCATGAAGATAAGATGGGGCTGCGGGCTTCGGACACCACGGATCTGATTTTTGAAAATTGCCGGGTACCGGCTGCCAATATTCTGGGCAAGGAGGGCGACGGCTTTAAAATCGCCATGTCCGGTCTGGACAGCGGCAGGATCGGTATTGCGGCCCAATCCCTTGGTGTGGCCCAGGCCGCCTTTGATGCCGCAGTCAAGTATGCAAAAAAACGCAAGCAGTTCGGCGCGCCCATCATCAAACACCAGGCCATTCGTTTTCAATTTGCGGATATGGCCACAAAGATTGAGGCGGCCCGGCAGCTGATTCTTTCGGCGGCATCCATGAAGGACCGGGGAGAAAAATTCACCCGGGAGGCCTCCATGGCCAAACTCTTTGCCTCTGAAATGGTTCAGGAAATCACGGCCCAGGCCATACAGATCCACGGGGGATACGGATTTACCAAAGATTACCCGGTGGAACGATTCTACAGGGACGCCCGGGTATTTACCATCTACGAAGGCACCAGCGAGATCCAGCGCATTGTCATTTCCAATGCCGTGCTAAAGGATAAGAGAAAACCGTAACACATTAAACATAAAACAATAGTTCAGGTGTGCGTGAAAGCACAATGGCTGCTTTAATGAAAACAGCCAAAAGGGAATCCTGTGAAACTCAGGAACGGACCCGCCGCTGTAACCGGAAAATAGGCGTCTCTGCATGAACCACTGGTCCACTGGACCGGGAAGGGGCAGAGACAACACGCCCCGGAAGTCAGAAGACCTGCCTGGATAAGATGCCGATGACCTCGAGGATTGGGTAGGCAGGAAAATTCTGAGATAGTTTGGGAAATCCCGGATTAAAATTTTTTTGGTCCGGGTTTTTTATGCCCGGACGATTGCAAGGAGAGAGCGCGACTATGCAAAATCGTGTGGTACAACTATCTGTGTTGATTTTTGTTTTTTATTTAGCGCCCCTGAACGCATTGGCTGCAAACCCATCAACAGAAGAGACAGATGTTTTAGAAGAGATCGTGGTCAGTGCAACAAGAACCCCTACCCGCAGTTCACAACTGGGGAGTTCGGTGACGGTCATTACGTCTGAAGAGATCGAAGCCAGGCAGCAGACTCAGGTCATCGATGTTCTGCGCAGTGTGCCGGGCGTCAATGTTGTCCAGACCGGCCCCATGGGCGGAACGGTTTCCGTGTATATGCGTGGCACCGAAAACAGACACACCCTGGTGCTGGTTGACGGTGTTGAATTTCGGGATGCCACCCAGACGGGAGGGAATGCAGACCTGCGGAACCTGACAACCGATAATATTGAACGGATCGAAGTTGTCCGGGGTCCCCAAAGTGTTCTCTATGGTTCCGATGCCATCGGCGGTGTGATCAACATCATTACTAAAAAGGGACAAAAACAGCCAACAGGTTTTATTTCCCTTGAAGCCGGCTCTTACAATACCCAGCGCGGCGTGGCTGGCGGCTCGTTCGGCAATGATTATATCACCACTTCGTTTACCGTGTCCGGAACAAAAACAGATGGGTTGTCCGTTGCCCGGAAAGCAGATGGAAACAGTGAAGACGACGGATATGAAAATAAAAGTGCGGCATTAAAGATTAACGCCGCGCCCAGTGAGATTCTGGATCTTAATTTTAATCTTCATCTGTCAACGTCCCAGCAGGACTCGGACGGGTTTGGATACGATCACCACGGGAACTCAAAATCATTGATCGATAACTTTGACACCCTGGACACCGATGAAACAACAGGACGTCTTGAAGGTGTGTTCCATTTTCTGGAAGACCGCTGGCAGATGACTGTTGGCGGATCATACTCGGGCGTTGACCGGGAGACGGACCTGGAATACGGCGGCGAATATGATTTCAAAGGGACAATCCGAAAATTTGACATCCAGAATACGTTTCTATTGGATGAACACAACACCATTGTTGCCGGCGTTGAAACAGAAACGGAAACCTATGAAGACAATTCTTTGGAAAAAAGGGCGACCAATAATGCGATTTATTTGCAGGAGCAGTTTGTAGCAGGAAATTTTGCCGCCGCGGTGGGTATCCGCCACGATGACCATGATGCGTTTGGCGGGATAACCACCTGGCGTGTGGCCCCGACCTATACCATCAGCACCACCGGCACCCAGATCAAAGGCTCTGTGGGAACAGGATTTAAGGCCCCCTCCCTGTATCAACTGTATGGTCCGGACATTGATTACGGCAGCTGGGGATATTATGTCGTGGGAAACAAAGACCTGGAGCCCGAAGAGAGCATCGGGTATGACATCGGCATTGAGCAGCCGCTGTTCAACAAACAATTGGTGATCGCCGTGTCCTGGTTCTGGAATGATATTGACAACCTCATTGACTATAATGATGCGGATGATGCCGTGGGATATTATAATGTTTCAGGTGTCAAAACCCAGGGCATCGAGTCAAGCATCTCCTGGTATCCCTGCGATCATTTTAATATGCAGTTGGGATACACCTATACCGATGTCGATACGAGCGGCGAGCAGCTTTACCGGCGGCCGTTCCATAAAGGGAGCGCAGATCTGAATTTTTATCCCATTGAAAATCTGCAGATCAATCTCAATGCCGTCTATGTTGGTGAGCGGGATGATACGTCCAAAAAACTGGGGGCCTATACCCTGGTCAACCTGGCAGCGTCCTATCAGGTCTGCAAAAATGTGAAGCTCTTTGGCCGGATAGAAAATCTTTTTGATGAAACATATGAAGAGGCAGCCGGTTATGGGACCGCAGAACTTTCGGGCTATGCCGGGGTGAAATTAAGTTTCTAAAATTTTATTTATCCATAAACAAAGGCGGGAAAAACGTATGCAGCATTTTTCCCGCCTTTGATATTTGTAAGGGAAGTTACGGCTATGCCTGGGCGGCAGCCACACCCCTGTCAAACGCATCCATATTCAAGGGAATAATTTTTGCCTTGGCGGCAAATTCTTCCTTGACGCATTTTTTCAAAAGATCCAGATCCACCAGTTTGCTTTTGGCGGCAAATGCGGCCAGGGCAACAATGTTGGCAGCCCTGACGGATCCTGCCTCAATGGCAATATCATTGGCCGGGACCAGCAGTTCGACCACATCCTTGCGCTGGCTTCTGACCGGGATCAATGATGAATTTATAAATACGATCCCGCCGGGTTTGATGGTGTCGTCAAATTTTTCCAGGGAGGGCCGGTTCATGGCCACAAGATGGGTGGGATTTTTTATAATGGGTGATCCAATGAGTTTATCACTGATCACCACGGTGCAATATGCGGTGCCGCCCCGCATTTCAGGTCCGTAGGAAGGAATCCAGGCAACCTGGGATCCCTGCTTCATTGCGGCATAGGCCAGCAGCTTGGCACTGAGAAGAATGCCCTGGCCGCCGAATCCTGCAAATTTAATTTCTGTCTGCATGGGTCTCTCCCAATTTAATTGGCGTCTTCAGGGGTTTTGTAATCGCCCAGTTCATAGTAAGGCAGCAAGGTTTCTTCGGCCCATTTCAATGCGTTGATGGGTGTCATGCCCCAGTTGGTGGGACAGGTGGAGACCACCTCCACAAAGCTGAAACAGGTATTGTCCATCTGGTACTGGAATGCCTTTTTAATCGCCTTTTTACATTTGTTGACCATCTGGGGTTTGAGCACCGCCTGGCGGGTCACATACCCCGGGGTCACAATTTCACTCATCAGATTGGCCATGCGCAGGGGCATGCCGGTCTGGGCCGTATCACGGCCGGCCGGTGCCGTGGTGGCACGCTGGCCCGGCATGGTGGTGGGAGCCATCTGGCCGCCGGTCATGCCGTAAATGGCATTGTTGATGAAAATGACGGTAAATTTCTCCCCGCGGTTGGCGGCATGCATGATTTCACCGAAACCGATGCTGGCAAGGTCGCCGTCGCCCTGGTAGGTGAAGACCATCAGATCCGGACGAACCCGTTTGATGCCGGTTGCCATGGCAGGCGCCCTGCCGTGGGCGGCTTCCTGAAAATCACAGTCAATGTAGTTGTAGATCATGACGGCGCACCCCACAGGGGCGATACCCACAGTCTTTTCCCGGATGCCCAGTTCGTCGATGGCCTCGGCCACCAGCCGGTGGACAATGCCGTGGGTGCAGCCGGGACAATAGTGGGTATAATTGTCTGTCAACGCCTCTGGCTTAGAAAATGTTTTTCCCATTATTTTCTCCTTGACCGGCGCCTTACCCGATCAGCTCTTTTACGATTTCGATGATTTTTTCAGGTGACGGAATTTCTCCGCCGCACTCCCCGTAAAACTCCACCGGCTTTTTGCCCATGACGCAACGCTGGACATCTTCCACCATCTGGCCCATGCTCATTTCAATGCTGATAACGCATTTACAGCTCTCTTTGACAGCGGCATCATAGACCTGTTTTTCCGGAAAGGGAAACAAGGTCTTGGGCCGGAACATGGCCGCCTCAATGCCTTCGGCCTTGAGCATGTCAATGGCGGTGCGGCATACCCGGCTCATGGTGCCGTAGCTTGCCAGCAGCACCTGATAGTCCCCGTCTGCATTGTACAATTCGTACTGAACATCCTCTTTTTTCATCTGGGTGTATTTGGCTTTGAGGTTCAGGTTGTGCTGGTTCAGTTCAGTGGGGTCCAGGAACAGGGATTTCACCAGGTTCGGTTTGTCGCTTTTCCGGGTGGACATGCCGTTGGAGGCCCAGGCATCCTTGTTGGAGGGTTCGGTTTTCAAATTATCGGAGAATTCAACAGGTTCCATCATCTGGCCGATCATGCCGTCACCCATGATCATGACAGGATTTCTGTATTTCTCAGCCAGGGTAAATGCCTGCATGGTCATTTCGACAGCTTCCTGAACGCCGTCCGGTGCCAGGACCATCAGATGATAATCACCGTGGCCACCGCCCTTGGTTGCCTGGAAATAATCGCCCTGGGACGGAAGAATCCCGCCCAATCCGGGACCGCCTCTCATGATATTGACAAATACGGCCGGACATTCCGCCCCGGCAATATAGGAAATTGCTTCGCTCATCAGACTGATGCCGGGAGACGATGATGTGGTCATGACACGCTCTCCGGCACCCGAAGCACCAAAAATCATATATCCTACGGCCACTTCACTTTCGCCCTGGAGGAACACACCGCCCACTTCGGGCAGGCGTTTGCTCAGGTATTCGGCGACTTCCGACTGGGGCGTGATAGGGTATGCAAAATAGTTTAAACAGCCTGCCCTGATGGCAGCTTCGCCGATTGCTTCATTGCCTTTCATTAAGACTTTAGCCATTGTATCTTGTCCTTCTGTCCTTAAAATAAATGATTATGCATTCTGCTCTTCAACTATACTAATCGCCACATCCGGACACATGGTGCAGCAGATGGCGCAATAAATGCAGTCCTCTGGTCTGGCCTGGAAGACCGGGAAATGCCCTTTTGCATTAACTTTATCGGAGATCTCAAGCACGTCTTTGGGGCAGAAATGCACACAAAGACCGCATCCTTTGCACCTTTCGACATCAATAATGTGTTTATAGGCCATTGTACGTAGTACTCCTTGGTGTTAAGTGCGTGTCCAGGGCGGTGCCAGCAACCGGTCAATGGGCAGGATGGGGCAGGTGATCCGTTCCGTTTCAAGTTGGGGCAAAAGCCTGGTGGACGCTGTTATAAATTCAATATTAAGGCCGGTGGCTTCGGATACCCGGCGCACCAGATTGTAGCCGTCATAGATAATTTCCACGGTGGTTTCGTCAAGGAGATTGGCATTGGAAATCAAGCCTGCGACGGGCAATTTTGCGGCAGCTTCAATTTTGGCCTTGATTCTAAGACAACCTTGAACATCGCAGGTTTCGGGACGCAAGGGATTGATCACCTGGAGCAATTTGACGGCACCTTTTTCAAGCACGTCAGCCAGGGCCGCAAGCACCCTTACGCCGGCATCATCGCCGCCGGCATCCAAAATGGTCACCTGGGCCGGATTTCTAATCATGCCGGCCACGCCCGGGGTTAGAATCGGCAGGTCCGCATGCATGTATTTTTTGTCGGGCAAGACCACTTCCACACCCAGCTCCTCCAGGGGCTTTTGGGCGTCCCGGCTTCTGAAATAGGGGTTGACCAGATCCAGATCCGTTATCTTGACACTTTTCCCCGCACGCCGGGACACGGCTGCCAGGTTAACAGCCGTCTCACTTTTGCCGCTGCCGTAATTACCGGCTATTATAATGATGCCGCTGATATCGGGTAACATGCTGCCCTTTCCTTAACAAGTTAACTACCGTTCAATAATAAACTATGGATTAAATCAAATCGAGCAAGGTTTTTCAATAATATTATCGGGGTGGATTGAAATAGCCGTGGATGAGATGGGGAAATACTTGGCTTAGGTCTTTTATGAGGTTTGCCATGCCGGTGGGGGCACCGCCGGGTGCGGCATTTTCCATGATGCGGATATAGTTCCGGGGATCAAAATTAAGATTGCGCCACTGGATCATGTTGATGTCCGTTTCCCGGATAAAATCCATAAGCGCCTGCTTTTCCATTTGGCAATCGGTAAAACCCGGGCAGTTCAGGTAATTGATTGCCACAAAACGGCCCTTTGCCCTGGCTCTTTTTATACTGTCCACCACATCTTCAAAAGAATAAGACCTGGGACGAAAATAGGTGGTGTAACATTCCTTGCGTACCGAATTCATACTCACGCGCATGCTGTCGAGCCCTGCGTTGCACAACCGTTCCACCCGGTCGGGTAAACTTGCATTGGTGTTCAGGTTAATGGTGCCCTGATCGGTTTTTTCCCGAATCAAAACAATGGCCTGTTCAATGGCATCCGCCGAGGTTAACGGTTCCCCCTCACACCCCTGGCCGAAACTGACCACAGCCTTTTCCACTTTCAGGATATGTTCCAGGGCAACACCTGCGATCTCTTCGGGATCGGGGATAAACGCGATTCTGTCCTGGCAGGCGCACAAATTATTTTCCGTTTGAAGGGAAATGCATCCAAGGCACCGGGCGTTACAGACCACGGAGGTCGGCAGGGGGGCTTCATACCGACCCAGAAAAAAATTTTTACCGGCAGGACACCCGTACTCCAGGGCACATTTTTCCAGGTGGCGCATCAGCCGGTTGGCCGGATATTTTTTTCTGAATTTATCGACCCCTTTTTGAACCTGGTCAATGGGCATCAACCGCAGATCCTGCCGGGGTTCGTCATCCACCTGAAGGGCGGCCGATCTGAAATCATTTTTTCCAAACCCCACGGCACCATAGGAAAACAGGGGCAGGGGCGTCTCTATTCCGGTGTCATCGTAGGCACAAAAATGCTGATTCACGTACCCCGGGGAGTTGAACACCCCAACCGGATAAATGCGCTGGTCAGGCTCAAACGGATTGGTGTCAAGAATTTCAAACTGGTCGGAGACCAGGTTGAACACAATGGGGGCTCTGTCCGGCAGCATCATCAGTTCACTGCCGTGGGGCATGGGACAGGTCCCGGATTTTGTCAAAATGAAAAACTCATCTCCGGACATGCCTGCCGCTGCATATCCATCCAATTCAAAAATATTTCCGTGTTCATCAGCCACAACAGCCGTGAGCATCTGTTTATTAATATATGCCATGATAAATCAGGATATATCAGAATGGTGCCGGGATCACAATCTTCTGGACGTGTTTTATATTTGGGTTGACAAAAAGTAAATTCCTGTCCTATTGAAGTCTCGGGAAAAATCAGCCGGGACTATAGTGCAGCCGGTTTACAAAACATTGTCCCAGGAAAGGCCCCGGCCCCGATAAGAAAAAGGCAGATAAAAAAGAGAGTAATGTGAGACATGACGAGCCCGCCCAAAATCCCATATCCCCATGACCGGCGCCAAAACAATCACAACCGGCGCAGTAACAAAGACAGACGCTGCGGGGCTGAACGTCGACATGATTTTCGCAACAGCTCAAGTAAACAGCGACGCTCCTTTTTTGAATGGTTGCGCTCAATTACCAACGCACGCCTCGGCGTTGACCGCAGAAAGCAGGAACGAAGAAAGAACGGGGACCGCCGGAGGCAAGATCTTACAAACCTGCTCACCGAAGAGGAGATAAACGAACTTCTCAATTGGTAGCGTACCCGACTTTGCATAAACCGCGTCTAAAAATTTTGCGTAAAGCGCCGTTGAAGTTTAAAGACTTTTCACGGCAATAATGATAGTGTTGAATATATTTCTAAATTCATCTTCCCCCGGTCGGCAATATTCATAACACGCCGTGCTTAAATAAAACGAATTGGGTTTGTTCACAAGGCGACTTAATGATATACTGGCTTTAATGATTTAAAATAAAAACAAGAGGATGGAAATTAAAACCTATGTGTTTAGCTGTACCTTCAAAAATTATTGAAATCAACGATGCCCTGGCAAAGGTGGAAGTGGACGGAGTGGTCCGGGAGGCCAGTCTGATGCTCCTCGAAGATGCCGGGATTGGGGATTATGTTATTATCCATGCCGGATTTGCCATTTCAAAGGTGGATGAAGAAGCGGCCTTGCAAACCATTGCAGACATGCGCAAGATACTTGAACTGGGTGGCGGCCAGGCCTGACATTTTAAATGGGTTCTTCGGGTCTGTCGGCAAAAAAGGTTAGTATATCAGGGGTGGTCCAGGGTGTTGGATTCCGCCCTTTTTTATTTGGGTTGGCCCATCGGCATCATCTTTGCGGCCATGTCTCCAATACCGCTTCGGGTGTGGCGCTTTTCGTCCAGGGGGCACCAGCGGATATGGATGCGTTTCTCCTGGACATTCCTGAAAAAAAACCGCCGTTGTCACAAATTTCACAGATTGTTGCAACAAATACGCCCCCTTTGGATCTGACGGATTTTACGATCGTTAAAAGCCGGGCGGCCCGGATCCGATCCGCCTTGATATCCCCGGATGTCGGGGTGTGTCCCGATTGCCTCAAAGAGATGCAGGACCCGGCGGATCGCCGGTTTGAATATCCCTTTATTAATTGCACCAATTGCGGGCCAAGATACACCATTATCCAGGATATTCCCTATGACCGGCCCAAAACATCCATGAAATCCTTTACCATGTGCCCGGACTGCCTCAAGGAGTATGAAGACCCGTTAAACCGGCGATTTCATGCCCAGCCCAATGCCTGCCCGGTTTGCGGCCCCCAGGTGTTTTTGACGGATAATACGGGCAAACGGGTGGACGGCAATGATCCGGTCCAGGCCATAGTTATTGCGGCCCGAATGCTCGGGCAGGGAAAAATCGTTGCGGTCAAGGGGCTTGGCGGGTTTCACCTGGCTGTGGATGCGGCCAATTCAGCAGCGGTGGATCTGCTGCGGCACAGAAAAAACCGACCGCATAAACCCTTTGCCCTGATGGCGGCCTGGGATTCACCCCTGTTTGACCATGTTCACATGGGTTCCGCTGAAAAAGAGCTGCTTTTATCCTATCACCGGCCCATTGTATTGTTGAAAAAAAAGGATCCTGCCCAATCTGAAGGCATGGGACTGGCCGAGAATCTGGCACCGGGCAATCTGTGTCTGGGCATCATGCTGCCCTACACGCCGTTGCACTATCTGCTCTTGGACAAAGGCCCTGATATCCTGATCATGACTTCGGGAAACCGGTCCGGCGAACCGCTGTCCATTGACAATGCCGACGCCCTGGATGCCTTTTCCCATATTGCCGATTATTTTCTGCTCCACGACAGGGATATCTACTTCAGAGCCGATGACTCCATTGCCAGAATCCAGCAGGAAAAATTGCGGTTTCTGCGCCGGTCCAGGGGGTATGCCCCACTGCCTGTGGATATCACCCCGCCGAAAGATGAAAAACTTGCCAACATCCTTGGCTGCGGTGCCGGTATGAAATCAACCATCTGTTTGACCCGGGATAGGTACGCCTTTTTAAGCCCCCACATCGGAGATCTTGAATCAATTCAGGTCCGGAATTTTTACCAAGAAACCATCACCCATATGCAGAAAATCCTGGATATCCGGCCGGGGTGTGTGGCCCACGACCTTCACCCGGGATATTTTTCCACACAGTTTGCAAAAAAGCTTGGAGAGCAAGGACTGCCCCTCATAGGGGTCCAGCACCACCATGCCCACGCCCTGTCGTGTATGGCGGAAAATAACCTGGACGGCGAGGTGCTTGCCCTGACGTTGGACGGTACCGGCCTGGGTACGGACGGCCATATCTGGGGAGGTGAAGTTCTGACCTGTACCTATGCGGGGTTTGAACGCCGGGCCCATCTGAACTACCTGCCTATGCCGGGCGGGGATGCGGCGGTGACGTCGCCCTGGCGCATGGCGGTTGCCCTGTTATACAAGGTATTCGGATCAGAAATCATGGAACTGGATATCCCCTTTGTCCGATCTCTGGACAAATCCAAGCTTGCATTTTTGATTCAGATGATGGACCGGCAGATAAACAGCCCGTTGACATCCAGCACAGGCCGTCTGTTTGATGCTGTGTCCGCCTTGTTAATGATCTGCCATGAAATTTCCTACGACAGCCAGGCCGCCATAGCCCTGGAAGCGGCGGCAGATCCAAACGTATCGGCAAACACGGCTTACGCATTTGACATCACACCAGGGGATGACGGTTGCCGGATTATAAGCATCGCTTCCGGGGTGAGACAGATGGTGGAGGACCTCAGAAAAGGCGTACCCCTGGGCAAAATTGCAGCCCGGTTTCATCTGACACTATCTTGTATGATGGCGGAGGCCGTCGCAAAGGTCAGTCAGGAAACCGGCCTTGACCGCGTTGTGCTTTCCGGCGGGGTATTTAATAATGATACGATTTTCTCCCAGATCAGTCACATGCTTAAAGCAAAGGGCTTAAAGGCCTATACCCACAGCATTGTTCCCTGCGGGGACGGAGGTATTGCCCTGGGTCAGGCCATGGCGGCGGCTGCCTTGCAACAACCAACAAAAGCCAAGGGGTGATCCGCGTTTTTCCACTCCAGGCTTAACCACATCAAACATTAAAGGTAATCCATGAGTTTGACATATAATCAGGAATTTAAAGATCCTGAAATTTCAAAGGCCCTGGTGGCCCGGATTCGTGAAGAAAGCACCCGACCGTTGCGGTTAATGGAGGTGTGCGGCACCCATACCATGGCCATTTTTCGTTACGGCATTCGGTCTGTGTTGCCCGACACCATCACCCTTTTGTCAGGACCGGGGTGTCCGGTGTGCGTGACGGCTCAAAAGGATATTGACGCCTATGTAATGCTGGCACGCAGGCCGGATGTAATTTTGACCACCTTTGGCGATTTGATGAAGGTGCCGGGGTCCGGCGCCAGCTTGTCTGCGGAAAAGGCCAAAGGGGCCGATGTTCGTATGGTATATTCCATTTTCGATGCCCTGGCAGTTGCCAAGGAAAACCCGGATAAAGAGGTGGTGTTTTGCGCAGTGGGATTTGAGACCACCATCCCCACCATTGCCGGGGCGGTGTTAACGGCCAAGGCTCAAGGATTGAAGAATTTCAGCATTTATACGGCAAACAAACTAACGCCGCCTGCGTTGGCCGCGCTCATGGAAACCGATGGCGTGGAGATCGACGGATTTATTCTGCCCGGTCACGTATCAGTCATCACAGGACTCGGCGCCTTTGCCCCGACCTTTGAAAAATACCGGATTCCGGCGGTGGTTACAGGATTTGAGCCCGTGGACATTCTCAAGGCGGTGCTTAAACTGGTCGAACAGAATGAATCAAATAAGCCTGAACTGGTTAACGCCTATCCCCGTGCCGTGGCAGATGCCGGCAACCCCAAAGCCCGGGAAATCATGGATCAGGTGTTTAAAAAGGCCGATGCCATCTGGCGGGGGATTGGCAATATTCCCGATTCAGGCATGGTGCTCAAAGAATCGTTCGATGAATTTGACGCGGCCAAAAAATTTGACATGTCGGTTCCGGATACCCCCGAGCCTGCCGGATGCGACTGCGGCCGCATTTTAATGGGACTCAAGCGCCCGGACCAGTGCCGACTATACAAAAAAGCCTGCGCCCCCATGCATCCGGTGGGTCCCTGCATGGTTTCCAGCGAAGGGGCCTGCGCCGCTTTCTATAAATATAGCTGATAAAATACAAGGATAACACAATGAACGATAATGATACAATTCTTCTGGATCACGGTGCCGGGGGCAAGGTGTCCCACACCATGTTTTCGGAAATGATTTTGCCTTTGTTCGACAACGGACTATTGGCAAAACAAGATGACGGTGCTGTTTTTGACGTGCCTGCAGGCCGGATGGCATTTTCAACGGATTCTTATACCGTGGACCCCATTTTCTTTCCCGGCGGAAATATCGGCGAGCTTGCCGTGAACGGAACCGTCAATGATGTGGCCATGTGCGGGGCAACCCCCCTGTACATATCTGTGGGACTTATCATTGAAGAAGGCATGAAAGTGACCGATCTTAAACAGATTCTTCAATCCATGGCCGCCGCCGCCAAAAAAGCCGGGGTACGGATCGTTACCGGAGATACCAAGGTGGTGCCCCGGGGAAAGGTTGACAAGATATTCATCAACACCTCCGGGATAGGTCTTATGCCCGAAGGCGTCAATGTATCGGGAAGCGAGGCGCGACCCGGCGACAAAGTCATTGTTTCAGGAACCATTGCCGATCACGGGGTCACCATTTTGAGCGAACGCGAAGGACTGAAATTTGATTCTGATGTTAAAAGCGATTCCGCGCCCTTAAATCATATGGTCAAAGCGGTGCTTGAATCAGGCTGCCAGGTCCATGTGCTGCGGGACCCCACCCGTGGCGGGCTTGGAACCACGCTTAACGAAATTGCCGTCCAGTCATCGGTGGGCATCCGGCTTTTTGAAGATCGTCTGCCTGTGCGCGGACCGGTACAGGGCATTTGCGAGCTTTTGGGTTTTGACCCCCTGTACCTGGCCAATGAAGGTAAGCTGATCGCCATTGTACCCGAAGCGTATGCCGATCAGGTGCTGGATATAATTCGCCGGGATGAGTTCGGAAAAGACGCTGTGATTGTTGGAGAAATTACCGATCAGGACCCGGGCAGGGTGATTCTGGAGACGATTATCGGCGGCACCCGGATTGTGGATATGCTGACCGGCGAACAGTTGCCCAGAATCTGCTGATTTCGATCAGGCACAATAAACAAATACCCGAATATTGACAAAAAAGCTTTACAGTAATAACTTACAGAAATATAATAATGAACTTTTTAGTGTCGCGCAATATCTACTTTAAGAGAAGGACAACACTATGAAACAAGAAGATCTGGAATTTTTTAAAGCGTTGTTGACTGAACGGCTCAATGAGTTGCTTTCCCATGCCGACACAACCGTCACAGGCATGACCCAGCCCAAAGAGAATTTTGCAGACCCCACGGACCGGGCCTCCCATGAGGCGGACAGAAGTTTTGAACTGCGCATCCGGGACCGAGAACACAAATTAATCAAAAAAATTAAGAACGCATTGGAACGCATTGAAAACGGCACCTTTGGCCATTGTGAAACCTGCGAAGAAGATATTTCCATCGCCAGACTCAAGGCCCGGCCGGTGACAACCCAATGCATCAAGTGCAAAACCCGAGAAGAAAGTATGGAGAAGGCTCTGGGAATTTAATTGTCCTTCATAGGCTTTACAGCAGGTTTTGATTGATCTTCACACACATTCCACTGCCTCGGACGGCTCCCTGACGCCCAGACAGATTCTTGACTTGGCCAGAGATATCGGCATTGAGGCAGTTGCACTGACTGACCACGATACCATTGCCGGAATTCTGGAAATAAAAGATATCGTTCATTCATACCCGGTTGAATTTATAACCGGCGTCGAGATTTCCTGTGAACCCCCGCCTGAATTCAAATCCCTGGGCAGCATTCATATGCTTGGATATGGATTCTCTGTTTATGACTGTGGTTTGAATAATGCCTTGTCATGTGCGGCGGAGGCCAGGGCCAACCGAAATCCCCGGATCATTGAAAAGCTCAATGATCTGGGATTTGACATTACCCTGGATGAGGTAAAAAACCGTTTTGGCGCCCGCCAGACAGGTCGTCCCCATATTGCCGAACTGCTCGTGGAAAAAGGCTACGTATCTGATTTCCGCAAAGCCTTTGACCTTTACCTGGGCAAAAATAAACCCGCCTACGTTGAAAAATTTAAAATATCCTGCAAAGAGGCTATCCGGTTGATTCTTGACGCAGGAGGCCTACCGGTCCTGGCCCATCCCGGGATTATTGATTTTCAGCACCCCAATGACCTGGACACCTTTGTTAATATGCTGGTCAAAGACGGGCTTGCAGGCATTGAAGTTTACTATGCCGGACATGATTCAGCCTTTAGAAAACATCTGTCTGACATAGTGAACAGCAAAGGTTTGGTGGCAACAGGGGGCACCGACTTTCACGGCATATTTAACAAAGGTGTGGATCTTGGCCGTGGCAGAGGCGATCTGAATGTACCGATGTCCGTTTTCAAAGCATTAAGTGACCGACTGCAGGAAGCCCAGGCAAATCCCCGTTTGGATCTGCTGGAACAACATATTGATTACCGGTTTAAATCTCGGACCTTTTTATTTAACGCCCTGTGCCACCGTTCCTATCTGAATGAAAATCAGAACACCTGTGATTCAGACAATGAACGTCTTGAGTTCCTGGGCGATGCGGTTTTAGGCCTCTGCGTAGGGCATCTGCTCATGGAAAAAGATCCCATGAAAAATGAGGGCGATCTTTCCAGGCTGCGCTCGAATCTTGTCAGTGAAACAGGCCTTGCGCACATTGCACGCAGCATTGATTTAGGGCGGTTTATCAAACTCGGAAAGGGCGAAGCGCTTTCGGGCGGCAGTGACAAAAATTCGATTCTGTCAGATGCCTTTGAGGCCGTGGTGGCTGCGGTATACTTGGATGCCGGATTTGACAGGGCTCAAACCATGGTGAACCGCATTTTTGACGAACCCGTACACCAAGTTCTGGCCTCATCTGATTTTATAGACTACAAAAGCGGCCTCCAGGAATTTACCCAGGAACATTTTGGCAAAACCCCATATTACACCCTTGCCCAGGAAAAGGGTCCGGACCATGACAAAACATTTGAAATCTGCCTGAACCTGGATACGATTACCACAACGGGTACCGGAAAAACCAAAAAAGCGGCTGAACAAGATGCTGCCAGAAAAGCACTGGCAATGTTGCATCGCAATCTTGATTAAGCCGTCATGTCTCCGCCCCTGGTAATTCCGTTCTTTATTCCCCACCAAGGCTGTCCCCATCTATGTATTTTCTGCAACCAACGCCTGATCGCGAACCAGACCTCGAAAGTTCAGACGATTTCACATGAAACATCCCGACTTGATGACGTTATCCAAACGTATCTTCAATTTAAAAAAAATCGTTCCCGGGTTGAGCTGGCCTTTTTTGGAGGCAATTTTCTTGGCCTTGAAACATCGCGGATACTTGGACTATTAGAGGCGGTACAACCGTGGATCCGGCGTGGACAAATCCATGGCATTCGTTGCTCCACACGGCCGGATACCGTCACCCCCCAGACCATAGACCTTGTCCGGCCCTTTGGTCTTGATACGGTAGAGTTAGGCGTTCAATCCATGGATGATCGTGTGCTTGCCCTGGCAGAAAGGGGGCATACCAGCGAAGACACACGAAACGCCCTTGCTTTACTCAAGGAGAACGACCTTAAAACCGGGATACAGGTGATGATTGGACTACCTGGAGACGACGATGCTGGATCCGTTCTTACAGCACAAATGCTTGCAGAGCTCAAGCCGGATCTTGCCAGGATCTATCCACTTCTGGTGCTGCACGGATCTAAACTCGCTCACTGGTACCAATCGGGACGCTACGTACCATTAAGTCTTGACCAGGCTGTTGATCAGACAAAAAAGATGGTCACAATTTTTAGGCGGGCAGGCGTATCTGTGGCACGCATTGGACTGCAGGCCACAGAAATGATGGAAGATACCAGACAGATGCTTGCAGGGCCATGGCACCCCGCCTTTGGCCATCTGGTTTTATCTGCTCTCATGTTTGATCAGGCATGTGATAATATTGATGCGGCTATAGGTCGTTGGAAAAGTGTTGGCACCTCAAATGAACAAACAAGCATTGTGCTTCAAGTCAACCCGAGATCTTTATCCCGGCTTCAGGGTGATCGTAAAACCAATCTCGAACGGCTGTCCCGAAAATACCCAGAAACCTCTTTTACCATTGAACGCGTGGACACTCTGGAAATAGATAAGGTTCATGCCCGCATCTTTTAGGCTTATATTATTTGTGATTTTCAAACAAATTAACATCGGTTAGTGATTGTTACACAGATTTTGTTTCACATGAAACATTTTGGAGAGACGCTTGAATTTTCATAAAAATCAAAACGTGAATGCAAAAATCAGGTGTTTTGTTGCCATTCTTCTTGACGAACAGATCAAATCACAACTACGTCGAATCCAAACCGATATTCGCGCCACAGGCATCCATGCAGGATGGCCCGCGGCAGACAACTTTCATCTCACTTTAAAATTTCTCGGTGAAATCCCCGAACAGACACTACCCGACATGAAATCAATACTTTCTGAAGCGGTTACGGGTAAGGCAAGTTTTGATATTTCCTTTAACCGTCTTGGCGTTTTTCCCGATGCACACCATCCCAAAATAATCTGGGTTGGACCGGACAAACCAAATCAGGAATTATTCACTTTACAGCAGGATATAGAGTCAAGACTAAATAAAGACCTCAAGCTTGCAAAAGAAAAAAGATTCTCACCGCACATCACCCTATCCCGGGTGCGCCATTGCTCAAAACCAAGCCTGATAAAAAAAGCGATTGGAATAAAAACAGACCGCTTAAAAATTTCTGTTGACCAGGTACATCTGATAAAAAGTAAGCTTTTACCCTCAGGGGCAGTCCACGCTTCTTTATTTCATATCAATCTGAAATCCTCATGATGTCGGCAAGGGCGGCGTAAATTTTAATTCAGTAGTTTGATTTTGACGCACAACTTCTTCAACCTTAAAACCGGTTTTATCGTCCATTAAGGCACAAATTCGATAAACACCACCCAGCATGGTGCCGGCATATGCACGCCCTTTGATCTCAATCATCGGAACGCCGGCGGTTTCTTTTGATTTTTCCATATATGCAAAAAGGATTTTTTCATGTGAACGGATCTCTTTTTCTGCCTGGGCCTTCGCAATGGTAATTTTTGTATCCAGTTCAACCACACTTGAATCATGCGCTTTTTTTGAAACATTCATCGATTTCAACGATGCAAGAGAACTATTCATTCGTCTATCATAGCTTGAAACCAATTTTTGAATGTTGGTCAAAATTTTATTATTTATATCTTTCTTTTTTTTTTCAAGTTCAGATAACAAGGTATCCTTTTTTTTCTTTGACTTGTCATGAAAGGTTTTAAGTTCAATCATTTTCTTAAAAATTTTTTCAGCCTGAAATTCATGATCGCGCTTTTCTTCTTCAAGTGCCTCTAATTTACCAAGAACCGTATTCATTTTCCCCAATACTTTTTGAACAAGGGCAACGATATGGTGTTCTGATCCGGCAACAACCGTCGTTGGTCTAGATCGATCACTTCCCACCCCTAAAAAAAGCCCCCCCCCCTTGGCATAAATTTTCGACGAGATCACCCGGCATTTTGGACTTTCAATTTTTCCGCTGCACCTGATCCGCGTATCAATGATCTCATTTTCCACATATACATTACCAAAGGTTTCTATTGTACTGTTATGAATGTAGCGGGCATACACATCTCCCTGGGTACGGATCGTTGCTTCCGTAATACCAACCAGTGCATGAACATCGCCCAAAGCATCTATATTTGCCCCCCGGATTTCCTCGGCTTTAATATTGCCTGCGGTTATTGAATACGCACCGGTAATTTTTCCGGACACTGACAAATCAGCGTAGGGCTCAATGGGACCGAAACGATAATCAGCATCTTCCAGGATATTCACCACTGGATGAATGAACATATTTCGGGTAAATGAAAATGCGGGGCGTCCTGAAGTTACGGCAAGAATTTTTAACTTGTCCCTGGACCATCTGGTATGTTCGCCGCAAGAGACGACCAGATCATTTTCGGCTGAAACGGTTATAGGCTCTCCGTACAAATTTTGAATTTGAACGGTGTTCGCGACACGGGATAGTTCGGCAAGGACTTCACCTTTTTTTTTCTCAATGGATTTTCCGTTTTCTTCTTCGACATAGACAGCAAGACGGCATTGCTGGGCCAACACATCATTACAATCCACCCAGGCAACAGGAAATTTATCAACACCCGCATCAAGAAAGCATTGAATAAAAGCATCAGGGTAAACACCATTAACAATACCAGCATTCATAACAGCATCTTTCACATGGTTTAATGTGATGCTGGTTTCAACAAAACGGTGTATTTCCACCCAAGCCGACAAATGATCTGAACTTGCAACAACACTTATTTCTGATTGTTTTTCATCGTCTCCGCCCCTGCTCTCTTCCTCTGTTTCATGTGATTTGCTTTTTCCATTAATTGGGTCAGAATCTTTTCGATTAAACAAATCCTGCTCTTTAAGTATCAGGTCTTTTTGTTTTACCGTTAAGATTCTGTTTTCAACAAGAATGTCCCCGATAAGTTTTTTATGTCGGGACTTTTTAAATTCATCTTTCTGTAATGCCAATGCCTGGTTAATATCAACCTTGGTCGCAAGGCCTTTTTCAACTGCAATCTTACCGAATTCTTCGCCGCTTTTGCGTACAATTCGATATTCCCTTATCAACATAAGTAATTCCAGTTGATACTCCGTGGCCATCCCTTCATCACGCAACAGTTCCTCAAACCCAACCCGCTCATGTTTAAAAGCAAATAACTTTAACAAATGAGCATGCTGATCCTTAGAAATCGTACCATACTTTAATGCGAGATCTGCCAATGTCGGAATTTTTTCCACCTGCCCCGCATTGATTTTTTTTATGTCATTTTTCAATGCCAACCCTGGCTGCGACTCCTTGCTGATAATAATGTTTTATCTCCGTCATTTCCGTTACAAGATCGGCTCTATCCACAACTACGGTGGGAGCACCCCGCCCTGTCATCACAAGCTCGATATGATCAGGTTTTATATCGATCAGATGCAACAGATCCTGCTCGGAAAGCAAGCCGCAAAAACAGGCAATATTCGCCTCCTCAGCGATAACAAGATCATGTTTTCCATCTTCAATTATTTGGCACAATCGATCATACCCCTGTCGGCATTTAGCAATCTCTGCGTCAGATGGTTTCCCCTTTACAAATTGCCCGGCGCCATATTGCTCCACAAAAATATTATCTATTGTATTAAGTGCTTTTATTTCAGAATACATTCCCTGTTTCATAAACTGAACAATGAACACCTTGAGCCCGGCCCCGGCGGCTCTGACAGCAAGCCCAATACTTGCGGTTGTTTTCCCCTTACCATTACCGGTGTATACCTGAACATACCCCTTCACAAAACCGTTCCTTTTCTCTTATGAAATCATACGAATATTTTAGTTGTGGACTGTTTACAGTTTCATGTGAAACAAATTAATAATTTCTTTGAAATTCATCTAATTATTGATAGCAGAACCATGCAGGATATTCCACTTAAAACTATCCATATCCCCACAACAAAAGGAAAAACTGCCTCAGGAAATTATATATGGCAGCAGAAAAAAAGCCGAAGTGACTGTAGAAAGATGATTGCAGAAAATAAAAAAACTGAGCAAGGTTTTAACACCTTGCTCAGTTTTTTGATTATATAATAAAATTAAAATTAATTTTATTATTTATCGTGATTGACTCTTAGCCAACAAATTCAACCTGGCTTGCAGGAGTACGGCAATCCATGATGTTACCACGAGATTTGTGGTCAGCAATTTCAGCAGAGCAACCTACCATACGGCCAAGGAGGAACATCATGAAAGCGATGTCCTGCATAGCTTTGGCGTCGATTTTTCCGCTGTTTACGTCTTTCCACAGAAGGTCAAGAGAGATGGTTGCAATAACGCCGTCAATGTTAACGCAGAATACGTTCTTGGTGGCGCCAACTTCAAACATCGCTTTAACCAGGTGATGATAGAATACCTGGAAGTGGTTGATCTCGTTTCTTTCAGTGAACAGTTTGTCCATGAAAACTTCACGCGGATCGTAGTTGACAGGTTTCCCTTTGAATACAGGATGGTTTACGCAAGGAACCTTGAAGTAGTTCATGATACCTTCGCGTTTTGCTGTCTGTTTGGTTTCCAGATATTTGTTTGCAGTCGCCTGTGCCAGGTCTTTCATGATGGCATCGCGTTTTGCATCATCGGGTTCCAGGTACGGGTCAAATTCGCCGAAGGCGTCTTTGAGGAACTTGATGGCTTCAAAACCGTTGCCGCCATGGTCACGACCGGTGTTGTTCATCCAGCCGGAGTAGCATGTAGCGATGGGGTTACCACCGGATACGGATTCCTTGGAACCCTTGGCAGAAATAGTGCCGGGGCCGTTGGACATCAGCAGGTTGAGCAGACCGTTGATGGCAAACTGTTCTCTATCAACCGGTTCACGGTTGAACAGCAGTTTGAATACGGTTGTTGCAAAATCAGTATTCAGGATGGACACATCGCTAAGTGATGACAGTGATTTGTAGAAATCGTTTATTTCATACTGGGGAGCGCAGCAGCCAACCAGAACACCGTTACATGCCAGGTAGGTGGCAATTTCGTAAGCGGTTTCAACAGTCATCTGTCTGTCAACAAGCGGAGTCCAGATAACGCTTAAGGACATGGCAGCCAGAAGCAGGCTCAGTTTGTTTACATCGCTGTTTGCTGCCGCATATTTCTGGGCATACTGGGTGAAGACTGTTTCCAGGCCTTCTTTTTTCAACAGGTCGCCAAAAAATGCTGCGACTTCTGCTTCTTTTGCAGTGGTTTCGCCCTGGGGCATAATCTTCTGGTTTGCTTTTTCAGCAGCAAGTGCTTCGTTGGGAGAAGCATCGCCATAGATATCAACATAGAAGAGTTCGATCATCTTCTTGGTCATTTCTGTCATATCCTGGTACAGTTTACACTGACCGGATGTCAGAACTGCAGCACCGAGGTATGCGTTGGGCAGAGCGCCGTTAGCACGGGCACGGGCTGTGATGTCCATGTACTGTGAACCCAGAGCTGTGAAATAGTTCAGGATGGCGTTTGCCAGGGGAAGATATTTCTCATCGGGCATTACAGAAGATACAGCAAAGAAGTTGGAAAGAGCAAACTTCTTAACAACAAGATCGAGAACCGGAACGCCGTGAACTTCAGTAACGTCGGTTTTCGGGTTCATGCGGCTGGCGCCTGACTTGTTGCGCATAACTTCTCTGGTCAGCTGGGCGCCTACCTGGTTGCCAAGTTTTTTGATGGCTTCGTTGTAGGGAGCCATGGCTTCAACGGCTTCCATGTGCAATTTTGCCGGTAAATCCAGACCCTGCTCGTTTACAAACCAGGGTTTCAGGCTCAGATCACCAAACGGTTCAAAGTCGGTGCCTTCACCAATCTCTTTGTAAACGGCAGCCATAGCTGTCGGGGCATCCTGGATGGATTCAATTCTGACACCCTTTTTGCCAGCTTTGGGGCTTTCAGGGTTGAACATATCCACGCCAAAGTATGAATCAAACCATTTCTCTTTTGCAAGGGCATCGTCACCGCCACCAGCGATGGCGCCGGCATGACCAACCGCGCGGCTCAGGTTTGCTTTCCAGCGACCGGTAACGCAAGCTACGATGGGTTTGGTCAGCTTGATGGTGCCGTCGGCAATCCAGTCAAGAGCCAGTTTTTCATAATATCCGCCGGGCTCAATGTAGCAGAAGATCGCTTTGGTGCGGGGATCATTTTCTGCGCAGTAGAGGAATTCGGGGAAGGCAAAGTGGATATAAAGGTCTTTACCGGAGCTCAGTACAGTGGATGTACCGAAACCAGCAGTTTTCAGGTACTCGGGGATGGTGGTACTGAAGTTACCGGAGTTACTGAAAACAGCAACGGAACCTTTTACAAGGGATTCACCGGGGTTGTTGCCGCCCAAGGCGCCACCAACACGAACCTGATCCCAGGAGTTACCAATACCGAGGCAATTGCCGCCGAATACGTCAATTTTGTTTTCCTGGGCGATGGCTCGGATGAACGCTGCATCTTTAACACCAACTTTTTCAGTCAGGATAACGATTTTGGTCAGATCGGGGTTCTGGGCAATCAGTTCGGCTGCAGCAGCTGCAACAGCTGTGGGGGGCAGGTAGATAACGCCTGTATCAAATTTGATGCCGGCGTCAACGATTTCTTTAATACTGCCGTATGCAGGAATATCACCGATTTTGGTTTCCAGTTTTCCACCGGATTTGCCGTATTGAACACCAGCAACAATGTTACCGCCGGAGAATTCATGTGATGTGGGGGTTACGCCTTTACTTTCACCACCCAGAATGTTCATCACGACGCACCGGGTCTCTTTATTTGCTATTTCTTGTAGATTATTTACTCCCACGTAGTAGGGGAAGGGATTACTTTGGCTCATAGCGTCTCCAATAAAATGATTTATTTTCTGGTTAATTTGCTAAAATGCTTTTGATTTATAGTTAAATCTTCAGATTACCTTTGACCTTTGTCCTGATTAAGCAATTAAATTATTTTTTATTTGCTATAATCCAGTTATCCAGTTCCATGGTGTAATTCAATACGCCAATCATACTACTGTCGAAACCGAACATTTTATAAGGAACTTTCATACTGTCAAGAAGGTCACGGGCATAAATCATTCCCTGCACAACGTTTGGACCACCACGACCGATTACAACCTGAACATCAGGATTCAGTGCAATGTTTTCTCTCAAGGCGTCCAGCATTGCTTTGATGGTAACGAAAATATCGGTGTTGTTGGCTTTACCACCAATAATCTGAACAATATTGGCATTTTTCAGGAAGTGTCTGTAACAAATGCTTGCTATTTCTTTCATCTTTGCATAGGGCGGGTTTCCACCAAAGTCGGATGAGAACATCGCTTTGTCACCCAGAACCTCAGTGGCAGCACTGTTGGCACCACCACCGAACATGAAGGGCAGGATGGTTCCGTTGGGGTTCAGTTCCACAACGTCGCTCTGTCCCTGATAGGTTCTCAGCTGGTTGATTTCAGTTTCGAAATCAGTCAGTTCGGTAGCAAATACTTCTTTCGGGAATTTGATACGGGTATGTGCGGGATCGTCCTGGTCAAATGCGGCTTTAACGTCACATGCAACCGGAAGGGGGCGTTTGCCTTTTTTCATACGAATGGGGTTAAGCTCAATCATGGTCAGACCATAATTGTTATAAAGATCCCACAGTTTGGGAAGCTGCTGTACCAGCGGGCTGATGAAAGGTTTCGGGCATCCCAGTTTAATCAATGCGTCATTGATATGATAGCCTCTGAGGCCTTCATTGGGGTTAAAGGGAACGATGGCTTTTTTGTCAGCAGGCAGTTCTTCAACTTCAACACCACCTTCAACAATCAACAGCATGGTCGGGGTTCTGGTGATGGTAGAAGTTGTAATACTTACATAAATTTCTGCATCGGAGGCTACAAATTCTTCAAATGTGCAACCGTTTGCTTTATGTGTCGTATTGCCTTGCTTATATTCGGCAAAACAAAGGTCTTTTCTGGCTTGGTTGGCGTCTGCATAGTTGTCGACAATTTTTACCAGTCCGGCTTTGCCTTTTTTACCGGCACTGCCCATGAAAGACGGTTTAACAACAACTTTTCCGCCTTTTTTGATCAGCGCTTCAATCTGTTCTTTGGTAGCATTTTCTGTCAGGGTCTCTGCTACGGGGAAATCAACCGTGTCCATCAATTGCTTTCCGTATTTTAATCCAGTTAGTTGCATTTTTCCTCCCTGATAATTGTAGTGAATTTAATTCAAAAAAACTTCTCAATTCATTCGATATTACCAACAGACTTTAATTTGAACATTCTGCCCTCTTGGTAGAACAAAATGTCGTTCTAAACACCTAACTTAGCCTTGCTGCAATGCCATTTTGGTTTGAATATTGCTTTAAGGGCATCGTCAGTTGCTCCTTCTCGTCGCAAGAAGGTTTAAAGTTCCCCCCCTAAACTTTTCTCTACCAAGCCCTCCTTTCTTTTGGGGTTTGAATAAATTTAAACAATTTTTTAAATATCTCTTAACATCTATTAACAAGTTAAGTCTATATAGGATAGGAACTTCCAATTTGTCAATAGGATAGTACAGTCAAAATTCACCGCCAAAATTTAATATGCTTCCATACAAAAATGAACAGGTGGCAGCCATGGGGTTTCAACCTTTTCTGAAACACACAGCTTGTTAGTTTTAAAGAACTATTATTTAATGTCATTATTTTTTCTCGCTGCGGTTGGCATCTTTAATACCGTCGCAAATATGGCATTGGTAAGGCTCAAAGCAATAACTCTGACAAAATCAAAATACACAGGCAGGTCTGCCAGGGAGATAGGAATGGTTAATTCTTTTTCTTCTTCGTACTTGAATGATCGTATACCTTGTGACATATTTATTGCATCCATTGCTGGTATCTTTTTTGATGTCCCGGGTACTATAACTGCTCGATTCGGCAAGCGCAACGAAAAATTTTATTTTTTTTAACATTTTTAACAATAAATTAAAAAGAGCACACAGACGAATTTTCCGAATAATTTTGCGCCAAACGTCTCACGTCAACACTTTGAAAAACAACAAGGGGCTCCGTTGCCACATTCGCTTTGGTGATAAATATCCGAACCTTTTTATTATATGTTGACTAAGACCCTGATTTTAAACTATATAGATCGGCTGTGTATTTTTTGGAAATGAACAACATAAGACTAAAGATATAAAACCCATGCAGACCATACGCGGATTCAGAGATATTTTACCAGAGCAAATTGCTCTGTGGCAAAAGGTGGAACAAGAAGCGGCAGCCCTTTTTGAGTCCTTTGGATACAAAGAAATCCGTATCCCCATCGTGGAAAAAACAGCATTGTTTGCCCGGAGCATCGGAGAAACAACCGATATTGTTGAAAAGGAGATGTATACCTTTGAAGACAGAAAAGGGGAGATGCTTACGCTGCGGCCCGAGGCCACAGCATCCATTTGCAGGGCGTACATCCAGCATAAAATGTATGCGGCCGAACCGGTTCGCAAATTTTATCTGGCAGGGCCCATGTTCCGCCGGGAGCGTCCGCAAAAAGGACGCTATCGCCAGTTTTACCAGATTGACGCAGAGGTTTTCGGGGTAGACTCCCCGTATATTGACAGTGAACTGATTTTTCTTTTGCACACACTGCTGCACCGTCTTGGATTAGAAGGCCTCTCAGCCCATATCAACAGCCTTGGCTGTCCGACCTGCCGCCCTGATTTTCAAAAAGCCCTGCTGGATTTTCTAGGTGAACGAAAAGAGAATCTGTGCGAGAACTGCAAACGCAGGCTGGTTAAAAATCCGTTGAGGATTCTGGACTGTAAAGTCGAAACATGCAGACAGGCCCTTGAAGGCTCGCCGGCCACCGTGGATCATCTGTGCCCGGACTGCCATACCCATTTTGAAACCGTGAAAAGAAGCCTTGAAAAACTGGGCGTGGATTTCATGGTTGACGACACCCTGGTTCGCGGGCTTGATTACTATACCCGTACGGCCTGGGAACTTCAGACCACAGCACTTGGCGCCCAGTCCGCCGTTGCCGGCGGTGGGCGGTACGACCGCCTGGTGGAGGAGCTTGGCGGTCCTTCGACACCGGCCATCGGATTTGCCATCGGATTTGACCGCCTGGTGGAAGTGATGGAACAGCTTGGCAACCAGGTTGATGAAAAAGGTCCGGACCTTTTTATTGTCAGCCTGGGTGAAGATGCCCAGGCCCATGCCTTTGAATGGTCCTGCCGGCTCAATGCCATGGGCATTAGAACAGACACGGATTTTCGTGGAAAAAGCATGAAATCATTGATGAAACGGGCAAACAAGCTTAATGCCGCGTTTGTTCTCATTGTCGGAGACAATGAAATTGCCCAGAAAAAACTTGTGCTGCGAAACATGGAGACCACGGATCAGGCTGAAATCGGTCTGGATAGCCTGGTGGATGATTTAGCAAAATTAATTAAAATTTAAATATAGTTATGGAGTTTAAAATAAAAGTGACTGATTTACTTGGAGATATGAAACGCACACACACCTGCATTGAGTTGGGAGAAAGCCATATCGGCCAGGACGTTGTACTCATGGGGTGGGTTCAGCACCGCCGGGACCACGGCGGCGTTATTTTTGTGGACCTTCGGGACCGGGAAGGCATTACCCAGGTCGTTTTTGATCCGTCAGTCGCCGAGGCTGTCCATGCAAAAGCCCAGGAAATCAGAAGCGAATTTGTCCTTGGCATCAAAGGTAAGGTGTCGGGCAGACCTGCCGACATGGTAAACCCCAGGATGGCCACAGGCGCCATAGAGGTGCTTGTTGACGAGTTGAGAATTTTTTCCAAAGCCAAAACACCGGCATTTCAGATTGAAGACCGGGTGGATGCATCGGAAACCATCCGCCTGCAGTACCGGTATCTGGATTTAAGACGCACCCAGCTTAAAAACAATATCCTGGCACGCCACAAAACCACCATGACGGTTCGAAATTTTCTGGATGCCAATGGCTTTATTGATATTGAAACCCCGTTTCTGACCAAAAGCACCCCCGAAGGTGCCAGGGATTACCTGGTTCCCTCCCGGGTCAATCAGGGTGACTTTTATGCCCTGCCCCAGTCTCCCCAGCTGTTCAAACAGCTTTTGATGGTTGCCGGCTTTGACCGCTATTACCAGATCGTAAAATGCTTCAGGGACGAGGACCTGCGGGCGGACCGTCAGCCCGAATTCACCCAGATCGATATGGAGCTCTCCTTTGTGGATGAATACCAGGTCATGGAAATTACCGAAAATTTGATCAAGGCCATATTCAAAAATGTGCTGGATATAGACTTTTCCGAGCCCTTCCCCAGCATGACCTGGGCCGAGTCCATGGACCGGTTCGGTTTAGACCGCCCGGACTTAAGGTTTGGCCTGGAATTGAAAAATGTCTCCGACATTGTGGCCAATGCGAATTTTAAGGTGTTTGCTTCTGTGGTTAAAAACGGCGGGCTGGTCAAGGCGATCAATGCCAAGGGCTGTGGGGATTTTTCCAGAAAACAGATTGATGAGCTTACCGAATTTGCAGCCGTTTACAGAGCCAAGGGCCTGGCCTGGATCAAAATAAAGGAAGACCAGTGGCAGTCTCCCATTGCAAAATTTTTCTCTGATGATGAAAAACAAGCCTTAAAACAGCGCCTGGATCTTGAACCCGGTGATATTGTCTTTTTTGTGGCAGACCAGCCCAAGGTCACCAATGAAGCGCTGGGGCAGTTGAGAAACGAGCTGGCACGCAGGCTTGGGCTCATTGATGACAACGAGTTCAAATTTACCTGGATCACCCATTTCCCCATGTTTGAATATGATGAAACGGAAAAACGGTACCAGGCCCTGCATCATCCGTTCACGGCCCCCATGGAATCGGATCTGGACAAACTGGAAACCAATCCTTTGGAAGTCAACTCCCGGGCCTATGACCTGGTTCTCAACGGCATTGAGATCGGTGGCGGCAGTATCCGTATCCATGACAGCGAACTGCAGCAGCGGGTGCTCAAATGCTTAGGTATCGGAGAAGAGGAAGCCAAAGAAAAGTTCGGATTCCTGTTGGAAGCGCTGACCTTTGGTGCACCGCCCCACGGCGGTTTGGCTTTTGGCCTGGATCGTCTGGTTATGCTGCTTTGCCATGAGGATTCCATCCGCAATGTCATAGCCTTCCCCAAAACCCAGAAGGCCACATGCCTAATGACCCAGGCGCCCTCAAAAGCGACGCCTGCACAGCTCCAGGAACTGGCCATTAAAACGGTTAAGCCCATAGAGTAGGGGCAATCCCAATCCCGGCATTTAGAATTAAAAAACCGACCGGAAACAATACTTTGTTTCCGGTCGGTTTTATTTCATCATCGGCATACCCCAAATATCCGAGGCCTATGCCCCTTTTCTTTTTACATGAAGAATGGGGGTATTAAACACCAGAGCAGAGACATCTTTATCATTTTTGACCTTAAGCTCCAATGCTTCTTTATCAATTTCAAAATACTTTGATATCACATTAACGATATCCGTCTGAAGATCTGTCAAAGTTGTATCGTTCACTTCCAGCTTATCGTAAATTAAAGAAAATTGAAGCCGCTTTTTTGCTTCGTCACTACTTCTTTTCTGGCCTGTGAACCGTCTCAAAAATTCTTGCAGCATCCAACTCTCCTTATCTTAACCCGAAAGTTTTACCCAGTTTGCTCCATACGCTGGTTTTTCGATTCGGCGTCTGAATGGGGACATCCTCTCCATTCAGACGTTTGGCAATCCGTCGAAAGGCCTGTCCGGCAATGGAATCGTTCTGGAGCACCAGGGGTGTACCGGTGTTCGAGGAGATGAGCACCTTTTCATCCATGGGCACAAGGCCTACCAGATCAATGGACAATATATCCAGTACATCTTCATGACTTAGCATTTCACCACGCTCCACACGGGCGGGTTCAATACGGTTGACAATGAGTTTAGGTTCAAGGGAGCGGGCGTACAAAAGACCGATAACCCGATCGGCATCCCTGACGGCGGAGACATCCGGCGTACAGACCACAACCGCTTCATTGGCACCGGCAACGGAATTTTCAAACCCTCTTTCGATGCCGGCCGGAGAGTCCATGATCACATAATCAAATTTTGTTCGCAGCTCCTTGGCCACCCGCTCAACCCCTTCCGGTGTCAGCACATCTTTATTGTCACTTTGGGAGGCCGGAATCAGAAAAAGATTGTCAATACGTCTGTCCCGGATGGCGGCCTGGTCAATCTTGCACCGGCCCTGGACCACATCCACAATATTAAAAACAATCCGGTTTTCCAGGCCCATGACCACATCAAGGTTACGCAGTCCGATATCCATATCCACAATGGCAACCCGTTTTCCTTCAAGTGCCAGTGCTGCGCCAAGGGAAGAGGTCGCTGTTGTTTTACCCACGCCGCCCTTTCCAGATGTTACGACAATAATTTTTCCTTCCAAGTTACACCTCAATAGTTATGATTGTTTTTCTTTAAATCACTTCCGGCCAGGGCATCCGTTTGAACGGATTTTCTTTCATATAATTTTTAACCACAATCCCGTCCTGCTCCACACAGGCAAATTCAGGCCCCTGGGTGCCCGGTTCGCCGGCGCCGCTGGCAGTGACCAGTCCGATTTTTACCAGACTTGGGTTAAATACCAGGGAAAATACTATGGCTCCGTCGTTTTCCGGGTATCCAGCATGTACTTTTCCTGCCAGGGTGCCAAGCACAATGACATCGCCGCCTGCGGTGAGTTCGGCTCCGGGGTTCACGTCCCCTGTAATAACCAGATGCTTTCTGGCATTTATTTTCTGACCGGAACGCACCCGTCCCCGCAGCATAAGGACATCACTTTTATGATGGTTCCAGCCCTTGGACAGATCCCGTTGGCGGCGACGTTCGGTTGGAATAGATCGTTTTTTGGGGGAGGTTGAAATCGTACCAAGCTCGAAATTGCTTTCCAGGTGTGATTTTATCCTGCCAACCAGTTCTTCTTGCCCATCGGCATCACCGATATCGAGGATCACATCCGCATTTATGGCCAGATGTTTTAATTTTTTCAACAACCTGTCAATTTCAGCAATGATTTCAGACTCCGGATGGGAAGGGTCTATGGTAATCCACAACCCGCCACCGGCACCTTTGAGCTTTACAGGAGCGGTGTTATCAAAATTTATCATTAAAATCCATATGCAAAGTTGAGATTGATCCGTACCATTTCTGACCGGCGTAAAAAAGCCATCCAGAATATGGATTTAGAATGTTCACAAGACTATAGAAAATCAAGAAAATTGTGTCAAGGAGTGATGGCGTTTCACCATTTGGTGCGTCACCCAAGAATCTCTCTTAACTTATGTGAAAAATCCACCACGGAATAGGGCTTGAGAATATATCCTTTGCAACCTTGTCTAAGCATCTCCTGGGCATTTTCATCAATGGCATATCCTGTGGAGAGCAACACCTTAATATTAGGGTTGATTTTTTTCAACGCCATGAACACCTCCAGCCCATCCATGCCCGGCATGATCATGTCCAAAACCACAACATTGATGTCGTTCTTTTTTTCTGTATATAGTTTCAATGCCTTTTCACCGGAATCCGCCGTAAAAACCGTATACCCCAAGGCTTTGCATATTGTTTTTCCAACGTTGAGAATACGCTCTTCATCATCCACCAAAAGCACGCATTCATGACCAAGCTTGAGTTCATCCTGGGCGGAAGGTATATCATCCAGGTGGTTGAGGTTATGCTCTGCCAGGGGCAGGATTATGGAAAACGAAGATCCGACATTCAAAGAACTCCATACATCAATGACGCCGTGGTGATGTTTTACGATTTTCTTTGCAAAGGTAAGCCCCAGTCCCTTTTTTTCAGGGAACTGATTATGGTTGTGGGAATAAAAGGCTTTAAATATTCGTTCCAGGGTCGCGCTGTCCATGCGGATGCCGGTATCGGATATGGTAATTTTACAAAAAAAACCGGATTCCACCCCAAAGTCGTCTGCGGTGCCGTTTAAAATAGCGGCAGCTTCCGTGCGCACGGAAAGTTTGCCCCCGGCAGGCATGGCCTGCAATCCATTTTTGACGATAGCTGTGACCACCTGTTTAATTTTTTCAGGATCGCCTTTGATAATCAAGGGCTTGGGATCGAGGCTTACATCCAGGATGATCCGCTTGCCTTTCAGGTTAAGGGTTTCCACCACCGAGCGCACAAGCCTGTTGGCATCCATACGCGTTAAATAGACCTCATCGGCCATGGCAAATCCCAGCAGTTGGTTGGCAAGATCGGAGCCCTTATCAACGCTGGACAAAATTTCAATAATGTGGCCGTAAAGCGGATCTGTGGGGTTAACATTGTTCAGCATCAGGGAGGCATGTCCCTTGATGGCGGTCAGCAGATTGTTGACGTCATGGGCAATTCCGTTGGCAAGGGCCTCCACGGCATCTGTTTTTTCAAACTGAGTTGCAGTAGTAATATGTTCCATCAGTCCGTATCCTGGTGCGTTGTGTGCTGTCAGCCTATTCCAGTGTTTTCATTATTCCAAAGCGATAATGTCTTCAAGGATGGCATATTTTGTTAACCCGGCCACTGAAAAAATATTGAGTTTTTTCATAATATTTCTTCGATGGGTTTCCACAGTCTTAATGCTGACCCCCATTGTTTCGGCAATTTCCCTGGTTTTTTTGCCTTCGGCAATCAATTGCAGGACTTCGCGTTCCTTGCGGGAAATTTTATTGAATTGGGGCTGTGCCTCTCGTGCGCTGCGATCTCTGCCATTGTCATCGGTACACATCCTGGCAATGGCGGGTGTCAAATAAAAATTAGTCCGAAGCACTTCCTGGATAGCATCATAGATCTCATCAAAGGCAGACTCTTTAAGAATATAGCCCGAAGCGCCCGAATCAAACATTTGATCAATAATTTTTTTGCTTGAATGCATAGACAAGGCGATCACCCTTGTGTGGGGGAGCTCTTCCCTGATTCTGGCTGTGGCTTCCACACCGTTAAGATCAGGCATGGAAATATCCATCATCACAATATCCGGCTTAAGGGCAATGGCCTTTTCAACGGCCTCTCTACCGTTTTTTGCAATATCCATCACCTGTATACCCCTGTTTTCCAGAAGGCTTCGCAATCCTTCCCGGATGATGGCATGGTCGTCAGCTATGAGGACTTTTAACTGCATATGACTCCAAAATATTTTGTCGAAGTTTATATTGAAGATCCGTTAAAATCAAATATTAATTGAATTATCTATACACATAAAAATAAAGACCGCACTTGAAACGGGCATCCTTTTTTTGTTTGCCCAAGCCATCGAATATTGATAAAAAAGTACGCAACAAAACAATAGTTAAGGACCATGGAAACCATAAAAGCCCTCGCGCGATTTGCGATGTCTAAGTTTTCCATTCCCTGACCTGAAAAAAGATGATTACCATCCACACCATTTCCCAAGGCAAAAAATATGATTAAAACGTTTACGGTTGAAGGTCGGCAGAGCAGATCTGATATCCATGTGGGAGCAACCCTGTCCAGTGTAAAAGGCTATATGCCGGATCAGGGTTCTGTAGTTATTGTTACCGATGAAAACATCCTCAAACATTACAGGGCGTCATTTCCGGCCGGTCATGTAATCACCATCGGTACCGGGGAAAAAATCAAAACCCTTGCGACGGTGGAATACATCCTGCGGGAAATGATTAAAGCCGGGTGCGACAGGTCAAGTTTTTTACTGGCCATCGGCGGCGGTATTGTCTGTGACATTGCCGGATTTGCGGCATCTGTCTTCCTAAGGGGCATCCGATTCGGATTTGTTTCAACCTCTCTTCTCTCCCAGGTCGATGCCAGCGTTGGCGGCAAAAACGGCGTCAATCTGGATGCCTTTAAAAATATGGTCGGGGTATTCTGCCAACCGCAGTTTGTGCTGTGTGACATTGATATGCTCTCCACCCTGCCGGACAAGGAAATTTCCAACGGCCTGGCCGAGATTGTCAAACATGGACTGATCAACGACCGAGCTCTTTTAGAGTTTATTGAAAACAACCGGAACAAAGCCCTGGCCCTGGACCGGGAAACGGTTTTCCGGATGGTGGCCGATTCCGTGGCCATCAAATCCCGTGTGGTCCAGGCCGATGAACGGGAGGCCGGAGAGCGCCGCAAGCTGAACTTCGGGCACACCATCGGACATGCATTTGAAAAACTCAACCCCAGCGGCCATGGCCGTGCGGTTGCGGCAGGTATGGTGGCGGCAGCACAATTCTCCCAGCAAAAAGGATTCATCAATCAAGGGGATGTGGAACGAATCAAAGAGTTGCTTTCAGGCCTGAGACTTCCAGTCGCCTTTGACTTCCCGCCGGAGCAAATTATTGAAGCGGCTTCCAGGGATAAGAAAAAACAGGGTGACCACCTCTTTTTTGTTTTCCTTGAGCAGATCGGGCAGGCCCGGGTGGAGAACATAAGCTATGACGAGCTAAATGCTTTTATTCGTGGCTATTTTGCCTGAGATTCGTTATCCTTATGAAATTATTTTCATGCTCGCTTCTCTTTATGCTGAATTTACACTTTTGAAATGGTTTTACACAGATTTTAAAACAAGGCGAGGTGTATGGCACTTATATATCAAGCCCGGACAGGTCTATTTCAATAGCAGCAACACATTTTTTCTGATTATAACGGATTTGGGGGGCCATATTTAACTATTTGAATTTATTGTAGATTATTTTAAATCCTGCCCTGAATCGCGACCCCAAATAGGACAAAGAATTCATGCGTAATGACCAAGAGGCCTGAAAATAGGGAAGGACCAAAAAGCCGAATTAGTGGCCTCCCCCAAATCCGTTATAATCAGCATTTTTTATTGACTATCCATTCTAAATAGGTTTTATTCCTATTTAGAATTTAACGCAAAGAGGTCGCTTACTTGGATCTATTCTACAAAAAATGCAAGGAAAACAAGCTGAAAATTACGCCGCAAAGGGCAGCAATATACAAGGTGTTAACAGCCTCTGTTTCCCACCCCAGCGCAGAACAGATTCACAAAGAGGTAAAAAAACAATTCCCCAATATCAGCATAGATACAGTAAACCGGACGCTTTTAACCTTTGCAGGCGCCAATATGATTGATGTTGTGGAAGGTCATGGCGACCCCAGACGGTTTGATCCGAATCAAAACGTTCATCACCATTTTTACTGCGTATCCTGTCACAATATATTTGATTTTCAGGCAGATCTCCTGGATAGTTTAAAACTGCCCCCGGACATGGAAAAAAATTTTTTGATCACCGGAAAAAGGATCTGCCTTTCAGGTTATTGTGATCAGTGCCGCAGCAAAACGACTGAACCCAAACAATAATTCTGGTCGCGGCAAAGCACCGCATGGAAACAATACATCTTAGGATTTAAGGAGAATCGATTATGGCAAGTCTAAAAGGAACCAAAACAGAAAAAAATCTGATGACCGCTTTTGCCGGTGAGTCCCAGGCAAGAATGCGCTACACCTATTTTGCAAGTCAGGCAAAAAAAGACGGATATGTGCAGATTTCAGACATTTTTACCGAAACAGCCAACCAGGAAAAAGAGCATGCAAAACGCTTCTTTAAATTTCTTGAAGGCGGCGAGGTTGAGATCACCAGTTCTTTTCCTGCCGGTGTCATCGGCACCACCCTGGAAAATCTGAAAGCTGCGGCTGCCGGAGAAAACGAAGAGTGGTCCCAGATGTATCCGGATTTTGCCACCGTTGCCAGAGAAGAGGGTTTTGATGCCATTGCCATGGTTTTTGACATGGTGTCTGTTGCTGAAAAACAGCATGAAAAAAGATACAATGACCTGGCGGCCAATATTGAAGCCGGTAAGGTGTTCAAAAAAGATGCCCCTGTCACCTGGCGCTGCAGAAATTGCGGCTATCTGCATGAAGGCACCGAAGCAGTTGAAATGTGCCCGGCCTGTGCGCATCCCCAGGCTCATTTCGAGGTTCTTGGTGAAAACTGGTAATTTTTAAGTTTACCCATCGCTAATTCTTTTGCAAATAACAGATGGGATAATTCGTTCAAACACAATACAGGGATACGCTTTGTCCTTCTCTTGGACAGGGTGTCTCCCTTTTCAGATGGACCGGTGATTTTTGGCGTCCCCAAATTGACAAAACCCGATTATGAACCTATACTTACGGCAATTTTAACTCATAAATAGGAATTAGCTATGGCGGAAAATATTATTCACCTCAATGATGAAGATTTCGACGAACTGTTAAAGACTTCCGACAAACCGATTATGGTCGATTTCTGGGCGCCGTGGTGCGGTCCCTGCAAAGCCATTGGCCCGACCCTTGAAGCATTGGCCGATGAATATGGAGATCAAATCACCATTGCCAAAGTCAATGTGGACGACAACCCTATCAGCCCCAGCAAACACAATGTTCAGGCCATTCCAACCCTTATTTTTTTCAAGGGAGGAGCGGTTGTTAATCAAATTACCGGCATGGTGGCCAAGGAAAAACTTGAAGAGGCAATCAAAAGCGTTCTTTAAGGAGATTTCCAATGAGCGAATATGATCTGGTGATCATCGGTGCCGGACCAGGCGGCCTGACTGCAGGACTGTATGCAGCCCGGGCGAGAATGAATGTCCTTCTGATCGAAAAAGCGGTGCCCGGCGGACAGATTCTGGTCACGGACTGGATTGAAAATTACCCCGGATTTCCCGAAGGTATTTCCGGGTTTGATCTGGCCGAGAAGATAAAAGAACAGGCACTGACTCTGGGGTTGGAGATTGAAACCGCAGAGGTTCAAGGCCTTGATCTCTCTGGAACAACCAAGGAGGTTATTCTCAAAGGGAAACGCATTAAAACCAAATCTTTGATCATCGCCTCGGGTGCATCGCCTAGAAAATTAGGGGTTGGAGAGGATAAGTTCATGGGTAAGGGCATCTCCTTTTGCGCCACCTGTGACGGACCTTTTTTCCGGGACAAAGTGGTCGTGGCCGTGGGCGGCGGAGATACAGCCGTCCAGGAATCCATTTTTCTTACTAAATTTGCCAAGAAAGTGTATGTGGTTCATCGCAGAGATGAACTGCGGGCCACCAAGATCCTCCAGGAGCGCGCATTTGCCAACGATAAAATTGAGTTCGTCTGGGATAGTGTCGTAACCGGCATAGATGGTTTTTTCAGCGTTGAAAAAGTCAATGTAAAAAATCTAAAAACCGGCGATGAAAAGACGATTGAGGCCAACGGCTGCTTTATCTGGATCGGCATCCTGCCCAACACCGAATTTATAAAAGGTGATGTAAAAACCGATGAAAGCGGTTTTATCCTTGTGGACGCCAAAATGCAGACCAACGTACCCGGTGTATTCGCCATCGGCGATGTCAGGGATACGCCCTTGCGGCAAATTGCAACGGCTGTGGGAGATGGTGCCACAGCAGCAGTCTGCGCAGAACACTATGTAGAGAACGCTTAAACATGAAAAAAATTTTCATTGCAGGAATGGCTTTTCTTCTGCTGTCAGGATGCTCCCTGTTTGAAGAAACCCATCAAATGAACAAAAACGCCCAGCAGCTGGCTGCCGAAGGTGCTGCTTCATTTATGAATGAAGACTATGAGGATGCGGTTAAGGCGTATACTGACCTGAAGGACTGGTACCCGTTCAGCCAATATGCCATTTTGGCTGAATTGAAAATAGCCGATGCCCATTTCCACCTCAAAGAATATCCTGAGGCCATTGCTGCCTATGAAAACTTTGAGAAAATGCATCCCAAAAATGAGGCGGTGCCCTACATTATCAACCAGATTGCAATGTGCTGGTTCAATCAGATAGACACCATAGACAGGGATGCCACGCCGGCTGAAAAAGCAATGGCTGAATTTGAAAGACTGATCCGGTTGTTTCCGGAAAATGAATACAGCCAAAAAGCCCTGGCGAACATTGATGCCTGCATTGACAATATAGCCAGCCATGAATTGTATGTCGCTAATTTTTACAACAAAACAGAAAAATACGAAGCGGCCCTGAAACGCTACCAGTATATTGTGGAAAATTATGCAGGGACCGATCAAAGCCAGATTGCTCTTGAAAAAATTCCCGGGGTGTCTGAACACATCAAAGAAATCGAATCCGATTCCGAATAAATAAAAAGCCTTTACTTTTATTTTAATATGTTATATTTATTCCGGGTTTTAATTTTGATAAAGCGATTTTATTAGGAGTATATAAATATGTCAAAAGAATGTGCAGTTTGTGGGAAAAAGCCAATGGTCGGCAACAATGTCAGCCATGCTCATAATCTAAATAAAAGGCGCTTCAATCCCAATCTCCAGAGAGTTCGTGCGGTGATCAAGCCGGGTTGCGTCAGAAAAATTGATGTATGCACCTCCTGCATCAAGGCAGGAAAAGTAACCAAAGCATCTTAAGTGTTTGAACGAGAAATCATCCACCTGCGGCGTTGTAGAAAAATTTCCAATCCTCACAACCTAATAGGTTGCTCCGGTTGCAAATTTTTCTACGCTTTTCATCTGGAAAACTTTTAGCCCAAACACAGTTCCTGCACAGGAGCTAAATAAATATTTGCTATCGGGGTGATGGAAATATCCTCCCTGTAAGTAGAAATTTTAAATTCCGGCATGTGTCAGCATGCCGGAATTTTGGTGTTTCAAAATAGGAAAGCGCCTTGCCTATAGGATTTTTGAGGCCAATTCCGCCAACTCAGACCGTTCACCCTTCTCAAGGTTGATGTGGGCGTAAAGATTCTGGCCTTTCATTTTTTCTATGATATAGGCAAGCCCGTTGGTCTGGGTGTCCAGGTAGGGGTGGTCTATCTGGAAAATATCTCCTGTGAAAATGATTTTTGTGCCCTCCCCTGCTCGGGTAATGATGGTTTTCACCTCGTGGGGTGTTAAATTCTGAGCCTCATCCACAATAAAAAAGACACGTACGATGGAGCGGCCCCTTATATATGAGATCGGTGTGATAACGATCTTTTCCTCTTCTATCAGTTCCTTGATGTTTTTTCCGTTGGACCCGTTTTCGTTAAAATGATTCTGAATCACGGACAGATTGTCATACAAGGGCTGCATATAGGGGTCCAGCTTGGACGCCACATCCCCGGGAAGAAACCCCAAATCTTTGTTGCTTAAGGGAACAACAGGCCTGGCAATGAAAATCTGGCGATAGAACTGCTTTTTAGCCAGGGCGGCAGCAAGGGCCAGCAATGTTTTGCCGGTGCCGGCCTTGCCGGAAATGGTCACCAGAGAAATATCCGGATTAAGCATGGCATTCAGGGCAAAGGTCTGCTCCGAATTCCGCGGTTTAATGCCATAGCAGATCCTGGGTTGAATCAGTTTCACAGATTGGCTGACGCCGTCAAAATAAGCCAGGGCGGATTTAGATCCGTTTTTCAAAATCACATTTTCATTGGCATAAAAGGAAACATCTTCGCCCAGACTCTGGGTATTGGTTTCATAGGGTTTCTGGTACAGGTCGTCCAGCACCCGGGAACTGATATTACTCACCACCTTCATACCGGTGTACATTTCGGAAATGTTTTCAACATACTGGGAATTATAATTCTCAGTTTTCAACCCTATGGAGCGGGCTTTCAGGCGCAAATTTACATCTTTGGTTACGAAAACCACACTCTTAAAATCGTTTTCTTTGGCAATAGAATAGGCAATGTTTATGATCCTGATATCCGGCGTAATTTCGTTAAAGTTGTTTTCAATTATGGGATCCAGGGCTGTATCCAGACGGATGGTAATACGGCCTTTTCCGTCATCAATGGGTGCCCCGCCGTTGAACATCGTATCACTGGACAATGCATCCAGGGTTCTTAAAAAGTCCCGGGCATTGCAATTAATGACATTGTTCCCTTTTTTAAATTTATCCAGCTCCTCAATAACGGTTATGGGGATGTAAATGTCATTGTCTTTGAATTGATGAATGCATCCGCTGTCATGAAGGATGACATTGGTATCCAGGATAAAGATTTTCTTCATACAAATCTCCGCATTAAAATAATTTTTTTTTAAATCAGGGTGGACTTGATTCAGATGCTGATCGAGGACAAAAAGGTGGGGTACCGGACCTTTCTTTTCCGGTCTTCTGGCGGGGGCTGGTAAATTAAACGCGTTTACCATAATATTCCAGGTTAAAGGTTATTCTTCAAACCGGGCAGCTCCGACCGAATGATTAACCATCCGGGCGGCGTTTCAGTAAACAAAAACATTTATTGTATCAAATTGATCCCGGCTATCTTGACCATAAATAAAAAATGCTTTGTTGTATACTCAATTATTAAAAACTTTGGTTAGGAAATGATGAAGAATAAAGAATATTATTTATTTTGCCAGCCGGCTCCCAAAGCGACCCCACATCAAACGCCGCAGAGGTTTTCTCTCATAAGACTAATTGTCAGCGGTGATGACTCGTTTAACATCATTAACGGTTTTGACCCGGCGAAGTTCCGCCATGACTTTTTTAAGCTGCCCGGAACTTTCCACCATAATGGTGAAATAAAAAACACTGATGCCCTCGTCCGATGTTTCCGAGTGCGCGTTTAAAATATTGATACCTGCCTTTGAAATCACAGCCGCAATGTCGGCCAGAAGACCGTGGCGATCGTCTGTTTTAATGCATATGGAGGCAGGATACGACTCTTTAATACCACTGGCCCATTCCACTTCAATGATCCGCTCCCTGGTCATTTTCAAAACATTGACGCAGTTCTTCCTGTGAATGGCGACCCCTTGGCCCTGGGTGATGTATCCGATTATGGGGTCTCCGGGCAAAGGATTGCAGCATTTTGAAAACCTGACCAGAATATCGTTGAGTCCTTTTACAATAACCCCGGTGGTCGGTTTTTCCGAAGGCTTGGAAGCAGCTCTTTCAATAACGGTATCATCGGTCTCATCTGAATCCTTTTCAATCTCGGGGACAGCCCGATTAAGGACCTGAAGTGCCGTCATTTGGCCGAAGCCCACATGGGCGATCAAATCGTCTACGCCCTTAAACCCCAAGGAGTCCGCCACCCGGCCGATATCACCTGATTTGATCAGGGCATTAAAATTCTGATTCCGCTTCCGGAATGTTTTCTCACACATTTCCCGGCCGAGGGAATAGCTTCGCTCCTTTTCCCTGGCATTGATATAGGCCCTGATTTTTGTCTTTGCCTTGACGGTTTTAACGAAATTAAGCCAGTCCCGGCTGGGGGCGTGGTCTTTGGTGGTCATAATTTCGATGGTATCACCGGTGCGAAGTTCATGGGACAAGGGGACAAGCTTGCCGTTGACCCGGGCACCTGTGCACTGGGCCCCGACCTCGGTGTGAATCCGGTAGGCAAAGTCAACGGGTGTGGCCTTTTTGGGAAGGGTTTTGATCTCACCTGCCGGGGTGAACACATAAATCTCACCGGGATAGAGATCTATGCGCACATTTTCAAGGAATTCATCCGGATCTTTGAGGTTTTCCTGGTTCTCCACAAGATTGCGAATCCAGGCAAACAATTCACCGGTATTTTCATCAATCTTGGTGCCTTCCTTATATGACCAATGGGCGGCAATGCCCGATTCAGCCACCCGGTCCATCTCATGGGTCCTGATCTGGATTTCCACCCGTTCGCCTTTGGGTCCGATGACCGTGGTATGGATGGACTGGTACATATTGGGCTTAGGGTTCCCGATATAGTCCTTTATTTTATAATAGATCGGCTTCCACATGGAGTGGACCGCGCCCATGGCCGCATAACACTGGGGAACGGTGTCCAGAATGATTCGAAAGGCTATGATGTCATACACATCATCAAACTCAAGGCCCTGGGACAGCATTTTCTGGTAAATGGAGTAAAAGGATTTAAACCGCCCCTTGATCTGGCAGGGCAGTTCCATCTCGTTCATTTTATAGTGCAGGGCCGTTGAAACTTCGTTGATATAGGCTTCCTGCTCGTCCTTGGCTTTATCCACCAACGCCAGGATGCGATCGTGCTCCTCCCTCAGGGTGTAAAAAAAGGCTATCTCTTCCAGTTCGTTCTTGATCCAGAAGATGCCCAGACGTGCGGCGATGGGGGCATAGATATCCAGGGTTTCCTGGGCGATGGCCGCCTGTTTTTCCGGTTTTCTGTGGTATTTAAGGGTCCGCATATTATGCAGACGATCGGCCAATTTAATGAGCACCACCCGGATATCATCTGCCATGGCCAGAATCATTTTACGCAAAGATTCTGCCTGCTGGGCAACCTTGGTGGCAGCATGCAGGGCGGACAGCTTGGTCACGCCCTCCACAATATGCGCCACCCCGGGGCCGAACATATCTGTAATATCTTCTTTGGTGGCAGGGGTATCCTCAATGACGTCATGAAGAAGCGCTGCGGCAATGCTCTCCATGTCCAGCTTCATGTCGGCCAGAATACTGGCCACCTCCAAAGGATGGGACAGATAAGGTTCTCCCGAGAGCCGGACCTGGCCTTCATGAACCCGGGCAGAATAGATATAGGCCCGGTCAATGAGCGAGACGTCCGCATCTGGACTGTATTCATAAATTTTGTCCAATATGTCGGTGATTCGAATCATTTTCTTCTACCGGCTCTCACGTTGTCCCGCTTTTTCCCAAGCTTAATATGCCTTTGCAAACAGGACCCGTCGTTCACTTTTTGCACCACAGCAAATACAGGTGCCCGCTTCATCAGGACTGTCAAAGGGAATGCACCGGATGGTGACGGACAAATCCTGTTTTATTTTTTCTTCACACTCGCCAGATCCGCACCAGTGAGCCATGACAAATGCACCGTTGTTATACCCTTTTGCTTTTTTATACAGATCGTAGAATTTGTCTTTTTCATCAATGGAAACGGTATTTTCCTCCCGGAAGGCCAGGGCGCGCTGGAACAGGTTATTCTGGATGTCATCCAGGATGTCTGCGATGGTATTTATAAAATCGTCTCTATTAATGCCTTTTTTCTCCCCCGTATCCCTGCGGGCCATGAACACACTGTTATTTTCAATGTCCCGGGGCCCAAGCTCCACACGCACAGGAATCCCTTTTTTCACCCACTCCCAGCCCCTGGCACCGCCGATGTCCCGGCTGTCAACCTCTACTTCCACGGGCAGTCCGTGGAAGGTTTTCTGTTTCAACTCAGCTTTAAGGGCGTCTGCGCTTTCCAGAACACCAGAATTGTCATCACCCTTCTTGACAATGGGCAGGATCACCACATGGGCAGGGGCAATGCGGGGCGGGACCACCAAACCGTCATCATCGGAGTGCACCATGATCATGCCGCCGATCATCCGGGTGGATGTTCCCCAGGAGGTGGTCCAGGCATATTCTTCCTGGCCCGATTCACCCTGAAATTTGATGTTGGAGCCTTTGGCAAAATTCTGACCGAGAAAATGAGAAGTCCCGGCCTGGAGTGCCCTTTTATCCTGCATCATGGCCTCAATACAGGTGGTGTCATCGGCCCCGGGGAACCGTTCGGATTCACTTTTGCGGCCTTTAACAACCGGCATGGCCAGCCGTTCTTCAACAAACTTGGCGTAAATATCCAGCATCTGGAGGGTACGGTCCATGGCCTCCTCTTTGGTGGCATGGGCCGTATGCCCTTCCTGCCATAAAAACTCGCTGGTTCGCAGAAACATACGTGTACGCATTTCCCAGCGCACCACATTGGCCCACTGATTCAAAAGAATGGGCAAATCCCGGTAGGATGAAGTCCATTTGGACATGGACTCGCCGATAATGGTTTCGGAAGTGGGCCGGACAATCAACGGCTCAGCCAGTTCTCCGGCCGGCACAAGCCGGCCGTTTTCGCCCTTTTCCAATTTGTGATGGGTGACAACAGCACACTCTTTGGCAAAGCCTTCCACATGCTCGGCCTCTTTTTCAAGATAGCTTAGGGGAATAAATAATGGGAAATAGGCGTTTTTTACCCCGGTTTCCTTGAACATGGCATCCATCTGGCGCTGGATGTTCTCCCAGATGGCAAATCCCCAGGGTTTAATCACCATACATCCGCGGACCGGCGAATTTTCCGACATGTCCGAGGCTTTTACCACCTCCTGGTACCACTGGGGATAATCTTCTTCCCTTGTGGGGGTGATGGCAGTCTTAACTTTCTTTCCCATTTACTTCCTCCGAATTTAACGTCATTGCGTCAATCTCTTTAATCAATTCATCCACAAGACACGTTTGGTCGATTTTACGGACAACTTTACCCTTTTTAAACAAAATTCCCGTGCCGTCACCACCGGCAATACCGATGTCCGCCTCTTTGGCTTCGCCCGGACCATTCACTACGCATCCCATAATAGCAACTTTAATCCGTGCTGTGCGCTCAAGTAAAGCTTTTTCTACCTGTTCGGCAATTTTAAACAAATTTATTTTACACCGCCCGCAGGTGGGACAGGAAATCAGCTCCGGCCCCCGGTGGCGCAGGCCCAATGCCCGTAAAATCTCAAATCCGGTACGGATCTCTTCCACCGGGTCCCGGGTCAAAGAGACCCGGATGGTGTCCCCGATCCCTTCGGAGAGCAGCATACCGATGCCGATGGCGGATTTGGTGATGCCGGCATACAGGCCGCCCGCCTCGGTAACGCCCACATGAAAGGGAACATCTGTCAACGGAGCAAGCAGTCGGTAGGCCTCCACGGTACGTTCCACATCCGACGCTTTCAAGGAGACCTTGATATCGTAAAACCCCAAATCTTCTAAAATCCGGATATTGGCCAAGGCACTTTCCACCATGCCCCGGGCTGTCACACCGTATTGCTTTTCAATCTCTTTTTCCAAAGATCCGCCGTTTACCCCGATGCGGATGGGAAGGTCGTGCGCCTTGGCACAGTCCACCACGGCTTTTATTTTGTCGATCGTGCCGATGTTACCCGGATTGATCCGCAGTCCATCCACGCCGGATTCAGCAGAAGCAATGGCCAGACGCCAGTCAAAATGAATATCAGCAATCAAAGGGATGTGAATCTGCGCTTTAATTTCTTTTAGGGCCTTAGCCGCTTCCATATCCGGCACGGCTGCCCGGACAATTTCGCATCCGGCCTTTTCCAGGGACAATATTTGATTTACGGTAGCGTACACATCTTGGGTCTGGGTGTTGGTCATGGACTGAACCGAAACCTGTGCCCCGGAGCCCACAGGTTGTACTCCCACCTTTATCTGTCGGGTTTTCCGACGTTCTTTGAGCAGCGGCATAAATTAAATCCTTATTTTAAAAAGCAAATGCCTGCACCGTAAATTGGGGATGCAAGCATATTTTTATGGTCGATTAAATTATCATATTGGGATAGTTTTTTTCAAGACGTTGATGCTTGGCCTAAGGCCGGGCTCTTTCTAATTGAAATCAAGTAAATATACTCCGGGGCCCGTGCATTGTTTTGTAAATGCACGGGCCCCGAAAAAAAACAGGGGCAGACTAAAGCCCGCCTCTTGAATAGTTTAGCAAGGATCAGGCAGCAAAATCCTTAAAACCGTCTTCATCAAAGTCAAGCATCTGATCCGACCTGATTTCCCGAGCCTGCGAAGTTGCAATTTTTTTCTGGCCCCGGGATGATCTTCCCATGATCTGGCGGGAGGGGTGAGAAGTCTGTAACCGGGTATCCTCCCCTGTAATCAGGGCGTGAAGATCGTTTACATAATCTCTGAGCTGCTCGGCCTGGGCATTCATCTCTTCGGCTGCGGATGCGGATTCTTCTGCGTTGGCAGCATTATGCTGCACCACCTTGTCGATTTCCGCGATGGCGACATTGACTTGGGAGATGCCTGCGGACTGCTCCCTGGACGCCTGGGACATTTCCATGACAAGCTCCCCGACCTTGGATGTGCTTAAATCAACCGCCACAAAGGCCTCATTGGTCGTGGCTACCAGTGCAGAACCATTGCTTACTTTTTCCATGGTCCCGGCAATGAGCTTTTCCGTATCTTTTGCCGCCTCAGCTGCCCGCATGGCAAGGTTTCTAACCTCATCGGCCACGACGGCAAATCCTGCGCCTGCTTCCCCGGCCCGGGCTGCTTCAACTGCGGCATTAAGGGCCAGCAAATTGGTTTGGAAGGCGATTTCATCAATGGTTTTAATAATTTTTGAGGTCTCTTCACTGGCCGTTGAGATATCGGACATGGACCGAGTGAGCGCCTCCATGGATTCATTGGCCCGGGTAACAATCCCATGTGATTCTTTTGAAAGAAGATCTGCCTGGTTTGCATTTCCAGCCATGCTTTGGGTCATGGAGGCCATCTCCTCCATGGAGGCAGAGGTCTCTTCGACAGAGGCTGCCTGTTCTGATGCACCTTCAGCCAGAGACTGACTGGCCATGGCCACCTGGGTTGATGCGGCAGCCACCTGATTGCCGGCCTCGTTCATGCCCTCAATGATCCGGTTGAGGGGGCCCACAATGGAGCGGGTTACAAGCAAGATTATGGAGCCAATGAGTATGATGCTGACAATGGCAATGGTGATGCTGATATTCCGCAGGGCAATGACCGGTGCAAAGAGTTCGGATTTATCTGCTGTGGATGCAATAATCCAGTTGGTGGTTTTTTCTTTTGCGAATCCAACGATTTTATCCACACCCTTAAATTTGTATTCCATAAGCCCGTCCTGCTGAGACAGAAGGTTGCGGCCAAATTCATACTGGCTCACATCCAGGGATAATATTTTTGATTTATCCGGATAGGCCAGTACGACGCCTGACTTGTTCACCATATAGACGTAGCCGTTTTGGCCCACTTTTTCCGTGTCAATAAACTGGGCTGTGAAGTGGTTCATATTGATGACACCCACAAGGACCCCATGGATTTTATTTCCCTGCCTTACCGGTGCTGCAATGCAGAAAACAGGCTGGCCCGTGGTCTTGCTCTTAATAACCTGGGACAGGGAAAGTGTTCCTGTAAGGGCATCTTTAAAGTATTCTCTGGTGGAGAGATTCAGTGATCCGACAAGGCCGGTATCCGAAGATGCCATAACCATCCCATCCGGACCGGCCAGGTGGATATTATCAAACAGGGCACTGCTTTTTTTGATTTGGTTGAGGCGGGAATCAGCGGCCTTGACTTCGTCCGGCCCCAGAGATGAGATCGCTTTGTTAAACAGGTCTTCCTGTGCAAGCTGTGAAATATCGCTTTCCCGTTCAAAGATCCACTGGCTCACCTGTTTTGAGATGGACGAGGATACATATTTAACTTCGGAGGATATAACGTTTTTCAATGCCTGACTGGCTTTCAAGTATGAAAATAATGATATGGCTCCCAGGCAGATGACCGCAGTGGTTACGGTGGGTATGATAAATTTATTTTTAAGACTGAATTTCATTGGTGTTTCCCTTTTTTCGTCTAATTTTTTTATAAGAGAAATCTGTGTAACCGACACAGATCTGTCAACTTTCGCTGTGGGCTGAGCCCGGCAGCTGATATATCCGATCAGCCCATGGCTGTTATATATTATGCGTCAGGCAGCGTTCCCAAGGGCCCAAACTTCCCGGGGCCCCACCTGATCTATGTTGAGAAGAATTTTAACCCCGTTTTTCATTTTGGCCATTCCCAGAATGGTGTCGGTATTTATCCGGGTTCCAAATGACGGCGGAGGGTCTATACATTCGTCTTTGATATGGAGTACTTCAGATACGCCATCCACAACAATGCCGGTCTGAGCGGTTCCCTTGCCTAACCCGATTTCAACGATAATGATGCAGGTTCGGTCTGAATAAGGGATGGGCTCCATGGAAAATTTGATTCTCAGATCAATGATAGGAATGATTTTTCCCCTGAGGTTGATAACCCCCTTAATCCATTCTCCGGTTTTGGGAATGGAGGTGATGGGCATCATGCCGATAATCTCCTTGACGTTTTGGATGCTGATTCCATAGGACTCATCCGATAGGCTGAAGATTAAATACTTTCCTGTATTATCAGTTGTCTGCTGCATTATCTATTCGATTCCTTATCTTAACTTTTTAACACCTGTTAAGGCTTTTACTGGCTATTGCACCCTCAACGGCGTTGCAGAGGGCGAGTTTTTTTACCGGCTTTTGCACAAATGCAAAAAAATGAGCGTTTAACTTCCGGGGCGCGGGCAAGGGGTATGAAGACATCAGGAGGGGGGTGCAGGAACCATGAGCCATGTGTACATATTTGATGAGATCCATACCGTTATGGGAGCCCAGAAACATGTCTACAATTGCCACATCAATTTCTGTTGAATCGAGAATTGCCATTGCCTCGGATTTACTTTCAGCTTTAAACACCTCGTGGCCTGCACCCGTCAGTATGAGGGAGAAGGTAAAACGGATACTTTCTTCATCATCAACTATTAGAATTTTTGCCATGGGAGTCTCAATTTTTTATTTTTATCTTTTGTTTCAAATTCGGGAATGCAACAATTCAATTATCGGGCCAAGGGATTATAAAAAAAGCTCAAACGCCCAAATAAACTGTATTATCAAGGTTTTAGACTTAAAAAATCAATATATTCGGAATAGGAAGGGGGGGGGGCAAACTCACATATAAACTGTGCCAGGCACACGTTGTGTCTGGCACACTGTGTGCCAGGCACAGTAGCAGGTCAAGGGGGCGTAATCTTATACTCGGCGATTCTTCGATAAATGGTCCGCCGGGAGATTCCCAGAAGCCGGGCGGCCCTGGATTTGTTCCACATTGTTTTTTCAAGTGCGGCAACCAGGGCCTGTTTTGAAAAGGAGGGGTTCTGTGAATCGGGCAGGGGTGCAAACCCTTTCTTTATTTCCAGGGGCAGGTGCTCAAATGATATTGTGCCTTCCCGGGTCAGGACAAATCCATGCTCTAGGGCATGCTCAAGCTCTCTTATGTTTCCCGGCCAGGAATAATTCATAAAGGCATTCATCACCTCGCTGGATACGGCATTGACCTGTTTTTTGAACCGGATGTTAAACCGGGATAAAAAATGTTCCGTTAAAAGCGGAATATCCTCACGCCTCTGTCTTAAGGCCGGCACCTGTATATTGACCACATTAACCCTGTAGAAGAGGTCTTCCCTGAATTCTCCCTGGGCCACCTTTTCTTTCAGATCACAGTTTGTAGCGGCAATGATCCGGACATCCACCCTCAACGGGGTGGAGTCCCCCACCCGTTCAAACTCTTTTTCCTGGAGTACCCGCAGCAGTTTGAGCTGGGTCAATGGAGAGATATCGCCAAGTTCATCAAGGAAAAGACTGCCCTGGTCCGCCATCTCAAACCGGCCTTTTTTATCTTTGACCGCCCCTGTGAATGCCCCTTTGACATGGCCGAACAATTCACTTTCAAGCAGGTTGTCGGACAAGGCGCTGCAGTTGACCTTAATAAAGGGCTTGTCTTTTCTCAGGCTGTTGTGATGAACGGCATGGGCCACCAATTCCTTTCCGGTACCGGTTTCTCCGGTAATCAATACGGTGGTGTCCAGCTCGGCCAGATCTTCCACCAGGGTGAATACATGTTTCATCCCATGGCTTTTGCCCACCATTTTGTGAAATTTATTTTGTTCGCTCAGGGCCTGCTCAAGATTTTTCAACCGGGTGATGTTCCTGGCCACAAGGACAGCGCCGTTGGATGTCCCTCCCGGGATTTTGAGGGGGTTTGCCGTCAATTGAACGATCTGGGAGGATGCGCCCGGAAAATTGCATTCTGCATGGATTTGCCTCACGCTTTTATTGGTTTCAAGGGTCTTCCTTAAAACCTTGATGCAGGACTGGTTACAGGCGGTTTCAAGGGTTTCAAAGTTTTTACCCATAATTTTTTGAACGGGTAATCTGCAGATTTTTTCCACTGCCGCATTGGCTTCCAGGACAACCAGTTCTTTATCCACGCAGATCACCCCGTCTTCAAGGCTTGTGAATATGGCCTCCATATTCTGGCGGACCTTGATGTTTTCCTCTTCCAGTTTTGTCTTTTTATCCAGAAGGTGTTTATGCCTCAGGCTGTTGTGAACGATTCTGAGCAAGGCCTTTTTTCTTATGGGCTTAGAGATGTAGTCAAAGGCGCCCAGCCTCACCGCTTCGGTTGAGGTGTCGATGTTGGGCTCTCCTGTGATCATGATCACGGGCGTGTTTAACTCTTTTTTTTTCAACTCGCTTAAAAGATCAATGCCGGTTTTTCCGCCCAGAAGAATGTCTGAAATAATCAGGTCCGGGGTATGCCCGGACACAATTTCAAGGGCCTGGTCATATCCGTCGGCGGTCAATACCTCATACCCGGCATCTGAAAGGATCATTTCAAAGCCCAGACGGATGCTTTTTTCATCGTCAACAATGAGTATACTGTCGTTCATATGCTTTCGTCCAAAGGCCGGCCCATGTTCAGGGGCAGATCAACCATCACCTTTGTGTACTCGTTTTCCAGGCTTTCAAACCAAAGCCTTCCCCCGTGGCTGTCTATAATTCCATGGCTGATGGACAAGCCAAGCCCTGTTCCCTGGTCATGGGGTTTTGTTGAAAAAAACGGGGCTGTTATTTTGTCCAGAAGCGGAGAGGGAATGCCGGATCCCCTGTCAAAGAAGATTAACCGGACATACTCTTGTTTTTGGATTTTCAGGATTTTTCCATGGATTTCAAATATTTTGTTTTCATCCGGATCCGGGTATCTGGCATTGATGGCATAACGGCCATTGCTGATGATATTCATGAATACCTGCTGGAGTTCATGGCTTCGGCCATTGACGCTCAAAGGCTGTTGGGGAAGATGAATGGATAAATGTATGCCGTCCTTTAAAATCTGTCTTTCCATAAGGGAGACCGACAGTTTGAGCACATCCTTTACGCAGACCGGCCTGAAATCATCGTCTCTGTCTTTGGCAAAGGAGAGCAGATTTTTTACGATTTTGCTGATCCGCTCACCTTCGTGGATAATCATTTCAGGGATTTTTCTTTCCCTTTCATCTTCTGCAAATTTATCCATAAGGACTTCTGCCAGACTGATAATGCCGGTCACAGGATTGTTAATCTCATGGGCCACGCCGGCTGCAAGTTCACCCAGAGAGGCAAGATGATTTGTGCGTATGGCCTGTTCGGCAAGTTTCTGTTCAGACCGGGCAAGGGCCTTGGCTGCTTTTTTACGTTCGGTGGTATCATGGATAATGGCATGGATACGTTTTTCCCCGTTTAAAATAATGGGGCTTGCATAAACTTCAACATCCCGGATAGTCCCATTGGCCATGCAGTGGCTGGTAAAAAAATGAGAGTTTTTTTTATGCATGGCCTCCCTGATTTTCGGGACCAGTACGCTTTCGTTAATATTGTTAATATCTGTTGCCTTTTTCCGGATGATTTGCTCATGGGTCCAGCCGTAAAAAAGGAGGGCGGCTTGGTTGGCGTCAATGATATTTAAATTGTCAGGATCAACCATGAGCATGACAGCACAATTTTCCTTGAAAAGGCTGACATAGACCTCGTCATTTCCCAGCAGGCGCAAAGCCCCTGTCTCAATTTGGGGACCGCCCTTGCCGTGACTGTTGGCTTCCGGTTTTTTGGGATCTGTTTTTTCAGCCATGCCGCTCCTTATCCGATGGGGGTGGGGCTGGTGATCAATCATTAAAAAAAGCAATCACAGTGATCAACGGTAAAGTTGCGAGAACAGCAACCGCTTTTTCAAAATCTGTCGTAGACTGGAACCATGTCTATATAAATTTATCGTCTTTCCGGAATTCATTCAAGAATAATCATTGGCCGACCCGGTTTCATGGAAAAACATGCTGTTCGGCGCCCTTGTGTTTTTACATCTATCTTTGTATTGTGCGTCTTAATATGAAAAAATCCTCAAAAAACAGGCTCACCATACATCAGCAGGCGTTGTTTCCCAAGGATACCCTGTTTGATAAAATTGCACGTGCGGTATGCCGGTCCCAAACGCTGCCCAGAAAGGAACTTTACGAAGCATGGGAGGTGGCAAAGCGCATCAGACGGCATTTTCGTGGCGGCAGGATCGTTGATCTGGCATGCGGTCACGGGCTGGTATCCCATATCTTACTACTATTAGATGATACCTCTGAAAATGCCTTGGCCGTTGATACCCATATCCCGGAAAATGCAGCGGTGCTCTCCCAAAATTTGATCGAGAGATGGCCCCGGTTAAAGGATAAAATTTGTTTTAACCGGATGCCCCTTGAGCAGGTGGCACTCTCTTCCCGGGATATTGTCGTCTCTGTACATGCCTGCGGCACGCTGACTGATACGGTGATTGAAAAAGCTGTGGCGGCCAGGGCAAAACTTGCGGTACTGCCGTGCTGCCATGATCTTGAACGTTGTGACACAGGCGGGCTTGACGGTTGGATGGACGGCCCCCTGGCCGTGGATGCCACAAGGGCTATCAAGCTGGCCTGCCAGGGATATACAGTGATGACTAAAAAAATTCCCGGTGAGATCACACCCAAAAATCGTCTGCTTATGGCATACCCCAAATAACACGAAATCAATCAAAAACACCATGGCGTTTCAGTCGCGAATTCATATTTTTTTACAAAAAACAATAACAATCTTTAACATATTTAATATTTCTTGACAAAACGCATCTTCCTATCCTAAAAGCATGAGTGGCGTACTACCGGAGACTAAAGATTTAAATCCTCGGTTGGACAGAAATGAAAGCATATTTCACGTTTTTAATGCTGTTTGGATCGGGGCATTGATCATAACCATAAACGAAGAGAGGTAAAATGAGCGCTTTAAGTTTAACACATAAGATCCTCAAGGATCACCTGGTTGAGCCTGCTGCATTGCCGGCACCCGGGGAATTGATCAAAATTAAGATCGATGAAGCTTTCACCCAGGATGCCACCGGTACCATGTGTATGCTTCAGCTGGAAGCCATGGGCGTTGATAAGGTAAAGCCCCTTGCTGTGAACTTTGTTGATCATAGTATGCTTCAATCCGGTTTCAGAAACCCAGATGATCATCAATACCTGAGAACTGTTGCCGCAAAACTCGGCATCATCTTTTCTCCCCCCGGCACAGGTATCTGCCATTTCACCAACATGGAAAACTTCGTTAAACCTGGTATGACAGGTGTTGGCGCTGACAGCCATACCGTTAATGCCGGTGGTTGTAGTGCGATCTTCATGGGTGCAGGCGGATATGACGTTGCTCTGGCAATGGCTACCGGTATGTACACCATGCCCATGCCCAAGGTGACCAAAGTTTACCTGACCGGCCAGCTGGCCAAAAACTGCATGGCCATGGACGTTATCTTAAAGATGCTTGAAATTGTCTCCGTAAAAGGCGGCAAGGGCATTATCTTTGAATATTGTGGCCCCGGCGTTGCCACCCTGTCCCTAACAGAACGTGCCACCATCACCAACATGGGTGCTGAAATGGGTGCCACCACCTCTATCTTCCCCAGTGATGCAAACACCAAAGCCTTCCTGGAAAGCCGCGGCCGCGGCGGTGACTACACCGAAATGTCCGCTGACGAAGGCGCTTCCTACGACGCTGAAATCAACATCAACCTGTCTGAAATTGAACCGCTGATCGCCATCTATCCTTCTCCGGGTAATGTTGAAAAAGTTAAAGATCATGCCGGAACTAAAATTCATCAGGTGTGCATTGGTTCCTGTACCAACAGTTCCTTTGAAAACATCGCTACTTTCGCCGAAACCCTTAAAGGTAAACGCGTTAAAGTTGACACCATGCTCTATCCGGGTTCCAGATCCGTTGCCATGCAGCTGGCTGATGCCGGTTACATCAAAATGATGTTCGAATCAGGCGTCAGAATCATGGAAAATGGTTGCGGCGCTTGTATCGGCCAGGGCGGTTCCCCCCCAAGCGAAGGCATCACACTGAGAACCTTCAACCGTAACTTCCCGAAACGTTCCGGTACGGACGATGCCCAATGTCATCTGATCAGCCCGCTTGTTGCTGCTGCCAGTGCTCTGACCGGTGTTATCACCGTTCCTGAAGCAAAAGACATCGCCATCAACGTTATTCCGCCGGTTATCGACACCGATTCCTTCATCATGCCGGATAAAGCCGACAAGTCCGAAGGCGTTGTTCGCGGTCCCAACATCATGGCTCTGCCTGAGTTCTCTCCGCTGCCTGACGTTGTAAAAGGCGAAGTTCTGCTGAAACTTGGCGACAACATCAGTACTGACGACATTCAGCCTGCCGGCGTATACCTGCCCTTGCGCTCCAATGTTAAAGAATACGCAATGCAGGCTACTTACAGACTGGTTGACGGCACCTTCGCAGAACGCGCTGTAGCTCACAGAGACGCAGGCGGAGAAGGCATCATCGTTGGTGCTGAAAACTACGGTCAGGGAAGTTCCCGTGAGCATGCCGCTCTTTGCCCGAGATGGCTTGGTATCCGCGCGGTTATCGTTAAATCTTTTGCCCGTATCCATGTGGCCAACCTGGTTAACTTCGGTATCGTTCCCATGACCTTCAAAAACCCGGCTGACTACGACAAGATCACCCAGGGCGACACCGTATCCTTTGACGCCACTGATCTGGCCGGCGATCTGTTCCTTGAAGTAAACGGCGAAAAACTTCCGCTGGAACGTGCTTTTGACACAGACGTGATTCCCACCCTGAAACTCGGTGGTGCTCTGGCTCAGTTCAAAGCAACCTTCAAAGGCTAATTGCTGATCATTAAAGCAGATTAAGCCGGGGAGCAGTCGTTCCCCGGCATGCCATAATAAAAGGAGGATAATCGATTTGGTCGATTATCCTCCTTTTTCCGTTGGAGAGAACACAAGAGGTTTAATCTGCCGGTGTGGCCGACAGACAAAGATCTTGGAATTACCAGAACACAGAGATCAGCATTCTGGTCCCCACCACGTAAAGCAGTACGGCAAAAACGCGTTTAAGCTTGTCAACGGGCAGGCTGTGGGCAAGTTTGACACCAATGGGTGCGGTGAGTACCGAGGCAGCAACAATGCCTGCCAAAGCACCAAGATTGACAAACCCCAGGGAGTATGGCGGCAGGTTCGGAACCCCAAGCCCGTTGATCACATATCCTATAAACCCGGCTGCGGCAATGGGAAATCCGATACCCGCCGACGTGCCGATGGCTTTATGGATCTTGGTGTTACACCAGGTCAGAAACGGCACGGACAGGGTCCCGCCGCCAATCCCCACAAGACTTGAAAATACGCCGATAATGCTGCCTGCCGCAAAGATGCCTGCTGTACCGGGAATGTCCCGGGTGGGTTTGGGTTTTATACCCATGATCATCTGGGTGCCCACATAATATAAAAAAATGCCGAAAAAACATTTAAGAAAATTGGTGGAGAGCATGGAGGCAATCCAGGTGCCTGTAAATGTGCCCACCAGAATACCCGGTGTGATTCGAAATACCACAGGCCAGACCACGGCACCGCGTTTATGATGGGAACGCATACTGGAAACCGACGTAAATAAAATACTGGCCAGTGATGTGCCCAAAGCCATGTGAACAATCACTTCATGGGCCACATGCTGGTGGGTAAACACCGAAGTCAGCATCGGAACAATTATAAGGCCGCCGCCAATACCTAAAAGCCCGGCCAGTACACCGGCCACACCGCCTACAGCCAGATACAACGCGATATAAATCATCTATTCACTCCTTTATCCGTAATCAGTTAGGCAAAAAGATCAATATATAAAATCAAGGTAAAAAAGCAATGAATAGTTAGGGATGGCTCCCTTTTGCCCGGTATCCGTTCTCAACCCCATACCAGGCCGCACCATGCAACGCCGCCTTAGGATCAAGAATCACATGGACGGGCATATTGGCGCATAAAGAAGAAAACCGCCCCTTGTCAGCGATACGGCTTAAGAAATCGGGCTGGGCCAGCCTTTTAAGGATACGGGGCGGTATGCCGCCGCCAATATAGATCCCCCCTGTGGGCAGAAGTGTCACGGCCATATTGCCGGCTATTGAGCCAAGGACGCGGACAAACACGTCCAGTGCCGCTTCACAGATATCGGCCTTGTGTTCAAGGGCAGCGTCCACGATCACAGGGGTTTTGTCCGCCGCCGCATCCAGCTTTTCCCTTAACCATTCAGGTTCGGAAAAAATTTTATTTCCCAGAAAATAGTCATAAATATTAGGCAACTGGCTACCCGAGCAGATCCGTTCAAAACTGACGTGGCCATACCGCCGGGTTAAAAATTCCAGAAGTTTAACTTCCTGGGCATCCCGGGGAGAAAAGGCAGCGTGTCCGCCTTCACTTGCAAAGGCACGGTACCCGGCACCGGCCCAGACCAGAAAAGCAACGCCGAGTCCCGTACCCGGTGCAATAATGGCCCTGTTTCCTTTGGGATCTGGCGTTCCCGGGTTCAGGGTGAAAAGGGCATCTTCATTCAAATGAGGGACAGATACGGCAATAGCCTCCAAATCATTAATCAAAAAAACGCTGGGGATACCACAGGTCTGTTTAATTTCACCCGCGTCAATGTTCCAGGGCAGGTTGGTGATCCGGGAATGGCCGTCTTTTACCGGACCCGCCACCCCGAAACATGCAAATTGGGGCTTTACACCCATCTGATCTAAAAATTCTTGAACAATGGCGTCAAAAGATTGATAATCAGCACTTTTAAACCGGGCTTCGTGAACCGGATTTGCAGGCACGTTTGTCCTGTCGGCATAAACCGCGAGCTCAATTTTTGTGCCGCCGATATCTCCTGCAAGCATCATGGGTTTTACACCTGTGTAATTAAAGGATATGAACCTGTTTAAGTTGACAACAACACGCTCTTAAATATAGGCTTTTTTCAATAATTTTAGGAGCGTTAACAAGGGAAAAATATGAATAGTCCTGCCAAAGCACATTATACCTGCCCGGATCTTGGATCAAAAATTCGTCAGGGACTTGAAAATGCCGGTAAAAATCCGGAACAAATCGCTCTGCGGGATCTTGCCCCGGTGGACCAGCTTCATACGGGGGCGGCCCCTGCCACCATCGAACTTGTGGAGCAGGCCGGACTGAAAAAAGGTATGAGCATTTTAGATGCAGGCTGCGGCATTGGCGGCACATCCCGGCTTCTGGCACAACATTTCGGCCTTGTTGTCCATGGCATTGACCTGTCCAAAGATTTTATTGAAACCGCACATATGTTAAACCAGTGGTGCGGCTTTGCAAAGGACGATACCATAAATTTGAAAGAAGGGTCCCTGCTGGCGTTACCCTACCCGGACCACTTTTTTGATGCCGTGCTCTGCCAGCACGTACTGCTTAACATCGAAGACAAACCCAAAGCCTTTGCTGAATTTTCAAGGGTGCTGGCCCCGGGAGGGAAACTTCTTATCCATGAAATTGTGGACGGCCCCGGGCCTGAACCGCTTTACCCTGCTCCCTGGGCCGCTGACGCGGCGGCCTCCATGCTTTGTTCCCGCCAAAATCTTGGGACGTATGCCCAAAAGTCAGGATTTGAACTTGTTTTCAGTGAAGATAAAACAGCAAGTGCAGCGCTTTGGTGGGAAAAAGTCAATGGCATCAAAAAGGCCAAAGGTACAGGCCCGCTGAATCCAGGTCTGGTTTTCGGGGAAAATGCCGCGTGCTTTGGCGCCAACATGGAGCATAATTTCAAGGCGCAGGCTGTATTGTGTGTGGAAGAAATCTGGATAAAATCCAATCAAAATTAACAAGAATATATGTATACGCGTTATAGCCTTGCGGCAATTCCTCATTGACGCCAATCACCATATTCTATATCTGTTAACTATAAAAACACGCCTGAAGTCTCGGACAGACAAAGACCTACCCGGAAGTAAAGGCAAATTCGCAACAAACGGAGCAACCCATGGACATCTATTATATTGACGGCAAATTCGTATCCGAAGACGAGGCCACCCTTTCTGTAAAAGACATCACCGTATTAAGGGGATTTGGTGTATTTGACTTTCTGATCACCTATAACAAACGCCCCTTTCGTCTGGAAAAACATGTGGAACGCCTGGAAAATTCCGCTCGGCACATCGGACTGGAACTGAATCATTCCAACAAAGAGATCTGTGACATTGTGATGCAGACCATAGAAAAAAATCCGCATCACCAAGAGGAGAATATACGTATCGTCTACACCGGCGGCATCAGCTCTGACGGCGTAACCCCAGAGGGAAACGGCATTCTCATGGTCATGGCCACACACAAGCATGAAGTGCCGGACTGGTGGTATACCCAAGGCACCAAAATCATCACCGTGGACATGGAACGATTTATCCCCGAGGCCAAAAGCAGCAACTACCTGTCCGCCGTATTTGCCCAGCAAAAGGCCCGCAGCCGGGGCGCAGTTGAAGCCATCTACAAAAACAAGGAAAATTGCCTGCTCGAAGGCACCACCACCAATCTTTTCGCCTTTAAGGGCACAACCCTGATTACCCCGCCGGTCGGCATTCTGCCCGGCGTCACCCGGGATGCCGTGCTGGAACGGTTGGAAAACAAATATGACATAGTCCTGGATTGTATTCCCCAGGCAGACATCGCCCAGATGGATGAAGTCTTTATTACGGCATCCAACAAAGAGATCGTACCCGTCATCCAGGTGGACGACACCGTCATCGCCGACGGCAAACCCGGAGACAAGACACGGGCTCTGATGGCGGACTGGAAAGAATACACAACTGCATATGGTCTTGGAGAAGCAGACTGATGAATTCCTCCAACGCACAATCGTTCCTTGAGCCCCAAAGCCGGGTGCAGGTGGATCTCTCCCTCTTTGGACATAATGTACGCGCCCTGAGAGCGTTGATTCCCCAAAATAACCGGTTCTGTGCCGTGGTCAAGGCCAATGCTTACGGGCATGGCGGCATCCAATGCGCAAAAACCGCCCTTGAAAACGGGGCATCTTTTCTTGCCGTGGCCCGAATTTCCGAAGCGGTTGCCATGAGAGAGGCCGGTATCACCGCATCCATCCTTCTTTTGGGAGAAGCCCTGCCCGAACAGGTCTCCTTTCTTGCCGCCCACGGCATCCGGGCAAGTGTTGCGGATATCCAGTCCGCCAAAGCCCTTTCTGCTGCGGCACAAAGTTTAAACACCACCTTAAAAATTCATATCAAGCTGGATACGGGCATGGGGCGTCTGGGGTTTCTTCATCCCAGCGTTGTCACCCCAGGCGCCGGTGAATCCTCAGGTATCGCTCAGGCCGGGGAAATTGCCACTCTAAAAGGCATTGAAGTGGAAGGCGTCTACACCCATTTTGCCAAGGCCGACGTCATTGACAAAACCCATGCCAGGGGCCAGCTGAACCGGTTCAATGAAATGGTTGCCATGCTTGCAGATATGGGAATCCGGCCGACGATCCGCCATGCCGCCAATTCCGCCGGTGTGCTTGAGTTGCCCGAAGCCCATTTTGACATGGTTCGTCCGGGCGTTGCCATGTACGGGATGGCCCCCTCTGATGAGATTGATATCACACGGCATACGCTGGCACCGATCATGTCCATCACGGCAAAAATCATTTACGTGAAAGCCGTGCCTGAAAATTTCAGCGTTTCCTACGGCTGTACCCACATCACAACGGCCCCCACGGTGATTGCCACGGTGCCCATCGGGTATGCAGACGGATACAGCAGGCTCTTGTCCAACCAGGGACAAATGCTGGTCAGAGGCAAAAAGGCGCCCATTGTCGGCCGGGTCACCATGGATTTCACAATGATTGATGTCGGTCACATTCCAGGGGTCAAACCCGGAGACGAGGTCACCATCCTCGGCACCCAGGGAGACGAGCGGATTACGGCGGACGACATTGCCGGTCTCACCGGGACCATCAACTACGAGGTTACCACAGGCCTGACCGGACGGATGCCTGTGTCCTACGTGTAAGGCCAAAAAGATCATCCATGGCGGACACAAATCCATTTAACTTTCAAACCGGGTCGTGGGCCAGGGATACCGGGTCGACAGATGTCGCCACCCTGATCATCGCCGGGGACTGGGCACCCATCCGTGCCTTTGCCCCGCTGATTGAATCCGATCCCCAGGGCATATACGGCGATGCTCTGCCTCTATTGCAGAACGCCGACCTGACCGTTGTGAACCTGGAAGCCCCGTTAAGTGATATCGGCAGTGAAATGTGTAAAAGCGGGGCTGTGTTCAAAGGCAGCCCCTGCCATGTAAATGGCCTGACTGCCGTGCCGTTTTCCGCCGTCACCCTGGCCAACAACCACATGTTTGATTTTGGTGTTGACGCGTTCTGGCAAACAACCGGGGTCCTGGCCCGACACGGCATCGCCTTCACCGGTGCGGGCGAGACCCAAGAAGCGGCTGAAGCGCCCCTGATAATGGAGGCCAAAGGAATTCGCATTGCCATCATCAACATCAGCGAAGGAGAAGACCTCACCGCCGCCGGACCGGGTCCGGGTGTGGCCGGGTGGAACATTGAAGGGGCGTGCACCCGCATCCAAAATCTGAAAAAAGATACCACCCAGAGGTTTCATGCCGTCATCGCCGTTGCCCACTGCGGCCTGGAATACATCCCCTTTGCCCCGGAATACGTCACAAACACTTTCAGGCAACTGGCAGATGCCGGGGCAGACGCCGTAATAGGGCATCACCCCCATGTGCCCCAGGGGATTTTCTTCCAGGGAAACACACCGGTCTGCTGCAGCCTGGGCAACTTTGTGTTTTACCAGCCCACCCATTTATTCTGGCGAAAATCAGGCTATATGGTACGCCTACACGTCAGCAAAAACGGGGTGGTCGGCCTATACATCGAACCCTACCGGATTCATGACCGGGGCATTCAGATGCTGGCAGGGCCGGACCGGAATTATTTTTTCAAACGGTTCAGGCAGATCAGCCAGCCCTTATCCACGACCGAAGGCAGTCGAGCCGCCTGGCAGGGTTTCCTGGATTATTACGGGACCGCCGGCTTCAAAAATGAAGTCAACATGATGTTAAACAAAATAGAAGAGACTCCGGGCAAGGGCGCGGCCATGTTCAGAAACCGCTTAACCACAGCCCAGCACTTTCACCATTGGAAAGACCTGCTCACCCGTGTGATGGAAGGCGAAATCGGCCAAAGCCCGTCTTGGGCAAAGGACCTGGCCCGGGAATGGCTCACAAGACAGATTGAAAATGAACGATAAAAAACAGATCACCCTGGTTGTCACCGACTCTGGGCTTGGCGGACTTTCCGTGTGTGCCGGCATGGCCGCAAGGTTTGCCGACGATGCACGGTACGACCACATTCACCTGGTATACTTCAATGCCTGGCCCGAACAGGACAAGGGGTACCGGCACTATCCTGATCCGGCGGCCCGGGCCAGGGTGTTTAACAATGCCCTGGCAGCCATGGCCCAATATAACCCCGATCACATCTATATTGCCTGCAACACCCTCTCCGTGATCTATCCGTTTACCCGGTTCGCAAAAGAGACGGCAATTCCTGTCACCGGTATTGTGGACCACGGGGTTCAGATGATCTATGACAGTCTCAGCCAGAATCCGTCAGCCTGTGCCGTCATTTTCGCAACCCCGATCACCATCCAAGAAAACAGCCATAAAAATTCGTTGGTTGAACGGGGGATCGCCCCGGAACGCATCATCACCCAGGGATATTTAGGCCTTGCAGGTAAAATTGAGCGGGACCCGTTCAGTGACGAGGTCAAAACCTTTATTGATGAATTTGCCGCCCAAGCCGCCCACAGTCTGACGAAGGCTGATTCTACTGTATATGCCGGACTCTGCTGCACCCATTTTGGTTATTGTAAAGATATTTTTAAAAATGCCTTAACCCGTCATTCCGGCAAAAAAGTTAAAATCCTAAATCCCAACGAAGCCATGACCGATGAGGCCTGCAAAGGCATTGTTGCCGGCGGATCGCCCCGGGTCTCCATAGATATTGTATCCAGGGTTTCATGGGAACCCGCAGGGATTGAGGCCTATGACCGCCTGCTGTCCACGGTGTCTCCAGATGTGGTCGAGGCTCTGAAACACTATCGTCTGGACAGAAATCTGTTCCGCGTCGAATTTGAATAAGGAAAAAAACATGCGTCGTGTTTTACTGATTACCGGTCCCGGCGGTGATGCCCAGGGCTGGGGCGACATGGCCGTAACCCAGGAGATTGAAAAGGCCGTCAACGGTTCAGGCAAATCTGCTGACATCGCTTTCGTATCCGACATGGACGAATTAACGCGAGCCCTGGATACCCGCAAGTTCGATATTGTCTGGAGCGCCCTGTACCACATAACGGAAAACGAAGCCACCATCGGACGGCCTGATGGAGACCATGACTGGGTGGCCGACATTCTGGACAAGCGTCGGATTCCCTATATCGGCCCGGATGCGGCCACCATGAAAGCCCTGATTCACAAAACCGCCACCCACAACATCCTGGACGAGGCAGGCGTTCCCGTACCCTATCATTACCAGATAGACCAGGGCCACCCCCTGCCGGAAATCGTGTTCCCGGCCTTTGTAAAACCCAGTTTCGAAAGCCGGTCCGTGGGAATCAGCGACAACAGCGTCGTGAACACCGTCGAAGAACTGGCGGCCCAGGTGCGTTTTATCCATGAAAATTACGATCAGCCCGCCCTGGTGGAAGAGTACCTGCCGGGCCGGGAATATACGGTGCTGATGCTGGGTAACGGTCGATACCAGGAATTCTTACCCGGCATGGTCACAGTGGATCCAAAACGCTTTGGCAAATATCCCATACTAAGTGCCAACCTGCGCGGGGTGGGCGCCACAAAAATCCAGCCGGCCGGTGAATTGGCGGAAAAAACCATAGAGATCGCCGCCAAAGCCACGAAAGCTTTAAACTGCATGGATCATGTCCGGGCCGACATGCGCCTGGACAGCCATGGAAATGTCAAAATCATTGAGGTAAACGGAATCCCGGGCCTTAAACCGGTCAAAAGCTGGAGTCCCCAGCTTTACACCCTGCACCATGTATCAAAAAAAGGACAAATGGAAGATTACCGCCTCCTGATCGACCATATCGTAAGCTCAGCCTTGACCCGGTACGGTATTACCTGATGACCGGACAAGCGCTAAAAATTAATCAAAAGTTCCGGTTCAATACGCTTTAGTCCCCATTTTCATTCATGGGGTTCATATATACAAATCTTTGATTTTGGAATCAGCAAAAATTTCTTCAACCCGCCCTTGATAGCCCCTTTATTTTTTCTGGCTTGGAATAATTTGATATGACTATTGTCATGATCTTCAATGAAATCAGAAAATCTTTTGTAGTGTATCATATTTATATTGCCAATAAGTTCATCACCATTATCAATAGTTATAATAACCTCAACAACCGTACCCATTTCATTTTCCATTTTTTATGCTCCCAGTTATACACCGCGCCGACCAGTGTACGATGAATGTTGATTTCATTTTCTTACCTGCTAACCGTATATGGAACTTTGTGATTATTTGAACTGTTATTTTGACATTTTATCGTAATATTTCGACAGAGAAAAACAAAAATAAAAGAAACTACACCACGCGCTAAGCATATAAAGCATTTTTTCTTTAAATTTATATGGTTACAAATTTAGTTTAAATACGATTGAATAGGGCGTTATCAAGTATGCAAAGTAAGCGATATTTAAACCCCATCTACCGCCACGCCCAGCGAGCCCATATAATGCCTCCAAACTAAAAGGAGGCGACCCCATGCCAAGATCAAGAAAAGCAACAAATGAAAGACTTAGCAGTTACTGGAAATCAAACATCGAACGCTGGGAGGCATCAGGGCTGACCCAGACAGAATATTGCAGACGCAATGACCTGTCCAAGGACAGGTTCACATATTGGAAAAGAAAATTTAAAGGACAGGATCGTCCTGTGGAATTCATCCAGTTGCCGATGCCTGCCAATATTCATACGACCGGGTTGAAGTTGAACCTTGGTCAGGGGGTACAAATAGAAATCCCGGACGGTTTCACCAGCGAGACGCTTGAAAGGGTTCTTGCCGCCTTGAGAGCTATCTCATGATGAACTTTCCACCAGACACAAAAGTCTATCTGGCTGTGGGTACTACTGACATGCGCAAAGCGATTAACGGCCTTTCCATTATCGTAAGCGAACGAATGCAGTTGGATATATTTTCAGGGTCCCTGTTTGTGTTCTGCAACCGAGCACAAACCATTTTAAAAATTTTATACTGGGATAAAAACGGTTTTTGCCTGTGGCAAAAGCGTCTTGAAAAAGACCGGTTCAAATGGCCGAATTCACCAAAAGATGTCATGGATATTACAAGCCGGGAACTGACCTGGCTGGTCGATGGACTGAATATAAATCAGGCTCATAAGCCCCTAAAATACTCTATGATTTTTTAGGCGAAAAACTATAAAAAACCCCTTGGTTATGGTATATACAGCCCATGACAAGAGACACTCTCAAAGATGCTGAAAGCCTGGATGAAGTCAAAGAAATCGCTCTGAATTTGTTTGATGAAAACATAATTCTTCAAGAGCAGATTAAATCCCTCCAGGACAGACTTTTTGGTCGTAAATCAGAAAAAACGCCCAAAGATGGCGAACAAATGTCTCTTTTTGATATGCCGGAACCCGATCTTTCGATTCTGAATGAAGATGATACCGTCACCATTACAGAGCCTTCCCGCAAAAAACGCGGCCGCAAACCACTGCCCGCAGATCTTCCCCGTGTCGATGTTGTTCATAAACTCAGTGAGAATGACAGAAAATGCGATTGCGGCTGCTTGAAAGATAAAATCGGTGAAGAAGTCTCTGAGCAGCTTGATTACATCCCAGCCAAGGTTCGGGTGATTCGAAATATCCGGTATAAATACGCCTGTAAAAATTGCGAGGGGGTTGAAGATGAAGGCCCCACCGTATCTATTGCCAGGATGCCGGATCAGATTATTCCCAAAAGTATTGCCACTCCGGGACTGCTTGCCCATATCCTGACCGCCAAATTTGCAGATGCTTTGCCGTTTTATCGTCAAGAAAAGCAGTTTGCCAGAATCGGCATTGAGCTTGCCAGATCAACCATGTGTAAATGGGGCATGAAAGTGGCAGATGCCTGTGAAATTATCATCGGCATGATGAAGGACGACATCCTGGCCAACCCCATGATTGGTATTGATGAAACTCCTCTCCAAGTTTTAAAGGGACCACGGAAATCCAAATCTTATATGTGGATTTTCAGGGGTGGACCACCAGACAAGCCGATTATCCTGTTCGAATATCACCCGACAAGGTCTGGGGATGTGGTTTCAACATTTTTGAACGGTTATAAGGGCATCGTCCAGACGGACGGATATGCTGGGTATGATTTCCTGGATACCAAAAAAGATATTGTTCATGTTGGGTGCTGGGTTCATGCTCGTCGGAAGTTTAAAGAGGTAACAAAAGCGCTTGGCAACAAGGCAAATTCTTCCGGAAATGCCGGTTCGGCATTGTTGTATATCAGCAAGCTTTATAAAATTGAAAAAGAAGCACGGGAACAAGGGTTTTCTGCGGAACAATTGTACAATAAGAGACAATCCCAGGCGGTTCCAATTCTTACCGAGTTTAAGAAGTGGCTTGATGATAGAGTAAACAAGGTTCCTCCCAAAAGCCTGCTTGGCAAGGCGATCAATTATACCATCGGCCAATGGCCCCGATTGGTCCAATACACAACTGAAGGGTTCATTCGACCGGACAACAATTTGGTTGAAAATGCCATCCGGCCTTTTGTCATCGGTCGTAAAAACTGGCTGTTTTCTGATACGGTTCAAGGTGCAAAGGCGAGTGCGGCAATTTACAGTTTGATAGAGACTGCAAAATCCAATGGACTGGAACCGTACTGGTATCTCAAGTACCTGTTTCAGCATCTGCCTGAGGCAATGACAAATGATGATTTTCAAGCGTTGCTCCCCTATAATGTGAAAAAAGAAAAAATTTCTGAATCTGTCCCGTGTTGAGTGGGGTTAAAACACCGCTTACTATGCAAACACCGGATCAGACCATACGTTAAAAACATGAACAGCCCGCCCCCCTATAAAAGGGGATCGGACTGAAGATCGATTTAAAATAGTATATTTTTATTCAGGGCACAAAAACCATTGGCGATATCTACCTAACACCAAGGCCTTTATTTAGTCTTAAGAATTTTCACTAAATAAAGGATTTTAAAGAATTATCAAAGGCGTTTTTCATCATATTCGCAATGGTCCGGTCAACAGTCTGGGCAGCCATTTCAAGAAGATCGGAAAAGGATGGCTTAGACTTGTTTGATCGCACATTCTCCGCCTGATTCTCGTCCGCCAAAGCGTCTTCGTCATTGGCCTGTGCCTCACTTGCTTCATTGGCTGCCTGGGTTTCCAGATAATGATCAAACAGGTTGCCTAAGGGCTCACGTGCCCGGGCCAGGGATTCTTCCCGCTGTTTTTCCAAAAGTTCGGACAACTGATCCATCAGAGGAATTTCCAGATCACCGGCTGCACTTATCGCCCCTGCGTCATCGGGATCTGTTTCATCGGCATCCCCAAGATACGCTGCCGCCAGCCCCTGTCCCAAAGCGCCCGTGGTGGAGGTCTGCTCCTGGCTGTACATGGCGTACGCTGACTTTACCGTAATATCGGCTTCATAGGAAGATATTGAGTCGTAATACCCCATGCGCATAGCCTGGGACACCGCACCCTGCAGATCCCCGTCCATCATATCGCCGATAATGTTGTCCACACCGGTTAAAATGGATTCAATATCCTGGAGTTCTTCTTCGTTCAGGTCACCTTCCACGGTAAACGAAAAGGTTTCTCCCGTGGTCAAGGTAATCTCCCGGACACTGTAGGCAACTGCGGCATAACCGTTTTCATTGCTGACCACCCCCCGGCTGCTGTATTCATGTGCTGTGAGTTCGGAATACTGACTGGTGGACAGGGACACCACATCCCCCTCCCGGGTCTGAATGGTCAATCCCGCATCAAGGCTTGAATAGGCCCCAACAGAAAGTTCATTTGAACTTGAAGCGGTGTTGGTGTTAGACGGTGTGGCCCGGTTATGCAGTCCGTAGGCATTGGCATTGGCTTGCGACACGCTGTTCATCATTATTCTCCCGATTTAACGGTTTTTACGAATTTTCTTTTCCTGATTAAAGATATCGACCGGAATCGTAAAAACTAAAATTTTTGTGAATAAATGGTGAACAGCCCCAAAAGCCGATCCGGAATCAACCCTTCAAAGCCAGGGAAATATGGTAAACGCCACCGTCAAGATTTGATTTCAAAGGCAGACCTGATTTTTCAAACACCTTGATCATGGGCTGGTTGTCGGGCAGCACCTCGGCGTAGAGTTCATCAAGCATGCGTTTTTTACCTTCCTCAACCAACAGCTTCATCAAATAAGAACCGACGCCTGAACCCTGGTAATTTTCGTCCACCAGAAAAGCGACTTCTCCGGCTTTGCCGTCATCACTTTCAACAAGCCTCGCCTCGGCAACGATCCGGTTTTCGCCTTTTTTGCCGGCAAAGCCCACCACGGAAAACTCCTTGGTGTAGTCCACATTCACATAGGCCTGCATTTTATCGTGGCCCATGGTTTTGACCGAATAAAAGAAGCGGTAAAATACCGTTTCAGTGGAGCAGCGGTAAAAAAATCGGCGCATGGACTCTTCATACGAGGGCTTCATGGCCCTGAACCGAATGGTTTTTTCCCCCTTGAAGGTTTTGGTATGGGCAACATATGACGGATAGAGATGTGCGGAACGGCTGACAAAAATCTGGTTGGAATAGAGAATCTTTTTTTCCCGGGCCATTTTAATCAGATCCTCCCGGTCATCGGGGTGGGCCACATCAATGATGGCCTGGGCCCGTTCCCGCAGGGGACGCCATTTGAGCAGGGCCACCCCGTATTCGGTGGCCAGCACATGAATGGATTCACGCAGGCGCAGCTGATTGACATATTTTTCTATACTGAACAGGATATTGGATTCGCCGTTCTCATCACGGCTGGGCATGCCGATGATGGTATTGCCGTCCTTGGAAGCTTCTGCAGCCTTGTAAAAATCAATACCTTCGCCGGGGCCTGAAATCACGGCGCCTCTCAGGGGAAAGGCGACCCGGCCCTGGAGATCGGCCTTGCGCCCTTCATATATGGCAACAAACTGGGGGTTACGGGCAATGAGCTGGGGGTTGCACACCCAGTCAATACCCTGGAATTCCACCAGCGGATTCTTATGCAGCCATTTCATCAGCTCCTTGGTGCCAAGGGCATAGGATGCCAGAGATTTCCCCCGAAACGGAGATTTTCGATTATTGGTGACGGCCCCTGAATTGACTAACTCTGCTGCGGCATCGGTAAAATAGAGGGAATGGATGCCCAGATCTTTTTTATCGGACAAATAGGGTACCAGCGCTTCAAACAAAGGGCCGAGAGAATAGTTGATGCAGTCACCGTCCCGGATCTCATTTGCCACGTTGGCAGCAACCTTTTTCATGATGTCGTTGGGCGGTTCAGGCGTATAGGTGATCGGCTCCCGGTCCGAGCGCACCAGCAGATCAAACTCCTCAATGGAAACAAAGGTGTCGCCATAGGTAAAGGGCATGGCCTCGTTGACCTCTCCCACCACAAGGCTTGCCTTTTCCATGACTTCCCTTGCCACATCCACGGCAAGACCCAGACTGCAATACCCGGCATCGTTGGGCGGGGTGATCTGGATAAAGGCCACATCCACATTGAGTCTGCCGGACCTGATAATTTGGGGGATCTCCGAGGAATAGGCCGGAATAAGATCCACCTGGCCGCTGGAAATAGTATCCCAGGCGACATATCCCCCGGAAAAAAATGTTTTTAACCGGTAGTTGGGGGCATTCAGACGGTCGATGGACAAAATGGTCTCTCCCAGCACAGCCAGTTGCATCAACTCAAGATCCCGAATATTGTGTTTGTCCACATCAAGCAGTGTACGGATCAGCCGTCGCGGCGTAGCAGGCCCCGTGCCGATGAAAACTGTCATTCCCGGCCGGATGTGGTTTAAAACCTTATCCGGGGGTACAAGACTGCGTTCCCAGTCGCTCAAATATATATCGGACATAAATCACTCCCTGTTATGAAATGCACATACATCTGTTTTACCAGCTAAAGGGGGGGTTATCAAGACAGGCTTTGTCATCGGGTAAATACAGGTTTATTTTTCCCGATTTTTGTTTGGTTTGCAGCCAGTACAAACAGCTGGGCGTAATGGGTTTTAAAGGTCAGAATATTTTCCATTTTTTCACCGGCCCAAAAACAGCACATGGCCCGGATTACCCCGGAATGGGTGATCACCAGGGTATGAGATGATAAGGTCAGTTCACTAAAAAAAGGGGCGACCCGGCAAAAAAGATCTTTAAAACTTTCTCCACCCGGGGGGCAAAACCCATAAATATCCCGGCCCCGCTCTTCAAAAAGATCGGAATGTCTGGTTTTGATGTACGCAAATTCCCGGCCGTCCCAATCTCCCAGATTGATTTCATTGAGGCGGCGGTCGATAACGGGTGTGCAGTGAGGGAAGGCAAGCGCTGCGGTTTCCCGGCACCGGGTCAAGGCCGAGGTATAAACCTGTTTGAAATCGATGGCGGCCAGGGGAATCTGCCAGCTTTCTGCCTGGTCCCGGCCGGTGTGATCCAGGGGGATGTCGGCCTGACCTATGAATCGGCGTGTGCCCTGCCCCTCGATCTGACCATGGCGCAGAATGAACAGCAGAGGGCCTTTATCCGAGAATTTTTCGGATAGATCGACCAACAGCTGCTTCGATCCGGGCATGTATGAGCTGAGCAGTTTCAAGTCTTTTGAAAATCTCCTTTTTAGCATGGGGCAGCTGATTTGCCTTTTCCTGGAATCGGCCCGGATAGTCCGGTTCCAGTTGGTCACCCCGGCACAGTTTATCGGCAAAAAAGACGATCTGGGTTTCATCCAGTTGCGGACCGGGGGTAAGATCCATGTGAGCGGCCACGATGTCTGCTATTTTCCGGAATCCCAATTGTTGGAGAAAACGGCTGCCCGCCTGGGCATGGTGTTTTTCTTTTCTTTTAATATCATGGAGCAGGGCCCCTGCCTGGATCAGGTTGATATCAAAAACATAGCCGGACGACCCAAGGGCCCGGGTAAGTGTCAGTGCCGTTTCACACGTGCGATCCAGATGAGCCCGGATTGCCGGAGTATCGGCCAGTTCCCGGTCGATGATGGACCGACATTCCTGCTCATCGGGAATTTCCAGCCGATCATATTTAGACGTTACCTGGTCATACCCTTCCGGGGTGTCGGCATCCATGAGGATGCCGCGGTCGGGGACCGGAAGCTGGATGATGCGGTTTGGATCTGAAAACAGGATCTGCCTCAGGTTGGCGTCGGGCCCGGCGCCTGTTATGAAAGGGATCATCCGGGCCGGGATCAGGGGAGGATGACCGGTTTCTCCGTTGAATGACGGCACAATCAGGTTATCTTCAGCCATCTCGAACTGTTTGCGGATAAGATCCAGTGTGGCAGGCCGAATGGCCGGGGTGTCTGCAGGCAAAAGGAAAAAACCGTCTATGCCCGAAGGCAGTTCGGCCACCCCGGTGCGGATGGAAGAGAACATACCCGACTCAAAATCCGGGTTAAACAGAGGTCGGGCCCCGGCCGCGTCAACGACCGGGGCCAGGCGGTCATGGTTGTGTCCCGTGACCACAATAATGTCCTGAATCCCCGCTGTTTTAAACAGGTCAATGACCGTTCCGATCATGTTGGAGCAGCCCAATGGCAGCAGAGGCTTATACCGCCCCATACGGGAAGAAAGACCTGCCGCCGGAATGAGGGCCGCGAGCATCAGGAGGGATTCTCCTTATTCTCGGCTCTTACCTGAATTAATTCGGCCATGATGCTTACAGCGATCTCCGCCGGGGTCTCCGCCTTGATTTCCAGGCCGATGGGGGCATAGACCTGTTCAAGCCGCTCCAGCGCCACCCCTTTTTCCATGAGGTTGTCGTAGATCTGCTTCTTTTTCTTTTTGCTGCCGATCATGCCGATATAGGCGGCGTCGGTCTCCAAGGCTTGCTCCAATACGGTCTGGTCATGGAGATGGCCACGGGTGAGAATCACAATATAGGCATTGGCGTCAATGTCCAGGCCGTCAAAGGCATTGGCAAACTCATCCAGCACCCGTATTTCAGCGGCATGGGGAAAGCGCGATGCATTGGCAAATTCAGACCGGTCATCGGTCACAACACAGGAAAAATCCGTCAAACCGGCCATTTTTGCCAGTTGAAAGCCCACATGCCCGGCCCCGAATATATAGACTGTATCCGGCCGGCTCAAAGGTTCAATAATGAATTGGTCCAGCCCGTAGAATTGCCGCACCGGGGCCGGACCTGCAAAGCGGTTTTCCCCGGCCGCGTCCACGAGGGCCTTGGGCAGCATGGCCGGACCGACCACCTCACCCGGCCCCAGCACCAGGCTGGTTTCCGTGGTTTTGTCCGCCATGATCCGGGTGACGGCCAGCGCCTTTTTCCCTTTGACTTCCAGGTCTGCAAGGGTCTGCCACACCTGAATCTGCTCCTGGGAGAAGGGGGGAACAAAGCTGCGAAGCCAGACCGTAAGACTGCCCCCGCAGACCATATCCATTCCCGCTTTGAGCTCCTGGTCCAAGGTGAAATCCATGATTTCCGACCGGGACCGGTCCAGCAGCTCCACACAGGCGTCCATGACCTTGGCTTCCACCAGACCGCCGCCGATGGTGCCGCCGATGCTTTTGTCCGCCCGGACCAGCATCTTACTGCCCGACGTTCTTGGGGTAGACCCCTTGTGACCGATGATCACGGCCAGGGCAAAGGGTGTGCCGCTGTTCAAAAGATCCAGGCTTTCCCGGATGAGTGATGTCATGTCAATTTTCTCCCTGGGCCTGGGGTTCTATTTTCCGAAACCGCAGTCCGGATACCTGCAATCTGCGCAGTTGGAACAAAACCCACCGTGACCCATTTTAACAATGTCTTCTTTTTTAAGTGGTTCTCCGGCCAGGACCCTGGGTACCACCAGGTCAAAAATGGAAGCCCTGTGATACATGACACAGCCGGGCAGGCCGATGACCGGAATGTCGTTGATGTAGGCCAGCATAAACATGGCCCCGGGCAGAACCGGAACGCCGTAAGTGACGATTTTCCCACCGGCGGCCCGGACAGAAGCTGGCGTCAGGTCATCGGGATCCACGGACATACCGCCGGTAAGCGCAATCATCTGTGCGCCGTCGGAAATGAGATCCCTGATGGCGGAAACGGTCATTTCAAGATCATCAGGAACCACCCGCTTGCCCATGATGCGAGATCCCAGTTCATTGAATTTTTTCTCCACCACCGGACCGAATTTATCCCGGATCCGTTCATGGAAAACCTCGGAACCGGTAACGATCATACCGACATCCAGGGCGGCAAAGGGTTTGACCTCAATGATGGGGAAATATTGGTCACACACTTTTTCCGCATCGGCCACCTGTTTTTCGGGTACGGTCAGGGGAATCACCCGGGTGCCGGCTATTTCCTGTCTCTCATCAACACTGCGACCGGTATGCAGGGAAGCAAACGCCACATCCTGAACCGAATTAAGTTTTTCCAGACCCTCAACATTTATTTTGAGCAAGCCGTGGATTTGGGATACAAACCCTACCTTGCCTTCCCTGGGTGCGGAGAGATCAATGTTGTTCCCAAGGGCGGCTCTGGCGATACGCAGCGCCGCATCATTTTCATGGACTTCATTTTTCAGGCCGGAGACATAGATATGCTCCTTGCCCACGTCCAGCAGGGCATCTACGTCCGCTTCGGTGATGATATGGCCTTTTTTGAACAACGGGCCTTTGAACAAATCCGGAACAATCCGGGTGATATCATGGAGCAAAACTTTACCCACAGCTTCTCTGACGGGCAGTGCCTCTACCTTGTCTTTCTCATAGTATTTCAATGTTCTACCTTACTTTTCATGAAAGTCTATGTATTTTACACGGAGCTTTCAACCTTTTTTGTGGGTTGAGCCTGGGTCTTGAGCGACCAAGTCTGCCCATGGCTGTTAAACCCATGGCTATTAAATTGGATCTGTCGTTTCGTGACATACGTGTTACTAAAATCAAAGGCACGGACAGCAATTGTGCCCATGCGCAACCGGCCCGCTTCAAGGGCTGCTGTTAACCCGGGAAACGCGCCTGAATCTATATGAACAGGCTCAATCAGAGACTTTAGCCCCATAAGTTCAATATCCAGGGTTGGCATATCAGTTCGGGTATCTATACAGGCCTTAAAGTCCACCACCCCCGGAAGGGAAAAGAGAATATCATCTAAATCGGCCATGATCAGAGGTTGGGCGTCTGCGCTATCAACTTCCACCCGCTGGCGATTGCGTATCCGATCCAGCTGGGAAAAGGGACTGCCACAGGCACAGGGAGTCTCAAGAATCCGGGAGACATCTCCGGTCCGGTACCGGATCAAAGGCATGCCCGTGCGGTTGAGGGTGGTGACCACAATTTCTCCCCATTGTCCCGGCGACAGTGGATTGCCAGCTGGATCAATGATTTCAAAAAAGAGGTCGGGATGCCTGAGATGCAACCCCTCCTGTGCCGGACACTGAACGGCCCCGCCAAACCCAATTTCCGTCATTCCGTAATGGTTCAGCACCTTTGCGCCCGAAATATTTTCCACCCGGTCCACCAGGGGTGCGGACACATGGTCGGCGGTGAGAATTACATGGGCAATATCAGGCAACGTTCCTGTGGATTTCATATATTCGCATAAAGCCAGGATCTGGACGGGCATACCGACAAGCAGACTTGGTCGCGTTGACCGAACCAGATCGGCTGCGGGACAAAAATCCCGGATAATTCCCGGGACAACAGCTTTGGCCTGGGCGGCGTGCATGGCCGTTCGAATCAAATCTCCGGCACTGGCCCGGGTGTCGCCGGGCAGAAAAATGAGACCAGTTTCCCCTGGGTTCATGATGGCTTCAAGCACAGCCGTGAAAAAGTCCACGACGCTGCCAAGATCCTCATCCGTGAAAAAAATGCGTTTGGGGTCAGAAGTCGTTCCCGAGGTATTCAGGGTGACAATGCGGGAGATCTCTCCCTGGGAAAGCGCCAGAAAGCTTTTGGGATTTTCCTGGATATCTGTCGGACGGGTAAAAGGCAGGGCCGCCATATCTTTAAAGTCTTTAATTGAAATATCTGTGATACCGGAAAAAACTTGCCTGTAAAAACGGCTGTGATTTCGGGCATGGGCAATCGTTCGGTTCAGTGCCGACAACTGCTGACGCTTAAAGGCCTCAAGCAGATCGGTTGAAGAAGACGGCAATCCCATGGACCGGGATATCCAGGTATCAAGAAACGGGGCGGTCATGACTTGCGGTACAATCCTTTGCCGTCGGCTCGGGTCAGATTGTAGGCACAGAAGGGAATAAGGCGGCCATCGGGAGAGACACTGTGGATGCAGCAGCCCTTAAGTCGCTCAAGGTCCAGATTCCAGGCATCCTGGAAGGCCATACCCGAAACCGAAAACATCCGGGTCTTGGCCTGGCGGATAAATTTATCCATGTCATCTTCTTTTTTGGCGGGCATTGCCGGAACAATCAACGTCACCGGCGCCTTCCAGTGCTCGGCCACGGAATCTCTGGCCTGTTTAGAACCCTGCTCCGCCTGAACCGGTTTGCAGCAGCACGTGTTAAATGTGGTCACGGCCGAAGGTCGGCCGTCATCCCCGATGATGAACTTGCCGTTAAACGAACACAGGGCATGTTCACAGGACGAAGGCCTGAACTGATTTTCCTTGAACTGTCCCCGGGTCTGTACCTCAATCTCTTTGAGGACTTCGGGGATTGTGATTCGGCTGTCGTCTTTGGGGGGGGCTCCATGGCGGCCGAAATAGGATACCGGCTGGAAATGGACGCCCCGAATGCCCGGGGCATGATCCAGGCCGAATTGAAGAATCGGTCCGATCTGATCAATATTAACATCCGGCACCAAAGTGGGAACCAAAATCACGCCGATGTCGTTTTCAACGCAGGCCGCCACGGCCCGTTGCTTGTCTTCAACAAGAGATCGGCCCCGAAGATTCTCATAAACGGCATCGGTCATCCCGTCGAACTGAAGAAAGACAGAATCAAGACCCGCCGCTTTCAGCCGGGGGGCAAGATCCGGGTCCCGGGCCAAAAGAAATCCGTTTGTATTCAGCTGAACGAACCCGAATCCGGTTTCCACGGCCTTGGAAACAATAAGGGGCAAATCCTTTCGAATGGTGGGTTCTCCCCCGGAAATCTGGAGGTTGGCATCCGGGCTGACCTCATGTACTTTTGCCAGTAGTTCGGTAAGTTCCTCAATGGTGGGATCTGCCGTATCTCCTGGGCCTGCGCCTGCAAAACAAAACCTGCAGGAAAAATTACAGTTCTGGGTAATTTCAAGCACGGCGGTGCAGGTATGCTGCCGGTGTTCCGGGCAAAGACCGCAGTCAAAGGGGCAGCCGTTTTCCACCGCCGTCATGTTGAATCGCTTTTGGATGGGCAGCTTGGGCCGAATCCAGTTTTCATAACTCTGACGGCCTTCCCAAAGCCGGGTCTTGAACACCCCGTGGGCCTCGCAGGTTTTTTCCAGAAAAACAGAATCATTTTCCACCACATGCCGGGCCTCAAGGGGGGCCAGGCATACCGGGCACAGGCTCTGGGTCTGGTGTAATATGTCGCGACCGCTATTCATCATCAAGATCCGAGGGGTCCACTTCATGTTCGGAGAGAATATTCATCAGGGCACCGAGGGCCTGGGTCAACAGGGTCGGACAGGTTTCCGGGTTGAGATTGGGATAATGACTTCCGGCGATCTGCCGGCATTGGACGCCCGGGACAGAGGCACCGGTGAAAAACGTCCTGAAATCATCCTGCATGGAGGCTCTTAAATCCTGGTCCTGGCCTGCATACATGGCCAGAAGGCATAAACCCGCTGTCAAAATCCCGCAGGAACCGGTCTCAAGTTTGGAGCCCATGCACAGTCCCCGGGAAAAATCGACCAGTTGCCTGTTTTCCACATCTGCCATGTCCAGAACCAGCTGTACCATGATCTGGCTGCAGCAGTAGCCTTTGCTCTTTAACTTTAATATTTCGATATCATCCATTTTACTGTGTCACCTTGTCTGCCACGATCAGGCAATATCCGGGTTTAAGTTCTCCGGCCCGGCATCGGGAGCCCAGACCGCAATGAAGAACGTCACCTGTCAGTGTTTTCCAGAAGTTTTCAAGACTGCCGTGTTTAAATACCATTTCACAGGCCATCTGCTTTAACAGCGGGGTGTGGTCTTCCCAGATCCGGATTTTAAATCCTGCCTGTTCAATGATTTGGGTTAAATCGGTTTTATTCAGCGCCCCGTCCAGGCAGATCAAAGGCGATGGATCAAGGGCCGCCGGCGCCGCGCCGGGAATATACAGGTCCGTGATCACCAGATGACCTTTTGGCTGGAGCAGCTCGAAAAAAGTAGCCAGGCAGCCGGGCTTATCCGGCACCAGAGAAAGAACGCATTCACAGAAGATCGCCCCGAAGGAAGCGGGTGCAAAGGGCAGCCGCGGCAACCTTGCCCGTAGACCGTCCCAACCCGTTGGGCGGGCCGTTGCCCGGCTGATCCGTTCCTCCGAGGCATCCATGCCAAAAACCTTGAATCCGGCATCTTCATGCAAAAAGGTGCAAGTCGCCCCGTATCCGCATCCGGCGTCCAGTACGCGAACCCCTGGCGCCAAAGAACAATAATCCAATGCCGCCCGGGTCAGGGTCAGTCCGCCGGGCCGATGGGTTTCAATGCCGGCTGCCTGAACACTACTTATCCTCAAGAATTTTTTCCACTTCCGCCATTTTACCCCGGGCCAGAGCCGGAGAGATGAACACCGCCCCGCAGCTTCTGCACTGGGGCAGATCCACATCAAACCGGGATTCCAGGTACCCCGCATGGTTCATAACGCTCTCCAGGGGGGTGTTGCAGGTCCCACAGTGCAGATCGGGACTGAGATCTTCCAGGGGGGCACCAGCTTTAAACTTTACGGCCGGGATCACGGTCATCCTGTGGCTCCAGGCATTCAGGATCTCATAGGCCCCGTCAAGGACTTTAAATTCCACCCAGAAACAGACATTGGCCGGTCGGAAAAAGGCGATTGTTGTCCCGGTTTTCTTATCGATAAAATAGTGTTTATCGGCATCGGACTCGTAATGGGCCAGTACCTTTTCAACGTCCGAGACCAGAATGAATTCATCTTCAATTTGGTTCAAAACGTCTTGAGCGATAATGATTTTCTTTCCGGCCGGAGTCAACGGGATATCGTTTTGAAAAGTCTCATTGCCGACCATCTCCTGTTTAAAGGCAGCCAGGTTTCTGCGCCGACCTGAAAATCCAGGATCCAGCCGCTTTTCCGGATGGTCGTTTTGCGGCCAGAACAGATCCAGAATATGGCGGGTATTTTTCCCGGCCCGGGCCAGGCGGTCCCGGCACATGGCGCAGTAAGCAATGTAATCCAGGACGCTTTGTTCGGTTCGTTTTTGGATAATGGTGTCGGCAAGGTCGGGGTTGGCATTGAACACAAGGCCGCCAAACCCACAGCATTCCGTCAATTCCCCGGCATTTTCCAGTTCGGTTATGGTGATACCCCGGGATTGAATCAGGCCCCTGACGGCCTGCTGGGTGGCATCGTCTTTGCGGGCCGTGCAGGGATCGCTGACAGCCACAGAACCGCCGGCAGTTTGATCCGGTTTCGGCAGGTCAGCATTGCCGACCATTTCCGTGTACAAAGATGAGATTTGCACACCGGGCAGGACCGTTTCCAGCATCTGGGTACAGGAGGTACAGGCCGTTATAATCCGGGGTGATCCCCAGGATTCCCACAGTTTTTTCAGCGTGTCCCCCGTATCTTCAAACAGATCTTTGCGACCGCCCCAAAAGGCCGGCGCGCCGCAACAGCCGGATACGATTCCAGTATTTTTGTCAACGGTATTTCTCAGCCATGCCCACACCGCCTTCACCTGGCCCGGTGATGATCCGGTTAGCTGGCATCCCGGAAAGAAAAGGGCATTGGATGTCTCCGTTTCCGGTGTATGCATGGAAAAAAAGCAGGCTTCGCCATTGGCATGGGCCATCTCGCCAAGGGCAAATTCATGGGCCATCGAGGGCATTTTACCATCGGTCACCAGCTCCTGCCGGGCGGAAAGACACAGATCCGCCATGGAAAAGTCGTTGGGACATACCGTTTCACACTGTCCGCACAGGCTGCAGGAGTTGATCAGCTTGTTGGCCTTTTTTTCCCCCATGACAATTGCCAGATTGTTGTAAATTTCCCGGGCATATTTGCCGGGATGGCCCTTGAACGTTTCCAGGTAGGTGTTGCATGCTCGCAGACACCTGGAACAATCACATTGAATGCAGCGCCCGGCCTCTTGGGCCGCTTTTTCAATATTATAGCCGATGTCTTCCTTAAATTCGATTTTAGAAAGGATGCCCTCCTGGCTGATGTCCGTGGAGAGTTTTGTTTGAATCACCCCTTCCTTGTCCCGCCCCGCATTCAGGGAGACGTTGCACAAGACCCTATCCATGGAAGTGGCGGCCTTTCTGCCCTGAAAGGCAAAGGCGATGGGATAGGTTTGGGCGCAGACCGTTTCGTTGTTCCGGGGAAAACCGCCTGCAAAAATATTTGCATCGGATACAGATTGCAATGAAAATTCGTCAACAGAGACCGTTCCCGGCCCACCCGGGGCATCCAGCCCTATATATAGGGCAAGGAACTGATCTTTGTTTTCCAGGAAAGTATCAAATTGCGCCTCCAGGGTAAATGTAACACCGAATTTCTTAAGGCGGACAAGCTCCTTGTCGAGAATCGAAGGGGGCAGGACGTCTTCATTCAGATGCAGCAAGTGGCCGCCCAGCGTCTCTTGTTCAAAGATATTGACTCGATACCCTTTGAGAGTAAGGTCCCAGGCCGCGGTAAGACTAGACAGACCGCTGCCCCAGATACCAATGCGGGTATCCTTTGCCGGCGGCGGAAAATATTTTTTCTGACGACTTCTGTTCGTCGCACAGGCCCGCTCCAGCAGTCCGATGGAGAGGCTGCTGTCCAGATCTTTCCGGATGCAGGCCGATTCACAGGGGTGGTCGCAGATCCGGGTTATGATCTCCGGCAGGGGAAGGGTTTTCTCCAGAATTTTAAACGCCTTGTCCGTCTCCCCCTTGGCCATTTGTGCCAAGAAGGATTTTACATCCACATGAAAAGGGCATACAGCAGTGCAGAATGCCGGCTCTTCCTGGATGCACTTTGCCTCAAATGAAGTAAGTTCTGATTTTTCCATGATGTTCCAACCTGCCGGGACAGCCCCCGGACCTAATTTTTACCTTTGTTTGAACGAAACGTCACCCATCTGCGGCGTTGCAGAAGAATGTGCAATCCTCACAACCATTAGGTTGCTCCGGTTACAAATTCTTCTGCGCCTTGCATCTGGGCAACGTTTCGTCCAAACGCAAGTTTTTGCTCAAGCCCTAAATGGATACGTAAAAGTTTTCTCCCGCAGGCGGTGGTGTCCGGCCGGACGAGGAGGAGGGCATACATAACGTATGTCGAATGCCCGACCGGACTGCCGTAACCGGCAGGTAAAAACCTTTTACGACGCCATTAGCCTTTCAGTGCAGCCAATACCTTGTCCGGTGTGGCCGGCAGGCGTTTGACCCATGCACCACATGCACTGTGGATGCCGTTGATCACGGCGGCATGGGGCGCGGTCAGGGGCAGTTCGCCCACGCCGGCAGCCCCGAAAGGACCGTGTTCTCTGGGCGCTTCCACATAGATTAATTCCATCTCGTCGGGAATATCTTTGATATAGGGGAAGCCTGCACCCTTCATGGTGGAATGCTTCTGGATATCTTCGTAGTCTTCGGTCAGGGCCAGACCGATACCCTGGGCCAGACCACCGTACATCTGACCGTCCACGGCCAGCTTATTATTGATCTTGCCCAAATCGGCCACGGCGGTCATTTTGGTCACCTTGGTTTTACCTGTGGCAACTTCAACGCTGACCTCAGCCATGAACAGACCATACATGTATACGGCAAAGGGGTTGCCCTGACCGTATTCATCACAATCTTTTGCAGGTGCAGTCCAGGTACCGGTGTATTTCACGGGAATGTTTTCAGCCGTCATTTCCTCAAAGGTACGATACGTGCCGTCGCTCTTTTTCATGGCACCCATGAGCAGCTCGCAGGCAGCTTTGGTGGCCTGGCCGGTGACGACCTGGGAACGGGAGCCCCCGGCAGGACCGGAGTTGGGGGTCTTGGAAGTATCGTTCATCACCAACCGGATCTGATCCGGGGCGATGCCCATGGGCCGAAGGGCTTCGTGGGCGGTACCCAGGGTACCCACGTCGGCCCCCTGTCCGTGATCTTCCCAGGCATTGAAGATCGTGATGGTGCCGTCTGCGTTGAGTTCTGCATAGGCCTCGGAGGTATCCGGGCCGTCCAGGCCGCAACCGTATACACCCACGGAGATACCAACGCCGCATTTTACGTCGTCTGTGGATTTTTTAGCAGCTTCGGCTTTGGCAGCCTCATATTTGGATTTGAGCTTGTCGAACATTTCCGGCAGACTCCAAGAATCGGGAACCTGTCCTGTGGGGGTGGTTGCACCTTCGCGATATACGTTTTTGTAGCGCAAATCAAAGGGGTCCATCTCCAATTTTTCGGCCAGCATGTCCATGAGTACTTCAGAGGGGAATTCTATTTCCGTTGAGCCGTAACCGCGGAAGGCAGATCCCCAGGCGTGGTTGGTGCAGACGGTCCGGCCTTCGCCCCGGATATTGGGAATGTTGTAACCGGCACCGGCATACTGGGCACCGCGCAGGGTCAGCAGGTCGCCGAACTCGGAATAGGGACCGTGATCAACACTCCAGTCAGATTCCATGGCCTTGAGTGTGCCGTCCTTGTCCGCTGCATAGCGCAGATTGGTCAGGAACGGGGAACGCTTGCCCGTATATGTCTGCTGTTGCTGCCAGTCATAGTTTAGATATACCGGTTTGCCTGTGGCCAGGGCTGCCACACCCACCAAAGCTTCCATTGTGGGGGAGAATTTATAGCCGAAGGTGCCGCCGGTGGGGTTCTGGACCAGGGTGAGTTTTTCAGGTTCAATGCCCAGGCCCGGAGCGATCATGGCCAGGTGGAGATGGATACCGATGGATTTAGAATGGATGACCAGGGTGCCGTCTTCGCCGGGGAAGGCAAAACCTACGTCCGGTTCAATGGGCATGTGGGGCTGGCGGCTCGTGTAGAAATCATCTTCAACGACGACATCAGCGGACTCAAAGATGGGCGCAGTGTCTTCGCCTTTTTTGACTTTCTGGATGTAGTAAACATTGGGGGTGCCCGGATGGATCTCCATGGCATCTTCGGCCATGGCGGCCGGGGCGCTCATGTATTCGGGCAACAGTTCCAGATCTACTTTTACCTTATCTGCAGCGGCCTTGGCGTTTTTCTCGGTGTCGGCACAGACGATGGCAATGGCGTCACCATACTGGAAGACCTTTTCATCGCAGAGAATGGGCCGGTCCCAGCCGTCGCCTTTATTGGTGGGAAAGGTGATCAGGCCGGAAATCCGGTTTTTACCCAAAACGTCTTTGTGGGTGACAACCTTATAAACGCCGGGCATCTTTTCGGCTTCGGAGGTGTCAATGGATTTGATATTGGCATGGGAGACCTCGGCCTGAACCAATGCCAGTTTCAAGGTGCCTTCGGGCATCTTGATGCCCAGGTCCGCGCCGAAATCCCAGGTGCCGGTAACCTTGGCAACGCCGGAGGGGCGGGGATATTTGGTGCCCCAGATCCGTCCGTCTTCGGGGATCTTGAACAACAGGTCATCCATGCTCATTTTGCCGTTAAGCACCTTGGCAGCATCCATGACAGCATCCACCAGCTGTTTGTAGCCGGTGCAGCGGCAGGCGTTTCTGTATTTCTGGAACCAGTCCCGGATTTCCTCGCGGGTGGGGTCTGGGTTGGCGTCGAGCAGGGCTTTGGAGGATACGATGAAACCCGGGGTGCAAAAACCGCACTGGGCACCACCGTGGGCAATCCATGCCGCCTGGATGGGGTGAAGGTTGTCCGGTGTGCCGATGCCTTCAATGGTGGTGATCTCGGAAAATTCCGGTACCCGTTTCATTTTGGTAACACAGGAACGGACCAGCTTAGAATTCAGAATAACGTTGCAGGCGCCACACTGTCCTTGATCGCAGCCCACTTTAACCCCGGTGGTGGAACATCCGACCCGCAGCACCGTGGAAAGTTTGTCATCCTCGTTTACAAAAACGGTTCTCTCGATACCGTTTACCATCAGTTTTTTACCGATCATGTCAATCTCCTTGTCTATTTTTAATCAAAAGGAGGGCTTTGAGCCGGAATCATTGTGCGTTTTGTTCGGGAGGTAAACCAGAAACATCGTGCGTCTAAACCGGAGGGAGGAAAAGCCCATCTTTTGTCTTTTGCCACTATTTGTATGTTTAAGTATATATTAGTCAAGACATAAATAAATTAGTGATTACTATTACAAATAACAACTAAGAATAACCACTAAAAATCAATGTGACATGGCGTAAAACCCTTGAAACACGTATGATTATGATATAAAAAGTATTAATTTATAGGCACTTATAAGAAAACAACCCCCAAAGACCATTCAGGGGACAGCCATAGGAAACTCTGAAACGAAGTCATCCACCATGCGACAACATTTGTTTACGATATGATAATATTTATTTACGATATTATCGCAATTTATTACGATGTAATAACATTTATTTGCGAAACACATATCAGGCAAACGCAACACAAAGGAAAATAAAACACGTGCACCAGACACAGATGCTCAGGCGGATCACAGGCCCCTATAACCTCAATACTTATTTTCTGGTGTGCAACGCATCTCGAAAGACGATTATCATTGATCCGGGCGGACCGGTTGAAGAAATGGCGGATTTTATCTTAGAAAACGACATTATACCGGACAAAATCCTGTTGACCCATGGCCATGCGGATCAATTCTTTTCCATGGGGGCGTTCAAAAAAATTGCCCCAATTCCCTATTGCCTGCACGAAGCGGATGATGATTTTTTTAAAGATCCGAACGTTAGGATAAAAACGAAACAATCGATGGGTCTGCCGCCACCCTATCCGGCGGACATCAGAATGAAAGATGGTGACCGCATTGCCTTTGGGTCTTGTGAACTGAGCGTCATTCACACCCCCGGACACACACCCGGTTCGGTCTGCCTGCTCTGGGAAGACCATCTTTTTACCGGGGATGCCATCTTTGTGGGTGAGGCCGGACGAACGGATCTGCCGGGGGGAGACCTTCACAGCCTGATCGACTCCATCAGGGTTAAAATACTGCCCCTCGACAAAAAAACCGTAATCCTTCCGGGCCACCACCACACCGGTGGGCCTTTATGGTCGACCATCGAACAGGAGATGAAGACCAACATCTATATCACCGATTTCATTCTGGATGAATCCTGAAGGTCAATCGATTTAGATCATTCCTTCCCACCGAAAAATTTAAGCCCTTCCTGCCCAAACAACCTTCTAATCAATCCATAACCGCTTCTTAAATCTTTTAATGTAATACTGATAAAACTCAATTATTCAATAGGACAATGTATGAATTTCATAATCGAGGCATACCAGGAACCCGGTCGGGTTCTCCCAGATGAATCCATTGAACGTCTTGCCCAGAATATCCGGGAAATCGCCGGCGACTGCTTTCATGAACTGCCGGAATACCAGGCCATTGTCGGCACCCGGGAGGCGCTTTCCAACAAACTGATCGCATTGGCCAAGGATGAGAACGGCACCCCCCAGGGATTTTGCTCCATGGTCTTTTTAGACATTGAGAATGTGGGGCGCATCCTGCATCTGGGCCTGACCTGCGTCCGGCCCGAAGCAAGGGGAAGACGGCTCACCCATCTGCTGATCAAAAAAGCCCTGACCGGATACCTTTTCAAACAAAACCCTTTTGGCAAAATCTGGATTTCCAACTGCGCAGGCGTATTATCCAGCCTTGGCAATGTAGCCATGCACTTTGAGCAGGTGTTCCCCTCCCCCTTTTACACGGAGCATCCTGGAGACACTCACTTAAAAATTGCAAGGGCCATAGACGATCAATTCAGGCAGGAGATGTATATACTTAAGGACGCTGTCCTTGATGAGGAAAAGTTTGTATTCCGCGGCAGTGTGAAAGACACGGTGTTTCACAAGGAAAAAAATGACCTGATCTATCATCACAGGAAAAGCGGCCTGAATCGATTTTACGCCAATATGATGAATTTTGAGCAGGGTGACGAAGTGCTTCAAATCGGCTATTTTCGAATGATATCCTTGATTAAATACATATTGCGCCAGCGCAAGGCAAAACAGCTGAACAGGCAGGTGGAACACCCCGTTCTGGAACTGTAAACATGGCCGGGTTGAAATCACTTTGCAGGTTGTTCTCGGTTATTGGGATTACCATGTCAAGCCTTTTGCGACTGGCTGTAACCATGTCATCTTCGGGATGGTCTTCAGAGCTCGTGGCATCCCGGGCACGGCAGTGGGCCGGCAGGCTGGTCAAAGGTCTTGACATTCATATTGAACAAACCGGCGACATCCCTGAAAATGGTGTCCTGGTGGTCTCCAATCACAGGTCCTATCTGGACATCGTTGTGATCCTGGCCCATCTGAAGGCGGCCTTTCTGGCTAAAAAGGAGCTGGCATCCTGGCCGCTGTTCGGGCTGGCAGCCAAACGTGGTAATACGGTATTTGTGGACCGGTCCAGTGCCCAAAGCAGGACCGCGGCTCGGCAGGCCATCGGTGAAAAACTGGCCCAGGGCATCAGTGTGGTGGTTTTCCCTGAGGGCACCACATCCGCAGGTCCCGGCATCCTCCCTTTTAAAAAAGGCATCTTTCACCTGGCAGCAACACAAGAGAGTCCTGTGGTTCCTGTGGCAATCTGCTACGAAAACCCGAAAGCGGCCTGGATCGGGGACGATTTTTTCCTCCCCCATTTTCTGGAAATTTTTAAGACATCTCCCCTAAAGGCTCGTGTGAGCTTTGGTCCGGTCTTAAGAATAACCGACGGTGACGACCTTAGGAAGGCTGCCCAGTCCAGTGTTCAACAGCAATTAAACGCCATTCAATAATCCGCTATCGCTGGGTTAAAAAGCCATTATTGGATTCCCGGCCAAAAAAAGCAGACAGAACTTCTGCCTAATATTTTAACGTCAAAGACCTTATGGGCAGGGCGGTATCCGGCAGCACCGGCACACACCATCAAGGGCAGCAGATGCTCTTCTCTGGGATGGCAATGCCTTGCCGCCGGGGCATCTTCCCAGTTGAGCAGCTTTTGCCGTTGCTGTTCCGGAGACATTGTTTCATTGGCGCATGTTGCTTTAAGCCAATCCTGAAAAGCCCTGTTCTGCGGATCCGGCACCGATGGAGAATCCGGGCCTGCCTGCAGATCAAAACCCCTCATATTGTGAAAAGAAAATCCAGACCCCAGAAGCCAGATATTTTCCTTGAGCAACGGTGTTAAGGCCTGGCCCATTAACAGATGTTTTTCGGCATCCAAACCTTTGACCAGGGAGATCTGGATACAGGGCACATCGGCGTTGGGCAGCATCAGGGTCAAGGGGATGTAGACCCCATGATCAAATCCCCGCCAACGGTCGGCCTTGGCCGTAATACCGACGTCATTGAGCAGAGCAACCGCTTTAGCGGCCAGCTCCGGATGGCCTGCCGCCGGATACTGAATCCGATACGCCTCTTCGGGAAACCCGTAATAATCGTAAATCAGCTCGGGAGCAGGGTGGCTGGTTGCCATAGGCGGATCACTTTCCCAATGGGCGGAAATCACCACCACAGCCTCCGGTTTAGGCAGCGTGGCGGCAAGTTCTTTTAAAAATGCATTCATGGCCGCATGTCCGGCATGGCCCAGAAGGGGTAAAGGGCCGCCGCCGTGGGGGATATAAATAATGGCGCTGTCAGTTTTTGGTGTCGACATTGGATGTCCTTTCGGAAATGGTGTATCGAATCTGTACTTTTCTGGATTTATCCGCCGGCCGCAGGGTGGCAGGATTCATGACCAGTTCGGCATTCACGACGCCGGACGTTGTTAAATTTTCAAGGGGAATTTTCTCGGTAAACACGGTGGTGACATTGTCCAGGGTCAGTTCACCGCCTAGGATCTTCACCGTTTCCGGAATAACCTGGATACGGGTCATGGTCAGTCCCTCGGGCAATTTTCCTGAGAAATCCGCCTGTACCGGTAGCTGTTTTTCCACCATGGAATCCAGGGTTAATTCCACCTGATCCGGTTCAATATTTTTCAGGCGTATCCCTGGCGGCAGCTGGACATTCTGCCGGGTAATGGTCACTATATTTTTCCCCACCGCTGCGCCCTCAAGGGAGATCTTGATGCTCATCTGATCCCGGGTCAAGGCATTGATCAAAGGCCGTGCCCCGCTGATCAGCAGCCTGGACCTGGAAGCGGACGCATAAATAATATTCATTTTTTTGTCAGGGTTAACGAACTCAATGGGCACATCGTAGTTGGCCAGTGTCTCCATGCCCCGTGAAAAACTCAGCCACAGGCCTGTGGTGCAGACAAGACAGACCATGGCGGCCACAAGCAGTTCCCGGGTCTGGCGGCGCATTCGTTTTACCGGTTCCGGGCCGCCGGTATATTGTTTTATGAGCGTCTCAAGCTTGTCCGTATTTTTGACTTCATGGATCTGATTGTCTTTTACCAGGGAAATTTTCCCCCGCTCTTCTGAAACGACTATCACCAGGGCATCGCTTTGCTCGGTAAGACCCAACGCGGCTCTGTGCCGGGTACCGTATTTTGAGGCCAGATGCCGATTCTGGGACAAGGGCAAAATTGTCCCGGCCCGGGTAATTATACCCCGCTGGATGATGGCCGCACCATCATGCAGGGGCGCGCCGGGCCAGAAAATATTTACCAGCATTTCCCTGGACAGGGCGGCATTAATGTCCGTTCCCGAGGAAACGATGGTGTCCACCCCGGTTTTAATGGGCATCACAATCAATGCCCCGATTTTTGATCCGGCCAACTGCACCACGGCATCACTGATAATATGAACCGGGGTATTGATCTGGGTCCTGGGAATTTCCCATAGGAAAAATCCGAGACTGCGTGTTCGGACCACCCCTGATATTTCATTTCTAAACACAATGATAATCATAAAGGTGGCCACAGTGATCACGCCCTGCATGACCCAGTTGGTAATGACCAGACCCGTGGCGTTGGCCATGCGGCCGATGATCCACATGGCCACCACGGCCATGAGGACTCTCAGGACATTGGTCCCCCGGAACAACACATATAAACGAAACAAAATATATGCGTTGAAAACAATATCCAGCACATCCTGCCAGCGCCAGCCGGAAAATAATAAAGAAAGTTGGTCCATGGGTATCAATCAGACATGCTGAATCTTAAGGTTTTTAAAAGCTTATCGTCTTCATCCCGGATCTCCACCCGCCAGGGCCCTTTATCCGCATCACGCATCTGGACCCTTGAAAAGGAGGACCATTTGGGTACGGACAGGACAAGACGCATGGAAAAAATGAGTTTGTCTTTTTTATACCAGTTGTGAAAAATTGCCGTTTTTTCATACACCGGATCAAATTCGGAAAAGCAGAACACCTCTCCCTGGGAGACGCTGAACACAACGGCCGGATTCACGGGCCTGAAATTGGAGATGCTTTCACACACCACCGCATCGGCCAGAACCATTCGGGGCTGATCCGCCAGGCCGACACCGCTCGGTATGACCAAGGCCCCCGCAATCCCCAAAAAAATGAATAGCCGGAAAAGTAAAACAGGACATTTTCTTATTTTGATATCGGGCATCTCAGGTTCTGTTGTTGTCATGCATAATACGCTTTCATAATACTGTAAATAATAGATAAAACTATATACTTGTTGGGGTGAAAAAAAAACCCCTGGATTGCGCAGGAAAGCCACAGGATTGTCCAGCCGGACGGGGGACAGCATCATTGATTTTCAAGCCCCCTTGGGATTCAACCGGGGTCGTTGGGTTCCATCTGAATTTCAAGACAGACGCCGTCAATTTCTATAACATCTCCGGGAAGGATCTTTTTCCTTTTTCTTGTTTCAATCCGACCGTTCACCCAAACCAGACCGTCGACGATCAGATGCTTGGCCTCCCCCCCGCTGGATGCAAGATTTTCAAATTTAAGCACCTTGTATAATTCAACAGGCGCCTGGCTAATATAAACAATTCTATTTTCCGTCATGGGTTTTACCTTTTATTTTGTGACATACGAATGGCATTGGCGCGCAACCGCCCCTGGATATAAAGCGAAAGGGCCGCAACGGCACCATCACAGACTTTGAAAACCGGAACCCCGCCCGCAATCAGGGCGTCGCGCAAGGGATCATACAGCCTGCCGCCGTCCACCACAGCTACAATGGGGGTTGCACAGGTCTCGTTCAGGCGCAGCAGCCGGTTGAGCACAGCGCCTTTATCATGCATGGAAAACCGGTCATTTGGATCGGTGTCCAGGGTCTGCATGGCCGGGGACATGGGATCCACACTGATGATCACGGCATCCACCCCGGGATCACGGCAAAGGATTGCGGCAATGTCACCGTGAACCTGGTCATCGGCCGCAGGATTAACATCAATGGGATTAGAGATGGTAACCAGACCATCCAATCCTTTGGCCGCCAGCACGGACCGCACCCCGGCCACGGTGTCGTTGCCGAACCGGGCAAATTCCATGGAAAAATCATCGCTTTGGATGGAATCGGCCATGCCCACGGCTTCAAACCCTGCTCCGCTGACCGCAGCCAGACGGTTGCCGTGGATGGTTTTGGCGTTCAATGTTTCGGCCAGCAGCATCAGCTCCTGGAATTCACTGAAGGTTCTGGCAACAATGGCACCGGCCTGGGAAACACAGCTTTCACAGACCATATAGTCCCCGGCCAGGGAAGCGGTATGGCTGGACGTGGCGGCTTTGCCTTCCGGGGTCCGGCCTGCCTTGTAAAACACCACCTCCTTGCCGGCCAGCACCGCATCCCTGACAGCCCGGCAGAATGACAGGCCGTCGAGGTCATTGAATCCCTCGGCATATACGGCAATGACATCCACCTGGTCACTCTCCTTGAAATATGTCATCATGTCCCCCAGGGTCAAATCGGTCTGGTTCCCCATGGAAATCATATAGGCCGGTGCCAGTTGGGGGCACTGATTGCTTCGGTGGAGCATAAAGGCACCACTCTGGCTGATCAGGGCAGCCCGGCAGAATTTTCGGTTGCCGGATCTTTGCTTGGGCAGTTTTTCTTCGGGGATAAACCAGGTATCAAAGCTGCCGGGCAAAGAGATCACCCCCATGCAGTTGGCACCCAGGAACACCGGACCACCATCGGTATCCGGACGTGTTCGGGCAGCACTTATGGCGGCCACGACCTGTCCTGCCTTCTCCTGACTGCCCTGGGTCTCACCCAGTCCCCCGGAAATAAGCATAACCGCATGGGCGGCGTCTGTTTTTATAATCTCTTCAACCAGTGCCGGGACCTGATCCGCCCCCACGGCCACAATGAACAGGTCAAGTTTACCCCTGCCGCTGGCTGCCAGTGCCGCCAGGTCAGGCAGGCAGTCAATCCCCTGGAATTGTTCGATGCCCGGTTTGAAAATCACCAGACGGTCAGGATCAAACCCCTGGGCCAGCACATTATCCAGAATAATCCGCCCAAAATTTTTCCGGGTGGAGGAGACACCGATGATCCCCATACTTACTGGATGAAGCAGACGGTCAATTTTTGCCGTCGGGCGTTTGGGTGTGTTTTTTTCCTGCTTTGAAAACCGGCACATCCCGTCCAAAGGCACCATAAGAAAGTCGGTAAAGGCAAAGGGATTGACCTCAAGTTCATCAATAATAAACGCCGCATCGGGATTTTCCCGGCTATAGGCATTGCCCATACAAACGAAGGATTCAAAACACTCCACCAGTTGCTCATCCGTTACGATACGGCGCTGCCCCCGGGTCAAACCGGCAAGTATTCTGTAGGAAATGGTGTTGCGGTACAACTGAAAAAACGCCGCCCCGCTGCACATGGCAGGTGACGCCGCCACGATCGCCTGGCCTTTCCTGAACCGCCTGGCATACAGCTCCGTATTGGTGCCGCCCAACCCGGCGGATAGTATGGTCCCAAACTCTCTGGTGCGACGCAGCCCCACAATGAGCTCATTACCAAAGGATGCGGAATCCGGAGGCATATACTGCACCTGGAGCACGCCTTTAATATCCCGGGAAACAGCAGCGGCCAGCTCACTGCCGGAGAGCCCCCGATAATGGGTCGGCAGACCGTCCTGGGCATGGGTCCCTGCCGCATAGGTTTCAGGTACCTCGTAGAACATCCGACGCACGGCCGAACGAATCCTATCGGGCTGCTTATCCACCACCCGGACCCCGCCCACTTCTGTTTTATGAACGATATAGGGGGAGACAATTTTTAATACGCTTTTTTCACCCGGCATGGCCACAAGCGCATCATCCGCAATCCGTTCCCCGCGACTGATCAACCGGACCCGTGGCGGGGTTTCCGACCCGGATCTGGCCAAAAGGTCGTAGACTTCGGATTCAAAAAGAAAATCCCGACTCTGGTCCCAGGCGTTGGAAAAAATCCGGTTAATGGCATCAAAATCAATGTCCAACTGCATGTTGCATCCCAGTCCTGTTGTTGTGTTATGCCTGCCGTAACGGTGTTTGCCCGTTTTTGGCAGATCTATTTGTATTCATTTTCAAAGAGAATAACAACCCGCACCCAATCTTTGTTAGAGGACTCGTCCGAATAAATTCTCGTTTCATGTGAAACAAAACGGACAGTTGCTTTTTCCAATATAACGTAATAAGCTTCTTTTTCAAAAAATGTAAGTTTCTGTTGGAAAAACAAAATGGTCCCAAACAGATACATCGCCGGATTAACATATATTTTAATCACCCTATTTCTATTCGCATCTATTTTTGCAGCAAGCACCTGCCAGGCCCAAACCCATCCCAAACAGATTGTCGTTGCCGTGGGTACGGACAGCATCCCCTATTATTTTCTGGACCAGGAAAATCACCCCGCAGGCCTGGTGGTGGATATCTGGAAACTGTGGGCACGGCAGACCGGAATCAACGTTGTTTTTACCCCCCTGCCCTTTTACCAAACCCTTCTATCCGTAGAAAAAGGCGAAGCAGATGTCCACGCCGGGTGTTTTTTCAGCGCGAACAGAAGCAAAACCCTTGATTTCATCTCACCTGTGGCGAAAGTCAGAACCCATTTTTTTGTGAAAAAAAATATCCTGGGGGTAAACCAGCTCAAGGATCTGCGCGGATTTCGCATCGGCATCATCAAAGGGGATGCCGCCATTGATTATCTGCGTCAGAAATTACCCGATGCCACCCTGGCCGTATATCCGGATAACCAGGCACTATTTGAAGCGGTGAAGGCCGGCGAGATCCTTGCGTTTGTCAAGGATACCCATATCGCTTTGGCCATGCTCAAACAAAAGGAGATCATGGACCGCTTTCGGTACTTTGACCAGGAGCCGCTTTACGAAGCGGACTGGCTTTGTGCCGTGCGCCGTGGGAATAAGGTTTTGGGCGACATCGTACGAAAAGGGATGCAGGAAATTCCCCGGGAAAAACAAGACGCAGTTTTTCGTAAATGGATCGGCACCGCCCGAAACCAAGCCCCCAATGCCAAGGAAGTCAACACATTGACCATTGCCTGCTGCAATGCCTACCCGCCCATGTCCATGATCAGTGCCGCCGGCCATCCCTCGGGCATGCTGGTGGATATATGGCGGTTATGGGCCACCAAAACCGGCCGAAAAATAAATTTTAAATTTTTCAGTTTGGAAGATTCTTTGAAAGCCATCACCGACGGCCGGGCAGATATCCATTCAGGCCTTTGCGAATCAAAAGCCCCCCAGAACACCATTGCATTCTCCCGGCCATTTTACAGGATTGAAAGCGGATTTTTTTATAAACTGGGCCCCGATGTCCCGGAAACCCTGGCCGATTTACAGGGAAACCGTGTCGGCACCTACGCCGGCACCACGCCGTTAAGCCATTTAGAGAAAAAAGACAGGGGTTTTCTGGTATACCCCACGGATCAGGATCTGCTCCAGGAGGCATCCCAGGGAACATTTGACGTTTTCTTTGCAGAACGGCCTTATGTCTCGGCCCAACTTGAACGACGGGGCGAACAAGGCATTTATGATCTTTTGTCCCAGGGAAAAATGACACAGCCCATTTATGCGGGGGTGGCAAAAAAGAACGATAGTCTCTTGGAGACAGTCAACAAAGGCCTTGCCGCCATCTCCGATGTTGAACTGGCAGACGTTGAAGCACGCTGGATCAAAGACCCCTCTTTGAGGCAATTTAATAACAGCGCCATGACCAGCATCCTGACTCCGGAGGAAAACGCCTGGCTCAAATCCCATCAGGTAATTCAATTGTTGGGAGATACCAGTTGGCCGCCCATCGGATTTTCAGACCCCGCGGGCCGATATGAAGGGGTTGCTGCGGACTATATTAATCTGATCGGACGCCGGCTGGGCATTCGGTTTGAAGTCATCAGCGACTACACCTGGAATCAAATGACTGGGCTTATAAAATCAGGAAAAGCCAACGGTATCAGCTGTATGGTCCAAGAAGAAGAACTGGCCCAATGGCTGTCATTCAGTGAACCCTATTTTGTCAGCCCCCATGTCATTGTAACAAAAAAACAGGCGCCCGCCATTTTCGGCATCAAGAATCTGGCCGGAAAAACACTGGCCATTGAAGAAGGGGTATTTCTTCAATCCAGACTGAAAAAACAATATTCGAAAATCATACTGAAACCGGTTAAAAATACGGTGGAAGCCCTTGAAAGTGTGGCCAACGGGACGGCCTATGCCTATGTGGGAAATCTGATGGTAATTAAATATCTGTTAAATGCAAAGGGGATTGATACGCTCAAAATCGCAGCCCCGGCACCCTGGCCGGAATCCAGGCTCCGACTTGGCATCCGCAAGGACTGGCCGCTTCTGCTTTCTGCCGTTAACAAAGCCATTGAAAACATCTCCCAGGAATCCCACCGGCTGATCAACCGGCACTGGATGGCAAACCTCAGGGATACGGCCCCCAAAGCCCTGCTGCTGTCCCGCGGGGAAAAGGAATGGCTCAAGGCCCATCAGACCGTAAGGCTGGGGATTGATCCGGCCTGGCCGCCCTTTGAATTCTACGACAAGGATCACGGCTATTCAGGCCTGGCCGCCGAATATATTCAAAAAATTGAAGCCAGACTCAACATCTCCATGCGACCCCGGACCGGCCTGACCTGGCCCCAGGCATTGGACCTTGGGCAACAAAAAGAAGTTGACCTGTTTCCCTGCATTGTCCCTAGCCCAAAACGGGCACAATTTCTTAATTTTACCAATCCGTATCTCTTTTTTCCTATGGTCATTGCCGCCGGAACAGACTTTCCTTTTATCAGCGGCCTTGACGATCTGGACGGAAAAACCATTGCCGTGGTGCAGGGCTATGTATCCCAGGAAATCCTCCAAAAGGATTTTCCAGAACTTAAACTATCGCTCGTCAAATCAGTCAGCGATGGCCTCAAACAAATCAGCCAGAACAGGGCGGATGTGTTTGTGGGGAATCTTGCCTCCATCACCTATTGCACCAGGCAAACCGGGCTGACCAACATCAAGATTTCGGCGGTAACCCCATACAAATTTAAACTCAGCATGGGGGTACGAAAGGATTGGCCCCAACTGGTTTCCATCCTTGACAAAGTCATTGAAAATATGACCGAATCTGAAAAAAACAAAATCCGGGATGACTGGGTCCGTATGCAGTTTGAGCATAAAACCAACTGGGCCATTCTGTGGAAATGGATAATAGGGATGACCCTTGTCTCATCCACCATTCTGGGCATCATTCTTTTTTCCAACAATAAACTTAAAAAGGCGGAAGCCTCTTTGAGACAAAGCCATGAAAATTTGGCCATGGCCATGGCCGTGGCCAAAGAAGAAAAACAAAAAGCCCTGGCAGCCGACAGGGCAAAAGGCCAGTTTCTGGCAAACATGAGCCACGAAATCCGGACTCCAATGAACGCAATCATCGGCATGACCCACCTGCTCATGCAGACCCGGCTGGACACACAACAGACAGATTATGCCGCCAAGATTGATACCTCGGCCAAATCGCTGCTGAACCTGATCAACGACATTCTGGATTTTTCCAAAATTGAGGCCGGCAAAATGGACATGGAAATTGTGGATTTCAGTCTGGATGAAACCATCGAAAAACTTGCCGATCTGATCACCGTCAAAGCTTTGGCCAAAAAGGATCTTGAAGTGCAGTTCAATGTGGATCCCCAAATTCCGAACAACTTGAAAGGCGATCCCCTAAGACTCAACCAGGTACTGGTCAACCTTGGCAATAACGCCGTTAAATTCACCGAAAAAGGTCAGATCATCGTGTCGGTGGATCTGCTTGAGAGGCAGAAAGATCGGGGAATTTTAAAATTCAGCGTAACGGACAGCGGCATCGGCATGACACCGGAACAGCAGAAGAAACTGTTCAAGGTGTTCAGCCAGGCAGATTCCTCCACAACCCGAAAATACGGCGGAACAGGACTGGGGCTTGCCATTTCAAAACGGATTGTGGAGATGATGGGCGGACAGATTTCCCTGGAAAGCACGGCCGGCAAAGGCAGTACCTTCTCCTTCACCCTGCCCATGGAATTTGGCCCCAAAGAGAGGCCCAAACATAAGCGTGACATACAAACGCTTTCCACAACCATTCTAGGGGCCAGCATTCTTCTCGTGGAGGACCACGACATCAACCAGCAGGTTGCCCGAGAAATTCTGGAAAGCGCGGGGTTTTTTGTCCGGATTGCAAATAATGGAAAAGAAGCGCTCGACATGGTCTTGTCCCAGGAGTTTGACCTGGTACTCATGGATCTTCAAATGCCGGAGATGGACGGGTACCAGGCCACCCGGGAAATACGGCGGCACAAAACCGCAGGGGAACTGCCCATTGTGGCCATGACGGCATCCGCCATGCCCCGGGACCGGGAAAAGGCCATGGCTGCAGGCATGAATGCCCATGTGAGCAAACCCATTGATTTAAAGGAGCTGTTCCAGACCCTTTCCGAGTGGATCAAACCCGGAGACCGGCCTCTGCCAAAGAGCTTTGGAAAAAATTCGGATAAAAAGAGCGACCTGGATGATGTCCCAGGCATATCCGTACACCAGGCCCTCTCACGTCTGGATAAAAATGAGACGCTCTACCTGGCGCTTCTGGAAAAATTCAAACAAAACTATGCCCATGCGGACCGGGATTTAAATGAACTCATTGAACAGGGGCAGGATGAAGATGCCAGGCGATTGGCACATTCCATCAAAGGCGTGGCCGGTAATATCGGCATAACAGCGCTGCAGGCGGCGGCAGCCGATCTGGAGACAGCTTTTCGCGACAAGGCGTCTTCTGAATATAACGCACTGATGAGAACGTTTTCCCAAGCGCTGCTCAGCGCATTATCTTCGGCGGCTCAACTCACCCGATCCGTTGCCAAAGAGGCCGCGTTGCCCAGGAATCTGGAAATAAAGTCTGAAACAGAACTGGCTCTGATGCTGGGCGATCTTGCCCCGTTCGTAAAAAAACGGGAGGCAAAACCGGCAAAAGATCGAATAAAAAAAATAACCGACCTGGCATGGCCAAAGCATATAGAGTCTGATATAGCAGAATTAAGTCGTCTGATTTCCAGATATCAATTCAAACCGGCGACAGAACTTCTTGAAACTATAATGTTGAAACTGGAAAACATAGGATAAACGATGACCGACTTATCCCAGATGCGCGTTCTTGTTGTGGATGATGTTGAAACCAATGTGGATATTCTGGTGGAAGCCCTTGGCGACGATTACCATGTCAGCGTGGCCATGGATGGCGAATCGGCCCTGGAAATCATTGAGGATACACCGCCTGATATTATTCTTATGGATATCATGATGCCCGGCATGGACGGCTACGAAGTGTGTGAACGGCTTAAATCCAAAACCGCGACACGGGATATTCCAGTTGTATTTTTAACGGCCCTGTCCGAAGAGGAAAACGAGGCCAAGGGACTTGCCCTGGGCGCGGTGGACTACATTACAAAACCGTTCAGGGCGGCACTCGTAAAGGCGCGTGTTAAAAACCATCTGGAATTAAAACAGCACAAAGATCATTTGGAAAATCTGGTTGCCAGAAGAACCCGGGAAGTCCTCTTGACCCAGGAAATCAGCATGGAGTGCATCGGCACCCTGGCTGAATTCCGTGATCCGGAGACCGGCGGGCATATCAAGCGGACCCAGCATTACATCAAAGCCCTGGCAGACCAGCTTAAAACCTTGCCCCAGTTCAGGCGAATTCTGGATGAAGAGACCATTGACCGGATCTATAAATGTGCGCCATTGCATGACATTGGAAAAGTGGCCATACCGGATACCATTCTCAAAAAACCGGGGAAACTGACCAAAGAAGAATTCGATGTGATGAAGACCCACACCACCCATGGATACGAGGTGCTGCTGTCCGCCAAAACACGCCTGGATACAGGCAATTATCTGAAATGTGCCGCAGCCATTGCCCTGACCCACCATGAAAAATGGGACGGCTCCGGTTATCCAAAGGGGCTTTCAGCGGATAATATTCCTGTGGAAGGGCGGTTAATGGCCATTGCAGACGTATACGACGCCCTGGTCTCCAGGCGGGTGTACAAGGCTCCCACGCCCCATTCACAAGCCATCGCCATTATTCTTGAGGGAGGGGGAACACATTTTGATCCTGAAATGGTAGCGGTTTTTAAACAGCACGCCGAAACATTCAGGGCCATTGCCATCGAATTTGCAGACCATGATGATGAGATTAAGACGCTGCAGTGTTAGAGGGATAAATTTAAAGGAAAAATTATGGGGGCGAAACAAAAAGCCATAGATAAACAGTCGGTAATGGTGGTTGAAGACAGCGAACCGGACATTGACGCGCTGGTGGCGTGTTTAGGCGGCAACTACCAGGTCCGGGTCGCAACGGACGGGGACAGTGCCCTGCAGAGCATGCGGGAGGATACGCCGGACATTGTGTTGCTGGACATCCTGATGCCGGGCATGGACGGCTTTGAAGTATGCCGGCAAATCAAGGCGGATCCCAAGTTGCAGGACGTACTGATCATCTTTGTTACCAGTTTGACCGACGCCGTGGATGAAACCAAGGGGCTGGAGCTGGGCGCGGTGGACTATATCACCAAACCCTTTAACTTTGCCGTGATTCGCGCCAAGATAAAAACGCATCTGGCGCTGGCCCTGGCCAAAAAGAAACTGTCGTACCAGAACCGCATTCTCAAAGAGAACATCGAGCTGCGCGAACAGGTGGAACAGATTCATCGCCACGATCTGAAAACCCCGATTCAGGTGGTGTTAGGGGCGGCACAGATCATGCTGAACGCTGAAGCCATGGATGAAACCAACCGGCAAAAGCTGCTGCAGGAGCAGATCAATGCCTGTTTTACCATGATTGATATGCTTAACCGGACCATGGTGTTGTATAAAATGGAACAGAATAACTGTCCGGTGAATGTAACCCCGGTGGATATCATGCCCGTTTTTGACCGCATTTCCACGGCCTTTGGCAAAAGCATGGCACAAAAACAGGTCCAGTTGAATATCTCCATCAACGGAGCACCTGCCGATGCGGACACGCCCTGCATCATCTCATGCGATGAGATGCTTTTTTACATCATGATCAATAATTTGTTCTCCAATGCCCTGGAGGCGTCCCCCAATGGCGGCAGCGTTGCCATCCGAATCCTTGGCCCGGCCCGGGGCGACATAAAGATAGAAATAGAAAACCAGGGGCTGATCCCCAAGCCCATCCGTCATAAATTTTTTGATAAATTTGTCACCTATGGCAAATCCCAGGGCACCGGTATCGGCACCTATTCGGCGAAGCTTATGGCACAACTGCATGGCGGAAGCATTCATTTTTCTTTGTCCAAGCAGACCGGAACCACCACGATAGCAGTGAACTTGCCCCAGTAAGGAAAGCATTGAAGAGCTATTGAGGGTTCCAGGCTTCAAGTTTAATTCTTTTCCATGAATTATTCTTTACGCAGAGGTACAAATAATCCGTATCCCAGTTGATTTCACCCGCATCTCCCTTTGAATCCGGTTGCTGGGGCAGTGGCGATTTTCCGAGAGTAAACGTTCCGTATTTACCATTGATTTGAACGTATCCGCCATCCACCGTAAAATTACTGCTATGGGTCTTTATTTCACATACATCATTGTCATATGGAAATTCCATGCGGGTAAACAGCTGATCTTTAAATTCCCCGTCAGGGCTCATAGTTGTCTCAATTGACAGGTGTTTATGATCGGCACTTGCCGGATTATTGGCTCGGTCATGGGATACAATAGCCGTTTTATTTTTGCCGGTTTCGTCAAGCCAGCTGATAGCCGGTTTCGCGCGTTCAGCCGTCCATTGCAGCCTTATTAAATCGGACAGGTGTCCTTCATGGGCAATCCATCTTTGATTTGTCGATAAGGCGATGCGTTTGTTTTCCGGCAGTTTTAAGTTCATATACCGATTGCTCAAATTTAAATACGTCAAAACAATCAGCAACACGATATTTGCTGCAATCAATACTCTTGGCATGTTCAAAAAAACTCTGATAAAAAGATAAATTATCCTGAACCGGGCACTCCCGAAAAGACCACGATCAGCGCTTATAATATTGCTTAAATTCCTCTGCCGGTTCTCTGTCAGAATAGATATAAACGGAATTACCAATGGGATCAATGACAGAAAATCCTCTATCTCCCCAGGGATGGTCTTCCAAAGGCATTGCTGTTTGAAAGCCGGCATCCATCAGCCGATCATGTTCAGCATCTACATTTTCAACTTTAAAATTCAGCATGATGCCTGTCCCGCCATATGTCGGCATATTTTCTTGTGGCTGCATGAACTGAATCGTTGGGCCCTCTTCGCCAAAGCTTAAATTAACGTACCAACCACAGTCAAAAATAATTTTTGCGGCAAAATGTTTGGTGTAAAATTCACGACATTTATCGACATCATTTGTGCAAAAGCATGTAGACAATTCATTGATTTTCATAATTTCCATTTCCAAAATGTTAAAAACGTATCAAAATTTCGCATGTCAGAATCATCCCTGTTCCACGGCTTAAGGCTTGTGTAGAAAACAATTCCGTCATTTTTATCTTTTCCAAATTTTTTATCTTCACCCACCCGCCAATCAAATGCCCACCAACTGATAAGCAGTCTCTCCCTTATTTTGGAACTTCCTTTTACATACCCCTTACGAGAGCCGGAAGTTTCATAAAACGATGTTGTTTCATGACTGTTCAGAACAAGTTTTTCCAGTGATGTAAGCGGCTTAATCTCTGCTTCAACAATATTATATTTTTTCAGAGGACAGGAATCTGACAGCCACATGTCTTTCACTCGGTGTGTTTCGCTCCGGATTAATATCATTGTTTTAGTTTGTTCAGAAGATGGTTTGTAGAATTTCAGAAGACCTGGAAGATTTTCAGAATATACGGACTGCCTTTCATTTTTCCAACTGTCAGGGAATACGTCCGACGGCATATATGATGTTGGAACAAAAGCAAGATAGCAGCCACAAGTATGCACTGAGGTATAAAGTATCGGCTCATCACGACTGTTAAGCGTAATAATTACAATCAGTCCGATATTTTTCCCTTTTCCCAGATGGAAAGGAATTAATCCTCCGGGTATTTTTTCAAAATGAATGCGATATATCAGATTTGTATACGTGTTTTTTCTCGTTTTAAAATGTCTGGCTTCTGCATAGATCGTTGCGTTATCAGAATCAACATAAATTTTTTCTTTCCCGTCTTCATTGATCTCAGCACTCGGCGTGCCGATCCGGTTATATTTCATTTCATAATTTTCTACCACAAATACAGGTGCATAACGGTTAAGAATTGTTTGATCATCTTTAACGGTATAGGCTGAAAGATTACTTGCAGGCGGATGAACGGGGATCGTTGTGCATGAAAAGAGGAAGATTAATAAAATGGTGGATAAACAAAACATCTGGTTTTTTAATTTGTTATACACAATGACCTTCCCATATTTAAATTTGTTGCGCCTTGAATCTTCATGGAACCTTTTTAAAATATAACAAGGACTTATTAAAAGTAGATCAAATGTATAAAATTCAAATACATTTGGCAAGTCTTAGACCCTGCCTGATGGCGGCGAAGGGTGTAGTGGCATGGCAACGAGGTACCGGTGACGGTACTTCTGAAGGAAGCCGTTCTGCCGAGGCAAGGCACCGCAAAAGTACGGGATGACGTACAGAAATCAAATATGATGCGCACATTGTGATGAGCCAGCACAACAAGGTAAGACCCTATATTCATTCCCAGATCGTTGTTTGGAAAAACGGAAGATATGCTGTCCTCGACCGATCTGAATGTCTGACCATCTTATAATATTGCGGAGAGATTATCTTTATCAAATCTTGCCATGTTTGTTTGTTCTTTTGGCAGAGAATGCCGAGCTGACCAAGCTTTTGAGTGGTTTCTGCTCAGTTTTGCAACCATTTATTATCAATTCGGTTTTCCATGATAACTTGTTAACATTAAAAATATTAGGTAAAAAGTCACTGCGAAATTTTTTAGGCAGGAGCCAGAAAAGTGTCAATGCGAAAAGAAAAAAAAATAATGGATAAAATATGAAAGACAACACAATTGCCTTAAGGCCCTACCTTGAGGCAGTGGAAAATATCTGCCGGCCATTATCAAAGGACCAACTGGTTGAACTGATTCTCAACCTGGCGCAGAAGGAGTCCTCATCCGGGCGGCTTGGATTTCTTGATAGAATTAAGACCTGTTCACCGGCTGCGGAAAGCATAATCAAGGCGATGCCGGACATAGATCCGCTGCTTAATGACATACAGGAATTAAAATCGGACATTTTAGAGCGAATTGAGGCCATTGAAAGCGGCGAGTATGAGACCCTTGACGACTGGGATTGGGAAGATGCAGGTTATGATGATGAACCGGATCTTATCAGCGATGGGCAGTCAGATGAAATGGCCGAGTTGTTTGCAAAAGCCGACGCGCTGTTTTCAAACGGGGATACAGGCAAGGCACTAATTGTATACAATGCTCTGTTCGGGCTTATGGCGGATCTGGATCAATCCGATTTTTATCTGCCCTATCCTGATCTTGACTGGCGGGAGGAGCGAGCGCGGCATGCCCGCTGTGTATATGATAACTCAAATGAAACTCAAAGGATCGCTGCTTTTGCAGACGCCATGAACCTGGATGCTTCATACCAATATGACAGGATGGAAAATAATGCAGCCTATCCCATGCTTTGTGATGTAATGGACGCCAGACAGGAAAAAATGATAGACATGGAATCGTTTTACCCGAAATGGAAATCCCTGCTGGAGGAAAAAGGGATTGAAGGCAGACCGTCAAGCCTGCTTCTGGAAACGGTGCATCACACGGAAGGGATCAAAGGGGTGGAAAAACTGGCTAGGTCATGGGGCAGTGCCCAACCCAACGGCTATCTGTTCTGGTTGAAATTGCTTATGGCGGAAAAACAGTTTGACAAAGCGTGCGCCATCGCAAGACAGGCCATCAAGCTCGTAAAGAAAGGCGAAAAAAGGGAAGCGCTCAGCCAGATGCTGGTCGAGGCGTCCCGCTCCGCAGGAAACGACGCGGGTATCCTTGAAGGAAAATTTGAAAAATTCTATTCCAGACCCAATGATGAAAATATGGCACAGGCCATGGCAGAAGCAATCGAACTTAATCAGCGGGAAACCGGGCTGACCTGGATACTTGATTTTTATGCCGGAAAAACGAAAATGAGTGACAATGAAAAAAATCTCTACATAAAAGCACTGCTCATGAACGGAAATCTCAAGGCTGCCGTGGAGATGGTACAGACAGCCAAGAGTCTTGGCTGGTCTTACGGGCTCAATGTCGGCCTGGTTTTCGGCTGCGTTGCAGCGGCGGCCTCAGAGTTTGAGACCGGCGCAGGCGCCATAAAGCAGGTGCTGGACAGAAGTCTGGGTAATTGGCAGACTGATTCCGACGAATTTGTCATTGAAGAGGAAATAACCACCCCTCTTTTCTTTTACAACGAAATTTTAAACGGACTTAAAGCCGCAAATCTGTCTGAATACCATACACTGCAAAATTTTAAATGGGCACAGAAAATCGGAAAAAACCGGGTGGATGAAATTGTTTCCAATACCCACAGAGGAGCATATGACAGGGCGGCAATGGTACTGGGAAGCCTTGCCGAAGTATTTACGGCAAAAGGCGAGACCCAGTCAGCCCAGGATCTGTTCCATGAATTTTGCAAACAAAAATACAACCGGCATACCGCGTTCAAACGAGAAGTCCGATCAATCATCGACGATTCAAGGATTTTAACCACACTCAATCCGGTTTTTTAGAAACAACACCGAAAATAGACATATCCCCCCGGTATGATAAAAACATATGTCTGTTAACCCAACTCAACCAGGAGAAAATATCCATGTCTGAAACCAAGTATATAACAAAGTTTATCTTTACGCTCATGCTGCTTATTGGAACAACCCTGCTTTTACCTGATCAATCTATGGCAACCCAGGAGTATGTATTCACCGGCCAGACAATGGGAACCAGCTATTCCATCAAGATGATTTCCGCCAAACCGCTGTCCAGAAGCTTATGGCAGGAAAAAATCGATCTTCGCCTGAAACAGGTGAATGCCCGTTTGTCCATGTACCAGAAAGACAGTGAACTGTCCCGGTTCAATGCCGCACCCAAAGACCAAAGTTTCAAGGTCTCCGAAGATTTCTACCAGGTGCTGGACCAATGCAGGCAACTGTATACCCTGACCGACGGGGCCTGGGACGGCACGATCAAACCCCTGGTGGACCTGTGGGGTTTCGGCACAAAAGGGCGGCGGGATACGGCGCCTGAAACGGAACAGATCGAAACGGCGCTTAAACGTATCGGATTTAACAAGCTTAAAATCGGGGATCATGATCTGACAAAAACCCAGACCGGCATCACACTGGATTTAGGCTCCATCGCCAAAGGGTACGGCGTGGATGAAATTGGCCGCCTGATCAAGGAAGGCGGCATTGAAAACTTTCTTGTGGAGATCGGCGGAGAACTTGTCGGCTCAGGAGAAAACAAGCATCGCAAGGCATGGGTCGTGGGAATTGCAAATCCCCAAAAAGGCTTTTTGAACGCCGGTCTGTACAAAGAAGTGCGCCTGGACAACAAGGCCATCGCCACCAGCGGCAATTACAGAAACTATTTTGAAAAAAACGGGCACGTATACTCCCACATTATCAGCCCGAAAACCGGTTATCCGGTTGAAAACGGCGTGGTCTCGGCATCGGTAATCTCCGATACCTGCACCCGGGCCGACGGCCTTGCCACAGCACTGATGGTCATGGACACCCAGCAGGCCCTGACACTTATCAACAGCCTTGAAAACACCGAATGCCTCATCATCCGCCAGGACGGTAAAAAAAGAACAGCACTGCGGTCAGCCGGATTCAAGTCCTACGAACTCGGGTTTTGATTTTTGTCATCCAGGAAGGCTGTTAATAAAAGTGATATAATTTTAAAAAAAATTTTACATTTTACAGGTTTGATATTGACATTCTCTTTTTTTCCAGTATACTACGCAAAATGTATGTTACGTACATGCATATGTTCCTTCCTTAAGGTGTATATCTCATTATTTATTTTCTGTGATTACCCCCAAAAGTTAGAAGCAAATTTTTATTTTTTTTATTTAGGAGACCGCCAACATGGCAAAAGGTACCGTAAAGTGGTTCAGCGAAACTAAAGGTTTTGGATTTATCGAAGTAGAAGATGGTGGAAAAGATGTCTTTGTTCATCATTCAGGAATTAACGCAACAGGTTTTAAGACTCTGAACGAAGGCGATCAGGTTACATTTGACATTGAGCAGGGCCCTAAAGGTCCGGCTGCTGCAAATGTTACATTGATCTAGCTGACCACCTTTATTGATAACTGTCATGGACTGACCTTATCTTTTTTCCCGGTCTCCCGAGGAAAACCTGAAAGGGTTTTGGCGAATTTCGAACGCTTTCATCTGAACAGTTATTACGGCCCCTGAGAGTTTTTTGTTCTCGGGGGCTTTTTTGTTGGCTGATACGGCCTGGGCCGGCAGCAGACACCTTCTGCTGCCCCCGAAACGTTTTAGTTAATACACTATTTAAATGCCGGAAAGACATGTTTCCTGTCAGAGTTCCCCTCTCACAGAGACTGCACGCCGGCCGCGTTGTCTGACAAACATCGCACGTTGACGTTTTTACTGATACTTAACCGTGAAAACAGTATGGAGATGTTGTTGGATACGCCCGTTGTATCTTCTTCAAGTTGAGGGTTCGCCCTTAATCTTCGTCTTACCTTTTTTCACACAATATATATTGTAAGCAGATCACAGAAAATAGAGGTCCGCATGATACGGCCTTACGCTGAAAAAGGTCTGCGTTCAGGAGTTTAAATGAGTTTTACCCAGTTTCAATTTTACCCCGGCATCCAGTCGGGTATTCGTGACGCGGGCTACACCCGCCCGACCCCAATCCAGCAGCAAGCCATCCCTCCGGTTCTTGAAGGCAAAGATATCCTTGGCCTGGCCCAGACCGGCACCGGAAAAACCGTAGCCTTTGTGCTGCCCATTCTCCAGCACTTGCTCACCACAGACCGCACCGCATCATCCGCCGCGCCGTCCGCACTGATCATGGCCCCCACCAGGGAACTGGCCGAACAGATCCATGAAAGTATCATCACGATGGCAAAGCACATCCCGGTTAAAAGCGCAGCCGTTTACGGTGGGGTCGGAAAAAATCCTCAGATCAAGGCCCTTAAACAGGGCGTGGACATTGTTGTGGCATGCCCGGGACGACTTCTGGATCTCATGAGTGAAAAGGCCCTGCGCCTTAATGAGATTGACACCCTTGTTCTGGACGAGGCCGACCAGATGCTTGACATGGGATTTTTGCCTGATATCCGGCGAATTATCCGGTCTTTGCCCCAAAAACGCCAGACCCTGGTTTTCTCTGCGACCATGCCCAAAATGATCGAAAAGTTGGTCCAGGACATTTTAAACCAACCCGTCAAAGTCCATATCAACCGGACCGGTCCCGCGCCCCAGATCTCCCACAGCCGGTTTAATGTCCAGAAGGAAAAGCGCACGGACCTGCTCAAAACCTTGTTTGAAAAAAACGGTATGGACAGCACCATTGTATTTACGCGGACCAAACATAAAGCCAAAAGCCTTGCCGTCCAGTTAAAAAAATCGGGATTCAACGCCGTCTCCCTACAGGGGAATTTATCCCAGAACCAGCGGCGCAAAGCCATGGAAGGATTTAGAAGCGGCTCCTTCAAAATCCTTGTGGCAACGGATATTGCCGCCAGGGGAATCGACGTATCAGGGGTTTCCCATGTGATCAATTATGACCTGCCGGATACAGTTGAAACCTATATTCACAGAACAGGCAGAACGGGAAGGGCGAATAAACCCGGCCAGGCATACACCTTTACAACCCGGGAAGATAATAAAACTATCACCCTGATCGAAAAAGCCCTGGGCAGAAAAATAACAGAGGAGTCCCTGCTTCCTGCTTAAAACAGTCCGGCCCCCGGCGTTTAGGCCCGGCATTTTCCCTGGTAGGAATCCCGGGCTTCAAGGGCATGCTGAATCATGTTGAATGTCTCCCGGTACCGGGCCGACCATAACGGGGCCACAAGCTCATCGGCATGGGGATCCCCTGTGATCCGCTGGATGATCATGGACCTGGGCAGCCGCTCCAGAAAATCGCAGACCAGGTCCACATACGCCTGCTGTTCCAAAGGCGTGTACCGGCCTTGGGCATACATCGTATCCAAAGCAGTGCCGCGGACCACATAAAGCAGGTGAATTTTGACGCCGTTTACCCCCAAATCGCATAGAACCCGGGCATTATCCAGCATCATATCCCGGGTTTCTCCGGGCAGACCCAGGATAATATGGGCACAGACATTCAGTTTGGTTTTAGGGGCAGCCAGGGCCATGGCCGTTTCAAAAGCCTTGAAATCATGCCCCCGGTTAATCAGTGCAAGGGTGGCGTTGTGGACGGACTGAAGCCCGTATTCCAGCCAGATAAGATAGTTTTTTGTATATGAGTCAAGCAGATCAATCTTCTCCTGGTCCACACAGTCGGGCCTTGTGCCCACAGCCATGCCGACCATGCCCTCACAGGAGAGGGCCTCATCATATAAGGCTTTAAGATGATCCACCGGGGCATAGGTATTGGTAAAAGACTGAAAATAGGCAAGAAATTTCCTGGCCTTGTATTTTTTTACGGCGCCGATCTTGCCGGCTTCAATCTGCTGGGAAATGGAAAGCCCCCTGGCAAAGGCCCCGGTACCCGACCCTTGTGCGTTGCAGTAAATACATCCGGACGACGACAGGCTTCCATCCCGGTTCGGGCAGGTCAGCCCGGCATCCACGGAAATTTTCTGCACGCGCTCACCAAACAGGCCGCGCAGATAGGCATTATAATCCGAGTAACGCTTCATTCGGTCCGCATCTGCCAATTTTTCCCCCGTTTCATACCTTTATTAATACACGTTGCACACTTGATCAAACCTATAAACATACAGACTACAAATGGATTTGCCAAGGTGAAAATTCCCAGGGAAAGCTTGACCAACAGCCCGCAGCCATTATATTAAGTTGCTGTAAAAATAGTTAAGGATGTTATGAACACGTTTAAAAACAGATATGATGTCATTGTGGTGGGTGCAGGACATGCCGGGTGCGAAGCCGCCCTGGCTGCGGCCCGCATGGGTTGCGACACCCTTTTGCTCACCATCGACATGGACAAAATTGCGGCCATGCCCTGCAGTCCATCCATCGGCGGCACAGCCAAAGGCCAGCTGGTCAAGGAGATTGACGCCCTGGGCGGCTGGATGGCAAAGATATCAGACGCTTCGGCCATCCAGTACCGGACCCTGAACACCCGCAAAGGCCCGGCGGTCCAGTCCACCCGAACCCAGAATGACAAGAACATGTATTCAAGACACATGAAGCATGTCCTGGAAAAGGCCGAGAATCTGGATCTAAAACAGGCCATGGTGGAATCTTTGATCGTTGAAAACAATGAAGTCAAAGGGATTGTGGACAATACCGGATTTGAATATCTGGCCGCAAGCGTGGTCATTACCACCGGGACCTTTCTGCGTGGCACAGTCCATATCGGGGCTTCAAAAATCCAGGCCGGGCGCGCCGGGGAATTTGCCTCCACAGGCCTAGCCTTAAGCCTTGAATCCATGGACCTTGAAATGGGCCGAATGAAAACAGGCACCCCACCGCGACTGCATGCCGACTCCATTGATTTTTCCCAATTCAACGTCCACGGGTCAGACCAGGTGATCAAACCGTTTTCCTTTTCCACCACCCAGGTGACAACGCCCATGCTGCCAAGCTTCATGGGTCAGACCAACCCGGACACTCACGCTATCATCCGCAACAATCTGAAATATTCAGCCCTGTACGGCGGGCATATCAAGGGCCAGTCCGCCAGGTACTGCCCATCCTTTGAAGACAAGGTGGTAAAATTTCCGGACCGGGACTCCCACCATGTAATCCTGGAATATGAAGGCATTGACTCCAAGGAAATTTATGCGTCGGGCTTGGGAAACAGCCTGCCGTTGGAGATCCAGTACCAGGTGGTGCGTTCGGTCAAAGGCCTTGAACAGGCCCAGATCATGCGCCCGGCCTACGCCATTGAATACGATTATGTGTCGCCCCTGGAGCTGACGCCAGCCCTTGAAACCAAAAAGGTGCGGGGACTGTTTTTGGCAGGACAGATCAACGGCACCTCCGGATATGAAGAAGCCGGAGCCCAGGGCCTGTGGGCAGGCGCCAATGCCGCGGCAAAGATCCTTGGCCGACCGCCGTTTATTTTGGACCGCTCCCAGGCATATATCGGCGTCATGGTTGACGATCTGGTTACCCGGGGCACGAAGGAGCCCTACCGCATGTTCACCTCCCGTGCCGAATACCGGCTGCTGCTCAGGGAAGACAATGCAGATCTGCGGCTGGCCCGGATCGGTTATGAATACGGCCTGACAGACCAGGTCCGCCTGGATGAAGTTCGCCGGATCAAGGAAGCCACAAAAAAAGAACTTGAACGGGTCAACCAGGCTGTGGTCAAACCCAGTGATGAAACAAATGCCTTTCTTACCGGCCACAACTCCAATCCCATTGATACAGGAGTGCCGTTAAGTCAATTACTCAAACGAGCGGAGCTTAATTACGATTTGTTGCAGCAGATAGCCCCTGCCCCGAAACCCGTCCAGGAGCGCGCAGCCCGGCAGGTGGAAATCGAAATTAAATACGAAGGGTATATCCGGCGTCAGTACAATGAAATTAAAAAATTTGAGGATCTGGAACGGATAAAAATTCCAACTGAATTTTCCTTTGATGTGGCCCACGGCCTCTCCAATGAAATCAGGGAAAAACTCAACCGGATCAATCCGGCATCCCTGGGCCAGGCATCCCGAATCGATGGCATGACCCCGGCAGCCATCTCCGTTCTCATGGTGGCCATCAGCGCATTCAGACAAAATAGGTCTACCCATTAATTGACGCAAAGGCTATCCCTGCCGCTCTTGACTTGAACGGGTTGCGCCTTATTTTTATTACACATTTGTATTAAAGGGAACCCAGACAGCTAAACACAAAGGAATTGAGATATAAAATGGCGCAAGATTATTACAAAACACTTGGCATAGATAAGACGGCGACAGCCGCCGACATCAAAAAAGCATACAGAAAACTTGCCATCAAATACCACCCGGATAAGACCCAAGGGGACAAGGCCCTGGAAGATAAGTTCAAAACCATTTCAGAGGCCTATGCCGTTCTCAGTGATCCCGAAAAAAGAAAACAGTATGATACTTACGGATCAGCCGACTTTCAACAAAAATTTTCCCAGGAAGATATTTTCAGAAACTTTGATCTGGGCGATATCCTCAAGGAGTTCGGCTTCGGCGGTGGCGGCGGGTTTAACCGGTCCGGCGGTTTTTCTTCTGCATTTAAACAGGGGGGCGCAAGGTCTTCATATTCCGGCATGGGAGGCAACCCCTTTTTCCAGAACGCAGGGGCCGGCGGGGGTTACGGTCGAAGAGCCCCGGCCAAGGGAAAAGACCTGGAATATGAAATTCCCCTAACCCTGGACGAGATACTCAATGGCGGCAACAAAACCATCACCATATCCCAGGACGGGCAGGCCAAAGCCATTGAGGTGAAAATCCCCAAAGGGCTCACCCAGGGTAAAAAAATCAGACTGGCAGGCAAAGGCGAATCCGGCGCCAACGGCGGTCCGGCCGGCAACCTTTACATCAAATCCAGTCCGTCCTTGCCCCAGGGCATTACCCTGGAGGGGAACGATATTCTGATGACAAAGGATGTCGCCCTCACCCAGGCCCTTCTAGGAGATAAGGTTGAGGTAACCACCCCGTCTGGCAAAACCATAAACCTGACCTTGCCGCCGGGGACCGGGCACAAGGCAAAAATGCGTCTGCCGGGCATGGGAATTCCCCATATGAAAGGAAATGGTTGCGGAGATCTCTATGTTGTGGTTAATATAGAGTTGCCCAAACAATTAAACTCCAAACAAAAAAAACTAATCGAAGAACTTAAAGAAACGGGATTATAATTCAACATGCCAGAACTCATCCCCTTGATTTCCCAACAGGAAATCAAGGAAAAAATCCAGGAGATCGGAAAAAAGATCTCCGCTGATTATAATGATTTAGATCTCGTGGTTATCGGAGTACTCAAAGGGGCTTTTGTTTTTATGGCAGATCTTGTCCGGCAGATCACCATTGACCATGAAATTGATCTGGTGGGCGCGTCGTCATACGAAGGGACCTCATCCACCGGACAGATTGTATTTACAAAAAAACCCGACCTTGAACTTAAAGGACGTGATGTGCTATTGGTGGAAGATATCGTGGATACAGGACGGACCCTTGTAAAGATCGTCGAATCCATGAAATCATTAAATCCCCGGTCCATAAAAATATGTGCACTGATCGATAAAAGCGAACGCCGGGAAACGAAAGTCAATGTGGCCTATTCGTGTTTCAGCCTTGATACGGGGTTTATCGTGGGCTATGGGCTGGATTACAATGAAAAATACAGGAACCTGCCGGCAATCTTTGACTTAAAATTATAGAAATAGTTTATATAAACCAATACATTACTTTCATATTTTGTTGTGGGCTGAGTCCGGGTGTTGGTCGGCCTGGTCAGCCCATGGCTGTTATTCAAATTAAGGGGATGCCCAATGATCATTACCTGCGAAAAGTGCGCAACCCGGTTTGTCCTTGACGATGCCCTGATTAAGCCCGGGGGATCAAAGGTTAGATGCAGTAAGTGCCTGCATGTTTTTACAGCCTTTCCATCGGAGCTCCCAGGACTTGAACTGTCTGATCAGCCGAAACCAGAAGAATACGACACCCCCATTGATGAACCGGAATTGCAGGACGATTCAGACCTTAACGAATCCCAAAACGACGATTTAAGCTTGGACGTCGATTCAGCCGACCCGGAAGATTCGGATATTGATTTCTCAGAAATTGAATTCGATGACTCGGAATTTGAAGACAATTCGCCCCCCCCCCAGACAGATTTAGACACTCGGAATTTTCAGGACCAGGATCTTAAAATTGAAGCGCCGTCCAATGACTTTGACGAAGAAGGTCTGGATTTTGAAACTGCTGATTTTGAGATAGAGGAACCGGAACTGGACTTCCAGGATGATGATCTTGAACTGGACACCCAGGATTTTGAACTTGAATCAAGCGAAGATAAGATCGCTTCTGAACGGCCGTCAATGCCCGGTGATTCAGAGACAGCAGACATTGAAATCAGTTTTGACCAAGATGACGACGAAGAATCAGGCCTTGAGCTTGAAGCGCTGTCCTTTGAGCTGGAAGATCCAGCCAAAGAGCCGCCTCATTTAGATGAACTGGAACTGGAGACCCAAGAGGAAGACGGGCTGGAACTTGAATTTGAAGACGATTCCCAGACCGATCTTGTTCTTGAAACAGATAAAGACGACGATGATCAGGATTTATTCCTCGACCCGGACGACGCCCTGACAAACCCATCTGCCCAGGCACAGGAAGGGATTCCTGACGCACAATCGGATATGCAAAACGAGGCATTCCCATCAGAAGACTTATCCCTTGAACCTGACGGCAGCGACGATGAAGAATCCGGCGACCAGGAAACAAACGAAGAACTTGGGCAAACCGTCTCAGAGGCGGATAAATTTGCAGAATATGACAAAGTGCTGGAACAGGAAACAGAGCCCGAAGATTCAGAACTAACCCTCCCGGAATCCGAAGAGGAAGAGACCACATCCGAACCTGATTCAGCCCCGTATCCGGCAGAGGATGAAATTGAGGCCGCCGCAGAGACAGCCCAAGAACAAGGGCCGATGATCACACCGTTGTCCGCACAAAGCGTCCGCCAGAAACGAAGCGCAAAAAAGAAAAAAGGACTAAGCCCGGCAGTTAAAATTCTGTTGGTACTGACGCTGCTCCTCCTGGCAGCCTATGTGGCGATAATGAGTCTTGGGGTAACCATTCCGGTTGTCTCCGACATTCAGATTCCATTTATCAGCCAGTGGCTTGCGCCCAAACCGGCGCCCAAACCGCCGTTGAAACCCGTGCTGGACGAACCTAGTATAAATGGACGATTCGTTTCCAATACAAGCGCAGGGGATCTGTTTATTGTTACAGGCAAGGTTAAAAACCCCTCCAATAAGTCAGTCAGCTTCATTCGGGTCAAAGGAACCCTGATGAAAAAAAACAACACCAAAGCAGGCACGCTGATCGCCTATTGCGGAAATATAATACCCGAAGAGGCCCTAAAAACCGGAAATATCTCGGATATAACCAAGCAGATGGGCGTCAAAGAGGGAAATCAGAATACCAACGTCAATATCAAACCCGGGGCCTCGGTCATGTTTATGCTGATTTTTTCCAATCTGCCCGAGGATCTGGCCAATTTCACCGTGGCTGTTCAAGGCTTTGAGGCCGCCCAGGAATAAATCAGCCAGGTGTTAATGCCTATTGAAGGATAATTATTAAATACAATTTAAATTTTCATTTGACATGTACCAGAACTATGTGCTATCTATGCCTGGTTTTTGTGGCGACGTAGCTCAGATGGTCAGAGCATGCGGCTCATATCCGCAGTGTCCGGGGTTCAATTCCCTGCGTCGCTACCAGCATCTACAATGGCCCCTGTTTTCAGGGGCTTTTTTGGTTTTTAGGGCCTTTCGGTCGTTTTTGGTACAAAAAAGGTACAAAACATTGGTACAAAAAACGACAAATGAATCACATTATTCAACGGACGTCTGGTTATTATTTTCGCTTAGCAGTCCCCTCCGACCTCAGAGATTCCATTGGCACCACAGAAATAAAAAGAAGTCTGCAAACAAGATCATTGAGCCTCGCAAAGGAACGATCTCGTTTGGTATCTGGGAGACTTAAAAAGTTTTACCGGATATTGCGGAGACAAAGAGTGAAGCTAACAAAAGAACAAATATCGAATATCATTGAACAGTATATTGAAGAGGGTTTGGACACCATTGAGAACGAGCTTCTCCCCAAAAGGCCCCTCTCCGAGGAGAGAGTCGACAACCTGATCGAAGGCACAGAAGATGTCCGGTCTATGGCCGTTGAAAATCTGGTCACCTTCAACTACAAAGCAGTGGGAGCTTCAGCAGACGGCTTTCTTGTACAGCGTGACATCAAGCCCGACAAAGATTCCTACGAATACCGACAGCTTTGTCATGGTCTCCTCAAAGCAAGTGTCGGCCTGTCGGATGTCGAAGTTGCAAGGACAAGAGGAGATTATGAGTTCGGATTCCCTTACGAAAAAATGGGGCTCATGCACCTGAACGAAAGGGCGACAGCACCGCACCCGGCCCAACCAGCACCCCGGCCAAAATCTCCCAAAATCACTGATCTGATTGAATCATGGCGCACGGAAAACATAACGGCAGACCTGTGGAAAGGACGCACCCTGGACAGATATACGGGTTATCAGAACATTATTCTCCAAGTCATCGGTGCTGACACCCCCATTCTTTCCGTCGACCATGAAACGGTACGACACCTGAAAGAAACCTTATTAAAAGTCCCATCGGGAATGAATAAGAAGACCGAATTCCGGGACAAATCAATGCCTCAGATTATCGAAATCAACGAGTCCAAAGGCTACCCCACCCTTAGCGTGAACACCGTCAACGGTTACCTAACCCACTTGGGCGCTTTCTTCAAATGGTGTGTCGGGCAAGGCCACATGCTCCAGAATTATGCGGATGGTGCCAAGATCAAAACCAGAAAAACCAAACGCCCCGATGAAATCAGAAAGGCCTTTTCAAAAGCTGATCTAATGGTCCTGTTTGGATCTCCAGGTTACCGAGAGGACCAGTTCAAAGAATCTTATCATTTTTGGCTTCCCATCCTTGCCTTGTACACTGGGGCCAGAATGAATGAGCTTGCACAACTCAGGCTCAAGGATATTCAGGTGGTGGACAATGTCCCGTCCCTGGTTTTCCAGGAAGACCCCGATGATCCAACCATCAGCATTAAAAATGCCGCATCACTGCGAACGATTCCTTTACACCCTTTTATTGCCGAAGAACTGAATTTCATGGGATATGTTCAGTCGATGAGAGACAGGGGTGAGGTCCGTCTATTCCCTGAATTACCATATCAAAATAACAACTACGGCCACAAGGCAACCAAGTGGTTCGGGGCTTACAAAACCAGACTCGGCCTGACGTCAAAACAGTTGGTATTCCACAGCTTTCGGCACACTCTGACGGACAACCTGAAACAACAACTGATCACCGAAACGCTTATTGATGAACTCACAGGCCATGCCCTCCAGGGCGAAACCATGGGCAGATATGGTAAACGATATAACGTGGATGTTTTATACAGGGAGGCGGTGTTAAAGCTTGATTACGACATTAACCTGGAGCATCTTAAAAAGTCCAAATGGTGCGTGGGGAAATAGAGTCGCTCCTTGACCAAGGTTTCCGGGTTCCAGGACTTTGGTCGTTCCCTGAAGGATGACTGACCTGGTCAAGTAAAAGTGGGCACTTTGTTAAGCGGCTTTTTCTAAAAACCACAGTTTTTCAAATTCTTTTGGACTGATATACCCCAAATAGGAATGACGTCTGTTGCAATTGTAAAACATTTCGATGTAATCAATGATGTCTCTCCGGGCTTCTTCTCGGGTCATGTAGTTTGTAAAAAAGACCCTCTCAGTCTTCAAACTACCGAAAAAGCTCTCTGCCACGGCATTGTCCCAGCAATTCCCTTTCCGGCTCATGCTGCTAACCATCCCAAGGGTATTCAACATTTTCTGGAAGTTTTTACTGCAATACTGACTTCCCCTGTCTGAATGAAATAGCAGGCCAGGGGCAGGCATTCGACGCCTGATTGCCATGTGCAGGGCATCCATGATCAACTTTGTGGTCATTCGATTACTCAGGGACCAGCCGACAACCCGGCGTGAAAAAAGGTCTATAACGACGGCCAAATACAACCACCCTTCGTGGGTCCAAATGTATGTAATGTCAGAGACATAAACCTTGTCCGCTTCGACAACTTCAAACTGTCTGTTCAGTAAATTCGATGCAACTGGCAAATTGTGTTTGCTGTCTGTCGTCGCTTTAAATTTCTTTTTCTGCTTGGCGGCAACACCGGCCATTTTCATCAATGACCCAGCTTTGTACCGCCCGCAAGGACTGCCGGATGCTTTTATCTCTTCTGCAATCCGGCGGGCGCCATAGGTACCCCTTGATGCTTGATGAGCCGCTTTAACAATAGGAATTAGTCTCTCTACTTCCCTCTGCCTCAATGATTTTTTACATTTACGCCAGGCATAATATCCACTCCGGGATATGAGCATGACAATACATATCAGAGCTACTGGGTAAGCCTTCCTCTCAGCATCAACGAATTGATACTTCAGCTCATTTCTTTCGCGAAGAAGGCTGCTGCCTTTTTTAAGATTTCACGTTCCATCTTCAAACGGTTGTTTTCTTTTCGAAGACGGCTCAACTCTGCCTTCATTGCCACACTTCCTTGTAAACCAGTGGCACTCTCTCCACTACCTTCAATCTCACGTTTCCAGCGACCCAGCATGGTTGGATTGACTCCGAGATTTCGGGCTGCCTCGGTAATCTGATATCCCTGTTCGGTTATCAGTTTAACTGCTTCTTCTTTGAATTCAGGTGCATACTTCTTTCTGTCTTTCTTCATTTGACACCTCCGTGTGGATTATTAACCCACTCTTAGAGAAGTGTCCACAATTACCCTACCACCTCAGTACGTGAGTTGTCGATGGTCAAGGTCAGTGTTTAGGCATCATGGGTGTGTCTCCTTTATTTCATATGGCGTTCCTACGCTCCTACTTTCCTTTTGACAAGGGCATTAAACCCACAGGTATTCACGTAGAGACACCATTTTGATTGGTGTGATTTATGCAGTCGCCTCCAGTTTTGCCAAGACCCGGTAAAGCGTCTGCCGACTGATCCCAAACTCCAGAGCTACATCTGTTTTATTGATGCCCTGATCCACCATGATCTTGAGTTCCTTCATTTGCTCTGGTGACAATGTGGCTTTCCTGCCCAGGTGTTTGCCCTCTTTCCGTGCCTTGGCTATGCCCTCGGCCTGACGTTCCTTTATCAGGGTCCGCTCAAATTCAGCCACAGCCCCCATAATCTGGAGCATCAGCTTTGACATAGCCCCCGTATCAGTGTTGAATACCAGGGCCTCTTTATGGAAATGCACCTCTACCCCCCGGCCCGTCAGGTCAGACACCAGGCCCTGCAAGTCCTGAAGGTTCCTGGCAAGCCGGTCCATGCTGTGAACATGGAGAGTGTCACCATCTCGGAGATGATCCAGGCAAGCCTTAAGCTGTGGCCGATCTGTTGATTTTCCACTGACCTTGTCTTCAAATGTCTTGTCCAGGTGAATGCCATCCAGTTGCCTGGAGGTGCTTTGGTCGGTGGTGCTTACCCTGGTGTACCCGATGTGCTGTCCTGTTGCCATGGTCTATGGTCCTTTCGGGGTTGGTGTTTATGATGTGTCACATAACCTATAGACCTTTTGAGAATATGTCAACAAATAATTCAGATTGACCTTTTGGAACACGTAATCATTAGGGATTCTGACGCCCTCAGTCGTGTCACACAAGGTATACCTTTTGGGGTATAAAGATTAGACAGGTGATCATAGGCCCCTCAGGGCATTGGCTATCAGCAGGACGGCAGGATCTTCCGGCCCTGGTCTGGCAAGAAAGGGAACACCCTGGCACCGTCAAAGCCATAAAGTGAAGCTAACAGAAGAACAAATATTTTGAACAGTATATCGAAGAGTTATTTCTTGACTTTTTTAGTCAATATAATAATACGGAACAGGGCCTTCAGAAATCTGTTCCATATAAAAAGGCAAGGCCAAATTAAAGACCCTGCCTTTTCGATTTGATTCTTAACAAACTATCTGCGTTTTCTCCGACAGACACCGGCCAGACCCAAAAGACCTGCGCCCAGCAACAGTGATGTCCCAGGAATAGGTGTGGAAGATACTGAAACTCGCCCGCTACGAACGGCTAAACCGTAAAAGTCAGTCGTCTTATGGAAATTTATCTGAACGCCAAAGTCCATACAAAAGCTCCAGGCGTCGGTTGTATCTGTCGCATACTCCGTGCCTGACCAGTACCTTGACACAAGTAAATTTTCAAAGAGTTCGGTATTTTTCAATCCGTAAGGCCAAGGCATGATGCTACCATCAGTGCCTAAAGAACCCGTATTGCCCAATTCTTCATAAAATAGGAATCCTAACTCGGAAGTGGTAATGTTATAACCTCCTGTGGTGGTACCGCCATATCCAAATTCATAAGCACCATCAACAGTGGCAGGCAGGCGCCAAGCATCATCATTCCAAGTGATGGTATAGCCGTCGTATAGATTAATGGTTAGTTCATCGCCAATGTTAGATGCCCAGGCAACCTGTTCGGACCAACCCACATTGGAATTGGTATAATCCAGCCACACCAATGATTTACCGTTGTTGTCATCTTCCCAAATAAGATTGTACTCTGAACCGCTGTACGTTGCTGTACCAATAATCGATAAACTCGCATAGGCCATACCGGACATCATCGATAACAATAATAGGACACAGATTGAACTCAGAAAGAACTTGAATCGAAACACTTGATACTCCCTCCCTAAAAAAATTAAAAAATATGAACCTTGTTATACAGATGGCGCAATAATGCACTTATTATACCTTACTGACGTTTTGAATGTTATATGTATGCAATATTACATTCTTGATACAGTTAACAGCTTGATTTGCAAAGCTATAAAATGTGAAAACTTTGTAAAGATTGACCTGATATAAATATCTCTATAAACAAACAAGAGCGTAAAAAATACCATAATTATAGTTAATATATTGCATATGTGATTTTTTTTACATAAAAAGACCAGCTTTTCGGATATCTTTATATCTGTTCGTTTAATAAGCTTAATTATAAGAATCCTTGGTTTTCTGACATCTATTCTTTAGGTATTCATGAAACTTGAACAATAGCAGCAGCGAACACATGTTGATTTCTTACTATGCTGTTTTTCGTGAGTAGGTTCGGAAGGGGGGGGACATCAGGCACTAAGCGATATATTAATGATGTCTCAGATTTTTGTGCCGAATTTTAGCCGGCCCCGTTTGGCACATCTGTGTGAATACTTCAAGGCACTGCCCTGAATTCTGAAAAATAGGCGTGGAGAAACGCCATTTTGGGCCTCTATTTTTTGCCTTGACAATGGTCCAGCTCCAGGGTACTAAATTAGGACCTTGACGGAAGAGGAAACGTGAAAAACCTTGAGGGGCAAGGATATTGGTTTCGATCGGCAGTTCCCCCTCAGCTCCTCCTCGCCAACTTCGTGGCAAATATTGAAATCAACCCACCCAACATTATATATCCTACTATCACCTCAGCCATGACAGCATATGCAGATGATAGTTTTGTTGGCACGATGTCACCAAAACCAAGGGTTGTGAATGTAACCACGCTATAATAGAGGTAGGTCCAGAAACTATTTTCATATTGCTTCAAATGAGGCAGATTGAAAGAATCTGGCCCCATTGCTGTAAATATTCCAGCGAAAAGTCCGGCTAATACCACAGACCAAAATGCCCATAAAATCCAAGAATGCCCACAGTTACACATTATCTTCCACAAAAAATATTTTTTAGGATGCTTCCTATGGTAAGCTTCAAGAAAGTTCATATCCATTGAGTCTCTTCTGAACAACGGGTTACCCATACAAGATTCGACGTTAGCGCCAAAATAGCCTTTAACAGGCTTCAGACCAAATCCCTTGGCGTTTTTCTGAGTATATTTTATATCCGTGACAACGGTCTGGTCTAAGTTTGCATACGCTAAAGATGCGCCTCTAAGATCAGCTTCATTCGTCACTGCTTTATAAAGGTTTGCCTTAAAAAAATCAGATAGCTTTAAATTCGCCTCCCCAAAATATGCTTCAGTTAAATCAGCGCACTCAAACTGAACTTTTTCAAGTTTTGCAAACCGGAATACAGCCTTTCGGAATCTAACCCAAGAAAAATCAGCGTTGTTCAGAATTGCATTTTTCAGATCTATATGACTGAGATCAAAAACGGGCCGTTCTTCATTGCTGTCGAGGACAATGAGATCGCCATCCTTGGCTATTTTTTCATAAAAACCACCTTGAACCAAATCTCCTTTTCGGAATGTTAGATCTACATTGGTAAGATTAGGATAAATATCAGGATTCTTTACTCGCCATGCATTCCAGCCTCTTACACCAAGTTCTAAAAGGATTTTAAGATGTTCAGGGTTCCCTTCAAATCCAGTTTGACGCACTTTCAGATACTCTTCCCACTCCTCGTCCGTGAACTTTTTCACCATAGCAGATGCTCCCGTGAACCTGATTGAATAATTGATATGGATACCATCCTTGGCATATCCGAATGGGAACCGGATGTAAATAGGGGGATTCTAAGATCGTCATATGGGTTCTATAAACCAAAATGTAGGCAGTGTTAAAATCCATTCCACAGACTCTATATCGACATTTTTTCAACATCCAACATGGGTATACCCTATTTGACACTATGCCGAAAAAGGAGATAGGCAAGGTTCAGGGGCACCCGGCAGGATCTCCCGGCCCTGGTCCGGCACCCTGAATGAAAACATGGGACCGTCAATCCCATTGAATTAGGATCAAAAGAATGGTGGATCTGGAGTCGACTACGGGGGACTCCGTGTTCACTACGTTATATATATACCCTTTCACATTTTTCAGGCATTTTTGTAGGGAAGTATCTTTGATGCAATGTGTTCTCCTTTGCCTTGCATTCGGTAGATAGGCAGGATACGCTTCAAGAGTTTTGATTTTTACTTTGAACTATTTCGTTTAGGAGAAAATGTGGAATTAAGGGAATTTATAAAATCTTCTTTGGTAGAAATATCTCGAGGCATACTTGATGCGAGTAAGGAGTTAGAAGACACAAATGCGGTTGTGAGTCCCAACGACTTTAAATTCACTTCTGAGAGTAGCCAGGCTTTTGGGCGTACTTTCAAAAGCAATGTAATAGACCCGACATCTGGCACACGAGTTGTTCACAAAGTGGATTTTGATATTGCTGTGGTTGTTGATGAGACAGATACGGCAAAGGCCGGTGTAAAAATATCGGTTATGTCTATTGGATTGTCAGCTGGAGGGGAGTCTTCTTCTAAGTCTGGGAGCACATCAAGAATCAAGTTTTCGGTGCCCATCGTTCTGCCATCAAAGGAAGCTTAATCGGGATCGAACACCTCATCACTGAGGAACATCCGTGCCTCCCGGCATACAGATCTGGAAACGGGGTGGTTCGACTGTTTTCAGGGATCAGTTTCTCATTATGAGACTATGACAGAAAGGAATAAAATGTTAACCCCAAAACATGAAAAAGTTTTTCTCAAAATCCTATTTGATGAATACACTAAAAAAAATGGTTATGGCCTAAGAAACTTAGGAACCCACACGTTCTATATAACAATGACACCCAGCCAAATAGCTATCAATAGGCCTGATGGTTCTATTTGGTATCCGGTGTCTGAACTTGCAAAAGAATTAGCTTCTAAGAGATATATCCAAATTCATGAGGGTAAACTAAAATTCAACCTTACTGAAGAAGGTTATAACGCGGCATCAAAAACTTGGTGGTCAAAAGTTTTAACTTTTTTGAACAAAAATCCTGGACTATTATCAGCCCTGGCGATCTTAATATCTTTAGGAAGTTTCGCTCTTGCCTTCCTTGCATATCAATCAAAAACGGATACTAAAACGTCGTTACAACAGACTGCCGTGGACTCGTCCTCCAACACCTCGACTTCAATCGGTAGCCCCTAAACTCCAACGATAGCCATAACAAATATAATTTATTTATCTGCCAAAGTAGAAACATTATCGAAACTTATGGTGGAAACACAGTCTCCATTTAAATAACGATGGGGTAGAGCAACCCGCCCGGCATACGTTGATCTGGGAACAGGGGGGGGGGGGGTAACTACTCATTTCGTTGAGACCACCACCCCCATGCCCATCCTGAATGAAAATAACCACGGGGGACATCAGGCACGAAGCGATATATTAATAAGGTATCAGATTTTTGTGCCGAATTTTACGCCCCCCATTTGGCACCCTCTGTGAATACTTCAAGCCACTTGCCCTGATTTTCCAAAAAGTAGCCGTGTAGCTTCACCATTTTGGGTCTCTATTTTGCCTTGACTTGGGGTCCATTTCTTTGGTACAAATTCTCTCACATCGGCAAGAGCGAAACGCCGAAAAGCCCGGCAGACGTGGGATACAGGGCGCATCCCTGCGTCGCTACCAGCATCTACAATGGCCCCTGTCTTCAGGGGCTTTTTTGGTTTTTAGCCGATAATTTCAACCTCCAAGCAAGTCGGCGGATATCGTCCGGTGTAGTATGACAGCACCCCCCAATGAGTTTGGCACCGTATTTTGCCCATTGGACGGCCATTTCAGCAAATGAAGTCGGCCCTTCCTTTGGATCTGTCAACTGGTTACACGCCTCGCCTTTATTTGGATATACCACCACGGGTTTATCGGTCACGGACCGGATCTCTTTTACAAGAGACAGGATATGGAGCGGATTTGTACAATTGATCCCCATGGCTGTCACACAGGGCTTGCCGGCCAGCCATTGGGCGCAGTCCCGGATTGCTTCTCCACTGTTGATGCGGTGGCCGTCCTTTGCACTGAAGCTGATCCAGGCCGGGATGCTGCCTGAGTCCGGCCCCAAAACCTCCAGCAAGCGGACAAGGGCTCTGGCCTCGGCAAAACAGGGCAGGGTTTCACAGGCCAGAAGATTTGGCCCGGCTGAAATCAGTGCACTTAATCTCTCTTTGTGAAACGCAACCAGCTCGTCTTCACCGATGCCGTAATTTCCGGTGTACTCCGATCTGTCCGCCAAAAAAGCGCCGTAGGGGCCAACCGATGCAGCCACCAGGGGTTTAAGCCGGTTAATACGGTTGGATGGATCGGCCCAGAAATTTTCCACAACAACGTTTGCCAACGTAACAGAGGATTGTATGAGCTTTTGGGCCTGCGCCTGGGTATACCCCTGACGGGCCAATCCCTGGAACGTGGCCTGGTAACTTGCCGTAATCAGACAATCCGCCCCGGCACGAAGATAGTCGGCATGAACGGCCGCAATCTTGCCTGGATCGTCCGCCAAAAGCCGGGCCGACCATAACGGGTCATCAAGATTACATCCCCGGCGCTCCAGCTCGGTGCCAAGCGCCCCGTCAATGATCAGATAGCCCTGCTGTTCAAGATATTTATGGATCACATCGACCATATAATTTCTCCCCTGCCCTTTTCATATTTCAAATCCCACCCCAAAGCGTATCAAATCCGTGGATGAATTTGAAAAGCAAATAATTAATCGCCTTGACATTTTTGATTCAGACCCAAAATTATGGTAGATTTTTCAAATCACCAGGCTATTTCATATGAAAGTGGCAAAGGGCAAAAAAAGCTGCTTTCATGTGCTATTTGGGGTTGAGCCTGGGTGTTAAATCAACCAGGTCGGCCCATGGCCGTTATTAACAAGGGAGTATCTATTTATGCCAGGCGTATATGACATTTGTGTCCAGGACCATTTTGCAGCAGCCCATTCCCTGCGGGGCTATGACGGCAACTGCTCAAATCTGCACGGCCATAACTGGATTGTTGAAGCACACATACGGTGCACCAAACTCAACCAGTTGGGCATGGGCATAGATTTCAGGGACGTTAAACGTGTGGTTAAAGATGTTTTAAGCAAGCTGGATCATACCAATCTTAACGAAATTGCGGAATTTGGCGCCATCAATCCCACGGCTGAAAACCTGGCAAAATTTCTATACTCTGAGCTGTCCAGGCGCTTGAACACCGAGTTCATCAAAATTAAAAAAATCACGGTATTTGAAAGTCCGGGCTGCGGATCATCCTACCAGGAGGTATAAGTGCCCCTGGATATTTGCGAAATTTTTTACAGCCTGCAGGGCGAATCCACCCGGGCAGGCCTTGCCTGTGTGTTTGTCCGGCTGTCCGGATGCAACCTCTCCTGTTCCTGGTGCGACACCACCTATGCCGCGACACACCCCACACCCATGACCATCAATCAAATCGTGGACCAGGTGGCGGCGTTTAACTGCGCCATGGTGGAAATTACCGGCGGAGAACCCTTGATTCAGCCCCAGACGCCTGCATTGATATCCGAACTTCTGGCAAAGGGATTTCAGGTACTGCTGGAAACCAATGGGAGCCTGAGTATTGCGCCTGTGGATCCGGCCGGTATCCGCATCATGGATGTGAAGTGTCCATCGTCCGGTGAAGCCGGGTCATTTCTTTTGGATAATTTCAATCACATGACAGACCGGGATGAAGTGAAATTTGTGGTGGGATCAAGGCAGGATTATGAATATGCCGCAGCCATCATCAAAACACACCTAAAGAACCATCCCAGAGAACATATTCACATCAGCCCGGTGTTTGGCGAGATTGTGCTTTCGGACCTGGCAGCATGGATACTTAAAGACAAGCTGGGGGCAAGGCTCTCCCTTCAACAACACAAAATCATCTGGGATCCGGATTTACGAGGAGTATAAACCCATGACAAAAAAAGCAGTCGTTCTTTCATCCGGCGGCATTGACTCCACCACCGCCATGGCCATTGCCAGGGACCGGGGGTTTGAGATTTACAGCCTAAGCTTCAGGTACGGCCAGCGCCACAGTGTGGAGCTGGAGTGTGCCAAAAAAGTGGCCGTGCATCTGGGGGCAGAAGACCATAAAATTGTGGACATTGACCTGCGCCAGTTCGGCGGTTCCGCTCTCACCGACGACATTGCCGTGCCCAAACACGACAGCGTGACGCAGATTGATCAAACCCAGATCCCCGTCACCTATGTACCCGCCAGAAACACCATATTCTTATCCTATGCCATGGCCTGGGCCGAGGTGCTTAAGGCCCAAGCCATTTTCATCGGCGTCACCGCCGTGGATTATTCAGGCTATCCGGACTGCAGGCCCCAATTTATTGACGCCTTTCAAACCATGGCCAATCTGGCCACAAAAACCGGCGTGACCAAAGAAACCGTTTTGACCATTGAAACCCCGTTGATTCAAATGTCAAAATCCGAAATCATCACCACCGGTCATGGTTTAGGCGTGGATTACAGCCTGACCCTCTCCTGTTATGATCCCGACAACCAAGGCCGTTCCTGTGGAAAGTGCGACTCCTGCCTGCACCGCATAAAAGGATTTACCGAAGCCGGCATCCCCGATCCAACCCCCTATACCGAGTAACCGCATTTATATTCAAAGAGGTCATCGGGATCGAAAATAATGGATATTTCGATTCCGATCCCCATAGCGAAGTTAAAATAACCCGCAAAAGTATAAATGCGTTCACCCATCCCCCCTATACATAATGCTTGACCGGACCTGAAAATCTTCCTATAAGTTTCTTCGTGAGTTGCCTTTTTTGTATTTTTTAAAAACAAAGATTATTTTTTAACACAAATTAAAAGCCACTCATTTTATTACTAATTATTTAACTGCCGGCACAACGCCCGCGTTAAAAAACCAAATATGCCGTTTTAAAGGAGAAAAAAATGCACAAAATAGACCCCGAAGAATGTCAGTCCTGTGGCGCATGCGCAAGCGCCTGTCCTGTTGAAGCCATCAGTATGCCGGCCGGAAAAAACTATTTCGAAATAAGCGAAGAATGTGTTGATTGCGGCGAATGTGAAGCCGAATGCGGGTTCCACGCAATTTCTGCGGAGTAGAGATCATCCCATTTTTAAGGCTGTTTTCTAAATAACCTGCCACACACAAAAGGACACCTGCCCCCCAGGTGCCCTTTTCCCCAAAAGAACACGACCGGCAACCACGAACAAAAACCACCGCGATAGAAGATAATGTAATCATGAGCGCCTCCGCCAAGGATCTGATATTAAAAATATTTGAAAAATGCGCAGGATACTGCGGATGTGATGTCTGCAGGACACATCTGGATGAAGACTGCCTGTTTTTCCCCGAACTTTACAGATTGAGTGATGAATTACTCGAACAAGGGAAAACGATTGATAATACGACAGTACGGCAACTGCTTGACCTTTGCACCATGTGCGGGCTGTGCCCCTGTTCTGATATCAGAATGCTGATCCTTGAAGCAAAAGCAGCAATGGCTTCCGAAGACGGCATCCCCCTCACGGCCCAATTTACCGCTGACATTCAAAATACAGGCAAATTAGGAACATTGCTCAGCCGTCCCGTCAACGGACTGAACAAGTGCAGCATGACCGCCTCAATGGTAAAAAAAGCGTTAAAAATAGCCCCTGACAGGCAGCTACCCGTGTTTGCTGATCTAAATTTTTTCCAATGGGCAAAAAACACAGGCCATCATGCAATTGGAAAGAAATCTCCTGATAGCGGGCAAAAAGTTGCCTATTTTGCAGGCTGCAGTGCCGGGTATTTTTTCCCGGAGGTCGGAAAGGCCACGGTTACTTTCCTGGAAAGCATCGGGATAGAGGTGTTTTTACCGGAACAACACTGTTGCGGCATGCCGCTTTTAATGGAAGGTCAGAAGCAAAAAGCGCTGGAAAAAATAAAGGCAAACGTTGAAATTTTAATTCAGGCAGTCAGCAAGGGATACAAAATAATATGCTCCTGCCCGACCTGCGGATATTTTTACAAAAAGCTGCTGCTTGAAAATGCCTATTTTTCAAAGGCAGCCCAGGAGAGTTTAGAAACCCAAAAGAATGAAATAAAGGTGCCCCTGGCTTCCGGCGCAGGAAAATTTCTGTCACTTCCCAAAACAATTTATCAGAAACTATTCAAGGATGACGGCTATTTTTCATCAATCGACCCGATGAACAGAATAAAACTATCGAAAAATGTCTACGATCTTGGAGAGTTTTTATTTTCCTTTCAACAAGCGCACCATTTGGAATTCAAACTAAACATCCCCGAAACACCATTGATCTATTTTGCCTCGTGCCATCAAAGGGAACAGGAGATCGGAGAACCTTACTTTAATATATTCTCAACCATCCCAGGTGCTGATATTATCAAGGTGGGCGGCGCGTTGAGTTGCTGCGGCATGGGCGGTCATCTGGGGTATAAAGAATCATTTCACAAACTGAGTCTAAGGACCGGGCAATCTTTATTTAAACAGGTTGAATCTGAAAAAAATCGAATGATTCTAACCGATTGCCTGAGCTGCCGCTTGCAATTTTCCCAAGTATTTGACAGAAAAGTATTTCATCCCATAGAACTTTTGAAAATATAAGGGGAGCATGACATGACGGAAAAACTTAAAATATTATTTTTGTGTACGGGCAATTCATGTCGCAGTCAGATGGCTGAAGGCTGGGCCAGAGAACTAAAGGGAGATATTATAGACGCATACTCAGCCGGTGTGGAGACACACGGTTTGAATCCCAGCACCGTAAAAGTTATGGCAGAGGTCGGTGTGGACATTTCCGGCCAACAATCCAAGCTGATTAACCAATTTATGGATAGGCAACTGGATGCCGTCATCACCGTTTGCGGACATGCCCATGAAACCTGTCCTTACTTTCCGCCCCGCTGCAAGGTGATTCATGTCGGGTTTGACGATCCCCCCCAAATGGCCAAAGCGCTTGCCGAACAGGGTGCAACTGCGGAACAGCAGCTGGACTGCTACAGAAAAGTCAGGGACGAAATCAAGGCATTTGTCGAAAAAATGCCTGAAAATATTAACGACTAACGGCAATGGGCCGGCCTGATCTAAATCAATAACCAGTCTTCGGCCCACTGCGAAAATTAAAAGATCTGTGTCGTTTACACAGATGTTCTTATCAAATAATCAGGTATTCTTTTTACTTGGTGGTGTTGTCCGGATCAGGAATCTCCCGTTCATGGATTCCCAGCAGAAACAACAGCCCATCAAGCCCCATGGTGGAAATGGTGTTGGCCGCTTTTTCCCGGACAACGGGCTTGGCGTTAAAGGCCACACCGAGCCCGGCAATGGAAATCATGGGCAGGTCGTTGGCCCCGTCCCCCACGGCAATGGTCTGCTGGATGGAGAGATTTTCTTTTTTGGCCAGCTCGCGTAACAGGTCTGCCTTTTTCTGGCCGTCCACAATTTCGCCGGTCACCTCGCCTGTGACTTCGCCGTTTTCTATTTCAAGGGAGTTGGCAAATACGTAATCAAACCCCAGGATCTCTTTTAAATAATTGCCCACAAAGGTAAAGCCGCCTGAAAGAATGGCAAGCTTGTAACCAAGGCCCTTCAGGGTCCGGGTGACAAGACCGGCCCCGTTGGTCAGGGGCAGGGTCCGGGCCAGGCCCTGGATATCCTTTTCCTTTAATCCTTTGAGCAGTGCCACCCGCCGCCTGAAACTTTCCTTGAAATCAATTTCCCCCCGCATGGCGGATTCCGTGATTTGGGCCACTTGATCCCCGACACCAGCCAGTTTTGCCAGTTCGTCGATCACCTCGGCCTGGATCAATGTGGAATCCATGTCAAAGACAACCAGCTTACGGTTTTTACGGTAGATATTGTCCTCATGAAAGGAGATATCAATGCCCAGGTCCTGGGAGATGTGAATGAACCGCCCCTTCATTTCGGGAATACTTCTGGGTGTGCCGGATACGGCAAACTGAATACAGGCCATGGGGGGTTCCAGGGGTCTTTTCAGGGACCTTCTGCCGGACATGCGGGTGATGGAATCAATGTTGAGATCATGGTCGGTAATGACGGTGGAGACCGCAGAAATCTGGCCTGTGGTAATGGCGCGCCCCATGACCGTAATAATTCTGCGCTCTTTGTCCTGGGTCAGGACCCAGGTTTCATAATCGTTGGCATCAACCGGCGAAACATCCACAGCCAGACCCATTTTGTGACCTTCAAAAATCAGATCCTTGAACATCAGGGAAAAATCCTGGGAACATGGAATATCCACCAGCATGCCCAAAGAGATATGTTCATGAATTACAGCCTGGCCAATATCCAGAATGCTCACCCGATACTGGGCAAGGATGGTTGAAATCCGGGCGGTAAGACCTTTTTGATCCTTGCCCGTAATGCTGATCAGAACTATATCTCCCATAATTTATCCCCTATCGTATTTAATCTTTATAAATTCTTGAACGAATCGTTTGATTTTTTGTTCAGGTCTTTTGTATGTGCACGTTGTGCCGGATCTAGTTTATAGCCTTGGCATTTCAATCTGTAAAGTGGTTTTGGTCCATTTGCCGCACCAGATTTTTCAAAGCCTCTTCGGTATTCAAGGATGGGTCATCCAGCACCTTCTCAAATAATAGTGCTTTGACTTTTCCAATGGCCGGGCCCTCGGTAAGGCCCAGAATATCCTGGATTTCCCGGCCTGAAATGTCGAGATTGTTCACATTGAACGGCGCCTTGCTGTTCAAGGCATCCAGAATTTTGTCCAGGCGCAGGCGGATATCCCCAAGCGTATACGGCTTTTTAACCGGATTAAGATTGCTTTTTTTATCGGCAATGCGCATGCGTAAAAAATCATGGTAGGACAGATTCAGATCATCCAGCATGGCCAAAAGCCTGCGCACAGCTCTCGGAGTTGTATCTGCCTTTAAAGGACGCATGTGGCCCCGGACCAGGCTCTGGATATAATCCATATCTTTTCTGGAAAACCTCAGGCGTTCAAGATCATTCATCATGGCCTGGGTGAATGTCTCGTGCCCGGGAAAAGAGTTGCGCCCATCCTTGATTTCCAGTGCATCCATTTTCCCGGTGTCATGGAGAAAACCTGCCAGTCGGAGTGTGGGCATGGATGCGGGCAGGGCATCTCCCACCAGAAGATTGTGCTCGAATACGGTTTCGCCGTGGTGGGGGCCGCCGTCCAGGTCGTAACAGCGGTCAAGGCTTGGCAGAATACGGCCCAGAAGGCCTGTATCATGAAGCAAATTAAAAAATCCCGAAGGTTTGTCCATGCCCATGGCCTTGACAATTTCCAGCTGAATCCGCTCTGCGCTCCCCTGGACGGTAATTTTATGGGCCTTGGCACGGATGGCATCAAAGGATTCCGGTTCAATTTTGAACCCGAAACGGGCAGCGAACCGGCAGGCCCGTACCATGCGCACGGGGTCCTCTTCAATCCGGTCAAAGGGATTCCGGGTGAATCGAATGATTTTGTTTTTAATGTCCGCCTGCCCGCCAAAGGGATCTGCCAGGGTACGAGCTTTGGGATCCCAAGCTATGCTGTTAATGGTAAGATCCCGGCGGCCAAGATCTGTGGCGGGAAAGGTGTGCCCTGCATCCACAGCCTTTTTATCCGCAGGCCGGCAGGTTGCGACCTCCACCTTGTTGATCAGGGTTACGGCAAAGGCTTTTCCCACATATTTAGAGTCCTGGGCAGAAAACAGCCGGGCCAGATCTTCGGGCCGGGCATTGGTCAGAAGATCCACATCTTCGGGCGCGATCCCCAAAAGGGCATCCCGGACAGCCCCGCCGGCCACCGAGGCGTGAAACCCGTCGTTCCAAAGGGTTTCAATGATGTCGCAAACAGGCGAGCGGGCCTGGATGGTATCCAGAATATCGACAGCTGAACGCATACAAAAATATCTTTGTTAATAGATCCCGAACACAGGCGAACCACACCCGGGACACTTATTGGTCTGGGTTAAAAGATTTTCCACAGAATAGCCCAATCGTTTGACCACCGTCTGGCCGCAGTCCGGACAGCAGGTATCCTCCCTGGCACCGGGCACATTGCCGGTATACACATGAACAAGCCCGGCTGATAACGCAATATCGCAGGCCTTTTCCAGGGTCTCCACAGGGGTGGGTTCCGTCTGGGTCAGCTCAAATGCCGGGTGAAACCGGGATAGATGCCAGGGGGTCGACGCCCCCAATTCCCCGGCAATGAAAGATGCCATCTGCCCAAGTTCGTCGGGATCATCATTCAGCCCCGGAATTACCAGAGTAGTGACCTCCACCATGAGACCTAACTCCACCATGTTTTTCAACGTCTGTTTAACCGGTTCCAGGCGGCCGTTGCAATACCGGGTGTAAAAGTTATCGGAAAAAGATTTAAGATCCACATTGGCGGCATCCAGCACTGCGGCGGATGCCTGCAGCAGTTTAGGGCTCATAAAGCCGTTGGTGACAAGGATGTTGGCCAGTCCCGCTTCCTTTGCCAGCATGGCTGTATCCAACACCAGTTCAAAAAAAACCGTGGGTTCGGTATAGGTGTAAGAGATACTTTGGCATCCTTGTTCCACAGCCTTTGCCACGATCTCTTCGGGGCTCATGGCCTGGCCTGCCAGGCGGCCTGTGAAAGGATTGGTTTCCTGGCCACGCACTTGGGAGATATCAGAATTCTGACAAAAGCGGCAGTTAAAATTGCACCCGGGCGCGGCAATGGAATACGAGAGGGAGCCGGGTTTAAAATGAAAAAGCGGTTTTTTCTCAATGGGGTCCACATTGGCCGCCACCACCCGGTCGTACACCAGGGAAAAAAGCTTACCGTCCCGGTTTTCCCGGACGCCGCACACACCGGTTTTACCCGGCGAAATCTTGCAGTAATGGTTGCAGGCCAGGCATTTGACCTCACCATTGGACAGGGGTTCATAAAGACGGGCACGAATCATTATTTTACCTTAATTCCTAACGCCAGCCCTGTGGCCGGCTCATTGATTTTACGATTCCGGGTTTTCAAAACCAGGGGGCGGGTGCGAAACTTGGGCACGGGCTTGATGCGCATGCCGATGAAACTGCCCCAGTAAGACCACTGGATCAGACGGCAACGTTCCACTTTGGAGATCAGACGTCCCGACACCAACGGGAACTGCACGGTGGTCCGCCATTTGACAGGCACTTTTCCCAATATCGAATTCATCATGATTTTCAACTCCCACACACTAAAAAAACGGGCACCGCTATACATATCCGGGAAAAAAAAGCCTTTGACCCGCCGGGCCATATTCTGGGGTGCCCACCTGTTATGAACGCCGATGACCACCTGTTCCCGGGCCACCCGGCAGGCCTCTTCAATGGCTTTGGCCGGCCGGTCTGAAAATTCCATACTGAAAAACAGCAGCGCCGTATCAAACGAATTGTCATCAAAGGGAAGATCCTCGGCTGTCCCCCGATGCAGATCAACACGATTTCCAAGCCGCTCGGCAGCCTTGTCCAGCATATATAAAGACGGATCAATGCCGGTCAGGCTCATTCCCTGATCCACAAAAGGTTCAAGACTTAACCCTGTGCCGCAGCCAATGTCCAGCAGGCGCTTGCCCGGCATCGGTCGGATCAGGGAGCTGATCAAAGAAATTTCAAGGTCAAGGCGATGTCTGGCCCTACCTTTTTCAAAAAAGGCGTCATAGGCCTGGGCTGCTTTGAAATCAAATTCATATGCCATGCTCAGGTCCCTTGCTCCAGAAGGTTAATGTTCAACGGCCAAGTTTTAAAACCCGCCTTTTTTCATGCATTTTAGATCAACGACATTAACATAACTCAATCCCCAAAAAAAGCAATCAAAGCCGTAAAAAAACAGACAAGCCATTGAAGTATAAAGGATTTTATCAATCGACAGAAAAAAAGAATTAAAATTTTCTATGGCAGGAGATATCAGGCATGCCGCCTAAAAACGACGGGGAAGTTAGGGCTTGGATATACAAAAAACAAGCCGAATCAGGACACTATTTTTCCAAGGTCTTTATCCTTATTTTTGGACGTCGGACCTTTTCCTTTTTTTATACCAGTCATACCCCTGGTACAATTTGTCCATGCACGCAGGACACAGACCGTGGGTAAAGGTCAGATGGGAGTGGGCCTCAAAATAGCTGTCCACATCATTCCAGAACCCTTTATCATCCCGGATTTTTTTGCAATGTGAACACATGGGTAAAAGACCACGCAGGGTTTTAAGCTCGATATGGGTTTTGATACGGGCCAGCAGTTCCGCTGAATGAAAGGGTTTTGTTACATAATCAACCCCGCCCGCATCAAATCCTTTTACAATATCCTGGGCATCCGATTTGGCCGTTAAAAAAATCACCGGAATATTGTGGGTGGGAAATTCGGCCTTGAGCTTTTCACAGACCTCATACCCATCCATCTCCGGCATCATGACATCTAAAAGAATGAGATCCGGGAATTCGGATTTTACAAACGTCAGTGCCTGGGCTCCGCTTTGGGCCATGGCGACTTCATATCCGTTATTTGAAAGCAATTTGCCAAGGAACTGAAGATTCTGAGGCTTGTCATCAACCGTCAAAATGAGACTTTTCTTGACCATCACGATGCTCCAGGAACAATCCTATGAATTAACTGCAGCTGCAGTTTCCGCAGCAACCGGAATCGCAGCCCCCTTTATTGGTGCCACAGCTGCTTGCCGGGGGCTCAAGTCCGGTTTCAGCAATGGTGATATCAAAAACGAGGGTTTTTCCGGCCAGAAAATGGTTCACGTCCATGGTGACACTGGTTTCGGCTACTTTTGCCACCCGTGCAGGGACCGGCTGCCCCGCCGGATTCTGGAGTTGAAGCTGAAGTCCTTCTTTCAGGTCCATCTCCGGGGGGAACTGGGCTCTTGGGATATCAACCATGGCATTCTCATCCCTTGGGCCGTATCCCATTTCAGGCGGAATGGTAACGGTTTTTGATTCCCCTTTTTTCATGCCGATAACAGCCTGGTCAAAGCCTTTGATCAGCATGCCCGTATCCACGGTAAAGGTCAGCGGTTCTCTGCCCTCTGAAGAGTCAAACACGTCTCCGCTTTCAAGTTTTCCCGTATAATCCACGGCAATGGTATCGCCAGATTTAATTGCTTCGCTCATAAGTATTTTCCTTCCAGCCGGTGGCAGTTCCGACTGTTATGGTGGTTTTTCCGATGGCTTTTGCCCGGAAAAATTTTAACCATCCCTTTGCAAGGATGGTTTGAACACAATAAACTCAAATCATATGGGAAAATCGAAAAGATGTCCAAAAGTATTTTGGAATTTGGTGTTTTCCGTTCTGTGAAATGTGGTATGCTCGGACAGGAAATATCAATATTACAGATAAGGGGAATAACATGGAACTTTTAAAAATTATCGCAGCCATTATTCTTCCGCCGGTGGGTGTATTTTTTCAGGTTGGTCTTGGAAAACACTTCTGGTTGAATATTCTTTTAACCCTTCTTGGTTACATTCCAGGGATTGTACATGCCATCTGGGTAATAGCCAAAAACAAATAATTTTTTGAGCAGAAGTCACCCGCCTGCGGCGTTGAAAAACAAATCTCAATCCTCACAGCCATTAGGCTGCTCCGGTTGAGATTTGTTTTTCGCATTGCATCCGGGCAACTTCTGCTCAAAAAATGGTGATTCTAAATGATCTGTTAAAAAGGGCACTTACCGGCTTGCACCGGGAACTGCCCTTTTGTATTATTCTAAAGTATCAGACTTTTGGTTAGCCCATGAACGGATAGCCGTAATTTACAGGGGGAACCAGGGTTTCTTTGATGGTCCGGGGAGATGCCCAGCGGATCAGGTTCAGGTAGGAGCCTGCTTTGTCGTTGGTGCCGCTTTTGCGGGCACCGCCAAAGGGCTGCTGGCCGACCACGGCACCGGTGGGTTTATCATTAACATAAAAGTTGCCTGCGGTGTGGGTCAGGCGGGCCATCAGGGCATTGATTACTTCGCGGTCCCTGGCAAAAACGGCACCGGTCAGGGCATATGGGCTTGTGTTGTCCAGGATGTCCAGGGTGGCATCAAGGTCTTTATCCTCATAGACATAGACCGTGAGCACCGGACCGAAGATCTCTTCGGCCATGGATTCATAATCCGGTGTTTTGGCCTGGATTACAGTTGGGTGAACGAAATAGCCCTTGGACTTATCCCGCTGACCGCCGATGATCACATCCGCATCGGCAGAGGCTTCGGCCCGGGAGATATACGCGTCAATGTTATCAAAGGAATTTTCATCAATCACGGCATTTACAAAGTTGGTGAAATCCGTCACCGGACCCACCTTGATCCCGGCGATTTTCTCTTTGAGCTGACCTTCGACGGCAGGCCAAAGGGAGGCGGGGACATAGAGGCGGGAGCATGCGGAGCATTTCTGGCCCTGGAATTCGAAGGCACCCCGGATGATGCCTGTAACCAGCTCATCCACATCGGCGCTGGCATGGGCAAAGATATAGTCCTTGCCGCCGGTTTCACCCACGATTCTGGGATAAGAGACATAGGTTTCAATGTTGTCTGCCGCTTTTTTCCAAAGGTTCTGGAAGACGCCTGTGGAACCGGTGAAGTGCATACCTGCAAAATACTTGTGGGCGAACAGAATATCACCGATCTGGGACCCATGGCCCGGGATAAAGTTGATAACACCGTCGGGAAGGCCTGCTTCCTTGAGGATCTGCATGAAATAGTAGTTGGAAAGAACGGCCGTGGTGGAGGGTTTCCACACAACGGTGTTGCCCATCATGGCAGGCGAGGTGGGCAGGTTGCCGGCAATGGCGGTAAAATTAAACGGGGTGAGCGCAAAAACAAAGCCTTCCAGGGGACGGTATTCCAGCCGGTTGTAAACACCTTTTTCGCTGAACGGCTGGTTGGCGTAAATCTCTTCCATATAATTTACATTGAAGCGCAAAAAGTCCACCAGCTCGCAGGTGGAATCAATTTCGGCCTGGAAGGCGTTTTTGGACTGGCCGAGCATGGTCGCCGCATTCATTTTGGCCGAGTATTTCTGGGAGATCAAATCAGCCGTCTTCAAAAATACGGCAGCACGCTCCTGCCAGTCCATGGTTTCCCAAGCCGCTTTGGCTGACAACGCTGCGTCCACCGCTGCCTTGACCTCTTTTTCGCCTGCCAGATGCACCTTACCTAATACATGGCCATGATCATGGGGGCAGACCACATCCCGAACATCACCGGTTTTAATCTCTTCACCGTTGATAATCACCGGAATTTCCACCTGATCGGCCATTTGACGATCAAGCTCTACGGACAATAGAGCGCGCTCCGGACTATCCGGTGCATACATCTTAACCGGTTCATTATAGGGTTTGGGGATGGTAAATACGCTGTTTGTCATTTTCTAACTCCTTACAAAAAAAACTTATTAAATCACGTTCATTATTTATCAGGGTTACGCCTGGCTCTTGATAAACCAGTTCAGCCCATGGCTGTCAGTCAATGTTAAATTCAATACCCTGGGCCAACGGCAGTTCCTTGCCCCAGTTTATGGTGTTGGTCTGACGCCTCATGTACACTTTCCACGCATCAGACCCGGATTCACGTCCGCCGCCGGTCTCTTTTTCACCGCCGAATGCACCGCCGATTTCAGCACCCGAGGTGCCCAGGTTCACATTGGCAATGCCGCAGTCAGAGCCGCTGTGTGCCAAAAAACCCTCCTGATACTGCAAGGCGGTTGTAAAAATTGAAGAGGAGAGACCCTGGGGCACGTCATTGTGCAGTTCAAGGGCCTGTTCAAAGGATTTGTATTCAATGATGTATAAAAGAGGTGCAAAGGTTTCACTCTGGACAATGGGGAAATCATTTTTTACTTCCGCCACCGCAGGCAAAATATAATGGCCGCCTTCACAGCCTGGTACGGTAATCCGTTCTCCGCCGCACAGCACCTTTCCGCCGGAAGCCTTTACGGCCTTCAAAGCCGCTTCCATGGCAAGGACGGCGCTTTCGTCAATCAGCGGCCCCATGAGTGTGTTTTTGTCCAGCGGATTACCCACCGTAACCTGTTTGTAGGCTTTGACCAGGTTGTTTACAAAGGTCTCTTTCACCGACGCGTGGATGATAATTCTACGGGTGGAGGTACAGCGCTGGCCTGCCGTACCCACGGCACCGAACAAGGTGGCCCGGACAGCCATGTCCATGTCAGCGTCTTCGGTGACAATGATGGCATTGTTGCCGCCAAGTTCCAGCAAAGAGCGTCCCAAACGGCCGCCCACCACCTGGCCCACATGTTTTCCCATGGCCGTGGAGCCCGTGGCGGAAATCAGCGGGATACGCGGGTCATGGAGCATGGGTTCGCCCACATCATCCCGGGAACCGATGACCATGTTGAAAATCCCCTCAACACTGTATTCATCAACAATCGGCGCAATGATGTTCTGGATGGCAATACTGGTCAAAGGCGTCTTTGAGCTAGGCTTGAACACAATTGCATCACCACAGACAGAGGCAATCAAACTGTTCCAGGACCATGGGGCAGCCGGAAAGTTAAACGAGGTGATCAGTCCGACAATCCCCAGGGGGTGCCATTGTTCGTACATCCGGTGTGCAGGCCGTTCCGAATGCATGGTCAGGCCATACAGCTGCCGGCTCAGGCCCGTGGCAAAATAGGCAATATCAATCATCTCCTGGACCTCACCCTCGCCTTCGGCCCGGATTTTACCGACCTCAAGGGCAATCAGAGCCCCCAAAGCCTCTTTATTATCCCCCAGCGCATCACCAATCCTGCGAACGATCTCGCCGCGCCGGGGAGCGGGCATCATACGAAAAGAGTTAAATGCAGCCTGGGCTTTGGCCATCACCGCATCATAATCCTGCCTTTCCGCCATCAAAACAGAGGCAATGGGCTTGCCGTTGATGGGGGAATAGGAAACGAGCTCTTTTCCCTTTGTGTTAAGCCATCCGTTACTGCCGCCGATGGTGGCGCCGGAATTGACAGGCTTAATTCCAAGGGCATCAAGAATTTGTTTGACTTCTGTATTAAATGCGCCGCTCATAGAAATCTCCTCCTGATGATATTATTAATAATTAAAAGATATTATTGTAATATACCGACGAATCCATTAAAGTAAAATTCATAATATTTATTATAACCATGAACGAAATTCATACTATAGAATTATGGACCTTTATCATCTGAAAACCTTCTTCTTCCTGGCCAAGGAAAAAAACTTTACCCAGGCAGCCCAGCGGCTTTTCGTAACCCAGTCCGCCGTCAGCCATGCCATTAAAAAACTGGAAAGCTCCATGGACACACCGTTGTTTACCCGCCAGGGAAAAACCATGGACCTGACCCCCGCCGGCCTTATTTTGTTCCGGTCCTGTGAAAAAATATTTTATGAAATCGAAAAAGCGGACCAAGAGATATCCAGCTATCGAAAAAAGGCCCTGGTGACCATCCGTATCGGCTCCACGGTTGAGTTCGGGGCATCCATTCTGATCAATCATATCAAACCCTTTCTGGAGACCCATCCGGAAATTCACCTGGATTTTTATCTCTCCCCGAACCTTGAAACGCCACTGATTCGGGACGAGGTGGATCTGATCATTGATTGCGTTGCCCATGAGCTGCCCTCCATTGAACGCATTTACCTGTTCCAGGAGCAGTACATCACCATTGCCGCCCCGGAATTTATCGAGGCCCACGAGATTTCGGGCATTGACGATCTGGCCCGGGTAAATATTTTATCCAGCGACAAACAACTGGTCTGGTGGCGCAATTTCATCGCCGCTATCCCGGCAGACAAACGCGCCTGTCTTAAAAACGTCGTACAGATCAATCACATCCGGGGAATCATCAACGCAGCCATGTCCGGTCTAGGCATCGGATTTGTGCCGAAATACACGGTGATCAAAGAGCTTGAAGAAAAACGTCTTGTGGATCCGTTCCCTCAGATCCAGCCCAACGCAGACCATTTCAACATCTTCATCAAAAAGGAAAAACTGGAATATGTAAAAAATAAGGCTCTTATTAACTACCTGACCCGGATCAAGCCCAGTGAGTTCGGGGTGGGATAGATCCGAATCAATCTATATTCATTATGTTACATAAGAATCTTATAAAAAGGAATGAATTTCAGCTTTGATAGAAACCAAATCCGGGAAGATTATACTTATTGAGCAACGCGTATAACCGGGCCTGGGAGACGCCGGATAACCGGCAGGCGGCTTTTCTGTCGCCTCCGGCTTTTTCCATTAATCGGGCCAGATAATTTTTCTCCAGCTGCTCCCGGCACCTATTCAGGGAAGGAAAGTCGGCATCGTTGTCCAGGACCTCGTCGACCATTGACGGCGTATCCTTTTGGACGGCAGGACACTCAAAGGTTAACGAGGAAACCCTGTAATTGGGCGGCAGGTGTTTGGGCACCAGGGTTGCATCGCTTCCGGCCGACGCCAGGATGTACTCCAGAACATTGAGCAGTTCCCTGATATTGCCGGGCCAGGGATTTGACATCAATGCGTCAAGCAACTGTTTGGATATGGCTTTAGGTTCAAGGTTATATCTGTTTGAAAGCTCATGCACCTTTTTTAAAACAATCTCTTCGATATCGCTTACCCTGTCACGTAGGGGCGGCAGATGAATTTCCATGGCCCTTATGCGATACAGAAAATCTTCCCGGAAAAGATTCTCTTTGACCAGTTGATCAAGGTCAAGATTTGTGGCGGATATCAGGCGGATATCCACTTTTATCTCGTTTTTCCCACCAAGGCGGCGAACAGATCGCTCCTGGAGGGTCCGTAATAAAGCTTTCTGGATTGACAACGGCAAATCGCCGACTTCGTCAAGCATCAGCGTCCCGCCGTCCGCCTGGATAATCAAACCGTCCTGTTTAAATACGGCACCGGTAAAGGCACCCTTTTCATGGCCGAACAGGGTACTTTCAATCAGGGACTCGGTGAGCGAGGCGCAGTCAACCGCCACAAACGGCTTTGACGCCCGCCTGCTGTTTTCATGAATCGCTTTGGCAAAGAGCTCTTTACCGGTTCCGGTTTCTCCTGTAACCAGAACGCCGGCATCGGTCGAGGCGGCTTTGCCCACTTCATCCAGGCATCTTTTCAGGGCAGGAGACTCGCCGATAATTTTTGACCGTTTCAAAATGATCAATTCGGGAGAGGAAAGCTTCTCCTTTCGGTAATACAGGGCCCGTTGAATGGGAAGGCAGACATCATCAAGGCGAAATGGTTTCTGCACAAAATCCCAGGCACCGTTTTTAAATGCAATCTCAGCGCCCTTGGCATCGCCGGTTCCCGTAATGATGATGATCTCCGGGGCAGAAGGTAGGGCTACAAGGTCCGGCAGGATATCAAGCCCGTTGCCGTCGGGCAGTTCAAGATCAAGCAAAATAAGGTCATAGGCATTTTGCCGGCTCAATGCCTTTGCTTCATCCACCCGTTTTGCCGTATATGTTTCACAATCCATGTTTTCAAGAAGCGTTTCAAAAAACAGGCAGATATTCGGATCATCATCAACAATCAGTACACGAAACATATGAACCTTTTTTTCTTCTTTAATGGTCTTTATTAATTGCCTTTTCAACAACAGATGACAACTCCCCCGCTGTCATTGGCTTCATCACCATATTCTCAATACCGGCATCCCTGCATTTTTCTTTTGTCAGACTGTGGCTGAAACCTGTGGCCAGAACAATGGATATATCCGGATTGATCTTTTTGATCTGTTTTGCCAACCCAAACCCGTCCAGATGGGGCATGGTCATATCGGTCAAGACCAGATCATAATGTTCCGGGTTATTTTTCACATGTTCAACAGCCTTGAGACTGTCTGTTTCCATAACAGTTGAATACCCTAATATTTTCAAAATTTCACAGGAACTTTCGGCAATGGCCTCTTCATCATCAACCACCAGGATCTTTCCCTGGCCTTTTTTCAGTTCCGTATTGATGTCAATTTGAACCGGCCTAGCCTGATCATATTCCGGCAATAACAGTCTGAACGTTGTGCCAACCCCGACCTCACTGTAAACCGATATCACTCCGCCCATCTCTTTTACGATGCCGTATACGGTGGCAAGTCCCATCCCTGTCCCTTCCCCACGGGGTTTTGTCGTAAAAAAGGGTTCAAAAATCCGGTCAAGATATTTTTTATGTATCCCGCATCCGGTATCCGAGATAACCAGTTCAATAAATTCCCCGGCAGAAATCTTCCCCAAAAATCCGGTCTGGGCGTCGTCAAGTTTAACACGGTCCAAAACGATCTCCAGAACCCCACCGTGATCTTTCATTGCGTGAGCGGCGTTGGTAAAAAGCCCCATAAGTATCTGATATATCTGTGTTGCATCACCAAAGACCCGCCCCTGTTCAAGCCTTAAATCACGCTGAATCTCAATGCTGGACGGCAACGAGGCACGCATAAATTTTAATGACTCTTTGAGAACAGGATTAATGATAATCGGTTGCTTTTCAACCTCAGCTTTTCTGCTGAACGTCAGGATATGTCGAACCAGATCCCTGGCCCTCAGACTGGCGGATGTGACCTGGTTCAGATACCGTTTAAGCGTTTCGTTATCCTTTGCTTCATGAATTGCCAGATCGGTAAAGCCCATCAGACCGGAAAGAATATTATTAAAATCATGGGCAATGCCGCCGGCCAGTACCCCAATGGCCTCCATTTTTCTTGCCTGGACAAGGTGCTGCTCTAGATTTTCTCTCTCTTCATCCGCCTGTATCCGGTCTGAAATATCCTGAAGCGCCCCGATGGCCCGAATGATTTTTCCGGTATCGTCCCTTATGGCTTCTCCGGTGGCTCGAACCCACCGGCGGTGTCCTGTGGCCGTGATGATTTCGAACTCTTCGTCAAGGCTTTGGCCGTCACCTACACATCGATTATAGATGTTCAAAATTTTTTCCCGCCATTCGGGGGCAATAAAACGGGTCACGTCATTAAACGTCGGGGGAGAAGAGGCCTGCCTTTCATGGATGGCATTCATTTCATCCGACCATACGATTGCCTGGCTTGCAACATCAATGCTCCAGGCCCCGACCTTTGCAATTCGCCCAGCCTCGCGCATCAGTTCCGTAGCCCGTTGTAATGCGTCATCGGCTCGTTTACGATCCGAGATATCCCTGGATATCCCTAATATTTCGTCAGGTTCTCCCTGGTCATTTTTCAAAAATCCGGCCGATATTTCTATCCAGATGGTTGAGCCGTCTTTTTTAATCAACTCCAGTTCGGCACCCTTTAACCCCTTTGATTCAGTTTCGTCGCCACGGGTCTCCTCAAGTTCTTCTGCGATAATGACAAGCATCCGTTTTAATGAATTTTCAGTCAGATAATCCTTTAGTTCCAATCCCAGAAACGCCTCGGGAGTATACCCCAAAAGAGATTGAATTGACGGACTGATATAGCGCATTTTCAAATCCGGATATTGCATGGTCCAAATTGTATCCGTGGCATTGTCCGCAAGCAGCCGATATCGCGCTTCGCTGTTTTTTAATTGGATTTGCGCTTTTTTCCCCTGCAGTATTTTCCACATCCCATCCATCATCAAATGCAGTTGACGAATATCCGAATCGTTATAGTCCTCTCGTTTATTTCCCACACTGATCCATGCCACAATATTATCGCCGTTAAAAGCGGGGGCACGTAACACCCGATTAATTTTGACATCGCCCCGGAAAAATTTTTGTTTGGAAAGGGAGGAATAATTTTCATAATCGTTAATCACCAATACACGGCCGGATCTTTCAATTTCAGCCCAAAGGCCGGCGTCGTTCATGTTACAGGTCAATTCCCCTTCGCCGGTTTGGCCCTTGTTCTCCGATTGTTTGGGCCAAAGGTAGATGGTCGGCTCGGCCTGGTTTTCATTTAAAAACCCCAGACACCCAAATTCGCTTCGGGTTAATTTACAGGCTTGGGCCAACGCAAATTCTGCCAGGGTATCAATGGATGCCTCGCCCATAGAACTGAGCTCAAGCAGTTTTTTGAAACGCAGCTCATCCAGCTTTTTCTCTGCTGCATCCCGCCTGTGCTGCTGTTCAATGCGGAAGACCAATTTTGTGATGTAAACAGAGACAAGAATCGTAAAAATAAGAACCGTAACGCAGATCGTTATAAATCCTTTGGGGATAAAACCCCAAAACAGCGTCAGAATAAAAATAAGGTGGGTGATATATACGGTAATGAGGATCCGATGATAGTTGGATATTTTTTTTATCATGGCGACCCTGTCAGCAAATTTAGGATTAGATTTAAGCTTATTTTTTTCATCAATAGCGCCATTCAATCCATCTTTTTTGAAATGATAATAGTTTATATTATCATCTCAATTTATTGCGTCAACAAACTAACTAAAAATAGCCTCAGGACGAAAGATTACGCAGAAAAGTAAATTCGCCGGCCTCTTTTTTTAACCGATACAAGGCCGCCGGACGACCGCCCTGCAACAGCTTTTCGCCTGTGTCCACCAGCAGGTCTGCCTTTTCAATGCGGCGCCTGAAGGATTTTTTCTGAATCTGCCTACCGATGAGCAGTTCATGCAGCTGCTGCAGCTGCGGCAGGGTAAATTTATCGGGCAGTCCATAGGCCGGAACAATGGAATAAAGGGCCTTCTGCCGCAACCGCTCCCGGGCGGCGTCAATAATGGCGGCGTGGTCAAATGCCAGGTGACGCGCCGGCACATCTTCAATATTGATCCACCCGGCATCGGAAACGGTATCCACAGAGATTGTGCAGTTCTGGTGGGCAATGAGCGCCGTGTAGCAGACAGTTACGGACCAGCCGCGCTTATCCCGGACATCATTGCCCATGGTGCACAACTGCTCAATATACGGGGGCACCACACCTGTTTTTTCCTTTAATTTCCTTGCCACGGTATGTTCCAGGGTTTTATCCGCAACAGGATCAATAAACCCGCCGGGAAGCCCCCATTTTCCACGCTCCGGATGGTTTGAACGCTGCACCAAAAGCACCTTCAGGCACTGTTCATGATAGGTAAAAAGCACAGGATCCACACTGATCAGGGGTGTGTCAAATCCGCTTCTGTCATACTGTTCAAGATAGGTTTTCTCGTCCATATTTCCAATGTGTTCAAGGTTAATTTTCTACCACTGTACCGTGTTCATCCAGAGAATGACAACACTATTTTTGTCCTAAAGTCACTTTTAGATTGACAGTCAAGTGTCTATTTGTCACTATACCATAAAGTGTCTTAAGGACATTAATATAAGAACAATAGGAGAGACACCATGTTACCCATTAAATTTTACCGGGCCGATTCATCCACGTACGTGATCAAAACAGCCAACGGCAAAGTGATCCGCAAAGGCAAAGGGTTAAGTTTCTTTTATAATCCGGCCACCACATCCATTGCCGCCGTCCCTGTAAATACCCAGGGGGCACCGTTTATTTTTAACCTTAAAACAGCGGATTTCCAGGACATCCGTATCCAGGGACGGCTTAACTTTCGGATTGCTGATCCGGATAAAACCGCCGAGGTCATGAACTTTAACTTAAACAGGGCGGCAAAAGATTACGCCGGTGAAGATCCGCTCAACCTCAATGAACAGGTAATCCGGAGCCTGCAATCCGTGGTGCAAACAAAGATCCAGGCCATGCCCTTGAAACAGGCTTTATTCATTAACCAGGAGCTGTTCTGTCAAGTTGAAGCAGAGCTTAAGGCAAACCCGAGCCTGGGTACCATGGGAGTGGAAATCCTCGATCTGTCCATAGCAGCCATTACCCCCTCACCGGAAACCGCAAAGGCGCTGGAGGCCAAACAACGAGAAGAAATTCTCAAGCAGGCGGACGATGCCATCTACGCCCGGCGCAAATGCGCCGTGGAACAGGAGCGGACCATCCAGGAGGCTGAGCTTGCCACCAAACTTTTTGTTCAGCAAAAAGAACAGCAGATCGAAGCGGACAGGATAGCAAAGGAACGCGAAATTCTGCGGGCCAAGGCCGCCACGGCCAAAGCGCGTATCCAGGCAAAAATCGACGAGGAAAACCAGAACAAGGAATATGTGGTTATCCGAACGGAAAATAAAAAGCAGGAATCCGACGCGGACGCCTATGCCATTTCCGCTAAGATGAAAGCCTACAAAGAGTTATCCGCGGACTACATCAAGGCCCTGGCCATGAGCCAGATGAATCCCGAACAGATCATGGCCCTGGCCTTTGAATCCTTTGCCCAGAATGCATCAAAAATAGGCGAACTCAACATCGGCCAGGAGACCTTTGGCCGGATGCTGCGCAAGGAGATGAACAATGGCAGATGAAAGCCCGCGCAAATTTGTGCTTGTGACAAGAAAGACCCGGTTGCAGGAACTGGTGGAACGGTTCAACACCTGGCCCCAGGCAAAATTTTACCTCGAACACAACCAGGTGGATGCAAAGGATTATCTTGATGAGCATGACCTGTACCAGGTAAGGGTCCGGCAAGCAGAGCAATTTTTGAAAAAAAACGGACTGTTCCAGAAACTTGAAAGAACGATGCTGCCCGGATACCGGTTCCATCCCACGGACATTGTGGTGGTCATCGGCCAGGACGGACTTGTGGCCAATACCCTGAAATACCTTGACGGACAACCCGTGGTGGCCCTCAACCCCGACCCAGGCAGGTGGGACGGCAAGCTTCTGCCCTTTTCGGTGGAGGATCTGCCCGGGGTTGTCCGGCAGGTGCGCCACAATGATTGGGCGTGTCGAACAATTACCTTTGCCCAGGCCGCCACCAATGACGGCCAGCACATTTTAGCGGTTAATGATCTGTTTATCGGCCCCAGAACCCACCAGTCCGCAAGGTACCGGATCAACTGGGCCGACAAATCAGAAACCCAGTCCTCCTCGGGCATCATTGTCAGCACAGGATTCGGTTCAACCGGCTGGTTTCAATCCATCCTGGCAGGTGCCATGGCCGTGTCAGGAACAAGCGGCCACCCCCTTGAAAACGGCTTTGCCTGGGATGAGCAACGGCTCCGGTTCAGTGTTCGGGAACCGTTCCCCAGCCGGACCACAGGCATTAGTCTTGTATTTGGTGAAATCACACATGAAAAATGGCTGGAAATCGAATCCATGATGCCTGAAAACGGCGTCATTTTTTCCGATGGGATTGAAAATGACAGCATTACTTTTAATTCGGGCACCATCGCCCAAATAGGATTGTCAAAAAAAGCGGGACTGCTGGTATGGAAACGCTGACAACGAATATCTCTTGACAGGATACGGGCCCATCCTGTAAGAAAATATCTCTTACATTAAGGAGGTTTTATGTTAAGGAAATCATTGGAGATTGTATCAAACGCTGCCGACAAGGGGACAAAGAGTAAGGCGGCTGTTTGATATTATGTTGGAAGCAAAACCGTTCCACTTAAAGTTAAGGTGCTTTAACCAACTCTTTTTCCCCTGCAGAATTCAAGATTGAATATCTGCTGTTCTCATTTTCTTTTCTGTCGGCAGCGACACGTTATTAAAATTTTATCGCAGTAATTGTAGCCGGAAGGTTGGCCTGTACGGTCGCCACGTAAACTAAAATTGAAGACAGGCAGGATATATTAATGAGCAACAAAAATTCATCACAACAAGACAATATGTTTAAACACCTTTCCCATCTGGGATGGTCATCCCATTTCCAGAAACGACTTAAACATATTGCCAATCAATCTCTCATCCCGGCCCGGGTGACCGGGGTCAGAAAAAGATATTTTTTTATCAATGACGGCAAAGAAGAGATTCTGGCAACCCCGGCCGGAAAACTTAAACAGGAGAACAGCAGCACATACCCGGTGGTCGGCGACTGGGTCATGGTCAGGGAAACGGCTATCGAAGGGATATTGCCGCGAAAAAATGCGCTGACCCGTGGGGCGGCAGGCATGCACAGCCGAAAAACAGGAGAATACCGGGAACAGACCATCGCGGCCAATCTTGACAACGTATTCATCGTGAGCGGCCTTGACCGGGATTTTAATCTGCGCCGCCTTGAGCGCTACCTGACCCTGGTCTACAATTGCGGGCTTAACCCGATAATCATCCTGACAAAGGCCGATCTTCACCAGGATCCCCAACATTTTGTAACCCAAGCCGAATCCATCGCCTTCGGCGTTCCCGTACATCTGGTCTCCGCCTTTGATGATACAGGGCTTTCCGAGCTGAATTCCTATCTGGCGCAGGGCAGGACCAGCGTCATGGTGGGCTCTTCGGGCACAGGCAAATCCACCCTGATCAACCGGCTGTGCGGAGAAGAGCTCCAGGCCACCGGCGAAGTAAGCGAAAGTGTGGGCAAGGGGATGCACACCACCACATCCCGGGATCTGATCATGATGCCCCAGGGCGGAATGATCATTGACAATCCGGGCATCCGCGAAATAAGCTTCTGGGAAATTGACCAGGGGGTTGAATCCACATTTCCTGAAATAGAAGAGTTCGCTGCTCTTTGCCGTTTTTCAGACTGCACCCATACCCACGAACCCGGCTGCCGGGTGCTCCAAGCCATCCAGGACGGAGAATTGACCGAAGGCAGATTTGAAAACTACCTTAAAATGAAACGGGAACTGGAATATGTCTCGGCCCGGAAGAACAAAAGCGCCGATCGTGTGGAAAAGGAGCGGTGGAAAGGGGTTTCCATGAAGATCAAATCGATAAAGAAAAAGCGTTAGCTTAAATTATGCGATTATCCTTATTGAAATCAATCAGACTAATGTGGAAATGAAACTACAAGAAGAAGCGTAATGCATGTAGAGCCTTGTAGCGACTCGGAATAAAACCGCTCAGGGCTCGTAATAATTCAGGCCGGGCTCAATTTATACGTTAGTAAAATTTGAATCTGACATCATTCAATAACAAAAGTAGCCAATGCCCTTTTCAATAAAGGCTTTTAGGCACAATCATAGATAAGGCTCAGTGTATTAAATCCAAGATCCAGTTAGAAATAGAATCTTCTCCCCCTATTAAATGCTGAGTTTTTCCGATGTCAATGCGTAGGCCACGATAATCCCGACAAGAAAGCCAGCGGCAAGATTGGAAGCCAACGTTATCCCTACAATGAGTATCGGCACAAAAATTTCTTTGCGAGTTTTCATATCCAAAACGGTCAGGCTCAACTGTGCTCCGGCAAAAACCAGCAATACGCATAGTGCAGCCATGGGCAGCAGATAAATGACTCCCATCAGATGCTCCCCTAAAAAAAGTGCCAAAAGGCTAAAGATGGCACCAATGATCAGATTGGAACCACCGGTGCGGGCTCCGAAACGGTAGCGGGAGGCCAGTCCGCCAGCACCGTGGCACATTGGCATACCGCCAAGGAAAAAGCCCATCAAGTTGGAAAGGGCCATACTGAGGCACAAGGACCGGTAGGTAACCCTCTTGCCCGCCTGGGGAAAATATTGGGCCGACAGATCGGCATTGGCCACGACGGCATTCCCAAGGGTCATGGGGACTTGCGGCAAGACCAGTACCAGCAGTGCAAAAGTGAAATCACTGACTGCAGGGAATCCGTATGGCAGCAGGTTGGGTAGATTAAATTCGAGTTTAATATTCTCAAGCCCTTCCCATGTACCCCAGAAGAGCCCCGTCAAAATACCGGTCCCAACGACCACTATTGCGGCCGGTACCCGCTTGTTTTCCAGCAATAAGAGTGTAAGAATACCCAGAATGCCGCCGATGATCAAGCCAATGGGGACTGGCCCCAGATTTTGGACACTCAGATAAGGCTCCGCCGCGCTGCGCAGGGCTTGAAACTTTGAGGAGCCCATCATCAGCTTGCCCCCCTGGGTCACCAGCAAAACGCCGGTGGACAACTGACCCCCCCGGATAGCCGGTTTGGGAATATACCTGCCGATTACGGTGATAATACCAGACCCGCCGATTATCAAAAGAAACAAGAAAATCCATAGACTCGAGGCCTGGATCTGGCTGGCGGTTATTCCGGTGGCGATGGCATAGGCGCTAATTACCTTCATGGGTTCGACTGGACTGGTGACCTTGAAATAGATCCCCGAAAATATGTAATAGAGCCCGACAGACAAGAACAGACCCAATGGATTCAGCCCATTGATCAAAATCATACCGATAGACAAAGGCAAAATGGTGCCTAAATCTCCCAGGCTGCCAGCAAACTCCATGCGATTGAATCTAAAGGGAGAAACCATTTATCATTAATCCTCTCTGTTAAGGTTGAAGGAATCAGCACTTCGTTCTTTTCACATCGCCGAATACTACGCTGTAGTATTGCCGAAGAGAACAATCAATATCTGTGCCATAAAAGGGAATGATAGAGATGCGCTTGTTTAAAGGGATTATCACGATAGTCCCTCCCCCAAAAGACATCCAATGGTTGACAAATTCTTTATCAGAGTGAAAAGGGAATTGACACCTCTATGCAGAGATCTCTCAAAGAAGTGAACGCCTTTATTGGAAAGGGTTTCGGTCAGAAATTATAGGCATATCTATCTCTTTATATTTATTAATTGATGGGTAAAAGTCGACCATTTGAAATACTTTGATTCGTCTTGACACCCCTGCAACACCATTAATCCGTGCCAGGAGTATACGAAATAAAAAGGATAGGGCTTGGCAATTTACAAAAAGCACTGTACTCTCTTACGTGTTGGATCTTGAGTCTCCATAATTGAACATACAGATCACGAGAGACGATATGGAAGTATTTTTAGCCAGGCAACCCATTTTTACAAAGCATAAAAAGCTGTTCGGATACGAACTACTTTTCAGGTCAGGTACACAAAACGCCTTTCCTAATATTTCTGGAGATGTCGCCACTACAAATCTTTTATCAAATCTGTTCTTTCCGTTTGAAGTAAAGCAACTACTGGGTAACAAAAAAGGACTGATCAACTTTACCCGGCAACTACTGCTGGACAAAGCACCTCTGTTCCTTCCTAAGGAACAGTTTGTTATAGAAGTCCTCGAGGATATTGAGCCTGATGATGATATCATCTCCTCTCTTGCCTTGTTCAAGGAAAGGGGGTTTGATATTGCGTTGGACGACTTCATTTATCATGAAAAGTTTGAGCCAATAATTCAGTTGTCAAAAATTATTAAATTTGATCTGATTGCCACCCCATTGTCCACTCTGGTCGATGTCATTAAGGAGCTGAAAGAAAAATATAATATTAAATTCCTGGCTGAAAAGGTTGAAACTTATGAAGAGTTTAAAATAGCAAAGGAAATGGGGTTCAATTATTTTCAAGGATACTTTTTTGCCAAGCCTGAGGTTATTTCCACTAAGGGGATCTCTTCCAATCAAATCACCAAACTCAAATTGGTCAATGAAATAGGGCAAAAGAATATAGATATTGTAAAAATCCAGAATTTTATACGAAATGATGTACCATTGTCCTTTAAACTTCTAAAATATGCGAATTCAGCCTATTTTAACCGGCGTATACCGATTGATACGATAAAGGATGCCATTGTTTTTGTTGGAGAGGAAGAGCTCAGAAAATTTATTAAGATTGTAGTGGTCTCTGATCTGGGTAATGCCAAACCTAATGAGTTGATCCGGTGCTCCATCATCCGGGCGAGAATGTGTGAAAAATTCAGCGAACTGTTTAAAAGTAAGTTTTCGGCTGAGGAATTATTTACCCTTGGCCTTTTTTCATATATGGATGCCCTCATGGACTGCACGATGCAGGAAATCCTCAAGCATCTTTCTTTTTCTGAGAAAATGAATCAGGCCTTGCTTAAAAATGACAATGAATTTTCAAGAATGTTGGATATCATTTTTGGATTTGAACAAGGCAACTGGGATGAGCAACCTATTTTCAAAGCGTTCAAAGGCCACGAAATTGAGAAGAAACTTCCCAAACTCTATGCCGATGCCATTTCCATGGCCAATGCATTCTAGGTTCTGTTAACATTTTAACCAAGGCATATCAGAGCAGCCGCAAAACGAACAAAATACATATAATTTTTTGCCCACTTTTCAAACCGTGAGAAAATTTGACGAAAGTATTTTTAGCTTGCCAATGAAACATTCAATAAGATTACGTTCTTTATAGATTCAAAATTATAATTTTTCTTTTCATAGATTTTCGTACTTTTATTGACAAAAAGGAATCTCTTATCTTACGATACGCAATAATTCAATGTTATTGGGCCGTTTAATCCACATCAAATTACGGAAGCACGACAAAGATATGAATCAAACAATATTCAATTTCGGCAGTAAAGGCGCGTCGTTCAAATACATTACAAAACCGGCGGCCGGTTTGCTGGTAGTGCTTTTTTTGTTATCCTGTACGGCGCAAAAGTCTGTAAAAGTCGTCGAGGATTCCCAGGTCTGCCAAGCAGAGAAAAACAAGGAGATAGAAGAAATTAAGAAAAAGAATGCGACCATCGAGAATTCGCAAATCCTCAAGTTAGAGCAAAAAAATGCGGAGCTGACCTATAAACTGGCTGAGCAAAAACTGCTGTCAAAAAAATTACAGCAAGCATTGCTGACAAAACATAAAGAAACCGATGCCTGCCGCCAGGCCAACGAAAAACTGATCAAGGAACTCTCCCAAAGCAAGGCTAAACTGGCGACCCGGGGCAGTAAACTCGAAGCGGCCACACTGATCGCCGAGGCCACGGCGGTGATCAGCACGTTGTCCCAAAAGCAATTGAATGCACCCCAGAAAATAATTCAGAAAAGGGCGATGGAAAACCTTGAAGAGAGTAAACACGAACTGTCAGAAGGAAACTTTGAAAATGCAGCCTACCTGTCCAGAGAAGCGATGGCCCAGGCAAAGGGCCTTGACATCAACTGCGCCGCCGGTCCTGGGGAAAAGGAGATCTTTTTTTCAACACCGTTGCAGATGAAATTATTTACAACCGGGAACCTCCGGAAAGGACCGTCCATAAAGGCGAACGTACAAAAGGTTCTTCAGGAAGGACGCAGTGTTATTGTTGTCGGACAAAAACGAAACTGGGTAAGGGTTAAATTGGCGGATAGTGACGAAACCGGCTGGATTCACTTATCCCTTCTATATTAACACCGTCGCGTTGTGAGGCGAGATAATTTTCAGGAGTCTTCTGCGTGGGTTTCCTGGTCGTCAAAAGCCTGGTAAACAACACGGTTTCGGCCCTCATTCTTGGCCCGGTAGAGCGCCATATCAGCCCGCCCCACAACCTTCTGCTCATCCCTGTCCTCTTTCCGGATTCTGCCGATACCCACAGAAATGTGAATCTGAATCTTCTGGTCTTCATGAATAAACGTATGGCTTGCAACGGCTTTTCTGATACGTTCCGCCGCCTGGATAGATTCATCTACCCCAGACTCTGCAAGGATCACGATAAATTCCTCCCCGCCGTACCGGCCGGCAGCGTCAACATTTCGCAAATTTTCATTCAAGAGTTCAGCCACCTGCTTTAATACCGTATCTCCGGCCTGGTGTCCGTAGGTATCGTTAACAACCTTGAAATGATCCACGTCAAGCATCAATACTGAAAACTCTGCCTCATACCGACGATAATACGCATAAAGATCGCGCAGAACACCCATCACCCGTTTTCTGTTGTTTAAACCAGTCAGAGGATCGGTTGTTGCCAGCTGCTCCAATTTTGCCTGACTAAGCTTCAGTTTGGCGACCATCTCATTGAACACCGTGGTTGCAAAGCCAATCTCATCGTTGCGGCGCACCGGAAGTCGAACATCTAGATCACCTTCGGCCACTTTTTCCGCCCCCCGGGTCAACGCCGACAAAGGCACCATGATCTGCCGGGTCAACAGATACGCCACAATCGCCATTAACACACTGAAACAGCAAACGATAATAATATTCCGGTGCCGGGCATGGATCAGTCCGGAAAAGGCCTTTTCGTAATTTTCCACAATAAAGAGCTCCCATTCCAGTTCCCGGAACGGGACAACCAGCCCCATTAAGCGATCCCCTGTGCCGTTGGTATATTCATGAAGGGTTTGCCTGTCCGCAGACGGCGACGGAGTCACCTGGCCAATAATTTTTTTTACACCCCTGCCGAACAGAAACTGTTGGCCGGTTTTCACATCCACAAGGGATTCATAGGTCCAGTCTCCGGAATCCCCAAATTCAACCGGATTCAATAAGGGCTGTAATCCGGTGAGCCTGACTTCAATGGCCAGCAATGTTTCATACTCATAAAACTGATCCAGAAACAGGGGAACCCCGATCAGCATAAGGGGCGACTTATCCCGTGGATCAATATAGCTGTTGCTCTTGAACCATTGACGGTCTGAAATCTGTTCTCTGTAATCATCGGGAAAGGGAAACGGCCGGTCACGACCGCCGCTTTGGGAAGCGGCGATCACAGAGCCGGTCTTGGATAGAACAAAAATCCGGACATAATGTTTAAACTGGTGCTGCAATGTACTCAGGTAGGTCTCAAGTATTTTGATATTCGGCGGCCGCTCTTGAGTGTCCTCTGTCCGTTCTCCAGGCATATTCAGATATGCCCTGACAGCGTCCGACAAAATTGATGCATTGGAGAATACGGTCAGGTCATACACCCGCTTTTTAAGCCACAGGGAGACTTCCCGTTCCATGATCTGTGCGGAGTCAATGAACTTTTGCTCAACCTTTTCCTCCAGGGTGGTTTGCAGCATGTTCTGAAGCAAAAGCCCCATGGACAGAGACGGTATGGCGGTGACCAATACCGCAAAAATAAAAATCCGGTTTCTGATACTCAACAAATATCTGTTTTTACTTTTCCGTCTGCCCATTCGGCTTGCCCATATATCGTTAAAATTACACTTCTTTTAAAACCTTAATATCCATTGACTCAACAATTTCACTTGTTTTTTCTTTATAATCAAGCATATGCGGCGATGACAAATGTGCCATTAACGCCTCGACACTGTCCCACTTTTCAAGAATGGTGACCACCTTTTTATCTAACACCTGGGGCGGGAGTCCTGTGGGCACGTCAACCGTCGGCGTATAGCCAATGCACCCCTCTTCGTTAAGAACCGCAGGGATATTGGATTTGAAAATTTCAATAAATTTGTCTAATTGACCTTCTTTGACATGAATTGATGCAATCACGTTTATCATGGTTGGAATCCTCATTTATCTTTTAAGATTTCTTTTTCAGCGGTTGGAAGCTGATTTTGAAGGCAAGAATAGACTAAAACAATATAGATGACAACCTCGTTCATCTGCCGTGAAAGGTGATGGGTGCCGGGAAGGAGATCCAAAAGCGAGTGAACGGCAGTTTGCCGCTCAATTTTCAGACAGAATCAGGGGTATTGTTCAGACGATCAAAATTTGAAAATATGCGGTTGATGGTGGTTCTGCAGCGGTCCATCTCCTCGGGATCAATTCCCTGTGCCGCTTCATCCAGCATCTCTTCCACAAAGCCGACAAGATGGGGTTTTATCTCTTTGGCTTTATTGGTAAGGTAAACAAAATTGCTGCGTTTATCATTTCTGTCCGGAATTCTGAGCACAATATTTTTTTTCTCAAGTCCGTTTAACAGACGGGTAACGGCAGCTTTATCTTTAACGGCGGTCCGGGCAAGGGCCTGCTGGGTCTGGCCGTCTTCACGGTAAAGATGAACAAGGACGCTCCACTGCTCGTAACTGATATCAAAGCCTGCGTCCTGAAATTTTTTTGACAGCCGCTTTATGATTGCCCGGGATAAACGGCCCACAAGATAACCTATGGATTGATCAATGATCTTGGTGTAATTGTCCACGCGAGTTACTTTATCCAAAACTAATTTATTAATTCAACACGAAGATTGCGAAGGACACGACATTTCACGCACAAATAGCTTTGTGAACCGCGTGTCCTTCGTGGCAGATAAAACGCACACGTCTAAAATCATCCCGATGAGATGATTTATGCCCATGGCCCTAAGGCCCATGATCAAAATTAAATCTGCCATAGATGCGCCGGATTTTAAGTCGCCATCAAGGCACGCCAATGGAAGCATATTGGAATATGTGTCCGTTGGCGTAACGCCGAGGGTGGCTTAAAAGACAAGCAGATGGTTGATTTTATTTTGATCATGGGCCTAAACATCAGGCATCGACTTTTTTTCCATTAAACATCTTTCTTATAGATTTGATCCATATTCCACTAAGGAGCCAGGAATATGCCCAGGTTCCAAAAAGAATGGCAATGAAGGCTTTAATAATGTCCATGGGGGTACCGTCCAAAGAAAATCCGGGGACGTATCCAAAAAGGAGGGGACCCAGGTACAAAAATTTTGCAAATTTAAAAGAGGCCAGGGCTGTGCGCCACATATTTGCCTTGGCAATGGTTGCACCGGCGAAAGCGGCAATACAGACGGGGGGTGTTATATTTGAATCCTGGGACAGCCAGTAAACAATCATATGCGCAGCAACCTCATTGACCCCAAGATGGGTCAATGCCGGTACCGCCACAACAGCAGTAATCAAATAAGCTGCGGTAACGGGAACCCCCATACCCAAGACCAGAGACGCCAGGGCCACAAGCAGTATGGTCAAAAGCAGGGACCCGCCGGCAAGTTCAATCACGATATCTGCAAAGGTCAACACCAGGCCGGAAAAGGTTAGAACACCTATAATAATTCCGATAACCCCCACCGTAGCACCGATTTTAAGACTGTTTTCAGTACCCGAGCGGGCTGCCTCAATAAAATTAACCAATCCGGGCTTCACCTGTTCAGGCTTTTTGACATATACCAGAACAGCGGCGGCAATACCGATCAACAGGCCAACCCACTGGGGAATAACGACACTGCCGGCGCCGCCCACAAAACCGTTGATTAAAGAGATTAAAAATATCCCGGTGACAATCAGGCCCATGGTCAGATCCATGGATGTATCCGATTTCACACGGCTGATAAAAAGGCAGGTCACAAGGCCGAGGATCGCCGAAAATCCCGGAGAATACCCCGTGAGCATCAAGATAGTGATGGCAATCAAGGGAATGGTATAAAACCATTCGGTTTTAAAAATCTGTCCGGCAGATTGATCACTTTTCTCACCAACGATATTGTCTTTTTTGGCCTCATAGTGGACCATGCAGAACACACTGAAAAAATACATAAGTGCCGGGAAAATGGCCACCAGCATGATTCTGGAGTAGGGCACACCGGTCAGCTCCGCCATAATGAAACCGCCCGCACCCATGATCGGGGGCATGAACATCCCGCCGATGGAGGCTGCCGGTTCAATACCTCCGGCCACATGGGGCTTGAATCCTGCTTTTTTCATCATGGGGATGGTAAACATGCCGGTGGAAACGGTATTGGCAATGGCTGAACCGGAGATTGAGCCGAAAAGACCGGATGCGATAACAGATACCTTCGCCGGTCCCCCAACCTTATGACCAACGGCCGCCAAAGGCCAGTCAATAAAAAATTTTTGAGCCCCGCATTTTTCAAGGTATGCCCCGAACAGAACAAATAAAATGACATATGTTGCCAGAACATTGGCCATGATGCCGAAGACACCGTCACTTTTATAAAAAATGCTGGTACACAACTCCGTAAATGGTGCCCCGGCGTGGGAAATCAAATCCGGGGCCATATATCCGTACACCCCGTAAATCAGCATTAAGGCACCCATGAGAACAAACACATTGCCCACAACACGACGGGCAAGTTCAATGCCGATAAGGACGCCGATAACGGCAAAAATCATGTCAGTGGTAGTTTCTGCACCGGTCCGGTAATTGATGGCTTCAAAAAGCACCATCCAGTATCCGATGGAAACAATGGATAAAAGAATCAACACATAGTCAATAATCCTGCCGACAAGGGATTTTGATTTATACAACAGGAAGACAAGGATATAGGTGATAATTACATATATCCCCCGGTGGTACTGTGTTGCCATGGGTTGCACGATGGCAGACCAGGAGTAAAACAGAACCAGAATGATTGAAAGGATGTCGAATATAATTTGTTCCAGTCGATTGAGTTTCTCGTACACGGCCTTCTTCCTGTCTTTTTATGTGTTCAATACAATTCGGACAGAAAAGCTTATCCAAGCCTTTCTGTCCGCTTAAAATGAAGCATAATCAAAATTTATATACGCCTTTGCCTATAAAACTCCTTTTTCCTTCCAGAACTTTTCAGCACCTGGATGAAAAGGCGTAACGATACCGGCAGCGCCGTGTTCGACAGACATACTCTTAAATGTTTTTTTCTGGGCCTTCATATGGGCAAGCCCTTCATCGGAAAAAATCAAGCTCAGCATTTTGTAAACAGTCTCGTCCGACACTTTGGCGTTTGCCACCCAGATGGCGGAATCCTGGAATGAAGGTGTGTCAGAATCAACGCCCTTATATGTGTTTGCAGGAATCGTAACTTTTGCAAAATAGGGATGTTTATCATAAAAACCTGTTGATTTTGCATCGGCATCAAGATCAATCATAGCAATATCATTGGTTTGGGCAGCCATCATAACGGCTCCTGTGGGGTATCCAACGAACAACCAGAATGCGTCAAGCTGATTGTTGCCGAAGGCCTGGGCCGCATCATTGTATCCCATGGCGTTTCTTTCTATTTTATCCCAAATTCCCATGTGTTTAAAAAAGAGTTCGCAATTGGCAAATGCGCCGGAACCGGCATTGCCCACACCTACTTTTTTACCCACAAGGTCTTTGGTGCTTTTAATGCCCGAATCTTTACGCACAACAAGCTGTGCCGGTGCGCCGTAAAGCCATGCCACGGCCAGTACGTCTTCATATTTTCTGGTATCGTTTGACAGCAGACCATGGCGCCCCTGGTAAACATGCCCGGAATAAAGAACGCTCATCTGCTGGCTGCCGGCATTAGTTTTTCTTAAGTTCTCAGTTGATCCACCGGAGGACTGAGCCTGAACTTTAAACTCTTTGACCTCTTTCATTGGTTTATAAACCTGAATACTGTTGGCCACAACCTGAAACGTTCCGCCTGCAGGGCCGCCGCCGAATACGATGCGTTCCTTGGCAAAGCCCGGTTGACAAAAAATCATGGAAACGACCCCAATAAAGCCAAGAATTAGTAGATGTTTACCCTTCATGCCGTCCTCCTGCTTACTGTTAACATTGTTACAAAAAAAATAAGTGAACCATTGTTCATACTATCAACCGATCTAAAAAAGATCAATGAGAGTCTTTTTTTTTAAGGACTTATGCCTAAAGCTGCTTGTTTTCAATGTTGCGGCATCACGCTCTGTTGCCCATACAGATCCGCGCGGCCACATTGACAGCTTCAACACCGTCGGAAGAGTATTCCGCACCAATGGATTCGGCCCAGTCCCGGGTCACCACGGCACCACCGACCATAACCTTGCATGCAAGCCCGTTCTCCTTTGCCAGGGCAATGACCTCGGGCATGCGCACCATGGTGGTGGTCATCAGGGCGGACAGCCCGATGAGATCGGCCTTGTGGGTTGCTGCAGCCGCAATGATGTCATCGGCCCTAACATCCTTGCCCAGATCAATCACATCAAATCCAAAATTTCTGAGCATCAGCACCACGATGTTTTTCCCGATATCGTGGATATCCCCCTGGACCGTGGCAAAGACGAGGGTGCCTTTTTTCTCCTTGGTGCCTGACGCCTGGAGGGCGGGTTCAAGGACGGCAAACCCGTTCTGCATGGTCTCGGCGCTGGCAATAAGCTGGGGCAAAAAATACTTTCGTGCATCATAATATTCCCCCACGGTCATGATAGCCGGAATCATCTTTTTTTCCAGCAGTTCTGACGGGGCAATCCCCTTTTCCAGGGCCTGATTGCAAAGCCGTTCGATATCCTCTCTTCGGCCCTCGATCACCGCCGCCACAATCTGATCTTCCACGGGCATATCCGCTGTTTTTTTGGCGGTTGTCTCTGTTTTCTTGTCTGCGTTTTTATCCTGGGCAAACCGCTGGATGTATGACAACGCATCCCGGTCCCGGCCGGTCAGCACATCCGATGCTGATTTGGTATTCATTAGAAGCTCATGGGACGGATTGGCAATGGCCCAGGAGAGGCCGGCACCGGCGGCCATGGCAAAAAATGAGGCATTCACCCACCCGCGTTCGGGCAGACCAAAGGAGATGTTGGACAATCCGAGAACCGTGCCGAAGCCCTGTTCGGACGCCCACTTGACGGTCGCAAGGGTCTCTTTGGCGGCCTGGGGATTACTGGAGACAGTCATGACCAGCCCGTCCACAACCAGATCTTTGTTTTTGTATCCATAGGCTGCGGCCCGTTCTGCAATCTCCATGACCAGCTCTTTTCTTCGCTCGGCTTTGTCCGGCAACTCATTGTCGGCCAGGGGCAGTACAATGAGCATGGATCCATACTTGGCAGCCACCGGCAGCAGTTTATCCAGTTTTTCTTTTTCGGCTGAGATGGAGTTGATCAACGCCCGGCCCGGATAATAGCGTACGGCTGCTTCCACCACCTCCGGATCCGAGGAATCAATGACCAGGGGCAGATTAACCACCGGCACCACACTTGAAATGATATCCAAAAGGGTCTGTTTTTCATCAATGCCGGGCATGCCAGCATTGATGTCCAGCAGGTCGGCCCCGGCCGCGGCCTGGTCCCGGGCCAGTTTGCGCACATAGGCCATGTTCCCGGCTTTCAGTTCCCCCTGCAAAATCTTTTTCCCGGTGGGATTAATGCGTTCACCGATAATGCGGATGGTGCTGTTTGAACCCGTAATCAGCGCCTGGGTGGCCGAAGAGAGCATAGCCGTTTCCACAGGCTTTCTTTCCAAAGGCACAATGCCTTTCATCCCCCGGGCCAGTTTGGCGATATGCTCGGGATTGGTGCCGCAGCAGCCCCCCATGATATTGACACCTGCTTCGGCAAAAAGCTCCGCATAGGTGCTGAACTCATCGGCATCCATGGGAAATACGGTTTCGTTGTCTTTGATGACGGGCATCCCCGCATTGGGTTTGGCCATCACCGGAATCTGCACCATCTTTCGGATGCGCCGGATAACCTTAAGCATCTCTTTGGGGCCTGTGGAACAATTGACGCCCACCACATCGGCCCCTAAACTTTCAAGGGTGACCGCCATAGCCTCGGGCGTGGTGCCGTTCAGGCTGTGCCCGGTTTCGTCAAAGGTCATGGAGACCATGGTGAACCCGCCGCACAGCTCCTTGATGGCCAGCAGGGCGGCCCGGCTCTCCTGGATATCAATCTGGGTCTCGACAACAAACAGATCCACACCGCCGTCAATTAATCCCTGTACCTGGCGTTTAAATCCCCGGATGGCCTGTTCAAAATCAAGATCGCCAAAGGGTTTGATAAACTGGCCGCAGGGACCGATATCCCCGACGATCAGCGGCCGAATGCCTTCGCGCTCCCCCAGCTCATTGGCCGTTTTCACGGCATTTTCTGCAATCTTGCGGTTGATCTGCTCTGTTTTATCGGCCGCACCGAACTCTTCAAGCTTCCATGGGGTGCCGCCAAAGGTGCAGGTATAAAGCATATCCGAACCTGCCCGGGCATAGGCGCGGTAGATGTCGGCCGACACTTCCGGATTCTCCATGGACCACAGTTCAGGGCTGACCCCCGGTGGCAGGCCGCGTTTCTGCATCTCGGTACCAGTGGCACCGTCCAGAATAAGAATTCGTTTATTAATAATGTCCAATATGCTTTTGTCTTTTTCCCACATGTCGTTGCTACTCCCCCGTCACTTTTGAAATACCGCAAAATGCGGTAACGCTTTTTTCCGGCATTAGGATACAGGTGTCCGTTATGGCCACCCCAAGCGTTTCCATTTTAAGTAGATGATATATGTCTGCCTGGAACCGGATGTCAAAATCCCCGTAACCGGCAGAAAATCGCTTTAGTTTCAATGCTTTTCTTTCCCTGACAAGCTCTTTGTTAAACAATGCCATAAGCCAGTCGAATCCTTCATCGACAATTTCAGATGCGGCCGCATCCATGATCACAGCTCCGGTCATCCTCTTTTCTTCCTGGAGCTGTTTGATCTTATCGGCGATCGCCTGACCGCCGGTAATGCCCATCATGAGCAACTGGTCGGCCTTGCCCAGAAACCGGGTAAATCCGGTGCTTTTAAACACGATATCCGATTGCTTTAAGGCAACGCTGCCGTTACCGCGATCGATTTGGATATCCTCAATACGGGCCGTGGCCTTAAGATGTATAAGATCGGCTGCATGGGTGATCCATTCGTCCACCTCGGACATCATCCGTTGTGAAATTTCATTTTGCCGACGTTGATACCCCAGCCGTTTAAGGATTTTATGCCTTGGCACTTTTAAGGGGATGTATGGGAAGGTTTTTAGCTGCTGCATTGGGTTAATATATCAGTTTTTTTTTATTATTAAAGAGTTTTCCTGAATTGTCACGGGGTTGAACGATTCAAAATTTAAATTTGCTCAACGAATTGTGTCTAACATTTTTTTTGCGCTTTTATCTCCATTTAGAGCGGCTTTTGAATACCACTTTTTTGCCGTTTCCACATCCTGCACCACCCCAATGCCTTTATGATAGAGATACCCTATGTTAAACTGTGCTAAGCCATAGTTTTTATCGGCTGAGAGTGCATATAATTCAAAGGCCTTTTGATAGTTCCGTTCTACCCCATTTCCGTGTTGATATAATGAACCAAGATTATTCTGGGCTTGCGCATTCCCCTTAGCGGTTGCTTTTTGGTACCACTTTGCGGCCTCGGCATAATTAATCTCACAGCCCTGTCCGTAATGGTACATTACAGCGACTACAACTTGAGCATGTTCAACCCCATACTCCGCTGCAATTAGTAATAATTTTAAAGCTTTAGACTGATCTTTTTCGACACCTTTTCCAAAATAGTACATTTGACCGAGCCGGTATGCTGCATTTACATCCCCTTGTTGTGCAGCCTTTTGATACCAATATTCAGCTTTTTTTAAATCCTGGGAGGTCCCTTTTCCGAATTCGTAACAACGGCCAAGTCCATCCTGGGCAGATTTATTGCCCTTTTCTGCTGCCTTTAAAAACCATTTGAATGCTTCATGGTCATTCTGACTCACCCCATTGCCGTCTCTGTACAACAACCCGATCAGGGCTTGTGACTCGGTATGGCCATTTTGGGCGGCTTTTAAACACCATTCAGCAGCCTTGGCAACATTCTTGGGAATACCATCTCCTCTTAGATACGATACCCCAAGCCAATATTGAGCTATGCCGGAGCCATGGTTTGCAGCTTTTCGAAACCATTCAACTGCAAGGGCTGGATTTTTTTCAACGCCCCTACCTTGGACATACATGATTCCAAGGATTGTTTGGGCTTTGGCATCGCCTTGCTGTGCAGCTTTTGCAAACCAATGCGCTGATAGTTTATAGTCTTGGGGTAATTCAACACCACGATAGTAAAAATCGGCCATTTTTTTTTGGGACGTGACAACTCCGTGTTCAGCTGATTCATTGTACCAATGAATTGCCTGGGTCATATCCTGTTCTACTCCCAGTCCGTTTTCATAAAACACACTCAAATTATACTGGGCTAAGGCATAATTATTCAAAGCCGCCTTCTGATACCATTTAAATGCTTGAGAATAATTCTGTTCTACGCCCGATCCTTTTTCATAAAGCACACCCAAGTTATACTGGGCTACGGCATGATTATTTAATGCCGCCGTCTCATACCATTTCAAGGCCTCAGAATAGTTCTGTTCTACTCCATTGCCTTGCTGGAAAAGTATACCAAGATCATTCTGGGCATTGCCGTAACCGGCTTTTGCAGCAATTAAATAATATTGGAATGCTTTTTTATAATTTTGTTTTACACCTTTACCTGTTGCATAATAAGCCCCCAAACTATAAGTTGCTGTTATATTTCCTTTATTTGATAAAAAAATATAATCTGAGAATGCTTTTGAATATTGTTTCGTAGCTTCAAAGGCAAACGCCCGATTTAGATACGCATTGGTATAATTGGGGTTTACCGCCAAACCTTTACTGTAAAATGTGATGCTATTTTCATAATTCTTCAATATTCTCCATACATCTCCAATGATAAAGAGGGTTGTTGGGTTGACAGGGTCCAGTTCAAAAGCCTTTTCTATATCATTAATCGCGCCGCTGGCATCATTCAGTTCTGCTTTAATTCGTCCCCTGTTTGAATATGCCATTCCAAAATATGGATTTAATTGGATGGCCTTATTGCAATCAGCCATTGCCTGATTATAGTCTTTTTTCAGGATAAAGGCGGCGCTGCGATTACTATAGGCAAGATAGTCTGAAGGGTGAAACTCAATCGCTTTGTCATATTGTGAAATGGCGTCATCATAAAGACCGGCATTCCGATATGCAAACCCCAGATTGATCGGCCCCATAGGATTTTCAGGATCAATGCTTACAGCGATTTTTAAATCAGAAATTGCCGAATTAATATCTCCCGTTCCTAAATAAGCCAATCCGCGTTCAATATATGCCTCGGGATCAGATGGCTTGAGGTCAATGGCCTTTGAGAAATCAATTATTGCATTCTTTGTATTTTTTAATTTTCCCCAGACACGACCGCGAAACGTATAATATCTATGATCTTGATTGCTGTTGTTGATCACATAATCTATTTCATCTATTGCTTCTGAATATTGGTTTTGAATGGCATAATAACAGGCAAGGCTGTAGTGGGTCTCAATTGAGTCGGGGTTGAGTTCAACCGCCTTTTGAAGAAAATGCTTGGCTTTTTCATGGTCCCCTAATCTCAGATAAGCGCTTCCCACAGACTGATAGTTTTCCGCATTTTTTTCTTTTTCGAGTGCATTCTTGGCTTCAAATAAGCTGATTTCGAACAGTCCCATGTGATTGTAAAGCAAGATCAGCATTCTTTTGGCCTCAATGTCTTCGGGCATTGCCTGTTGAACTTCTTTGTAACTTTTAATAGCCTTTTTCACAGCGCTATCATTTGACGGATCTGTTTTAATGTCATCCACGTATATTCGTCCCAAAAGCCTGTGGGCAAAGATTATTCCGGAATCAAGCTTCAAGGTTTGCTGCAATTCCATTCTGGCCAATTCTTTTTTACCCTGACTAACGTAGATGGCGCCAAGAAGGTTATGTGACAGAGGGAAACTTGGCTTGGCTTTAATGGCGTCTTTTAATTTAATTATGGCCGTGCCGGATAATTCTTTGTTCCCAATGGATTCAACAACATCTTTAAGGGCCAATATGTATTGAGGAGGAGGGATTGTGTTGTTATTTTTGTACTCAGGACTTTTTTTCAGCCCTTCAACCAGTGCATCATAACTTTTTTGATATAATTCCGGATTATTACCAATCCCCCCTAAAACCTGCAAAATAAAGCTGAGTTGCAGGTAATTGAATCCATTTTCAGGATTCAAGCGAATCTCTTTTTTTAAATCTGCTTCTGCTTTGTTGAGAAAAGACGGGTCTTTATCCTTAAAATATTTGTAATATTGATCTTCTGCAATATTACTTGTGAATTCCTGCCCGGCTGAAATGGATTGGGAGTTCTGGCTTTCGGATGTACTTATCTGCTTTGCTTCACTTGCATTGTTGAATGAAACAAAACACCACAAAAAAATCCAGATCAATGTTTGCCCCTTTTCAAACCTCATGATACGCCCCTTTTTTGTTGTTACGGCCTGTAGCCAAGATTATGTGCTTTTTTCAAACTAATTTTTGATTCTTCAAAACGTTCCAGATACCCCAGAGCCAAACCATTTAAATAGTGAACTTCACCATTTTCCGGGGCCATTCCAATGCCCTTTTGCAATAATTCCATCGCTTCATTATAGCTGCCATCGGCAATGTATTGACGGCAGAGATTTATCAGCGTGTTTAAATCATCCGGGTTTTTTTCAAACTGCTCAATAAGGGAAACCAATTTCGGATTTCCAGGCCGGCGGTAAAAGTTAATTTCCCACGCCCATTTGTTAAGGACCGCCCCAAGGGCTTGGCGAAAATCCCCAAATTGTTCCTGTTTAATGTGAGTCTTTTCTAATAAAAATTCTGTCTTTACTTTTATTGAATCATTTTCCCGGGAAAATTTTTTATTAAAACGTAAAAATTCATTTTCAATACATTCATTTTCCGGCAGGACAACCATTTTAGAAAAGTTATTGGGTGCGGAACAGATCGACTCTTGAACAATCTGCTGTTTATAACTGGAAATATAATCATTTTCGCGGGTCTTGGTCTGCAATATGGATTGCATTTCAGGAAAAAACAAATCAAAAGCCAGCACGTTGTCTTCATAACGCCAGACCCCGGTGTTTTTATCAAAGGCGTTTTTAAATTCAAATTTTAACGTCGCAATAAATGGCGCCAATGGGTCAGCCAGGTTCTGGATGGAAAAATCCTTTAACCCTTTTTCTGTTCCGGTTATTTCCAAAAGAAAATTTTTTTGTTGTTCTAAAGAGAGTTGCTTTAAATAATATTTATAGAGACCGGCTCTTGCCCCTTCAATGCTAAGAGTCAATTCCAACAAAAGATCTCTATCGTTAAATTTGTAGTCTTGCGTAACCGTATTTTTATTATCCCCAGGCGCTGAAGACGGCGTTGTTATGAACGCCCCATCTTCTCCATTAATAATAAAGCCTGTTCTATTTTGATTTGCCCAATGCAGATATGGGAAATCAAAACTGTCAGAACTTGTATCAATCCAAAACGATTTTGTTTTTAGCGGGACATACGCTATGACATGGGCAAAATCTATGGATGGTATGGCGGTATTCGTTCTTTTATACGGGAAAGGCGAAATTAACACCGGAAATCCTTTAATGTTTATTGCCTTTAACATGGAAAGTAATAAAACGACCTGGTCCTGGCAATTGCCGTACTGGTTGGTAAATGTTTCGACCGATGTATGTGGGTAATAGATATCACGGTTCCGACGGGCCGAAACATATTCTATTTCTGTGTTGATGAACTCGGCAATTTTCATTATTTTATCTTGTTTATTTTCAATGTTGCGGGTCAATTCAATAGTTTTTTCTTTTATATCCTGAGAAAGAATGGTTTTTTGAAAAAACAGCTCATGGGCCCATGAATCTATTGTTGCCCATTTTCCTATTGAACTCATTTTAATTGCGGGAAGAAGTTCATATACTGAAGGCATGTTTTCTTCAAAAAACAACTGCGGCAAATCTTTTTGTATCCACGAATAAACGACTGTTTCCCCTTCACTTTTTATGGCAGGAACAGCATTGTCGGCATTTTCACTGGAAAAAAAAATTTTGGATGTACGGGGAATGATTAAATTAAATTTGGATATATAAACAGGATCGATACGCACTGTTTCATTGGATGGGTTATACCCAATATTATGGAATTTATGATCATAAAACCACTCTGTGTTTAATACCGGCTTTTTTTTTATGGATACTTCATATTCGAAGTAAGACCCGATTTCCAAGGCAGGAAGCGTAAAGGTCAGAAGCATCTGGTTGGAATAAGATTTTACATCGTAATCTTCCTGTGCATTTTTCAACTGAAATGCATCTTTTGAAATACTGAGTATTTTTCCTTCCGGGCTTATGGTATGGGCAAAATTAAGATCAATTTCATCATAAAAAGAGTTGAAAGGAACGCTGATTTGGCTATATTGTTCAATCGCATCTTGTGAATAAAGCTTACCGACAATATGCGCTGTTGAATTCATCATGCCACCGTTACCAATTGTTGTTTGGTTCTCTTTGAAAAGAATGACCGCACCAGAAACCGCTTCGCGTTTTTGACTATCAAATTCTCTTTTTAAAGCAATGAATTCCGGAGACAGGGTTTCTCTTTTTTCAAATCCTTCAGCCTGGGATATGACTACAAAGAAGCCGGTTATAATTGCAAACAATGGAAAATGAAATTTGGCAAAAGATTTAAACATCAACACGTTCATCCAGATTTTCATAAAAGTTGAAAAATTTGAGCAACTTCCCCAGACATTCATACTGTGGTTGCTCTCGTTAGGGCAGGTATAGGGGCCTGCCCTTACAATGGCCGACGTTATAACCAATCCCGAATATCAGTAAAAATTGGTAAAATACAAGGAGAAAAACTTAAATAGAAGAGAGCGGACTTAAACCGGCGTCTCCCATGTTAACGACACCATCTGTTTTCTTTGTTGCACCGTTTTTACCTTGCATGGTAAACCCTACAGAAAAACAGGTTAAAAATTTAAGATCATATGACCAACATCCTTGAAACCCAACTCTCACTTTTTGACGACAACAGTGAGCCGGCACCACAGACACCCGCGCCCCGGGATGTGTCCGGCGTTGACACCGATGTCACCCGGGTGGTGCGGTCAAGCCTTGTGATGCGGCCGGTTTACGAGCTGTCGGCCCGGCGTCTGACGGGCCAGGACGAGACGCCCCACCCGGCATGGGACCACCTGGATGTAATATGGCTGGCCTTTGCCACCCTGGATGTGATTTCCGAACTGACTGAATTTGCTCCAGGGGTAACCCGCAAAAACGTTATTTCCCGGCTCCTTGTTTTGGCAAACAACCAGGCCAGGGCAATGAACATGGAAATTGAACCCGCGGCCTTGGAAGAGGTGCTGCATAAAATATTTGACCATCTGGTCAACCGGGATAACCGGTACCGGCCCTTTGAATATATCTATTTTGATGCGGCGGCCCGGCAGATGGTCCCCAAAAAATTCTGGCTGATCAAAACCGTTTATACCGACACGGTACAGGCGGCCCATTTCCATCTTACCGACGAGGGCTACACCGCCTATTTCGGCTTGTACGAAACCGGGGCCCTGGATGCCGCGGCCATTGGTAATTTAAGAATCCAGTTGCTCATTGACCGGGGAAAGGTGGATGACGCCATCGGGGTGGCCCTTCAAAACCGAAAACAGCTCCTGCGAAAATCCCAGGAGATCCAGGCCATGGGCCGGGCCATCCGGCGCAGCATCAACCGGGTGGATGTCAATGAAATCAACGTCATGGCAGACGACGGGGCCCTGCAGACCCAGCAGATCCAGAAAGAGAGTGCCCGCCTGAACCACCTGGTGCGCAAAAAACTAAGCGACCCGGATACCGAGCCCGGCCTTGGTCGCAAACTAAGCCTGTTGGGCGATGCCCTGGAAAAGCTGAACACACGGCTTCTGACACTTTCAGGACAATTGCAGGAGCTGCCGGAAATATTTGACCGCCACAGCCATAAACTGTTCCGCAGGCCCGCTTTAGGCATATTTCCAGCCTGCGAACAAATATTAAATGATATATCGGGTATGTTTCCCCCCGACGGTGAGCATATCGGCATGGAGTTCATGGCCCGGTTTGATCCGGCGGTGTGCCGGCCGCTGTTTGATCCGGCATCCCTGATGTCGGCCTGCGACAGGGCATTGGAGCGCCGTAACCAGGCCGAAGAGCAGGCCTGCGGCATCCAGGAAATAGATGCCGTACCCATGGCGCATTTTGAATCACGTGTGGCCCCGGAACTCATGGATCAGGCCTTTGAACTGCTTACAAACTTTGTCCGGAAACACGGAGACGTTGCGTTGAGCACACTTTTGGAAGCTGCCTGTCATGAACCATACCCCCCGTTGATGCCCGTGGCCTTGGCCATGGCCGTATTTCACTGCCTGGTGGATCACTTCTATGCAGATAAATACCAGGTTACGGCAAGCCGCCGGCACCCGGAACTCATTTTCAGCCTGGCCCTGCCGGACCAGCGCAATTACCGGGGACATGAACTGAGGCTTGAATCGGCACCACCCAAACCCCGTTCCCACCAGAAAAAAGGATAACCCATGGACCTTGAGACTCTTTACCAGGTCAACCGCCTTGTATACCTAAGCCTGGCCCACAGCCACGGCCGCAAATCCCTGGTGATACGCCACCAGCAGGAGTTGGGCAACCTGATCCAGAGATACCAGGCCGATGCCGGGTTCCAGCAGGCCGTGGCCCAGGCCCTGAAGGCCATGGACCTTGCCGTCCTGGCCCTGGAAGACGATGGTTTCCGTCTCTCCGCTCTGGGGGCGGAAAGCCTTTTTTCCATGACCGTCACGGACTACGGCAAGCTTCTAGGCCGGGGGGAGTTCAGGGCAGCGGACATTCTTTGTGTGCATGCCGCCGTAGCCACGGCTTTTTTCCCCCAGGAGCAAGACCTTGAGGTTCCCGTTGAGGATTTAGGTGCCGTCACCCTTGACGATATTTTTGAAATCCTGCGCCGCTTTGCCAAACTGTGCCCGGAACCGGACCAGGACGGCGGATCAGAAACCCATGACAATGACGCCTGCCCAGATGATACCGGCGCAGACCGCCTCCATCCCCAGATCATTACCCTGGCCCAGCGCATCCGTGAGATGCCCGAAGACAATCCCGACATCCGCCAGACCGGGGGCGCGGCCGGCAATTCCTGGCGGGAACTCATTGAACAGGTGGTGCGGCACATGAGAGAAACCCGGTACATCCTGGCCTTTGAAGAGCATGACAGGGTGCTGGAGTACCGCCCCACACCGGTCTACCAGGCGGCGGTGCGTGAGGGCATGCTGTACACCTTCCAGGCCTTCCGGGACATCGTCAACCGGGGCAAAGAACAGGCCGACGCCAAGGAGGACGATCATGTTTAGAATCACCCGGATATTTGCAGGCGAAATCTGTGCAGGGGCAAACATTCTCCAGCAGGGCAGTTTCCCCATTGCCGATCACGACAGCCGGCTATTTGATCCGGAAGTCTCGTCGGACCACGGGGTGATCTTTGCGGTGAACGGCACCTGCAAAACCACCTTGATCTCCTTTGTGCTCAACACCTTTTGCCCGGACCAGAAACGGTTTGTCCAGCACCTGCAGTCCGGTGGGGACAAAACCCTTTCCCAGTATCTGGTGCCAGGCCGGCCCGCCGTGATCCTCATTGAGATGGCCGTTCCCAAAGAAGAGAACCTCTTTGAAGACAAATCAGAAGAACGCCTGGTCATCGGCCAGGTGCTTTACAGCTACAAGGAAGCGTCAAAACCCATAGTCCGCTATTATTTCCAGGCCCTGGCGCCGGATTTTTTTGACCGTATGCAGCAAAACTGGCACGAGCTTTCAGCACACCCCCAACCATTGTCCGCCGTCCGGGATTTTTTAAATGATCCCCACAACCAGGTGGTGATCACCGATGTTCAGAAAGATTGGGGGGAGCGCCTGGAGAAGATCGGTCTGGATCCCTGGCTGGTGGATCGGCAAATCGATTTTGCCAAAAGCGAAGGGGGCATCAAGGATGCGTTCCGGTTCCGGTGTGAGGCTGATTTTCTCTCCTTTTTCCTGGGGTGTGTCACGGACATGGCATTTGCCGAACAACTTCGTGCCGCCACCTTGACCAACATGGACAAAATGAGAACCATGCCCTGGAAAAAAAAGAAGCTGGCAGCGGTGTTGTCCCTGAAAACCCGGCTGGAGGATTTTCAGCCCATTGCCGCCGAGTTCCTTGGGGCCAAAGAGAAGCAAAGCCGCTGCGATGGGGAACTTGAACAGGCCGCCTTCCTGGTCTCCCGGGCGCTGCCAAAGGCCGGGGAGGAACAACAGCAGGTCCACAAAAAACTGGCCCAAGCCCAGGAAGATGAAAACAAGGCTAAAGCCGACTTGGACGGAACCCAGGCGGATCTATCAATGGCCCGGGGATTTTCTCTGACGCTAGCCCAAAAGGAACGTTTGGCGTATGCGGCCGACCTGGGGCGAGCCATCAAGGCCGCAGAAGCCCTGGGCCATGCGTTAGATGCCGCAGATACCCTGGCCCGGATCAATCTGATCACCGGCAGACTTCAAGACAAGCATGAGGCGCTGACCGCTTCGGGCTCTGAGTTGACGCCCCTTCGTGAAAAAGCAGACCAACATGCCCGGGCTTTTCATGCCGCCATCGAACAACGCAGGCAGCAAACCTTAAGTCTAATTGAAAAATCAAAGACCAAAGCGGCAGCGATAAAGGAGAAACAAGAGGACTGCCGCAGGGTACTTAAGGAAACCCAAGAAAAACACACCCGGTTGAACAATGAGACAACTCGGCTGCACGCCCATCTGGAAATGGCCCTGAAAAACGGTGAAGACATTGCCCCCCATTTTCTTGACGCCCCCGAAGCGTATTCCAGCCGCCTTGAACAAGAGTTAAATCGAACCGGCAAGGATCTTTCCCAGACCCGGGAAAAACGAAACACCCTTGACGACACCCTTTCCCGGGAAAACCAAAACCGGGAGGAACTTTCCATTCAAAAGGTCCGGGATCAAAGTGCCATTGATGACGCCCTGGCCCGCAAAGCCCGGGAAAAAACATGGCGGGAACGCCTGATTTCAGATCCCCACATCCGCACCGCAGCAGGCGCCGACAACTTTGACCCCACCAATGCCGCCCATGTATCCGGGTTATCCGACACGATTTCGCGCAAAACCGATAAACTCATGCGCATGGAAAAAGAGGTACGCAAACTGACCAATGAACTCAAGAGCCTGGATGAGGTGCGCACCCTGGCTGTGGATGACCAGACCCGCCGCCTGATCCGGCATTACCGGGATGCGGGAATCAGCCCCACCCAGATCCGGGCCTTTCCAGAATATCTGGCCTCCCTGGAGATGGAAGCCGAGGTCACAGCCCAATTCATCCACCGGGATCCGGCCCGGTTCACCGGCATCATGGCGGCAAGCGCCCAGGTGATGGAAGACATTCTGGCACTGGAACCGCCTGCCTGGCTGCGGCGGCCGGTGGTGATCTCACTGCCGGTCACCGACATCACCACCGTTGATGAAATTGCCCACAAGCGTATCCTTCCAAAAGATCCGTCCATCTATACCCTTTTGGGCGCCCAAACCCTGAAACAGGAACTGTCCATTGAAAAAGAGGAAAAAGAGGTCCTGATCCGGGATCTTTTACTCACCTGCGATGCCATGGAAAAATCCCTGAACGAATTAAAAGCCTTCAGGGAAGCGTTTCCCGATCCCGCGACGGTCCAGCGGCTGGACCTGGATCTGGACCTGGCAAACAAGGCCCATGAAAAAACCTGCCGGGAAATCGCCGCTGTCCAGGACCGGATAACGGATATCAAGACCCGAATCACCCGGTGCGATGATCGGATTGAGGAATTGACCTCGGATAAGGCCCGTTTGGAGGAAACCCTCAAGCGCATCAGGCAATGGCTGGCCCAAAACGGTGAATGGAAATCCTGGCAGCAGCAGACCGAACAAAACAGACAGGCCATAAAAAAACTTGACCTGGGCATCATATCCCTTGAATCCCAGGCATCTGACCTGGAACAGGCCGCCATATCTGCGGCGAGCATAATTCCCGGACTGGATAAAGACCGGGACCGGCTGGATGAACTGGCCGCAGAAATCCCCCTTCCCCTGGCCCTGGACGAAAAAGATACGGACACGGGACGCCATGTCCAAGATATGGCCCCCCAGGACATCAAGTCTCTCTATTTCCAGGCCCAGGCCAATTTGCACCAGCGAAGTACGGAACTTGGGGTGGCATCACTTGAACGGGAGGTCGAGGACCTTGGCCGGGATTTGTCGGACCTCCAGGGAAAATTGACCCGGCTTCAATCCACCCACGCCTTTGATGCTGACCAGGCCCGGTACTGGGCCGCCAAAGCGGTCATGGAACGTCAAGCCAAACGGGATCTTTTGGCCGCTCAAATAAAAAAGGATTCAAAGGAACAATCACGTGCCGAAGCCCAGGCTGAGGTATTGGAAAAAGAGGCCCAAAAAGAGCGTGAAGCGCTTGAGCAGCTTGAAAAAAAGCAGATCCTACCCAGACTGACAGCGGGCAAACTCCAGGAATTTTCTTTACCGGATCTGGAAAATACCGTGATCCCGGATCTGGAAACCGCAACCCAGGACCTGGGAACCCGCCTGGAAACCATGGCCCAACAGATCAGCCGGGCCCGGGAGGATCAGGCGGCGGTCACGACCTGGTTCAATACGCTCAAAACCCTTGCCGCCAGGGCAGGAGATCCCCCGGAGACAAAACCCTCGGACCTTGACCCGGACTGGCCCGATCTTCTGCATCCCCAGAACCGGCAGGCCCATTGCGTGGAGATGGAAAACAGGGTCAAACAGCTTCAAGCTGAAAGAAAAAAACAGGCCCAAAAGACCCAGGATTTGGAACGCAAGCGGGATGCAAAGTACAGGGCACTTGACGCCCATATCCGGGACTCCGACGTTGAGGGGATTGTTCCGGCCCTGGCCGCCGCCCTCAAAGAGCACGACGCCGGGAGCATGGCTTTATCCTGCAGCGATCTGATCAACAACTGCACCGGGATCGCCGCCACCCTGGAGGGGGATCTCTCCCGGTCAAAAACCTTGATGGACACCCATGTCAGCCAGCTTTTGGAACATGCCAAGGACTGCCACCAGAAACTGACCGCAGCCACCCAGGTCTCCATTCCGGAACAGGTGTTTATCTACGGCGGCAAACCCATTTTAAGGGCCGCGGCCAAGCTTAATTTCAGCCGCTTTGACCGGGCCTATAAAGAGAGTCTGGAAAACTGGATGGAAGAGTGCATCCAAAAAGGGCTGTGCCCCCAGGTTAATCCAGCCGAAGGCAACCGTTTGGGTGCGGCGCTGCTCTACCGGCTTCTGGCGGTGGAAGCCAAAAAGAGTTTTAACATCCGGCTGCTCAAGTGCGACGACACCGCCAGAAACTACGAACCCGTTGGCAAAGATCTCGGGTCCGGGGGCGAAGCCCTGACCACGGCGGTCCTACTCTACGCCCTTCTGGTATACATGAGAAGCCGGCGCTTTAAAAGCGGCGCCAGGCCCATGCCGGGATTTTTGATCCTGGACAACCCGCTGGGAGTATGCAACCGCCCCGACTTTCTGGATGCCCAGCTTAAGGTGGCAAAGGCGTTAGGGGTCCAGTGCATCTATCTGACCGGCATCAACGACACCGGTTCCATCGAGCTGTTCGCCCACAGAATCGTCATTCAAAAGGCAGGCGCGCAGCTCCTCATCGACGGACGCCCCTTTGAAAAACTTGAAACCGTACAGATCCATGTGGAAGGGTGATTTTTGTTGGGGCTATAAGTTGACGCACAGGAATTACTTAACTACTATGGCTGAATAAAGAAACTTGAAAGGAGACCGTATGTCGATATTTCTTGTACAGCACGGGTTAAGCCAGCCAAAAACTGAAGACCCTGAAAAAGGATTGTCTGAAAAGGGGCGTGAGGAGACCTTAAAAATAGCTCAAGTGGCTGCCGGTTACAGCGTTAAAACCTCCAAAATTTTTCATTCCGGAAAAAAACGCGCGGAACAGACCGCCCGGATCATGGCTGAACACCTTTGTCCGGGTCCCGGCATTGAACAGATGGCGGATATCTCCCCCATGGATGATGTAAAAGTTCTTGGCGACCGGCTTGATCCGGATTCCAACCACATGATAGTGGGCCATCTACCCTATATGGAAAAAATGGTCTCTTACCTGACCACCGGCCGGGAGGTACCCAAGGTGCTCAAATTTCAGAACTCAGGGATTGTCTGTCTTGACCGGGATGAATCGGGCTGGTTTATCCGCTGGACCTTAAACCCCAACATTTCATAAATCATATCCGGTAAATCTGTTTGCACCTCCCGTGAAAGCGAGACCTTCCATTTGTTTATATTTAAGGAACATGTATGACCAAAGAAATTTTTGATATCGTTGATGAAGATGACCGGATTATCGGCCAGGCAAGCCGTGATCAGGTCCATGGCAATCCAGGTTTAATTCACAGGGTGGTCCATATTCTGGTGTTTAACAGCCAAAATGAATTGTATCTGCAAAAAAGAGATATAAATAAGGATGTCCAGCCCGGAAAGTGGGATACCTCGGTGGGCGGTCATGTGGACAAGGGAGAATCTTACCTGGATGCGGCGGTCCGGGAACTGGAAGAAGAGCTCGGCATCACATGCGCACACTTGAAATACCTGTATAAATACCGGTTACTCAATGACTATGAATCTGAATATATATCCAGTTACCATTGTCTGTGGGACGGGAAGATTAAAATAAATCTCGATGAGATTGAAGAGGGGCGGTTCTGGGGGCTTGATGAAATTGCTGAAAAAATGGATTCGGGTATTTTTACGCCTAACTTTATAGATGAAATCGGGCGGTATCAAAAAATTTAATGGAATTCCCCGGTACTCAGATAGATTTTGAAGGGATGGTGGCGGCCCTGGAAGGCTTTTTCGCCGGGGCGATCCGCCGCAAAATTCCCATTGAGCAAATTACCTCTGTCATTGCCGGCACCATGGATATCTCTAAAGAAGAACTATTACTTCGCGCGCTGGAAGAACTTGATGCCAAAGGCAAAATTCGGTTGCCAGCCAAAAAAGGAGCGGGCTGGCAAAAATTCGGGATTCTGCCCCGGTATGTCACCCTGGTCCGGGCCGATGAAAATCGTGTTACACGCAAGCGAAAGAAAACCCTTGCCCGGATCAGAGAGCAAAGTCCCTGGGAGCCCTCCCGAATGGCGGCATTTGCCCATACCCTGACCACGGAAAAACAGCTGACCCTTGCCCGGGCCGTGAACCACTATCTTTTAAACCGCAAAAAAAATCCATCTCTTCTGCCCCACCGGGAAAGGGCATTGCAGATCTTTGGCAACGAAAAAGCCCTGGACACCTATGTTCATACAGGACTTTTTTCGGGCCGGATCACCCTGGCGGACCTCGACTGCTTTTACTGCCCCGAACCCTTGCCCTATGAGGTATTTTCAAAAAATCGAGAGGAATCGGTTCATAGGCCCCTGCTGGTGGTGGAAAACAGCGCCACCTACTGGAGCTGCACGGCGGCCAACCGAGCAGACCATCCCCTGGGCGGCGGCTTCTTTGCCGCCGTGGTGTTCGGCAAAGGGTTCAAGGCCACAAGCGCAACCCCCATCCAGTCCCTGGACAGCCTGGCCAAGATTGAAACCCAGACCGGGGCCAGCCAAATACACTATTTTGGCGATCTGGACCCCGCAGGCCTTGCCATTCCCCAACGAATCAATGAAAACCGGATTAAAAACGGGCAATCCCCCGTCTGTCCGGCCAAAGCCCTTTACCGGACACTCATCAAAAAAAATATCACAACAGCATATGACAAATCCCAAAAAAAATTCCACGATCCCCAATGGGCAACTCAGTGGCTGAGCAGGGACATTGCCGATAATTATTTAAGTGTATGCGAGTCCCAGCGCTGGCCCCAGGAGGGATTGACGGCGGATGACATCGCAGCCGCCCTGAAAGAAGGAGGTTAACCTTCGTGTCAATCAGATGATTCGCATGCCTTGATTTCAACTCTGTTTCGACCCTGGTTTTTGGCGTCATACAGGGCACCGTCAGCCCGTTGTAAAAGCGCGTCCATATCATCTTTACCGGAAAAAGAGAGGCTGGATACCCCTAAACTGATGGTGAGGTTAATATGAATTTCACCAAACTTCAGATTGGCCGTTTCAATGGCGGCCCTGATTTGCCCGGCAATCTTTTCGGCATCATGAATATCGGTGTTGGGCAATAAAGAGACAAACTCCTCACCGCCGTACCTGGCCACCAGGTCTCCGGCGCGTTTAAGATAGGTCTGCCAGGTAGAGGCCACCGCTTTAAGACATTGATCCCCCATCTGATGCCCATGGGTATCATTGATCCGCTTAAAATGGTCAATATCGCCCATGATGACGGATAACGGCTGCCCATACCGTATGGCCCGCTTGAACTCTTCTTCAAATGCCGCGTCAAAATATCGTCTGTTGAACAACCCGGTCAGTCCGTCGGTCCGGCTCATCTGCCCCAGCTTTTTATTTGCCGACTCAAGCTGACGCAACGTATTCTGAAGTTCCCGGGTCCGCCGGTTCACCGTCTCCTCCAGCTCATTTTTAGCCGCCCGCTCCACGGCAAGGGTTCTGGCCTGGGCCTGCATTTCCCGCTCCTTGGCCTGGACCGCCTCATTATAAAGCTGGATGGAAAGTTCCTGGGCGGCCTCTTTTTCACCACGCTCTCTTTTGATCCGATCTGCAAGGGCAAGGGAAAGCAGAAACAATTCCAGTATGAATCCAATGTTCTGGCTGTGCTGGATAATGGGGTGATATGTTATAACCCCGGCAAGACCCAGCATCAGTACAAAGGTAGCCAGAATAAGCAATGTCCAGGCAATGGTCATGTACTTGGCGGCAATGCTGCCTTTGCGCCATAGGGTTATGGTGGTTACAAGCCCTACCACACAGCTGAGTATTGCACCGATATTCTCACAAGATATCATCCATCGACCATGATATATGGCATATAAACCCGTCATCAAAATCCAGAATACCGCAAAAAAATTACTCAGACCAAACAGCCAGCCACCGACTTTGGGCAGCCGTAGAAACCTTCGGATGAACAGCGTGGCCATCAAAAACGAGAATGACGAAAAAAGGCCGTAGGAATGGCCCTTGAGCCAGGCATTGCCCTGCCACAGATATGCAGCGCCCACACCGGTCATGGACAGACAATAGAGCATTACCGAAAGCACATACACCGCATAGTAGGTATAGCTGTCATCCTGGGTAAAAAAACTTAAAGAGGCGTTGTACAGACACATGGCAATGAGAAAGCCGAAGAACATGCCTAAAAACAGATTCCGAAAAAGTCCCATCTTCTCATAGGCCTGCTGCTGCCAGATTTTCAGGGGCAACAGCAGCACTCCGGTACTGTGGGCACGCAGGTACAAAGTTAACTGCTGATTTGCAAGGCATGGGAATTCAAAGGCAAATGGGAGTCGATTTTTTTGGGGAGGCACAGATTTTATTGCGTCAAGAGTATTGTATCCGGCATCCCCATCCTGGATATACAATTCCATCAGATGCCAGAACGGCCAGTCAACGTTGAGCACCAGGGTTTGCCGGGACAATGATATGTTCTGAACGCGGAATCGAACCCAGACAATATCGTGTGCCGCTCCGGTATGAAGCCTGGGCGGATATGCTTTTTTCCATGGCGTATCCGGTTGAATTACATCGTTCAAGGTCAACGTATTGCCCGGATCCATCAAATGCTGGAGACTGCTGCCGATATCGATGCTTTTTCGGGAGGCGTCCATCTTCAAAATATCAGGAGGGGGTGCCGGGACTGCTACTGTGGCCATTAAGGTCCAAAACACAATCACGGAAATCAGCAGAACAGTTCTATAAAAATAGGCCGACAATGACGACGCGTAAGGCGCGTTATCAATTCCAACCGGTGCGGACACTGCTGGTTGAATAAAAAACAGCAGCCCAGTTTTTTTGTTTTGTAACTGCATGCAATATCCCTTTGGAACGGGAACAGAAAATAAATTTTTTTTATACTTAATTTTTACAGTTCAGGGCAGACCTTGTCAACGGCCTCAAATCTTTTGACAACGTGTTAACCTCAGGTCGTCCATTTTGTATTTCAAGCCCCTTGCCCCCAGGTATTAAAAAGTGGATAATGCGCAGGTTTTGACACCAATTTACAAACCGGAGAAATATGAAAGAGAAAAGAGCGCAGTTAAAAAAGATATACGACGCCTTTGATGCGGAGACCCGTGACCTGGTAAAAGGCAGTGCCTGCTCCCGGGGATGCAGTTTTTGCTGCAGGCAGGCCGGCAGCATCGACATTACCACCCTGGAAGGAATGGCGATACGGCTTGCCATGGAAAAAATGCCCAAAAGCCGGCAGAAAACCCTGACCAAGGCATTTAGAAATGAAATAAAGCAGCGGGAGGAAGGCAACGCGGTTCCCTGTCCGTTCCTCATGAAAAATAACGCCTGCATGATCTATGAAAACCGGCCCTTTTCCTGCCGCAGAATTTACTCGGCCCATGTCTGCACCCAGGATGCGCCACCGGCAGTGAGCCGCCAGGTTATGGAGCGGGCGGATCAAACCATCGCAGCCCTTCAAAAACTGGACGACACCGGCTATTCCGGCCACCTTTCTTATATTTTATATATGCTGTCGGTGTCGGCGTTTTTAAACACCTACACTGCCGGAGATTTCAAACCCGAAGAAATTATGGAATTTGGAAAAGCCCACAGAATCGTCATTAACCGGATGATGGTCTAGGAGCAGTTGTTCCTGCAACACCTACACCGCCTGTCCGGCTGCCCAGGCCGAAGACCACGCCCACTGGAAATTGTAGCCGCCCAGCCACCCGGTGACATCCAGCACTTCACCGATGGCATAAAGTCCCGGGACATCTCGGGATTCCATCGTCTTTGAAGAGAACCTGCGGCAGTCAATGCCGCCGACGGTCACCTCGGCGGTTCTGTACCCTTCGGTGCCGCCGGGCTGGATCTTCCAGGTGTGGATCGCATCAATCACAGTTTTAAGACCCTGGCGGGAAATGCGGTTAAGGGGACAATTCAACAACGTTTCATCCAGGCGGGCCTGGACCAGGCGCGTTGGCAGATACTCGGCCAGAACGGTTTTTACATGGCATTTGGGCCGATTTTTACGAACTGTTTCCAGCAATTCTTCAAGATTTCCATCCGGAAAAAGATCTATGGTCACCGGGGCTCCGGACTGCCAGTAAGATGAGGCCTGAAGAATCACAGGACCGCTCAGCCCCCGGTGGGTAAACAAAATCTGCTCTTCAAATGAGACCGATCCCGTGCGAACCCGGGCCTTGACTGAAATCCCGGCCAGGGGTGCCAGAACCGTTTTATCCTCGGGCTGAACAGTAAAGGGAACAAGACCGGGCCGCGGCTGCACCACAGGAATGCCGAACTGATCGGCCACCTTGTATCCGAATGGCGTGGCCCCGGCCGCTGGGATTGATACCCCGCCGGTGGCGATCACCAGGGACGAGGCACTGATGCTCTCCCCGGATGTGCGAATCAGAAACTCCCGGCCAGACGTCTGCCTTTCAATGCCGGTAACCCCTGTTTTGGGTGTCAGGTTGACACCGGCGTTGCGGCACTCTGCCAGCAGCATATCAAGGATCTGCCCGGCACTGTCCGTGCAAAACAACTGGCCGTGTTCCCGTTCACTGAAACGAATCCCGTATTGCCGGACAAGATCTATAAAATCCTCTGGCCGGTACCGGCTAAGTGCGGATTTTACAAAATGCGGATTGGATGAAATATAATTGTTGGCACTGACCCGACGGTTGGTAAAGTTGCACCGGCCCCCGCCGGACATAAGGATCTTGCGCCCGGGCTTGGGGCCGTGGTCCAGAACTTTCACACGCCGCCCGCGTTTTCCGGCCTGGGCCGCGCACATCAGCCCCGAGGCCCCAGCCCCTATAATCACCACATCGTACTTGGTTTTCATACTATTTTTTGCCTGGCAGTTCGTCCGTCTGTCTATGCGTTTATTTTTTCCTTGGTCCGGGCAACTTCCTGGCTTTCAAGGTATTCATCATAGGACATGAGACGATCGATAATCCCGTCGGGGGTTATCTCGATGATACGGTTGGCAATGGTGTTGATAAATTCATGGTCGTGGGAGGTGAAAAGGACCACCTCGGGAAACTCCACCAGGCTGTCGTTGAGAGCGGTAATGGACTCCAGGTCCAGGTGGTTGGTGGGATCATCCAGCATCAGAACATTGGATTCGGCTAGCATCATCCTGGAAAGCATGCATCTGACCTTTTCACCGCCGGAGAGTATATGGGTCTTTTTCAGGGCATCTTCGCCGGAAAAAAGCATCCGTCCCAAAAAGGTTCTGGCGAAACTCTCACCCTCGGTGGGCGGGGCAAACTGCAGCAGCCACTGGATCAGATTAAGATCCTGGTCAAAAAAGGCACTGTGCTCTTTGGAAAAATAGGACTGGCTGGTGGTAACACCCCACCTGAATTCACCTTCATCCGCTTCCATTTTTCCAGACAAAATATCGAAAAGCGCGGTGATGGCAAGGGTATTTTCGCCCACAAAGGCGATCTTATCCTCACCATTGACCCTAAACGTAACATTATCAAGGATTTTTTCACCCTCAATGGTCTTGGAAAGCCCTTCAACTTCCAGGATGATGTTTCCGCAGGCCCGTTCAGGTTTAAACCGTATAAATGGATATTTTCTGCTCGATACCGGCAATTCTTCAATGGTCAGCTTATCCAGCAGTTTTTTACGGGATGTGGCCTGCTTTGACTTGGAGGCATTGGAAGAAAACCTACGGATAAAGGATTTAAGCTCTTCAGCCCGTTCCGTAACCCGTTTGTTGTCCGCAAGCTTTTGTTTCAGGTTAAGCTGGCTGGCCTGGTACCAGAAATCATAATTGCCCACATAAACGGAAATCTGGCTGAAATCAATGTCGGCAATGTGGGTGCATACCTGGTTCATGAAATGCCGGTCATGGGACACCACAATCACTGTATTTTTAAACCGAAACAAAAACTCCTGGAGCCAGTTAATGGCCTGGATATCCAGGTTATTGGTCGGTTCGTCAAGCAGCAGGACGTCCGGGTTGCCGAACAGGGCCTGGCCCAGCAGGACCCGCACTTTCTCACCGCCCTCAAGCTCTTTCATTTTTTTGGTGTGCAGCGCTTCATCGATGCCCAGGTGCTTTAAAAGTACCGCCGCATCCGATTCCGCCTCATACCCGTTCATCTCTTCAAACTCGACCTCAATTTCACCGGACCGGATCCCGTCTTCTTCGGAAAAATCAGGCTTTGCATAGAGTGCATCCCGTTCGGTCATAAGGCTATACAGCTTGTCATGGCCCATGATAACCGTATCAATCACCCGATGTTCGTCAAAGGCAAAGTGATCCTGCCGCAGCACAGCGATGCGCTCTTTAGGGCCCACAGAAATCGTTCCGGTATCCGGCTCAATCTCCTGGGCAAGAATTTTTAAAAATGTACTTTTTCCGGCACCATTGGCCCCGATAAGGCCGTAGCAGTTGCCGGGTTTAAACATGATGTTGACATCTTTGAACAGGACACGTTTGCCATAGGCAAGGGAGATGTTATCTGCAAAAATCATTACTAAGGTATTCCTAAACCAAATTGATAAATAACAAAAAAGCCCTGACCATTTTCAAGAAATAATCAGGGCTTTTAGAAAAAGAACCGGCGGCGTTCTACTCTCCCACATAGTCTCCCATGCAGTACCATCGACGCTAAAGAGCTTAACTTCCGTGTTCGAGATGGGAACGGGTGTGGCCTCTTCGCCATCGCCACCGGTTACACTGGTCGGACCTGGGACTTCAGAAAGGTTATGCGTTGCATGTCCCATGGATCCAAATTTGTAATCTGCTGCAGTAAAAATCATGCTTCATATTTTGCTATATCGCGGTCGGATGAAATTTTAGTGAATTTCAAGGCGCAAGCAAGTTCTTTAAATAAGCTGTAGTGGACTACTGCGTTTTAAAGGACTTGTGCGGCAACAAAGAAATTCGCAAAATTTCGTTCGACGTCAAAGTGTTCAAAGTTATTCATGGAAAAAAGTGGCTAAGCCTCACGACCTATTAGTACTGGTAAGCTCAACATGTTGCCATGCTTACACACCCAGCCTATCAACCTTGTAGTCTTCAAGGGGTCTTCAGTCTAAAGAAGGGATATCTAATCTTGAAGTTGGCTTCCCGCTTAGATGCTTTCAGCGGTTATCCATACCCAACTTGGCTACCCAGCAATGCCGTTGGCACGACAACTGGAACACCATTGGTTGGTCCAATCCGGTCCTCTCGTACTAGGATCAGATCTCCTCAAATATCCTGCGCCCACGAAAGATAGGGACCAAACTGTCTCACGACGTTTTAAACCCAGCTCACGTACCACTTTAATTGGCGAACAGCCAAACCCTTGGGACCTGCTCCAGCCCCAGGATGTGATGAGCCGACATCGAGGTGCCAAACCGCCCCGTCGATGTGAACTCTTGGGGGCGATAAGCCTGTTATCCCCGGCGTACCTTTTATCCGTTGAGCGACGGCCCTTCCATTCAGAACCGCCGGATCACTAAGACCTACTTTCGTACCTGCTCGAAATGTCTCTCTCGCAGTCAAGCTCCCTTATGCCCTTGCACTCTACGGCTGGTTTCCAATCAGCCTGAGGGAACCTTCGCGCGCCTCCGTTACTCTTTGGGAGGCGACCGCCCCAGTCAAACTACCCACCAGACACTGTCCCAAATCCGGGTTACGGACCATGGTTAGAACACTGAAATATGAAGGGTGGTATTTCAAGGGTGACTCCACACACACTGGCGCGCATGCTTCAAAGTCTCCCACCTATCCTGCACATCATATCCCAAAATCCAATGTCAAGCTGTAGTAAAGGTGCCGGGGTCTTTCCGTCTTTTCGCGGGTAGACGGTATCTTCACCGCCACTGCAATTTCGCTGAGTCCCTGGTTGAGACAGTGTGGAAGTCGTTACGCCATTCGTGCAGGTCGGAACTTACCCGACAAGGAATTTCGCTACCTTAGGACCGTTATAGTTACGGCCGCCGTTTACTGGGGCTTCAGTTCAATGCTTCGCAAAAAGCTAACAAATCCCCTTAACCTTCCAGCACCGGGCAGGCGTCAG